>JABXIS010000049.1 GCA_013372975.1 Alphaproteobacteria bacterium
AGCGCCTGGGCGTTTGTCTGGTCGTGCTGCAGGACCTGCTGGTAAATCTGCGCGGCCTGCATGGTTTCGCCAGCTTCCATGGCCTGATCTGCCATCTCAAGCGCTTCAGCGAGCGGATCACCCGCGCCTTTGCCGCCGGAGGCGTCCACCAGTCGGTCAATAAACGCCTTGAGCTGCGAGGGCGGCACAGCGCCCTGGAAACCATCAACAGGCTGGCCCTGCCAGAAGGCAAGCACGGTTGGCAGGCTCTGAACCTGAAGCTGGGCGCACAAGGTCTTGTTTTCGTCAGCGTTGATTTTCACCAGCGATACAGCGCCACCTGCGGCTTGCACGGCGCTTTCCAGTGCGGGCATAAGCTGTTTGCAGGGGCCGCACCAGTCAGCCCAGAAATCCACGATAACAGGCCGCTCGCGCGAGGCCATGATCACGTCTTCGCTGAAGGTCTCGATCGACCCGTCCTTGATTGATGCCTTGCTGCCAGCCTGCATGCTGTCAGCGCCTGTCATAAACTGATCCATAATCACAACTCTTGGAAATAGATTGGTGTCTTGCTCCACCAAGACCATAAGGCGTTCCGGCAGCCTTTGCCAGTGCCGATTTTACCCATCAGACATAGGAAACTTTTCGGGCCGTGCAACCGTGTTGGGTTCAGTCGAGATCAACAATGAGCGGCTCATAGCCACAGGCCTTTATGAAGCGGAGAAGGTCATCCGGCGTTATTGCGGTGGTGGCAGCATTGTGAAGCGGGTGATAGTAAAGCGGCGACTTGGCCATCATGGCTTTGTCTAGCGCAACAAGAAGGGTTGGCTCTTCGCCTATGCCCGACTGCGCGTTAATGAGCGCAAAGGGGGTGACGGAGCCAGGGATCACGCCAAGCATGGATTTCAGGCTGTCTGCGCTGCCGAACGACAATCGCCCCATCCCCAGCTTTTCCGAAAGGGCCTTCAGGTCTACCCTGCGGTCTTCGTCAACAACCACCAGCGCGCGCCGTTTTTTCTTGTCCCGCACAAACAGGTTTTTGCTGTGCCCGCCGCCTTTGGGCATGTGGGCACGTTCCGCCTGCGCTTCCTCAACGGTAAAGACTGGTGAGTGCCGGTATGTCTCGGTTTCGATGCTGAGCGATTCCAGAAAGCTAAACAGCTCTTCTTCCGTTTTGGGCGATTCCATCGTTTTTATCCCGATCAAGTCATCTATCAGAGCCTGAATATGGCATAAAAATTATTTAAAAACAGTATGTTAACTGTATTTTTTAAAAAAAATAAAAAAGGTATTGCAATGGACGTGCGCATGGCTATTATCCCGCCACGCAGACGGCACTGCCGCCTGTTACCCCGCCGGCCTCTCAGGCCGGATACGCGATTGAGCGGGCGTAGCTCAGGGGTAGAGCACAACCTAGCCAAGGTTGGGGTCGTGAGTTCGAATCTCATCGCCCGCTCCATCTTCTCCTTGAGAAATCAACGAGTTACAAGAAGCCACCGATCCGGTGGCTTTTTTGTTTTGTGTCTTCTTTTCGCTCGAAAGGCCACAAGAACGCTTGTGCGTGTTGGCTGCTCACCCTATGGTTTGCCCAAACGATGATCACAGCAGCAATGGAGATAGAGGCGGCGTGACCTATCGTCCCGAAATCGAAGGGATGCGGGCAATTTCGTTGCTGGCGGCAATATTCTGCCACGCCAAATTCAGCCTGTTCAGCGGTGGCTATGTCGGGGTTGACGTCTTTTTCGTCATCAGCGGCTATCTCATCACCCAGATTATCCTGCGGGATGAAGACCAGAAGAGATTCAGCCTGGTCTTTTTCTATGAGAAGCGAATTCGCCGCATCGTACCGCCGCTACTGCTTGTGACGCTGGCGACATTGCCTTTCGCCTGGTTCTATATGCTGCCAACCGACATGACCGACTTTTCAGAAAGCGTGCTGTCTGTTGTGCTGTTTTTCTCCAACATGCATTTCTGGCAGGAAAGCGGATATTTCTCCGCGGCGTCGGAATTGAAACCGCTCCTGCATACCTGGAGCCTCGGAGTTGAGGAACAGTTTTACCTTCTGTTCCCGCTGTTTCTCGTGTGGACCTGGCGGCGGGGCTTCAGGTTTTCGATAGCGGCATCATGTGCCCTGTTCGTGGTCAGCCTCGCGGTTGCCGTCTGGGCCGTCAACAACACACCTGTGGCTGCCTTCTATCTTTTATCAACACGAATGTGGGAGCTGCTGGCCGGCTGGGGGATCGCTATCCTGCACCGTAGGGGATATATGGTGCCAGAGGGCATCACCAGCAATTTGTTGGGTGGGCTTGGGCTGACCCTGGTGGTTGTGCCGATGTTCGCTTACGATGACCTGACGCCCTTTCCGGGGATCGCAGCCCTGTCCCCCGTACTCGGTGCTGCGCTATTGCTTTTTTGCACTGCACCGTCGACCTGGGCGCACCGGTGGCTGTCCTGCGGCCCGCTGGTCGGTCTCGGAACCATTTCCTACAGCGCCTATCTCTGGCATCAACCGCTGTTTGCCTTCAGGCGCTATGGAGGTGCGGTGGAACCTGAGCCCTGGGTCTTCCTGGGCCTGACAGGCTTGACATTGGTGCTGGCCTATATCAGCTGGCTGCTGGTGGAAAAGCCCTTCCGAAACCGCAAGCAGATGGCACGGAACAGGGTTTATTCGATCTCCGCCATCGGGGCAGTCTTGCTGATCGGCTTTGCGCTCTCAGGCATATTGTCCGGCGGCTTTCCGGATCGGTTTTCATTGGCACAGCAAACCATGCTGGCTAAAGCGACACCATCGCCGAAGCGGGACGAATGCCACACGGGCGGCACCGATTATCTGGCACCGGCTAATGCCTGCACCTATTTCACCCCGACGCCGCGCTGGGCGGTGTTGGGGGACAGCCATGCGGTTGAAATCTCCTATGCCCTTGCTGACGAGTTGCGCGGGCAGGGCGACGGGGTCCTGCAGCTGTCCTTCAGCAGTTGCCCGCCCCGCTGGTCGTCCGACACGACCGATCCATGCGCGCGATGGGTCAAGGAGGCTGTGGCGACCATCCTGGCCCGACCGGAGATCGAAAATGTGGTGCTGTCCTACCGAATGGCGTGGGCGCTACATGGCGAGCACCTGGATCATTATCCCGACCTTCCTGACGAGATACCGCCTGCCCAGCAGCAGGATGTGCTGCGTTCCTACGAGGCCATCCAGCGCACTCTGGTGGACGCGGGCCGGAATGTGGTTCTTGTGTTGCAGGCACCAGAGCTGCGTTATGGGCTGCGCAGATTGATTCGGGATACCGCCGATTTTGTCGACGGCAACATGACCAGTGTGCCCCGATCCTGGTGGCTGGCGCGTACCGCGGATATAAGCGAATGGCTCAAAGCGCTGCCTGTGCCGGTCCTGGTTGTTGACCCTGCGGATCTCTTCTGTAAGAAAGCGGTCTGTTTCGCCTCCCTCGATGGTCGGGCGCTCTATTATAACGAGGATCATATGTCATTATATGGTGCACGCCTTGTCGCCAGAGAGCTTCTCCGGCAAAGCCAGGTCCATGGCGCGTCGCTTGCGCGGGCGGGCTCGGTTCAGTAAGCTTCTTTCCTGCCCAAGCACCCCAGGTCTTTTTCGGGAACTATTGGATCACCGAACAGCCGGTACCCCTTGCCTCCAACATGGCATTTGTTGACTTTAGCGCCTGCCGCGGCAATGGCCGCCTACCGCTGGAACGCCGAACAAGCCCTGACCGCAGAAAATTTCGTGGTCGCAGGCTGATGAAAAAGTCGGGTGTCGGCGTTTCTGGGCGGCCTGTGTCTGGCGAGCAGCACTACCCCTTTTTCCGATCAAGCTTGCGTAAAAGTCAGCTCGGATGATATAGCTGGCAACGGTGTTAGTGGGAGTAGCATGTTTGATTCGGGGGGGTGAGGCTTGCCTGTGGCGGACCAGATAATGTAGGCCAATCACTTAGGTCCGGACACCATCAGGTGGGCGGCTAAAATTTCTTGAAAATATAATGATCTATGAATTTCTGACAAATCTACCAAGATGGGCGAAAAGGGCGATTTTATTCTCGCTTGATAGCCTTCTGGTGCCTTCAAGTTTGTATGTCGCTTTTGCTCTGCGGCTTGATACACTGGCGCCCTTTGTGGGTCAGGGCCATTCTTGGGTCCTGTTGGCTTCAATGACGGGGATCGGCGTGATCCTGATTTATGCGTTCGGCCTACACCGGATCAAGCTACATGTTTTTGAAGGCTCGACAATAACCCGGATCGGGTTGGTATCGGTCCTGTTGCTGCTTCTGGCTGTCTTGCTCGTGTATTTCTTCCGCCTTTGGGCGCCTCGGTCGGTGCCAATCATATTTGCTTCGATCTTTTTCCTGACCAGCGTTACCGCGCGGATTCTCGGGGCGCAGCTGCTTTATTTTCTGCAGCACCGCCAATTGAAAGGCTCAGCGGTACCGGTTGTTGTATACGGAGCAGGTGCCGCCGGCATTCAGCTTGTGTCCGCCCTTCGCCAGTCCCCGGAAATCAATCCGATCGGATTTGTAGACGACAATCCCTCGCTGCATGGTGTGATCGTGTGCGGGCTCAAGGTGGACAAGCCTGCCAAGCTGGAAGCCATGGCGGAGGACAGGAGGATTGAGCGGATCATCCTCGCGATCCCCTCGGCGCCGCAAGCCCGGCAAAACGAGATCATGGCTAAGCTGACGAAATTGCCATGTGAAGTACAGGTTTTGCCGTCCTTTGTCGAGATGGTGTCGGGCAAGGGGCCGCAGGACAGCCTAAGGACGGTAGCACCCGACGAACTACTTGGCAGGGACAAGGTGGATCTTGATATCCCGGACGTTGCTAAGGCCTATGCGGGCCGAGTGATCATGGTGACAGGCGCTGGTGGCTCGATCGGATCGGAACTATGCCGCCAACTGGTGAGCTGCCGTCCTGCGCAGATCGTGCTGTATGAGCAAAGCGAATTTGCCCTGTACGAGATTGACCGGGAACTGCGCCCCCACGCGGATGCTCACGGCATTGTTGTGACCACCCGTCTCGGATCCATCACTGGCAAGGACCGCATAGCATGCGTGCTGGTGGAACAGCGGGTCGACATCATCCTTCATGCGGCGGCCTACAAGCATGTCCCGCTTGTCGAGGACAATGAGCTTGAAGGCGCCCGAAACAATGTGCTCGGAACCCTTGTCGTCGCACAGGCGGCGCAGGCGGCGGGCGTCGAACGTTTCATCATGATTTCGACAGACAAGGCGGTGCGTCCAACCAATGTGATGGGGGCAACCAAGAGGATTGCCGAGCTGATCCTGCAGGATATGCAAACGCGGTCGAAACGGACCATCTATTCGATGGTACGGTTTGGCAATGTGCTCGGCTCGTCCGGGTCCGTATTGCCGCTGTTTCAGCGCCAGATTGCGAACGGTGGGCCGGTGACTGTGACCCACCCCGAGATGACACGCTTTTTCATGACCATCCCCGAAGCCTCGCGGCTTGTGCTGTTGGCGGGGGCGTATGCCTCGGGCGGCGACGTGTTTGTGCTTGATATGGGCGAGCCGGTGAAAATCCTTGATGTGGCGCGCCAGATGATCAAACTGGCGGGATACCGGGTCAAGGAAGAAGGCGCGGAGGACGGCGATATCGAAATAGAGATCGTCGGGCTGCGACCGGGCGAAAAGCTCTATGAAGAGCTGCTGACCGACAACGACAGTTTGACTGCGACCCCTCATGAGAAGATCATGCGGGCCGCCGAACCTCCTTTGAACCACAAGGATGTGGCGGCTATGCTGGCGGGCATCAAGGCGGCGCTGGCTGACAATGACCGGGAGGCGCTCTATCCCATTCTTTGTCGGTGGGTTGAAGGATATGCGCGGCCTGGCAGGGAGACTGCGAGCCGGTAAGCGATGGCCCGGGTGGGCCTGGCTGTTGGTGTGTCACACAGTATTGGAACAGATTCAGGAATGACTGACGACACAAATATTACGCCGCTCTGTATCTCCGGGGCCTACTGGACCGGGGCCAGCGCGGTAGTGGATCTACTGACCGAACATACTGATTGCGCCGTCGTGCCGGGCGAATTTTCGCTTTTCTCTTTCGGGCAGTTTTTTCAGGAAGTCTTCACCCCCCTTGCAAACGGTGATTTTCCCGAGAAGGCGTTAGTGGCACACCGGTCGCGTATGTGCGATTTCGACCGGTCGGATCTCTATCCTTTTCGCGCTGTGGGGCGGCGCATTGGCCGAAAGTTGGGCTGGTACCCGGAACTGTTTTTCGGCCAACGCACGGGAGCTGGCAAAACGCTCGGGCCGGACTACCGGGCCAGCCGCAAGGTGCTAGACCTGATGCTCGCCGATATTTCGGCGGCGCCGGACCAGTTTTGTGAGGCTGACCTTTCGGCGTCGGTCAAGACAGTTCTCGACCAGGCGGGACGAAGCGTTGCCGCCAGCAGCGGGCGCCCTGCGCCGCGCTACGCGGTTTTCGATCAGCTTGTGGCCCCACCGTATTTTGAGGATGCGCGCCGGGCGCTGCCGACAATGAAATATATCGTTGTTGATCGGGACTGGCGCGACCAATATATTTCGATGAGACCGCTCATCAAGTCCATGATGGAACGCAATCGGGCCCTTGGCGTGCGGCCGTGGGACGAAGACGACGAGCCCATTCAGGACGATGTGGTTGAGGTGTTTTTGAAATTTAGGAAGAAGGTAGCAAATCATCTCGCCGCGCGGCAGGAAGATTCCTCTTACAATATTCTGCAGGTTCAATATGAAGAACTGGTTATGGACAATGAAACCACAACCAAGCGCATTTTTGACTTTCTAGACCTGAGTTTGCTGGATTGGTGCCCTCTAACTGTGTTTTTTAGTGAGAGGTCTAAGCTGAGAATAGGTAAGTGGAAACGACATCCTTGGTGCGACAGTGATTTGGAGCGTGATATTGATCGGCTCAAAGAGCAGCTGTCCCTGCCGCGAATTTCATTTTTGTGAGTGGGTTATTGTGGCCCCGCCAGTTTTATTGGAGTTATTCATTGTTTAGGAGTTCATTTGAATTTGGCACAAAGGCAGAAACACTGGACCGTCTTAGGCATGTGCTCGCAAAAAGTAAGGTGCCTGTTTCCTTAAGTTTTTGTGTAGAAAATTGGGCGCAGGACCAAGGGGTTGTTCTTGACAGCATTCAGGCAAAGTTTCCTGACAAAATGTTAATTGTTCGGTCTTCCTGCCAAGCCGAGGACGGCGCCCAATCTGGGCACGCAGGAGCCTTTCTTTCACTTCCCGATATACCGTCAAGGTCTCGTGAGGCAGTGGCAGCGGCGATCAATGACGTGATAGCCAGCTATCAGAAAGGTCAGTGTGCGGTCAGTCGCTATGATCAGGTGCTTGTTCAAGAGATGGTATCGGATGTCGCGATGAGCGGTGTTGTGTTTACGCAGGATATGAGCACCGGCGCACCATATTATGTGGTGAATTACGACGATGAAAGTGGCACAACCGACACCATCACCTCAGGGCAATACAATAATCGAACCCTGTATGTATTCAGGGATGCCGTAGGTGAAATCAAATCGGAGAGGTTTCGATCGCTTTTTGCTGCAATACAGGAAATTGAAGTAGCCGTGTCCGACGATTGCATCGACATCGAATTTGCCCTCGATCGCATTGGCAATGTCATACTTTTTCAGGTTCGGCAAATTACCTCCCAACCTAATTGGAATCGGGGACTGACCCTCAGGATTAGGGATGAGTTAAAGCGCTCAGAAGAGTTTGTTCAGTCTCGATACGGTTACGCGCGCGGCAAGCGCGGTTCCGGAAAAGACGCTGTGCTTGGCAATATGCCAGATTGGAATCCGGCAGAGATAATAGGCACTGCGCCAAGAAGATTAGCATTCTCACTATATAGATATCTTATCACAGACAGTATATGGAGGGTAGCGCGCGGCAAAATGGGGTACAGGGAGCGCGCCGGGCGACCATTGATGGTGGCCCTGTCCGGGCAACCGCTGATCGATGTTCGGGAAAGCTTCTATTCATACATCCCTGCTGATGTTGATGGTCAAATTGCTGACAAGTTGGTGATCAGTTGGTTATCCCGGTTGCGGAAAAACCACCATCTCCATGACAAGGTTGAGTTTGCGGTTGCCACTACTTGCTACAGTTTTGACTTCGAGGAACGGGTGTCTGAGCAGTTCCCCCACGCGCTGGCCCCTGAAGAGTTGGCTAAATACAAAACTAGTCTGAAAAAACTGACAGATAAGCTTGTAAAAGGCGAACGGGCGCCGATCAAACAACAGCTTTCGATCGTCGACGGGCTGGCGGATCGGTATCTCGATCATATGTTTGATCGGGCGGACCCAAGTCTTGAACTGCTATCACTGTTGCTGGAGGATGCGTTAAACTCCGGCACCCTGCCGTTTTCCATATTGGCTCGGCACGGTTTCATAGCAACTACCTTGCTAAAATCCATGGTGAAAGCTGATGCCCTGTCGCAGCAACAGGCGGAAGCTTTCCAGAGATCAGTACCGACCGTAGCTTCTGATTTTCTATGTGATGTGCTGTTGCTACAGAGTGGCAAGTTGCCAGAGCAGGACTTTTTCAGGAAATATGGGCATTTGCGACCAGGAACATATGATATTCTTTCGCTTCGTTACGATCAACGAAAGTCAGCGTTCGACGCGAATAGTTTCCCTCGCAAAGAGGAGACTGAACCGCCTTACTTCAGCCTATCGGAGGGACAGAAGAAAAAGATACAATCATTGATCGACGACCATGGCTTGACTTTTTCTGTAGATCAGCTTTTTAACTATATGCGAGAGGCGATTCAGGCAAGGGAATATGCGAAGTTTATCTTTACAAAGAATCTGAGCGCAGCACTGGAGTTGATCGCTGCTTGGGGCAAGAATCACGGGCTTAGCAGGGAAGAGCTCTCGCATCTAGATATCCGCGAAATCCTAGACTGCCAGGTGTGTCCGACTGGTCGGACGCTGGAAAGCCATCTCAGGGACAAAAGCATCGCCGGTGAGAATGCTTATATGGCCACAACAGCCGTCAGGCTTCCATTCCTGATTACCGAACTGTCTGATCTGTTTATCATACCGCTTTCCGTTGACAGCCCAAATTTCATTACCCGCAAAAATGTGGATGGAGAAGTAGTGGTTGTGAGTGGCGAGGATTGTGACCCTGTCATTCTGGACAATAAAATCGTTGTCATTGAAAGTGCGGATCCTGGCTTTGATTGGATATTTTCCCGGCCAATACTTGGTTTAGTGACAAAATTTGGTGGTGCGAATTCTCACATGGCGGTTAGGTGCGCGGAATTTGATATTCCGGCAGCAATCGGTTGTGGAGAGCAGATATTCCAGCGAGTCACCAGAAGTGCCCAGATTGATTTGCGTTGTGCGGAAGGCCAGATCAAGTTTGTCCAGGAACATTATTCGTGACCTTGATTATAGCCATAACACAGCGCGAGGTTGAAAACGATACCTATCCCGATGATCGGGACGCCCTTTCTCAGGACTGGACTCTTTATTTGGAGAAGATTTTCCCCGGGTCAGTGTTGCTGCCAATTCCAAACAGGATCAAGGATGTTCGACAATGGATAGAAGCTGTCGATCCAGGCCTTTTGATCCTATCAAACGGGAATGACTGGGGCACTGCTCCGTATCGTGATGCGCTGGAAACCAGTCTTGTGGATTTTGCGGCAAAAAAAAGTATTCCGACATTGTTTGTCTGTAGGGGGCTACAGGTTTTGAGCGCCTTGCAAGGCAATCGCCTTGAGGCTGATATAGCGAAAGTAACGAATGAAAACCACGTTGCGGCAATGCATGACGTCAAAATTTCAGGCGGTTTTTTCAGGAAACTCGCCGGTGGTGATGTAGTGACTGTGAACAGCTACCACAATCAGGGAGTACTGGTGTCAGAGTTGCGCGGCGAGAGTGGCTTGATGCCTTTTGCGTGGACTGATGGCGGCATCTTGGAAGGGTGTGTACATGTTCGGCATCCATTTCTGGCTTTACAATGGCACCCTGAACGGGGGGGCGGTAATACAGAATTGGATTTAAGGCTAATCACTCTTCTTGTCGAAGAAGGGGCATTTTGGAACAATGAATAACAATGAATAACAATGAAATTCAGGGCCTGATATTGGCGGCGGGTAGGGGGAGCAGGCTTCTCAGCATGACGGATGATCGTCCGAAGGGGCTTGTGGAATTGAATGGCCATGCACTTGTGGAGTGGCAGATTGCCAGCCTAGAGAACGCAGGTGTTCAAAACACCACAATTGTTACGGGCTATCTTGGGCATAAGTTTGAACGCTTCGGCCTTTCGACCGTTTCTAATCCAGATTGGAATAAGACCAACATGGTTGGGAGCTTGATGTGCGCTTTTGAGGAGGTGAAAGGTCCGGTTCTGATCAGCTACTCAGATATTGTTTATCGCCCTGAGTTGGTAGCCAGTTTGCTTGAATGTTCGGCAGACGTAGCGATTTCCTATGATCCTGATTGGCTCGAACTTTGGCAGCGCCGATTTGACGATCCATGTGAGGATGCCGAGAGTTTTAGGATTGGTGATGACGGATACATCACTGAGATTGGGAAAAGAGTCGCTGATCCGATGGAAGTGCAAGGCCAGTTTATGGGACTCATTAAACTTTCGGAAAAAGGCGTAAGCTTGGTGACTGACATGGTCCTCTCGAAGCCGGAATACCGGTCCAAATTGGATATGACGAGCCTTTTGAACTTGTTGATAGAAGCGGGTGTGAAAGTAAAAGGTGTTCCGGCGAACGGACACTGGTGTGAAGTGGATGATCAGGCAGACTTGAAGGTTGCACAGGCGTTGGTTAAGGAGGGTAGGCTGGTTTTGCAAGCTAGAGGAGGCCGTGCAACATGATTGTCTGGTTGATCGGTATGTCTGGAGCCGGAAAATCGGAGATCGGGCGACAACTGTACAGGCAAATGAAAGCGAAAAACCCGGCTACAGTTTTTGTAGATGGGGACGAAATCCGCGAAGTTTTTCGAACAGACCAGTCAGAAGCAGACTATTCAATCGAAGGTCGACGCAGGAATGCAGATCGAATTCAGGCCATTTGTAAATGGCTTGAGAGCCAGAATATTGACGTGGTCTGTTGTGTATTGTCGATATTCCCAGAAAGTTTAGGGTGGAATCGGGAAAACTTTTCAGATTATTTTGAGGTGTTTGTTGATGCGCCTATGGATGATCTAGTAGAGCGGAATCCAAAAAATCTGTATCGTCTCGCCATCGAAGGAAAGATGAAGAATGTGGTGGGGGTGGATATCGAGTTTGTACCCCCGGCCAACCCGGATATGACTTTCCTGAATGGTCGCCCATTTCGTTCTGCACAGGAGATGGCCGCTGAAATAATGCAGCAGCTCGAGAAAAGGAAAAGAGTTGAGTAGTCTTTATTCCTATGCAAGTGGCGACCTGCTCAACAGCCGTAACACTTATGCATACTCCCCCTTTCATGGTGATGCTTTTTTGGCGGCTTGGCGGGCAGAAAGGTCTCGAGTATTGGAATCGCTTCCTGCGGCTCTTGCCAAAAAACGTGCCGTATCTGTTGAAGCGGTTGCGATCACGGGCTTTCCGCTGCGAACTGGTGCATTGATAGAATATTTAAGGACAGCCTTGGACGCAGATAATCTGGACAAAAATGATTTGCGGTTCATTGACTGGCTGATCCAGCGTTTTGAAGTTACCAAAAGGGTGCATGAGTCCTATGGCCTGGATGGCCTGTCAGAAGACAAATCCAAATATCACGATAAGGAACTATATGTTGCCTACGCAGAACTTATGTCAGAAATGTATAACGCTACGCACCGCTTGGATGTTTTCAATGTTCTGCTGAAGGTAATGGACACATTGTGCTCGTTTGCACCTGCGCTTTCCGTCGAGCAACAATGCCGACTGGGGAGGTTGATCCTGGATGAACGGCAGTTTTTTGAATATTTGCAGCGGAAGGTTTCGAAGCAGTGACTCATTTATCTGATGTCGTCTTTTTAGCTGCAGACACTATCAGGTCGCGTGCTTATGCACAGGCACTTTCCCACGCAGGCTTGACAGTTGATCGCATTCTTCTAGTGCGGGCGGCAGGTAACAAACGTTGGGGTCAGGCAAATGATATTGTCTCAGGCAATACAGACTTTGGCAGTTTGTTTGTGCCTGATCTAAATCAAGACCTTGGGGCTACCTGTTCAAAGATTTCAAAAAATGTAGAAATATTGCAAACGGCTTCTATCAATGTGCCCGAAGTAGTTGAGTGGCTTAAAAGATATGCGCCAAAGTTGGTGATTTTTTCCGGGTTTGGTGGAGAGTTGGTGCAACCGGGTGTTCTTTGTGCAGCAGGCCCGCTGTTGCATATGCATTCTGGTTGGCTCCCTGATTACCGTGGAAGCACTACACTTTATTATAGTTACCTAAACGAGCGAAGTGCTGGTGTATCAGCCATTTTTCTTTCGGAAGAAATCGACACAGGTCGGATTATCTCCAGGAAGAAGTATCCTGTTCCACCTAAACGTGCTGATTTGGACTATTACTATGATTCGGTAATCCGAGCGGACCTTCTGGTAGAAACAATGGGGCTTTATGACTCAGCTAGCGGAACTTTCAAAAGCTGTGTCGGGAAACAGGTTGAGGCTGCCGGGCGAGTATATTACATAATTCATCCTGTCCTAAAGCATCTTGTTCTCAATGATGTCAATCAGGATTGAAAATACTGTATCTTTATTTTTAGTGTTCTACCCTAGGCTTGAGAAGAATGGCGCTGCGCTGTGACGAATAACAAGTCCAGGCGAACAACGAATTAGTTTGATAAAGAAACTTAGGGGAAAAGCTGTGCGGAAATTTGCGATAGTGGGGTGTGGGCGGATATCCAAGAGGCATTCGGAGCTTCTGGGCCTGGGTCAGATTGAGAATGCTGCGCTTGCGGCTGTCTGTGACATTGACGAAAGCAAAGCGAAGGCGCTTGGCGAGAAATTCGACGTCCCCTACTATACCGACATGGATCTCATGATGCAGCATGAGGACATTGACGTCTGTACCGTTCTGACGCCAAGCGGTATGCATGCCGAGCACACCATCCGACTGGCCAAGTATGGCAAGGATATCGTTGTCGAGAAACCGATGGCGCTGACGCTCGATGACGCCGACGCTATGATCCGTGCATGCGACCAGCACAATTGCCGACTTTTTGTGATCAAGCAGAACCGTTTCAATGTGCCCGTGGTGAAAATGCGCGAGGCGCTAGACGCCGACAAATTCGGCCAGCTGGTTCTGGGCACTGTCCGTGTGCGCTGGGCCCGTCATCAGGCCTACTATGACCAGGATTCATGGCGTGGCACCTGGGCGATGGATGGCGGGGTGCTGACCAACCAGGCCAGCCACCACCTGGACCTCCTGCAGTGGTGCATGGGCGAAGTGGAAAGCGTGTTCGCCAAGTCAACCACAGCGCTTGCCAATATCGAGGCCGAGGACACCGCGGTTGTCACGCTCAAATTCAAGAACGGCGCCCTGGGGCTGATTGAAGCCACGTCTGCAACTCGGCCGGTGGATCTTGAAGGCTCCATCTCGGTTCTGGGGAGCAAGGGCTCTGTTGTGATCGGCGGCTTTGCCGTGAACGAGATGACGACCTGGAAATTCGAAGACGAGCTTGACAGTGAGGCGGATGTGCTGAACGAGTTTTCGGTCAACCCTCCCAATGTCTACGGCTTTGGCCACCAGGCCTATTATGAACATGTCATGGACTGTATCGAGAATGGCGGCCAGAATCTCGTGGACGGGCTTGAGGGCCGCAAGAGCCTCGAGCTGATCAACGCCATTTATGAATCGGTTGAAACGGGCAAGGAAGTATTCCTGCGGTTCACTCCGCAAAAATGCAAGCTCGGCCAACGCTAGGAGCCGGGCGCGGGGGAAGGTCATGGGATCAATAGCAGCCAGTTCGGTCATACATCCGAGTGTCACGCTGGGCAAGAACGTGGTGATCGAGGATTTCTGCATCATCGGCCTGCCATGTGCGGCGGCGGGCGACGAGGCTACCGTCATCGGCGACAATGCCGTCATCCGGGCCGGGACTTATATCTATGCCGGCAACCGGATTGGGGCCAATTTCCAGACCGGCAACAAGGTCAATATCCGGGAATGCAATGATATTGGCGATAATGTCAGCATCGGTACCCAGACGGTGGTAGAGCATCATGTCCGCATTGGAAACGGCGCGCGCATCCATTCCCAGGCGTTTGTGCCGGAATTTACGGTGCTGGAGGAAGACTGCTGGATCGGCCCGAACGTGGTGATCACCAACGCGCGCTATCCAAAGCACCCCGATGCAAAGAAGGCTCTCAAGGGCCCCGTTGTGGCGCGCAACGCTAAGGTCGGGGCCAATGTCACCATCCTGCCCGGCATATCCGTCGGCGAGGGCAGCTTGATCGGCGCTGGCAGTGTGGTGACAAAGGATGTGCCCGCAGAAACAATTGTCGCCGGAAGCCCGGCGCGCGCCATCGGAAAAGTGGATTATTGAGCGGCCTGTTCGCGGACGGCATCGGGCCGTCTGTCTGCCAGGCGCGGAAAACGAGTTTTAAGGTGTCAGATGGTTAAATTTTTAGACCTACAGAAGCAATATCTCTCCATCCAGGGTGAAATCGACCAGGCGATGCAGGAGATCATCATGAACAGCCAGTTCATTGGTGGTCCTGCCCTATCGCGGTTCGAGGCAGCTTTCGCGCTTTTCCAGCAGGCATCCCATTGTGTGGGGGTCGCTAACGGTACCGATGCGCTTGAAATTGCCATTGAAGCGCTTGACCTGCCTGCGGGCAGTGAAATCATCGTGCCCGCTAACAGCTTCTTCGCTTCGTCCGAAGCGGTGTCCCGCACGGGTCACAAGCTGGTTTTCTGCGACGTGGATTCTGGCAATTATACGCTTGATCCCGCGGTCGTGGCGGCTGCAATCACCGACCGCACCAAGGTGATCGTTGTGGTGCATCTTTATGGCCACCCATGCGACATGGCCGCCATCGGCTCGCTCGCGCAAACCCATGGCCTGAAGGTAATCGAGGACTGCGCCCAGGCGCATGGTGCCGAATTTGACGGCAGGCGGGTGGGGGCGATCGGCGACGTGGGCTGTTTCAGCTTCTACCCCGGCAAGAATTTGGGTGCCTATGGTGACGGCGGTGCGATTGTCACCAACGACGAGCAGCTGGCGCTCAAGTGCCGGATGATTGCCAACCATGGTCGCATTTCGAAATATGATCACGAATTCGAGGGCCGAAACAGCCGCCTCGATGGCCTGCAGGCGGCCATTCTGGACGTCAAGCTGAAGCATTTGCCTGACTGGGTGGCGCGGCGCCGCGCTGTGGCGGACATGTATCTGGAAGGGCTGCAGGCGTCGGATAACCTGATCCTGCCGGTAGTGTCACCAAAAGTGGCCCACGCCTATCACCTCTTTGTAGTGCGGACGCCAAAGCGGGATGCCCTCATGGAACATCTCGCAGCTGAGGGAATCCAAACCGGTATCCATTATCCGATTGCGCTGCCGAAACTGGGGGCCTACCGTGATCACCCACAACATAATGCGTCAATGAAGGCGTGCGAGATGGACTGCCAGTTGCTTAGCCTGCCGATGGGCGAGCACCTGGAGGACCAGGAAGTGCAGCGGGTTATCACCGCTGTGAACGCCTTTTTCTCCTAAGCTACCGACCGGGCTATCCGCCGCGTGTGACCCTTCGGGGGCGCGGTCCCGCCCATGATACTGCAAGGCCAGACAGGGACCGATGAAAGAGCAAGTCGTCATAGTGAATTATGGTGTGGGCAACATTGCTTCGGTGGTGAATATGCTCCGCTATATCGGTGCCGAAGGGGTCTATTCGGGCGACGCGGATGCCGTGTTGAATGCAAGAAAAATCATTCTGCCTGGCATCGGGGCGTTCGGAGCCGGCATGGACGCGCTAAGGGCCCAAGGCCTGGAGGCGCCACTGAAAGAAGCGGCGGCGCGCGGCGCCCATGTGTTGGGCATCTGCCTCGGTTTCCAGATGCTATTCAGCGAAAGCGAGGAATCGCCCGGAGTGAAGGGGCTTGGGCTCATTGACGGGGTCGTGCGCCGTTTCCAGTGCGAGGGCCAAGGCCTGAGAGTTCCCCATGTTGGCTGGAACAGGGTGAAGCCGTGCCAGGGCGCCACGCTGTTCGATCATGAGCGCGACGAGCTTCGCTATTATTTCGTCCATTCCTACTATGCCGACTGCGCAAATGAAAATGCGGTGGCGGCAACCTGCGACTATGGCCATGACTTTGTCTGCTCGGTCGAACAGAACCGATTGTTCGGCACTCAGTTTCACCCCGAGAAAAGCCACAGGTTCGGTATCGATACCCTGACCCGGTTCGTGGGCCTGCCATGTTAAGGTCGCGTGTCATTCCCTGCCTGCTGCTGCGTGGTGAAGGTCTTGTGAAAACGGTCGGTTTCAAGGCGCCCAAATATGTCGGCGACCCGATCAATACGATCAAGATCTTCAATGAGAAGGAAGTGGACGAAGTCATGCTGGCAGATATTGAAGCCAGCAAGCAGGGGCGTGAGCCAAATTATCGCAAGATCGAAGAGGTTGCGTCCGAATGCTTCATGCCGCTTTGCTATGGCGGCGGCATCCGGGACATCAGTCATGCAGATCGCCTGTTCGCGTCAGGTGTTGAAAAAATCTCGCTGCAAACCGGGGCATTTGGCAGCCTCGACCTTGTGGAGAAGATCGCCACCAAATATGGCAGCAGCAGTGTCGTTGTCTCGGCTGACTTGAAGAAAAGCTGGATGGGTGGCTACAGGCTATATTCTGCCGCGGGCCACAGGAAACTGCCAAAACGGTGGCAGGCCTTCCTAAAGGACGCTGTCTCGGCGGGGGCGGGTGAGATTTTCCTCAATGCAGTCGACCGGGACGGCACCATGGCAGGCATGGACTGTGCGATGATCCGGGAGGCGGCGGCGCTGGTATCGGTGCCGCTCATTGCTTGTGGGGGAGTTGGGTCCCTTGACGATATCAAGGCGGGGGTGGACGCGGGCGCAAGCGCTGTTGGCGCCGGTGCGTTTTTTGTCTATCAGGGCCCACACAGGGCTGTGTTGATTTCTTACCCAAAATATCAGCAGCTGGTTGCGCTTCTGGGTAGTGACAGTGCATAAGGGCTTTTGCTGCCACATTTAAAGATTGAATTGATAGAAGATGATTGCCACAGACCCCCATTACCAGATCTGCAGCCGCTGCATCATGGACACATCCGCCGCAGGCATCAGCTTTGACGCTGAGGGCCACTGCAATTTCTGCACGGAATTTCTGGAGCGGTCGGGCGCGCTGGTCCTTAATGTCGACCCGGAGAAGCGCGAGCGCGAGCTTCAGGCGCTGGTCGAGCGGGTGAAGCGCGAGGGCAAGGGCAAGAAATATGACTGCATCGTCGGCGTGTCCGGTGGTGTGGACAGCAGCTGGGTTCTGGTGGAGGCGGTTGAGATGGGCCTGCGCCCTCTGGCGGTCCATATGGACAATGGCTGGAACTCCGAGCTGGCCCAGAGCAATATTGAAAACCTGGTGCGTACGCTTGGCGTCGACCTCGTGACCCATGTGATCGATTGGGAAGAATACAGGAAGCTGATGCAGGCTTTCTTCGACTCCCATGTGATCGACATCGAGCTTCTCTATGACAATGCCATGCTGGCGGTGAATTACCAGCAAGCCGCCAAGTTCGGCATCCGCAACATTCTGGCGGGCACCAATCAGGCCACGGAAGGCATGCGCTTCCCGCAAGGCTGGAACCACCTCAAGTTCGACCGGCGCAACATCGTTGCCATTGCGCGACAATTCGGCAGGGTAAAGATCGATACTTTCCCGAGCATTGGCGTGTTGGGCTTCATCTATCACGAATATATCAAGAAGCGCCGCTGGATTTCGGTGCTGGACCTGATCGACTATAACAAGGAAGACGTGCTTGCGGCGCTCGAGGAAAGCTATCGCTATCGCCGCTATCCTTATAAGCATTACGAGTCCGTATTCACTCGCTTCTACCAGGGCTATATCCTGATCGAAAAATTCGGCGTCGACAAACGGCGGGTCCATTTTTCGACCCTGATTGCCGCGGGCCAGATGAAGCGCGAGGATGCGATGGCGAACATGGAAAAGATCGCCTATCCAAGCCAGAAAGACCTCGACGCCGATATCCAGTATTTCCTGAAGAAGATGAACTGGAGCGAACAACAGCTGAAAGACTATCTGGCGGCACCACCGCGCCTGCATGCTGACTACCCGTCCGAGGCCCCGCTGTATGAGTTTTTCAAGAAGGTCTATTTCAAGCTGTTCCGGCGCTGACGCCCTGCAGATGGCAGTAGCCCTGGGCGCCTGCGTATGAAGGAAAACACATGACGGCAGCGCCGGAAAACAGGTCAGAGGGTTCGGTCTCAGGCAGTGCCACGCTGCTGATGGCTGGCACGGTCCTGAGCCAGGCTGCTGTCCTGCTTGCAGCGCCCCTCCTGACCCGCCTTTTCAGCCCCGAACAGTTTGGTGTGTTCGGCGTGTATGTGGCCATCTTCGCCTTTTTCAATATCACCACCAGCTTGCGTTACGAGCTGGCGATGCCGCTGCCAAAACGCAAAAGCTTCGCGCTCAATATCCTGGTGCTATGCTTCCTGCTGACCTTTTTGACCGTGGTGCTGGCGTATGTTCTGGCCGAGGCTTTTGGTGCCCGGGCGTTTGCCTTCCTTGGTGTCAGCTTCCACGATCCCATCATCTGGATTTTGCCGTCGGGCCTGCTGTTTGGCGGCTTGTTCAAGGCGCTGACATTCTGGTCTTTTCGGAACAATGCCTTCAAGCATGTTGCGGCTGCCCGTGTGTGCCAGGGAATTGGCCTTTCGGGCTCGCAGGTGTTGCTTGGCCTCGCCGGCGTCGGATCGGTTGGGCTGATCTATGGCCACGCCATTGGGTTCCTGTGCGCGGCACTGGGACTGACATTTGTTGTGTTGGCCATCCCGGCGCGACAATGGCGCGCCCTGTCGCTGCGGCGCATCTATGTTGCCGCCGTGCGCTATCGGAAATTCCCTATTTTCTCATCCTGGTCAGACTTGATCAACGTGATTGGCGCCCAATTTCCCACCCTGTTTGTGGCGGGCGTTTTCTCGCCCACGGTTGCGGGTTTCTATCTTCTTGCCAACAGGGTCGCTAACGCGCCTGTGGCAGTTATCGCCGAGGCGACGTCCAAATCCCTGATGGCGGCCGCCGCCAAGAAGCGGGGCACGCCAGACCTGCCGATCATGGCCCGCAAGGTATTTCGGCTGCTGCTGCGCACGGGAGTAGGGCCGATGGCCATGATCGCGATGATCGCCCCCAATGCCAGCAGCCTGATTTTCGGTGAGGAATGGGTGGTAGCGGGGTCCTATCTGCGTCTTCTGATCCTCTGGACCTTGTCGGTCTATCTTTTTGTGCCGCTGATGTCGCTTTACACCGTGCTTGAGCTCCAGAGGCAGGAACTGGGCTTCCAGGTCCTGATCTTTACCGCGCGCGTTGCGGGTATGATCCTTGGCGCCGTCACTGGGTCCATTTATGAGGCGCTCCTCTATTTTTCCATTGCCGCCGCCCTCTCCTACACGGCCTGCGGGGTCTGGATCCTGCGCCGCCTGAAAATCGCGCCAAGCGAGCAGCTGCTGGACCTGGGGCGCGAGCTCGGCTTGGCCACGCTGCAAGTTGGATTTGTTTGGCTGGTGGGATATCTTGTGTCGCTTCTGGAGGGGGTTGAACCAACTCTGTTTGCAGCAATGCAGATTGGTGTGGTAACTACGGTTGGCCTTGGGGTGCTTTGGAGCGCGCGGCGGATGATGGCGGCGCTGTAATGCTGTGTTTCCCTAGGGGCGAAAGTTGGATGTATTGGTTGCTCCCGTGGGGTGGGCGCAGGGATCAGATGGGCAATGTTGAACATTTTCATTAGTATTATCTACACATTGCTGTCTTTCGGTATTTTGAAGATTTTTCACAGCACCAAACGGGGAAACCCTGTTTATTGGTTCGTCATCTTCCAGTGGGTAATGGCGGTTGGCACCTTCCTGGTGCTTGATTTCGATCGGGACTCCGACATCCTTTATATGGTGCTTTATCTGGTTGCCTTGCTGGCCTTTGCTGCTGGTGCGGTAATCGTGGTGGCAAACTCCAACTATATGGCCCGTTACCGTGAATTCTTTGACCGGCCCTTCACACCCCCCAGCCAGATAACACGCCATATCGTCATTGGATTGGCCATTTTCTCCACGATCGTCACGCTCGGATACTATCAGCTGATCGGCTATAACCTGTTCATGGAAACCCTCGCAGGGGCGGAGATCCTGGATTTCAAGTCAGCGCGGCTGGCAACTTATTCTGGTGAGGACTATTATGCCCCGGGTTTTGTAAACCAATTCAAGAACACGCTTCTGGTGGTATGCTGGGTCACTGTCCTGACATGGATGTATGTTGATGGCCGCGTGCAGCGTGTCCGCATGCTGGCTCTGCCCATATTGTTCCTCTTCCTTTATGCGCTTTTGGGCACAGGCCAGCGCGCGCCCATGATCTATGCTTTCCTAACTGTTGTGTTTGGTATTTCCCTGATCACGAAGATCGAGTTCAAGAGAGCCGGATTGGCATTCGTAGGTGTCGCGCTGATGTTCGGTTTTTTCTCTGTGCTCAATGAAAGGGTCGACAGCTTCTCGATCACGTCGTCCTTTGTGGCCTTTACGTCCAGGATCTTCATCAATGACCAGCAGGAAGGCCTGTTTGCCTTCCGCGAACTGGTGCTGCAGGATTCGGCATGGTTCACCGAATGGATCCAGGGTTTTGTTGGTCTTTCGCCATGGAGCAAAGGCAGCAAGTTGAGCCACGAGATCTATATGCTGATCCATGGTACCGACCGGGGCACCGCCGGTGTGACCACCGTGGGATCGGCTTATTATAACGGCGGCATGCTGAATGTTTTCGCCTTCTATTTCCTGATGGGTGTCGCCTATGCAGCCTTGTTCTGCCGCTTTTTGCGGGGACAGAAAACGATCCTGCGTTGCTATACCTACGGCGCCATCTTTTTCGTTCTGTCCATCTATATCAGTGGCCCGCCTGTTGTGCTGTTCAACAAAGGACTGATGGCCCTGCTGCTCTTGCTCTTTTTAGGGAAATTGCGTACCCAGAGCCGGCATTAGCCAGCCCGAAACATCGCGATACTTTTGAAGAAAGACACCGATTTGTCCAACGCTGAATTTGTCATGATCTCCCCCCACCACGCCGACTGCGACTATCGTGTCCGCAGGGTGATTGCCGTTATGCATGCCATTGGGCTGGCAGTGGATGTCTATTGGGACAGCCGGTATCCGGGTCATCAGAAACGACGGCCCTTTGAAGATCATGTCCGTGAATTGTATCGGGCGAACCAGCCGGGAGAGGGGCGCTTGAGCCTGATGGGCAAGCCTTTCCTTCACAAAGATATTGAGGCCGCCATTCGTAACGCAAGGATTGTCTATATCAATGCCAGCGCAATCGAGGGACTTCTCTATGCCCGCGAAGCGAAGCGACTGAACCCTGACTGCCAGGTGATCTATGACTATCACGACTCGCTGACCTATGAGCTTTATTATCAGCTGAAGAAGCGGGGGCTCGGGCTGTTCTATAAGCTTGCCTGGCCACTTTACCGGCTGCTGTGCGGTCGCCTTGCGCGCCATGTAGATGCGCTTGTGGGAATCTCGACCACTCAGGTCAGGGAGTTTCCGAAGAAGGAAAGCCAGATGGCTGCCACGGCGTCTGTTCCAAACTTCCGCAAGTTTGACGATTTTGAATTCAGAGCGCAGGCCCCGGCGGCAGGCGGTCGCGGTGCCCTGATCTGGCTTGGCCAGGTCATGCTGGGCCGCGATCTCGAGAAGCTCTCTGGCTGGATTGCGCGTGTTGGCGACAGGCGCCGATTCCATGTATTCGGCAAGGTGATCGATGAGGCATCGCCTGCGATGGTAGCAGCCCAGCTTGACGGCAATGTCGACTTCTATGGCGAATTCAGAAGCGAGGCCGACATATTGGACCAGATGCCAGCTGCGCCGATTGGCGTATTCATGGGCTGGGAAGACCCGGCGGGGACCAATATCAATGCCCATGCCTCGCCGAACAAATACTTCACCTATGTCAATATGGGCATACCCGTGATCATTGCGGCTTCACTTACCGAGCTTGCGGGCCATGTGGCGGAATGTGGGGCTGGTATTGCGGTGGGCGACGAGACGGAATTCGCGCAGGCCGTGACAACTATTGAAACCAACTATGCTGCCTATGCCGAGGGCTCGCGAAGGCTCAAGGAAAAGTATCGCAGCATGCCGCCTGAAAAAACGATCCGGGATTTTCTTGAAAAGATACTGCAAAAATAGCCCGGACCAGCTGTTTCTTTTACTTTTGATCCCATTCGATTTATGTAATTCGACTGAAGCAACCAATTTCCAAGAGCGACTTAATGTCTGTTTCCAAATATAACTCGCAGCGGCTGCATTATGAGCTCAGCGGCTGGCGCCTGAAACTGAAGCGTATTGTCCGGTCCCTGAAAATGTGGGGCTTGCACCGCACATTTGCCAAGATCGCCAATCGCTTGTCCCTGCCCATTCCAGTGCTTTTCAATATCGTGCCGCGCGCCAAGGATTTCCTGATGGTCGGTTGTGGCCAATTCGGATGCAGCACCGCCTCTTACTTCATTGGCAAGCAATATGGCCACCGGTTCCTGGGGTGCTTCGATATCGATATGGCTCAGTCGCGCCGGGCTCAGAGGGCCTATGGCTACAAGCATGCCTGTGCCACATTTGAGGAGCTTCTGGAGCTTGAAGGCGCGCAACGCATTTTCATCGCCTCCAACCATGCGTCCCACACCCCGCAGGCTATTGCGGCGCTCGAGAAGGGCATGAAGGTCCATATTGAGAAGCCGATTTCGGTGACCTGGGAACAGCTGGCGCAGCTGACGCGGGCAGTCGAGGGCCGCGAGGACGATCTCTATGTCGGCTATAACCGGCCTTTCTCGAAGGCGATCACGATGGTGCGTGACATGCTACCCGACGGCGACGGCTCCTTCACCATCCAGCATTTCATCGCAGGCCACGCCATCGACCCCGATCACTGGTATTATGATCCGAAGGAAGGCACGCGGATTTGCGGCAATGTCGGTCACTGGATCGATCTTTCAGTCCATCTTCTTAGCCAGCGTGACATGGCTGATCGCTGGACCATGCAGATCAGCTATAGTGACGAAGCGCTCAGGGAGGAGAATTTCTCTCTGTCCATGACATCGGAGAAGGGCGACCTTGTCACCATGACCTTTACAGCGCGCGGTGAGCCCTTCGACGGAGTGAACGAAGCCATCAACATCCAGCAAGGCGACCTTATGGCCCGGATTGATGATTTCCGCACCATGAAAGTCTGGCGGCGCGACTATTTCAGGAAGGTTCGTTTCTGGCCGAAGGATGTCGGGCACCGGAAATCGGTCGGCCAGATGTTCGACGAAAAGCCGGCTTATCGCCGGCCATGGGAGGAAATCTTCCTCTCAACCATGCTTATGCTGCATATAACAGACATGGTCCGAAACAATGCCACGGTGAGCGAATTCAGTTTTGCGGAACTGCGGGCCAAGCTTGACCAACAGGAAACGGAACAGCCGTGAAACAGGTTCTTCAGAATGTCGCCAACGGCGAAACAAGTGTCGTCGAATTGCCGCGGCCGCAATGCAAGGCAGGCCATGTCCTGATCCGTTCGTCTGTGTCGCTGATTTCCGCTGGAACCGAGCGGATGCTCGTCGACTTCGGAAAGTCCAGCTATCTGGACAAGGCGCGCAAACAGCCTGAAAAAGTCAAGATGGTGCTGGAGAAAGCCCGGACGGACGGCATATTGCAGACCATCGACGCGGTGCGGTCCAAGCTCGACCAGCCGATGGTGATGGGCTATTCGAACGTCGGTGTCGTGGTTGAGGTTGGCAAGGGTGTCACCGAATTCCAGCCGGGTGACAGGGTTGTCTCGAATGGCCGCCACGCCGAAATGGTGTGCGTGCCGAAGCATCTTTGTGCCCGCATCCCTGACGGTGTAGCTGACGAGGATGCGGTTTTCACTGTTGTCGGGTCGATCGCCCTTCAGGGCATTCGCCTGACAGCGCCGACGCTTGGGGAATGTTTTGTGGTGATCGGCCTTGGCCTGATCGGCCTGATGACGGTCCAGATCCTGCGGGCCAATGGCTGTCGTGTTCTCGGCATTGATTTTGATCCGGAAAAAACCCGGCTCGCCCAATCCTTTGGCGCGGAAACTGTGACGCTTGGGCAGGGTGACGATCCGGTTCTGGTGGCGCAGACCTTCTCCCGTGGTCGCGGGGTGGACGGCGTGATCCTGACCGCCGCCACAGACAGTGACGAACCAATGCATCAGGCGGCCACCATGTGCCGCCCTCAAGGCCGTATTGTGCTGGTGGGGGTTGTGGGGCTGAAGCTGCAGCGTAGCGATTTCTACGAAAAGGAAATCAGCTTTCGTGTTTCCTGTTCCTATGGGCCAGGCCGGTATGACCCTTCCTACGAGGAAGGCGGCAATGATTATCCTGTCGGATATGTCCGATGGACCGAAAATCGCAATTTCGAGGCTGTTCTCGATATGCTAGATGCCGGTTCGGTATCGGTTGACGCCCTCAAGTCCCAATCGTTCGATCTTGTCGATGCGCCGAAGGCTTACCAGACGCTTTTGGAAAACAAATCCGCGCTTGGTATCCTCCTGACCTATGAACCCGGCGACATCTGCGAAGAGAAGACCGTACCGGTCACTCCTGGCGCCGCCCCGACCCGTGCCGGTGCTCCCGTTGTTGTGGGGGCGATCGGTGCTGGCAACCATGCGGGCCGCACCCTGCTGCCTGCCTTCCATAAATCCGAAGCTAGGTTGAAATCCATCGCGTCATCCCAGGGCGTTACCGGTGCGCATTATGGCCGCAAGTTCGGCTTCGAGCAGAATACGACAGACACAGCCGGCCTGCTTGCAGATGCCGACATCAACACCGTGATTGTTGCAACCCAGCACGACAGCCACGCCCGCTTCGTTCTCGAGGCGCTGGCTCAGGGCAAGAATGCCTTCGTCGAGAAACCTCTGGCGCTGCGCGCTGAAGACCTGGATGCGATCGAAGCAGCGCACGCAGACGCGGCGACAAAGGGTGCTGCCCCAATGGTGATGGTCGGTTTCAACCGTCGCTTTGCGCCCCTGATGCAGAAACTGAAAAAGGCATTGAACCGCGTGGAACCCATGTCGGTTGTCTATCACTGTAATGCGGGTGCCATTCCGGCGGACAGCTGGGTACATGATCCGGAAGCTGGCGGTGGCCGGATCGTTGGCGAAGCCTGTCACTTTATCGATATCGCGCGCTTCCTGACGGGGTCGAAAATCACCTCTGTCCAGGTTGTCGGTATGGCAAGCCTGGACGGCATGCCCAACACCAACGACACGGCTTCCATTTCGCTGACATTCGAAAATGGTTCCATCGCAACCATCAACTATTTCGCCAACGGTCACCGGTCCTACCCGAAAGAACGGGTGGAAGTGTATCAGTCCGGCGGCGTTGCGGTCCTGGACAATTTCAAGTCCCTGAAAGGGTACGGTATGAAAGGGCTGCGCCGACATTCCAGCCCGAAACAGGACAAGGGCCATGCGGCTTGCGTTGGTGCCTTTGTGCAGGCCATACGTAACGGCGAAGCAGCCCCGATCCCGTTCGATGAAATTCTTGAAGTGTCGCGCGTTGCCGTGGATGCCGCGGCAATCCTCGCGAAAGGGAGCTGATCCGCTTGTCGAGCCTGCAGAAACTAGGCCGCTTTATGCGGACGGTGGCACCATTAAGGTCGGCGCAGATCACCAATCGGTTGATGCGCCGGGTGTTTCGACCCAAGCCATCCCAGCCCATGTTGCTGCCGCTCAGGGGCCTTGGCAACCTCGACTTTATGCCCGGGCATGAATCTCCGCTTGTGTCCGGGACGACCTTCCGTTTCCTGAACCGGGAAGAAACTCTGTCCTTTCCTGCGGACTGGGACAATGAAGATCTGCCGCTTCTGTGGCGCTACAACCTGCATTATTTCGATGCCCTGATGGCACCCGATCTGGCCTGCCAGGAAAAGGCCTCGCTGGTCACCCGCTGGATCGAGGAAAATCCAACCGACATCAATGTGGGGTGGGACCCCTACCCGCTGTCGCTCAGGATTGTCAATTGGGTGAAATGGTTCCTGCAGGGCAATGAACCGACCACGGAGATGCTTGAAAGCCTGTACCAACAGGCCGACTTCCTCGAGCACACAGTTGAATTTCACCTGTTGGGCAATCATTTGCTGGAGAATGCCAAGGCACTCCTGTTTGCCGCTAGCTATTTCGAAGGTCCGCATGCCCTGCGCTGGCTGGATCTGGCTGTGCCGGTCCTTCAGGCTGAACTGGAGGAGCAAATCCTGGCCGATGGGGCGCATTTCGAACTGTCGCCCATGTATCACTCCATCATGCTCGAGCTCGTGTTGGATCTGATTGTCCTGGCGCGCGCCGAAAAGACCCCTGTGGACGTCAAGGCGCTTCTGCCGCTCCTGACAGAAAAGGCCAGGTCGATGGCTGACTGGCTGTCGGGGATGGTGCATCCGGACGGCGAGATCTCCTTTTTCAACGACGCGAGCATCGGGATCGCCAAGGCGCCAGCCCTGCTGCTGGCCGAGACCGCCAAGCTGACCGGCTGGTCACCGCCTGCGGCCCAATCAGTGCAGCATTTCAAGGCCAGTGGCTACATGCGGGCGGAAAAAGGGCCCGCTGTGCTCTTTTTCGATGCGGCAGCGATTGGGCCGTCTTATCTGCCGGGCCATGGCCATGCAGACGCACTGTCACTAGAGCTGTCGCTGTTTGGACAGCGGGTCATCACCAATGTTGGCACGTCGGAATATGGCTTGGGCGAGCGTCGCGAATATGAGCGCAGCACACCCGCCCATTCAACCGTTACCATCGGAGGCGAAAATTCGTCGGAAACCTGGGCCGGGTTCCGCGTTGGACGCCGGGCCAGGATCATTCGAGCCAACTCTGCCGATACGTCGGTTGCTGCCACGCTTGAAGGCGCCCATGACGGCTATCGATACATGCCCGGCAAACCAGTCCATGCGCGGACAGCCGTCCTTACGGCCGACAGCCTGACAATCAGGGACACGGTTACAGTGACCGGTGCGAAGGCTGTATCGCGTTTCCATTTTCATCCCGATGTCGCGCTGGTCTGTCATGACGGCGGCACAAGCGGGACGCTGACGCTTCCTTGTGGAAAGGTGATCGACTGGACGGCCGCGGCTGAAAGCGTCAGCCTGGAGCCGTTTCTCTATGCTGAACACTTCGGCGTCCTGCGCCCAACCCAGACCCTATGCCTGAACAGTCATTCTCAGGAGACTTCAGAGCTCCGGCTGCACTGGCGGCAATGACCTTGAACCCACCACAGATGGACCGCTGAGCTGACATGCATATCCTTTTCCTGACCGATAATTTCCCGCCGGAAGTGAACGCGCCTGCGAGCCGGACATTCGAGCATTGTCGCGACTGGGTCGAGGCGGGTCACAAGGTCACGATCGTCACCAGCAACCCGAATTTCCCGAAGGGCAAGCTGTATCCCGGCCACAGGAACAAGCTCTGGCAACAGGAAGAAGTCGCGGGAATCCGGGTGATCCGGGTCTGGACCTATATCACGGCGAATGAAGGCTTCTTCAAGCGGGTTCTTGATCAGCTGAGCTATATGTTCACGGCCTTTTTCGCGGGGCTGTTTGTGCGCCGGGTCGACCTTGTAGTCGGTACCTCGCCACAGTTTTTCACGGCCTGTGCTGCATATGCGCTGGCGCTCCTCAAGCGCCGCCCGTGGGTGTTCGAGCTTCGGGACATCTGGCCGGAATCGATCCGGGCGCTTGGCGCAATGCGGGATTCGAAGATCCTCGATTTTCTCGAAAAGGTGGAACTGTTTCTGTACCGAAAGGCCACAGCAGTGATCTCGGTCACGAAGGCGTTCAAGGATAATCTGGTGGCGCGTGGGATCGAAGCGGACAAGATCAGCGTCATCACCAATGGCGTTGATATCAGTCGCTTTGTGCCGCGCGAGAAAGACCAGGCGCTGGAGGCAGAACTGGGATTAGAAGGCAAGTTTGTCGTCGGCTATATCGGTACGCACGGTATGGCGCACGCGCTCGGGTCCGTGCTGGATGCCGCCGCTCTTCTGAAAGATGATCCGGACATGCAGGATGTGCGCTTCATTTTCCTCGGGCATGGCGCCGAAAAAGCCGGCCTTGTTGTCCGCGCGAAAGACGAGGCGCTCGACAACGTGCTGTTCCTGGATTCAGTTTCAAAGGACGAAGTGCCACGATACTGGTCGCTTCTCGATGTTTCGCTTATTCATCTGCGGCGGATTCCACTATTCAAGACGGTAATTCCGTCCAAGCTTTTTGAAAGCATGGGCATGGGTATTCCGGTCCTTCTGGGGGTCGAAGGTGAGACCTATGACATCGTACGGGAGGAAGGCGTTGGCCAGACGTTCGAGCCTGAAAATCCGCAGGCGCTGGTAGCAGCGCTGAAAGAAATGAAGATGTCCCCTGACCAATATGCCGCCTTCAAGGCTCAGGGACCGGTATCGGCCCTTAAATATGACCGGTCAGCGCTTGCTGCGCGCATGCTGGCTATTCTTGATAATCTGGTGACAGGTCGCAAGCCCTAGCCTTTTTAGCGCCTTCAGGCGTTGTTCGCCGGATCGCCCTGACCTGCGCCGGTGACTGTCCGGACAATCAGCCGAATATCGGTGGCGAGGCTCATGTCATCAAGGTAGGTGGCGTCAAGGTCCGCCAGCTTTTTTGCATCCGACATGTCAACGCCCTGAACCTGTGAAACGCCGGTTATGCCAGGCCTGATCCGATACAGGCCGTGATCGCGGCGGCGTTCAACCAGTTCGGTCTGTATAGGCAGGCAGGGCCGCGGGCCGACAAAGCTCATGTCGCCCAGGATGATGTTCCAGAGCTGTGGCAGTTCATCCAGCTTTGTTTTCCTGAGAAAATGCCCAAGCGGCGTGATGGGCGACGAACCGGCGACATGGCTCGGCAGGTCGCGGGTACCGTCATACATGGTCCGAAGCTTGAAGCAGGTGAAGGGCACTTCGTTCCTGCCCACCCGAGTTTGTCGAAAAAGCGCCGGACCAGGCGACGTCAGTTTTACGGCAATAAGGGTACCAAGAATGATCGGCGAGGCGGCAAACAAGCCGAAAAAAGCGACGGTGAAATCAAAAACGCGTTTCATCATGTACCCTTGTATGGTTCTGCGTGGCCAGGCTGTGGGCCATTATGGCGACAGGACGTGTTTGCATCAATGGCGGGATCGCCGGGCGGTACGGTTTTTGAGAAACGCGCGACCTGATTGTTCGATAGCCTCCGCGACGCGGTCCGGAGCCTGGAAGCCGAACGTATCGGTAAAACGCGTTGCATCGATCAACAGCTCGCCGAAAAGCCCTGACATTTGGCGTCTTCGGCCCGCCAGTGTGCCAAGGGCGACAAGCAGGCCCGTCGGGACGGGCAAGAGGCCGGCGCCGCGCCCCATGCCGTGGCGCAGTGCCTTGATCACATCCCTGAGTGCCAGCGCGGGTGACCCTGTTATTAGATAATTGCCGGAAAGGCCTGGATCGGGCGGCGTCTCGCACAGGTGCGCTATGGCGTTTGCCAGGGTCTCAAGGTCGATGACGCTGCGCCGGTTGCGGGCCAAGCCGAAAGGGAGCGGCAGGCCAGTTGCGGCCAGTCTTTGCAAGAGCGCCCAGTTGCCCCGGGCCGCTGCACCCACAATCAGTGGCGGACGCAAGGATACCGCAAGAGCCTCACGATTTTCTGCGAACGCCTGCACATGGCCTTCTGCCGCGCGCTTGGACCGGGCGAAAGGCGTCTGGGGCGAAAGGTCCGTCCGGTCGTCAATAACTATGCTCACGCTATTGGGGGCAATGGCTGCGACACTGCTCAAATGGATGAACCGCTTGGCGCCGGCTTTTTGGGCTGCTGCCGCCAGGTTGGCTGTGGCTTGGGCGTTGGACCGCATGAAAGCGTCTTCTTCAGGCTGACCGGACAGAATATGGCCCAGCCCGGCCAGATGCACGACGGTTTGGACTCCCTGCATCGCTTCGTCGAGGGGCGTATCATCGGCAAGATCGCCTGTCTCGAAGACGTCAGTATTCGGAAGCGAGGCAAGCGCAGGATCGACACGGCCCTGGTCGCGCACCGCGAGACGGAGCGGATGGCCGCAGCGGGCAAGCACAGGTGCGACAAAGGAGCCGACGAACCCCGTGGCACCGGTCAGCAGGATGCGGTGGTTGCTTGCGTCAGGATTTGACGGCCTGTCCACGCCAGATCCCCCTTGTGTCGATCAGGACCTTCTCAGCCAGAATGTCGGCCGGGATCTGTTTGAACGGCTTGTGATCGACAAGCAGCACCAGGATATCGGCCTCTGCCAGAGCGGTTTCCGTGTCCACGAGGTCAATGTTGCGGCCCACCATGCTTTCAGGCAGCTCCTCGATATTAGGCTCGACGGCCATCAGGCGCCCCGAAAGGCGGTCCGCCAGTGTGCTGGTGATTTCAAGTGCCGGGCTTGAGCGGAGGTCGTCAATGTCGGGTTTGAAGGCCAGGCCGAAACAGGCCACCTTCGGTCCCTTGAAGCGATCGGCGGCGGCAAGAACCTTCGCGACCACGGTATGTGGCTTGCTGTCATTCACTTCACGTGCCGTGCGGATCAGCCGGGCTTCCTCAGGCGCTGCGCCTACGATGAACCAGGGGTCCACTGCGATACAGTGGCCCCCGACTCCGGGGCCGGGCTGGAGGATATTCACGCGCGGGTGACGGTTCGCCAGTGAAATCAGCTCCCAGACATCAATGTCCAGCCGATCGGCGATCAGCGACAGTTCGTTGGCGAAGGCGATATTGACATCGCGAAAGGCGTTTTCGGACAATTTCGCCAGTTCGGCCGTCCGGGCATTGGTGCGAACGCAACTTCCCTTGACGAAAATTTCATAGAGCGCCTGAGCCTTGAGCGCACAGGCGTCTGTGATGCCGCCGATAATTCGGTCATTTTCTACCAGTTCGATCAGAACCCGGCCCGGCAGGACCCGCTCCGGGCAGTGGGCAACATGATAGCGCGTGCCGCACGTGCCCTTGAGGTCCGGGCGGACTTCTTCGATCCAGGCAACCATCTGGTCGGTTGCCCCCGGTGGGACGGTCGATTCAAGCACGATCAGGTTGCCGTCGCGGATGAAGGGCGCGATCGAGCGGGTCGCCGCCTCGACATAGCTGACATCGGGCTTGTAGCCTTCGGTGAAAGGCGTTGGCACTGCGATAATGAAGGCATCTGCTTCGGCAGGTGTCGTTTGCGCCCTGAGACTGCCGTTCGAGACAACGCCCTGCAGCAGGCCGTCGAGATCGACTTCCACGATATGGGCCTTGCCGGAATTGATGATGTCGACCGCGCGCTGATTGACATCAACACCGGTCACCTTGAGGCCAGCGCGTGCGAACACGGCGGCGGTCGGAAGGCCGATATAACCGAGGCCGAGAACACAAAGCGAATTAAAGTGAGACATGACTAATCACTTTCAGAATTTGGCTGGCCGCGGTGCCGTCGCCATAGGGGTTATGGGCCGTTGCCATCGATTGATAGTGGGACGCATCTTGCAGGAGCGCCGTCGCTTCCGACAGGATGCGGTCCGGGTCGGTGCCCACTAGCTTCACAGTCCCTGCGGATACCGCCTCCGGGCGTTCTGTGGTATCGCGCATCACAAGCACAGGCTTGCCCAGTGAGGGCGCTTCCTCTTGAACGCCTCCGGAATCCGTCAGGATGATATGGCTGCGGTTCATCAGATAGACAAAGCTTGGATAATCCTGGGGCGCAATCAGATGGATGTTGCGCTGACCGCTGAGGCGGGCCTCGACCGGACCTTTCACGTTCGGGTTCAGGTGCACGGGATAGAGGATCTCGCAGTCGTCGCGTTGCGCCAGATTGGCGATTGCGCTGCAAATATTCTCGAAGCCCTGGCCGAAGCTTTCGCGCCGGTGACCGGTCACCAGAATCAGTTTCTTGCCAGGGTCGAGAAAGTCGAATTGTCGCTCGAACGCGTCAACGGTGGCCGCGTCCCCAAGAATACGGTCGCGTGCCAGGAAAAGTGCGTCGACGACCGTGTTGCCCGTAACAAAGATCCGGTCCGCAGCGATATTTTCCTGCAACAGATTTTGCCGCGCCTGCTCGGTCGGCGCGAAACAAAGGGCCGAAAGGCCATCCGTGATCAAACGGTTTGCCTCTTCAGGCCAAGGCGAATAGAGGTCGTGGGTCCGGAGGCCCGCCTCAACATGGCCAATAGGAATTTTCTGGTAATAGGCGGCCAGGGATGCCGACATGGTGGTGTTGGTGTCGCCATGTACCAGCACCATATCGGGTTTTTCGGTCTCAAGAATCTCGGTCAGGCCAGTCAGAATCCGTGCTGTTACATCCGCCAGCCCCTGGGCCGCTTTCATGACATCCAGATCATGGTCCACGCGGATATCGAAGAAGCTCATCACCTGGTCCAGCATGTCCCGGTGTTGGCCCGTCACGCACACCTTGTTGTCGATATCCGGTGCCGCTTCGAACGCCTTGACCACGGGCGCCATCTTGATCGCTTCCGGGCGGGTACCAAATATCTGAAGAATTTTCATGAATTTCTCTTGCAGTAGAGGCTGAAAAAATAAAGCCCAAAAAATTGAAATCGCATCATGTCCGGGGAAATGGCAACGTTCCGAATATGCAGGCTACCTGTTTGTTTCCATAGATCAATACACAGGCGTTCTGCCATTTACAATATTCAATTCGGCAGCAAACAGGTGCCTTCTGGAGGAAAGTGAGCCGGTGTCGGACAATAGGGTGTTTCAAGCGTCAAGACTTTGCTATGAAAGCGGTACCTGATTGGCACTTCTTAAAAAGAGCGAAAGGCACAGACGACCCTATGTTGCGGTTTCTGATATTCTTTCTGTTGGCCCTGTCGCCGCTTCCACTGGCGAGTGCCCGTCCTATATGGCAATGGACCTGGGTCTGCGTCATCGCCTTGATGACGCTGGTCTTGTGTATCCGGACCCTTCGTACGCGACTACCCGAGATGCCCGGACTGATGCGCTGGGCCATAGGACTTGTTGGCGGTTTTATCGTCTGGGGCTTTGTGCAGGCGTGGTTACCGGTCGGACATTTTGTCGATGTTGGCGCGTTGAGTGCCGAAGGGATGGTGCCAGGGGTGCTGTCCGTCAACCCATCGGCCACGCTGGCGGTTAGTCTCTATTTTCTGGCCCACCTGTTGTTTTTCATATGCGTGTTTGTGACCTGCCGGCGCGAGCAGGACCCGGCACGCTTTGTCCGCAATCTCGGAATCATTGTAGCGCTTTATGCGCTATACGGGTTCGCGGTGTTCGTGACCGGAAACAAATACATCCTCTGGTTCGAGAAATGGGCAAACCCCGAATATCTCACCGCAACCTTCGTCAACAGGAACAGTTTCGCGGCCTATGCAGGGCTCGGACTATTGTGTTTGCTAACACACGCCCACACACAGATGCGTACGAATTCGATCAACAACATCGAGGATTTGGTCCATGTTTTCACGCGGGTTTGGTGGCTCCCGGTTTCCATTCTTCTCGTAACCTTCTCACTGATGCTGACCGGATCACGTGCTGGCTTCATATCGGTGGCGCTCGGCGTGGCGACACTGCTCCTCTTGAATATTTTGGGTGGCCGGGGGGAGCGTACGTGGCAACGGAAGAAACTTATCAGCGCGGTAGCCATAACCGTGGCAGCTATTGGTATCTTCTCCTTCAGCAGCGATGACCTTGGCGACCGGTTGTCGGTCGGTGTTGGCAATGATGCCCGCCTGGCTGTATACCCGCTTGTCGTTGATGCCATCGCTGACCAGCCGGCGGCGGGATTTGGTCTCGGGACATTTGAGGAAAGCTTCCGGATTTACCGCACCAGCACCATTCGCGACCTGTATTTCGACCGCGGCCACAATGACTATCTGGAGCTCGCCATGACCGCGGGCATCCCGGCCGCGCTTGTATTGCTGCTGGCTTTCGCGATGGCTGCACTTGTCTTGTGGCGCGGCTGGCGACACTCACGATCCATGGGGCCCTATATCGCGCCGGGTCTTGCGGCCATGGTGCAGCTGGCGGCCCATTCGCTGGTCGATTTCTCGCTCCAGATGCCCGCAGTTTCCTATCTTTGGGTGGCGGTGATTGCAGTCAGCCTGGCAGCCGCAACCAAGCGAAACGAACCCCGCGGGGCTTGAAGAAGGGACGACTTAAAGCTTGGCCAGAAGATATTCTTGCGCTGCTTCATCGGGGCTCAGGAAAACAAACCAATCCAGTAGGTCGAACTTGGTGCCATATTGGCGCGTGCCCAGAGGGCTGCGCTCATAGGCGATGGCAAACTGTTTCCGCATAAGCTCCCGTTGGGTTTCGTCGAACCCGCTATATGCCAGAATTCCAACATGAATGCGCGGCAGCAGAAGCCGTGGCTCATAGCTGGCGGTCTCCACAGAAGCCTGCCATGCCTTTGCCGCATCCACCGGACGTGAAGGGTTGGTCATCAAATAGGCGGTAGCCAGTTGGTGCCAGATATAGGGTTCGAAACGGGCCTGCCGCAAGCTATTTTCAAAATGCGATACGGCCATATCGGCCCAAGCGGCCCGATCTTCAGGATTCTCTTCGCGCTGGGCTTTCAATAGATAGGTCAACCCGAGGGATCCCTCAGCGTCGGGCGTTGAGGCGATCGCCAGCGCGCCAAGGCGAGAGGATTCCAGCGCATCAATTTCCGCAGCGTACACGGGTTCGGCTTCTGTGAGTTTCTTGTGGATCGGGGCACCGGGTACCAGTGCCAACTCATGAAGGAGGCGGGGGGCAGCGATCATAATCATAGTGACGGCGAGGATCATCATGAGGCCCGCTTGCCACCAGCGCCGGGATGATTTTCTGTCAGAATACACCCTGTTCTGCCTTCCTAATGATACAACCCTTCAAGCGTGTCGCGATAGACGTCGCTCACGATATGGCGCCGCAGTTTAAGTGTTGGCGTCATCTGCTCATTCTCGATCGTAAAGGCTTCTTTTGCCAGCGCAAATTTTCGAACTTTTTCAAGGTTTGACAGTCGTTTGTTCACGCGAGTTACAGCTGCATCAAGGGCCTTTTTCAGGTCAGGGTCGTCTCTAAGGACTTCAAATCCGCCGGATTTTCCATTTTCCTTGGCCCAGTCTCGTAGCCAGTCCATATCGGGAACAATCAGGCCAACAAGATGAGGTTTTTTATCGCCATAGACCATTGCCTGGGCGATCTCATCTTCAAGGGCGAGCATGCCTTCAATGCGCTGTGGTGACACATTGTCGCCCCCTGCATTGACGATGATATCTTTCTTCCGGTCGGTAATTTCCAGGTGCCCATCGTCATCAAAACGGCCTACGTCACCTGTGTGTAACCAGCCGTCTACAAGGGTTTTCGCGGTTGACCTCTCGTCGTGCCAATAGCCTTTCATAACAAGTTCGCCGCGCACCAAGATTTCGCCATCATCCGCGATTTTGACCTCGGTATTGGAAAGCAATGTGCCCACAGTGTGAATTTTTGGCGCGGCCGGTGGGTTGACTGAAATGATTGGCCCGCTCTCAGTTTGGCCATATCCCTGCAGGAGAGGCAGGCCCAGGCTTGTGAAAAACATGCCCACGTCGGGCGCCAGAGGCGCGCCGCCTGATACCAGTGCTTTCAGGCGTCCGCCAAACTGCTTCTTTACCTTCCGGCGCACAGTTAGGTCCAGAAACAGGTTTTCAGCCTTTTCCTTTAGGCTGAGAGGTTCTTCTGCCTTGAATTTTTTGGTGCCGAGCTCGATCGCCCGGTTGAAAAAGTCAGCCTTCCTGCCGCCACCCTTGAGAATGGCACGGCTGATACGCGTGCGCAGCATTTCAAACAGGCGCGGCACCACTACCATCACGGTTGGTTTGGCTTCAGCCATATTGGCTGCAAGCTTATCCAGGTTTTCCGCGTACCAGATTTCGGCCCCTATTGTCAGCGGCCAGCACTGGCCTGCTGTGTGTTCATAAGCATGGCTGAGCGGTAGGAAGGAAAGGAAAGCATTATCCTTCAGGCCCAGGTCATTGAAAACGATCGCCGCCGCTTCACTATTATGCAGGATTGCGCCGTGGTGGATCATTACGCCTTTTGGCGCCCCGCCCGTGCCGCTTGTATAGATGAGGCACGCGATATCGTGACGCGACACGCTTTGAGCCAGGCTGCGATATTTGGAGACATCAGGCTCCTGCGCCGCCAACGCTGTATCCCATTGGTGCACAGTTACATTCAGGCTTTGCTCAAGCTTTACTTCTTCCATTGTAATAGTGTGCTCAAGATCATCAGACTGATGGGCTGCTTTGAGGAAAGTGCGAGCAAGCGTTTTGGTCGAGACAATAGCCGCTTTCGCGCCGGAGTTTTCCAGAATATGCAGATGATCTCTTGCTGTATATGTGGTGTAGGCTGGCACACTGATCGCGCCCAGCGCCATCACCGCAAAATCAGCAATCAGCCATTCAGGGCGGTTTTCAGAAACAATGACTACCCTGTCGCCTGCCCGAACACCAAGTGCCTCAAGAGCTGCTGCAAGCCGGGCTACTTGTTCGGCTGTCTGTGCCCATGTCAAATGCTGCCACTTGCCACCCTTCTTGGCATAAAGAAGTGGTTTGCCCGAAAGTGTGCTTGCCTGATCAAAAAACATTGAAGTCAGGCTTTGCCATTTTTTGATCGGACACGGTGTGGCTGTCATTGGTCGAGTCTCCCTTCCTTTTCCCCCCAAAGGAAAAATCTTTGTCGCGCAAAAATTCGGTTCTCGCAAGTCAGAACCACAGTGACTGCGCTGTCATTTCGGGTGTTAACGAATAATCTACGAAAAAGTCGTCTAATGCCCCTGTTCACTCTTGCAAGCGTGCGCATTGGGTGCCATTAGGAGTGAAACAGGGCTTCTTTTACCCTACGGTAAAGTGGATTTTCTGGCCATGGCAGGCACAAGAAACGACATATCCGATCCCCAGCCCGGCAAAGCCGGTGTCCGAGACGACTTTTCAGCAGAAACGCATGCAGAAGGTGAAGAACGCCGTTTGCATTTGCGCGCCTTTGACTATTGGCTCTCGCTCAAGGGAGAGCTTGAATTTCCTTTGTTCAAAGACCTGCGCCCAGAAGGCTTGGCGCCTTATCGGCATAACAGCCTCCTTCTTGAGCTGACCGAAGGAGGCGCAATTGTTCGGTATGTTGGCGATCATATCAGCATGCTGGTTGATGCACCGATCGCCAAAGGTACGAATTTGAGTGCCTTTCCGGATTCTGCTTTCGCTCAAGCACTTCTTGGGCAGTTTGACACAGATGAAGGGCGTGGCCGTGCCGTCGAGTTTGAATTTGTCGAAGATCTGCTGGATTGTCGCGGCATTATGCTGCCTTTCAGCCATACAGGCCTAAAGCCCCATTTCTCCATGGTTGTGGTCAACTTCCGCAGACGGGAAGGTCTCGAGCATGTGGAGACCTTTGCGCTAGAAGAAGCGGTTAGCAGCTGCGAGCGAGCTGCAGGCCAGGTGGTGCATCTGGATGGCGGCAGCAGAGGAAGCTTGTACCGTGCTCTGGCCGCCGCGTTTGCCCTTCATGAAGAGGCAGAACGGACACCGGATGCTTTCAAGGCGTTGTTAAAAGAGGCGGGCTTGAAACAACAGAAACGGGCACCCTTCACACCGGCTCTCAAGCTGACGTTTGGGAAGGATTACGACAAGACCCGTTTGACTGAATATGCAGCTGCTCTTGCCTATGCAAAGCGCAATGGCGTTGCGGCTGATGGCCTTGCCGAGTTTCTTGAAAAAGAACCCGGCGGCATAAAAGGATGTGTAAGGGAAGAGCGCGCTGCCCGCCGTGGTGAGAGCGGCACGGCGTCCGCCACCCTCCAGCAAAAGGCGGAAGCTGCGTTGGCTGCAGCGCCAGAGGCAAGCCTTGAAAGCCTGAAAACAGATACGGAATTTTGTCTGGTTATTGCCCGTCCGAAAGAAGGCGGGGGACTTGAGGCAATCGGCGTCGCAGATGTCGGGCAAAACACAATAGATGCCGCTATTCGGCGACATGCAGAAAAAATTAAAACACCATGAACCAGGGCCCCGAATGGGGTTGTGAAGGGACTAATATAGTGACTACGGATGAGCAACGCGCACAAGTCATGGCGGAAATTGGCCGATTGGCCATGGAAGCCATGCCCGGCGAATCCTTCGAAGAGTTTGAAAAATTTGTCGGCGAATTTTACGCTCAGAGCCCGGACGATCTGATTTCGTCAGACCCGGAAACGCTTTTCGGTATCGCCCAAAGTATGTGGGATATGGCGGCCAAAAGGCCCGCTGGCAAACCACTGGTTCGCATTCTGAATCCACGTGGCAAGAAGCAGGGCTGGGTAAGCAAGCATACAGTTATTCAGATTGTGAATGACGACATGCCCTTCCTTGTGGATTCGATCACCGGCTGTTTGGCTGTAACCCTGCACTATCGAATTCACATGATGCACCACCCGATTATGGCCGTCGCGCGTGATGGCAAGGGTGCGCGTACTACGGAAGGCGACGCATTCCGCGAATCCTATATGTTTATCGAGATCGATTCACAGTCAGACAAGGAAGTGCTGGCTGAAATCGAGAGGACAATCAGTGCGACGCTTGCTGATGTGCGCGCGGCGGTTACAGACTGGCGTGCGATGCTGGCAAAAATTGACGAAACCGTCGCCAGCCTTACGGTGAACCCGCCACCAATTGAAACGGAGGAGGTGGAAGAAACCATCCGCTTGTTGCGGTGGCTGGGTGCAGATCATTTCACTTTCCTTGGTTTTCGCGAATATCGGTTCGATGGTGATCCGGCGACATTCGACTTTAACCGTGTGGATGGTTCCGGCCTGGGCATATTGCGCGATCCGGAGCGAAACGTTCTGAGAGACAACAATGGCTTGACGCCTATGTCGCCGGAAATCCGTCACTTCCTGACACAGCCAGAACCACTGATTATCACCAAGGCAAATGTGAAATCCACGGTGCATCGCCAGTCGCACATGGATTATATCGGCGTAAAAATCTTTGATGCTGAAGGCCGCGCTATCGGTGAACGCCGCTTTGTCGGCCTGTTTACATCGCTATCGTACAACCAGTTCACCACAGACGTGCCAATGGTGCGCAAAAAAGTAGCCAGCATTCTGGAACGATCCAAATTTGCGCAGCGTTCTTATGCAGGCAAGGCTCTTGCGCATATTCTGGAAACTTTTCCGCGGGACGAGCTTTTCCAAGTGCCGGAAGATTGGCTCTTTGAAACAGCCATGGGCATCCTGCAGTTGACAGAGCGCCCACGCCCTCGTGCCTTTGTTCGCCCAGACAGGTTTGAGCGGTTTGTCTCTGCGCTGGTTTATGTGCCGCGCGAAAACTATCATTCGGGTCTTCGCTCGGCGGTCGCGGATATCCTTTGCAAGGCCTATAACGGCGAAGTTTCGGTTTATTATGCCAACCTTTCTGAGGAGGCGCTCGCACGCTGGCATTTCATTATCCGAACCCGCCCAGGCGAGGTGTTGAAGCCGTCCGAAGATGAAATCAATGCGGCAATTGCAGAGGCAGCGCAGGGCTGGATGGACCGCTTGCATGCAGAACTTGTTGCACGCAACGGTGAAGAATGCGGCAACCGCTTACATCACGAATATAAAAACCGTTTCTCTGCGGCTTACATAGAGGCCTTCACGCCTGCACAGGCAGCCTATGATGTGCAGAAGCTTGAAGACGTACGCGGCCAGGATGATGTGAGGGTTGATTTCTATCGTCACCTGGATGATGGCGACAATCATTACCGTTTGAAGATCTATCATGGTAGCCAGTTGATCGCGCTTTCCAACTGTATGCCCGTTCTTGAAAACATGGGCTTCAAGGTATTGTCAGAACACTCCTATGAAGTTGACGGCAAGGTCACGTCCTATATCCATGACTTTGCGCTGGATCGGCCAGAGGGCAGCCCGTTTGTACTGGAACGTTTGAAGCCTTTGGTGGAAGAGCTGTTTGTCAAGGTATGGCACGGCACGATTGAGGATGATGGCTTTAACGAACTGGTGATCACAGCAGCAATGCCGTGGGATGAAATTGTGATCCTGCGCGCTTACGGCAAGTATCTACGCCAGCTTGGCATGGGTTACACCCCTGATTATATCGCAGATACAATGGTTGCAAACGCGGCGATTTCCGCACAGCTCGTGGCGCTCTTTAAGGTGCAGTTTGACCCAGCCTACGAGAGCGCTGACCGTGAAACCATGGCGGACAATATTGTTACCGACCTGCGATCGCTTCTGGAAGACGTAACCAGCCTAGATGCCGACCGGATTTTGCGGGCTTACGGAAATGTTGTTCGGGCAACCCAGCGTACCAACTTCTACCAGCCTGGTGTGGTTGAACGTGTGGACGAGCGGGCTCTTGCTTTCAAGATCCGGTCCAGGGAAGTCAATGAAGCGCCGCTTCCAAAACCATTTGCTGAGATCTGGGTTTATTCGCCACAGGTTGAAGGGGTGCACTTGCGTGGTGGCCCGGTTGCTCGCGGTGGCCTTCGCTGGTCTGATCGCCGAGAAGATTTCCGTACAGAAGTTCTTGGCCTGGTGAAAGCGCAACAGGTGAAGAACGCAGTGATCGTACCACAGGGTGCGAAAGGTGGCTTCTTCCCGAAACAGTTGCCAGCGATGAGCGACAGGGAAGCCTTCATGGCTGAAGGCGTTGCTTCCTATCGTTCCTTCATCTCAAGCCTCCTGTCCGTGACGGACAACCTCAAGGGCGCCAAGGTGAAACCACCAAAGGACGTGGTGCGCCGTGATGGTGACGACCCATATCTGGTTGTGGCGGCCGACAAGGGCACAGCGACCTTCTCCGATATTTCGAACGGCATTTCCGAAGGTCAGGGATTTTGGCTGGGTGATGCTTTCGCGTCTGGTGGCTCGAACGGTTATGACCACAAGAAAATGGGCATTACCGCGAAAGGTGCCTGGGAAAGCGTCAAACGTCATTTCCGTGAATTGGGTATCAATACCCAGAAGGATGAGTTCACGGTGATTGGTGTGGGTGATATGGCGGGTGACGTGTTTGGCAACGGCATGCTTTTGTCAAAAACCATTCGCCTGCAGGCCGCTTTCAACCATATGCATATCTTCATTGATCCGAACCCCGGTGATACCAAGGCTGCCTGGAAAGAGCGCAAGCGCCTGTTTGATTTGCCGCGGTCTTCCTGGGAAGATTATAACAAGGATCTGATTTCGAAGGGTGGCGGCATTTTTGCCCGGTCGGCGAAATCCATTTCTCTGACGCCGGAGATCAAAGAGTGGCTGGGTGTTGAAGCGGATGCGATGACACCAACAGATTTGATCAACCATATCTTGAAGGCGAAAGCTGACCTGTTGTGGTTTGGCGGAATCGGCACCTATGTTCGCGCCACGTCGGAATCGAATGCGCAGGTAGGTGATCGCGCCAACGATGGCCTTCGCGTTACGTCTGAAGAGCTAAAAGTTCGGGTTATTGGTGAAGGCGGCAACCTGGGCATGACCCAAAAGGCAAGGATCGAGTTTGGCCATAAGGGCGGCTGCCTGAACACCGACTTTATTGATAACTCTGCTGGTGTGGATTGTTCCGATAAGGAAGTGAATATCAAGATTTTGCTGGCTGATGCTATCGCCCGTGGCAGTCTGACCCGCGAAGACAGAGATCAGCTTCTTGAGAGCATGACAGACGAGGTGTCTGATATTGTTCTTTCGGATAATTATCTTCAGACACAGGCAATCTCGCTTGCCGAAGCCAATGCACGCGGTGCGCGGGAATATCATCTAGGGCTTATTCGGGCGCTTGAGCGTGATGGTGGCCTGAACCGTGAAATCGAGGGTTTGCCTTCAGATGAAGGGTTCGCGGAGCTTGCTGCCAATGACAAAGGCCTCTCGCGCGCCGAAATCTCTACACTGATGGCTTACGCCAAGATGTCGCTGTTTGATATTCTGGTGAAGTCCAAGCTGATTGACGATCCCGTTTTGCAGCCTGAACTTGAGTGGGGTTTCCCTACTGTTCTGCGTGAAAAGTTCGCTACAGAACTGAAAGAGCACCGTCTGCGCCGCGAGATCATTGCAACGGTTCTCGCGAACGAAGTGGTGAACTGGGCCGGTCTGACATTTGTGTATGAGGTGAAGGAAGAAACCGGGCTCGGCGTAGAGGATATTGTTGCTGCCTTCGTGATTGTCCGCGAGGTTTATGGCCTGCAGGGACAATGGGAAGCCATCAATGCCCTTGATTATAAGGTTACGGCGGGCACTCAGTATGACATGCACCAGTCTGTCTCAGATTCTCTGAAGGCACAGGTGATGTGGGTTCTGAGGAACCTGCCGCGGCCGTTCAATATCTCTGAGATTGTGGAGGCATTTGGCGAGCCGGTGAAAGACCTGTTTGCTATCAACCAATCCATCCTGTCTGAACCGGCACAGGAAGCATTCGTATTCCGCCGCGATGCCCTGAAGGCAATGAAAGTAGGCCATGATCTGGCAACCTTTGTTTCAGCCTTTGAAGTGCTAATGTCTGGCCCGGATATCATTCAGGTGGCGAAGAAGGCCAAAAAGCCGGTTGATTATGTGGCGGCTGTGCATTTCTCATTGGGTGACGAACTTGGTTTCGATTGGTTGCGTCAACGCGCCGACCGGATCACGCCAGAAGATCACTGGGACCTTTTGTCGATTCGATCAGAGCTTGAAGACCTGTCAGACCAACAGCGGGACCTTGTGAATACGGTGTGCATGGCTGCCGGTGACATGACAGCCAAGCAGGCAACCAAAGCATGGGCCAAGGAGCAGCAAACGCGCATCATTCGTGCCAAACGCCTGATTGAGGACTTGTCCAGCTCGGGTGGTTTGACCGTGGCGAAGCTTAGCTTTGCGACGCGCCACCTGCGCTCGATCCTCAGGTAGGTGAGAATCAATCAAAGAAAGGCCGTCCAACAGGGCGGCCTTTTTTTTCCGTCAATGTTGGCAGGAATTGCCGGGCCGCCTGTTTTGCGAGGAGGGGGCGGCCCAGCCATAGGGAATGAATGCAGGCTTGGAAAGCATTCTTTTCTGTTACGCGGAAGCTCCGAAGCGCCCTTCGTTCCAATCGTCTACAGTGGCGATTATTTCTTCACGCGTGTTCATCACAAAGGGCCCATATCGCGCCACAGGTTCACCGATCGGTGCCCCCGCGATCATAAGAAACCGGGCACCGGGTCGCCCGCTGACAACCACACTGTCACCGTCTGCAAGAATTGCAAGAGTACCTGTGGGGAATGCCTGCCCCTCTACGGAAAGACCGCCCTCAAGGCCATAGAGGAACGCCGTATGCCCAGCTGCTACAGGTAAGGTTGCTTCGCCTGCCGTAAGGGTGATGTCGGCATAAAAAGGTGTCACTGCGATATCGCGTACAGGGCCAACTTCGCCCATAAGCTCACCCGCAAGCAGCTTTGCCTTAAACCCGGCGCCCATCACAGTAGGGATAGTTGAGGCCGAGATTTCCTGATATCGGGGTGGTATCATCTTTTGGGCAGACGGCAGGTTCACCCAAAGCTGAAAACCATGCGCGACGTCGCCTGTTGCAACGGGCATTTCAGAATGCACAATGCCGCGCCCGGCCGTCATCCACTGTACATCTCCAGGCCCTATGGTGCCCCTGTGCCCGGACGAATCCCGGTGTTCCATTTTGCCTGAAAGCATATAAGTGACGGTTTCGAACCCTCTGTGCGGGTGTTCCGGGAAGCCTGCACCATCAGCGTCGGCAGGCAGAACCATTTCATCCAGTAAAAGGAATGGATCCAGGTTCATCATGCCCCGCCTGCCAATACTGCGGTGCACGGTCACGCCCTTGCCTTCAGGCATGGCGACAGCTTCAAACAAGGTTTTGATTTTGCGTCTCATGATGCCCTCCTTAGAGCCAATCGCGTCCATGCGGTGCGTCCAGGTTTTGGTCTGGGCCCTTGGGTACGATCCTGGTTGGATTGATGGAAGTGTGGCTGCGGTAATAATGGCCTTTGATATGGTCCATATGCACCGTCTGCCGTACATCCGGCATCTGGAAGATTTCCCGGACATAAGCGGAAAGCTCGGGAAAGTCGGCAATGCGTTTTAGGTTGCATTTGAAATGCCCCACATAGACAGGATCAAACCTTACTAGTGTGGTGAAAAGGCGAATGTCGGCTTCGGTGAACCTGTCTCCTGCAAGATAGCGGTTTTCGGCCAATCGTGCCTCAAGCCAATCCAGCGTATCAAAGAGCGGTACAAGTGCGTCTTCATAGGCCCTCTGCGTTGTCGCAAACCCGGCCTTATAGACACCATTGTTGACAGTGTCATAAATGCGGCCATTCAGCGCGTCAATTTGTGGCTGCAACGCCTTCGGATAAAAATCACCTTCGTTGGCACCAAGCGCATCAAAGGCGGTATTCAGCATGCGGATGATGTCCGCACTTTCGTTGGAGACGATAGTATTCGTTTTTTTGTCCCATAAAACGGGAACCGTCACCCGACCGGAATAGCCCGCGTCTGCACGGGTATAAAGCTCATGTAGGAAATCTGCCCCATGAAGCAGATCGCCCGTGCTGCCGTCGGCCTGATCGAACGTCCAGCCGTTTTCGCCCATCACAATGCCTACAACAGAAACATCGATCATATCTTCAAGGCCCTTGAGGGCACGCATGATCAGGGTTCTGTGGGCCCAGGGGCAGGCATAGGAAACATAAAGATGATAGCGTCCAGCCTCTGCCTTGAAGCCGTCTTTGCCCGTAGGCCCGGCGTCGCCGTCCGCGGTGATCCAGTTTCTGAACTGGCTTTCTGAACGTTTGAACGCACCATCGTTTGATTTGGTATCATACCAGCGGTCCTGCCACCGACCTTCAACAAGTAGTCCCATGATTATCTCCTCTGTGTCGTTCCCACAAAGATAGGCGGTGGCTGCTTGTCGCAGTAGACGGGTTAAGCCCAAGCCTGTGTTGCGCTCTGGCGAACGCTAGCAGACGGAGCAGCTGTTTCTCTCGTCAGCGAGCCACTTGGCCAGAAAATCAATGAATAGCCGTACCTTGAGTGGCAGCAATCGTTTTTCGGGATACAGCGCCAAAAGCGAAGAGTTGGGACGTGGGATATCATCAAATAGGGTAACGACAGACCCATCTTGCACCACTGTTTTCAGGAAAAAATCGGGCAGGATAGCTATGCCGAGACCTTCTACCGCCGCTGCCAGCTGCATCATGCCCGAGTTGCTGGCCATCTGGCCGTCAACGCGGTAGCCTTTCCGGCTGCCCTCTTCACCGAAGGTCCAATGTTTCGTGGCGTCTACATTGGAATAGAAGACACAATTGTGATCCTTAAGGTCTGCGGGCGTCTTGGGTGTACCATGTTCTGCCAGGTAAGCAGGGCTTGCAATAACATGGTGTCTGATATCTCCAAGTTTGCGGGCGATCAGGCTTGTGTCAGACAGTTCGTTTGCGATCCTGAGCCCCATATCATAGCCGCCGCCAATGATATCGACTCGCTCATCTGTCAGGTTCATTTCCAGCTTCAGGCCTGGATGTTTTTTCAAAAAAGTCATGAAGGCGGGACCAAGATGCAGGTCTACATAGCTTCTGGGCGCAGTAATGCGCAAGGTTCCGACAAGATTATCATTGGTGTGCTTCACCGCTTGGGCGGCATCCTCGAGGTCGCTTAGAACGCGGAGGCTGCGCTCATAGAAAAGCGCACCTTCATCCGTGGGCGTAACGCCTTTTGTTGTGCGACTGAGGAGCTTGACGCCAAGATCATCTTCTAAAGACTGTATTCGGCGGCTGGCCACAGATTTGGTAATATGCAGCGCCTTCGACGCAGCGGTAAGGTTGCCGGCTTCCACGGCGCGGCAAAAGGTGCGGATAGCGGCAAGATCCATAATATCCTCGTTTGCAAAATAAAAACGATATCGCTGCTATGATCCAAAAGTGTTGCCAAATACGCAACAAAAAAACCGGCCGCGGAGGGCCGGTTTTCTTGTTTGGGTATATTGCTTACTGCCATCGGCGGGAGACATAGAAACAGGCAAGTCCGCCAAAAAGAAACATGGTACCGAGAGCGTAATGCCAGCTTATGGCCGTCGGTTGGTGGCGCTCCTTGGCTTCTAGGAGAGTATATTTCCGGTAGCCGCCTTCTACTTTTTCCATGAAAAAGTCCCCCCGGTTTTCATATACCGTCCGATAGTCATAGTTTGCACGATCTGTCCAGGTCTTGCCGTCTTTATCGGGCGCACCGCCATAGAGCATTTCGAAAATCATGGGGGATTCACCTTCCTTAATCACCCCAGCCGATTGGTACCGGAAATTGACTGACCGGTCTTCCGGTATGGAGACGGCGAGCCCCAGCATGCCGGCGCCGATCATGATCATCAGAAGGCCCGCGATTAGCCAGCCGCGCATCAGGCGTGCTTCCGATTTCTGCCGACTGAGGACCACTTTGCGGACCTCTTTGATCTCACGCAATTTATCGAGCTCTGCCGAAAATACGGATCGCACCAATTCTTCCGGCTTGATGCCATAGGTTTTGCACAAGCGTATAAAGATATCTTCGGATGGATAACTTTTCCCTGTTTCCAGTTTGGACAGGTATGACTGTTCAATTTCTATCTTCGCTGCGGCCTCGGGCTGGGTCAGGCCATGTTCTTCCCGTTTCTGTCGAATATAATCGCCAAACTTCATGTTGGTCTCCTTGTGCGTGGGAAGGCCACGCTAATATGTTGAAAACACAACGCAGTCTTGGGAAGTCCTGCTGTGAATGCCAGTTGAATATGCGGGAATATATATCAATACGTCGGGAATATTTTGAAAGATTAGGGCCAATATCTGAAATGTGTCATCCTGTAAGCCTGTTTGACCATTCGGATCGGGGAGGGATCGGTTATGTTCACAATTCGTACATTATTGTTGGGGGCTTTGGTCTGGTTCGTGCCTTTTGGGCTTGGGATGGTGATTTTCGCGTTCATCCCACCTGGAACCCCGCTGTTCGACACGATGATGTCGCTCGCACTGGTTTTTGCATCTGTCTGGGCTGCACATCTATATTTCAGTCGTTCCAACGATGCAGACATCGTGGCAGGCATGAAAGTGGGGTTTCTTTGGGCAGTGATTGCGGTTGCCCTTGATGGCCCCTGGTTTTTCTTGGTGGAACAGATGAAAATGCCGCTAGCTGACTATATGGTTGATATTGGGCTCGCCTATTTGATAGTGCCAATCATTTGTGCGGGAATGGGGGCTGCCAAAAGCGGCTCTGTCGAATAAATTCGAGGGAGCCTCTCTTTTAAAGGGGGCGTCGTCCGGGCCAGTGAGAAAACTGTAAAGCTTCACTTCTTGGTTCCATCTGAAGATCATCGAAAAAAAACCGGCCACGGAGGGCCGGTTTTATGATTTCTGTGAAAGATGCTTATTTAGGCGCGATCACCATAATCATCTGGCGGCCTTCCATTTTCGGCCGGGCTTCGATTTTGGCTTCTTCTTCCATCTCGGCCGCAACCTTTTTGAGAACTTCCATTCCCAGTTCCTGGTGCGCCATTTCCCGACCGCGGAAACGGATGGTAACCTTCACCTTGTCGCCCTTGGCGATAAACTGGTGAATCTTCTTCATCTTGGTTTCATAGTCATGGACATCGATGCCTGGGCGCATCTTGATTTCCTTGACTTCCTGGGTCTTCTGATTTTTCCGTGCAGCGTTGGCTTTCTTTTGCTGCTCGTACTTGAATTTGCCGTAGTCGAGAACCTTACATACAGGGGGTTCCGCGTTCGGCGAGATTTCCACAAGGTCTAGCCCGCTATCGCGTGCAATGTCCATTGCCTGCGCTGTTGTAACTACACCGTGGTTTTCACCATTTGCACCGATCAGGCGTACTTCACGTACCCGGATTTGATCGTTCACGCGCGGCCCGTCCTGTTTAGGTGGTGCCGCAAATTGCCCTCTACGTATGGTCAGTTCTCCTATATCTCGTTTAACCATCAAATGTGCGATGGCGAGCCTGAGTGACTCGCCAATGAGCTTACTATAACTTGCTTTTAAGCTCCTGCAAAGCCTTGAAACACATGGGTTTTGGCCACGCCGAACATCCAGCAATCTATTCCGTCTCCCCCTTGCTCGGCTGACAGTGTTTTTGGGTATGGCGTTGTACAAAAAACCGAGCACAAAGGAAAAATATGGAAAGGCGAGTTAACGACGGTGTGTGCGGAAGTCAAGTAAAGCCTTGGGTTTTCGACCCATTGATGGGTAAACCGCCTTACTTGCGATGCGGTGATGTCACATCAATGGGCGCCCAAAGATTTTATAGTTGGTGTTTTCGTAAAGGTTGCGTAACTTCCACAATTACTAACGTTAGGGGGATTTATGACGACGCCAACAAATCTGCCGCCTTCGGGCGAGCCATCAGCCAGCACGGCTGAGACACTGCACAAGTTTGAATTTACCGGCACCGCGGGAGAGATGGTGCCAATCATTCTGAAAAACTTGCTTTTCAACATTTTGACATTGTCGCTCTACCGCTTTTGGGGCCGCACCAATATTCGTCGCTACATCTGGGAAAACACGCGGTTCAAAGATGATCCGTTTGAATATACCGGTACAGGCGGCGAAATGTTTGTGGGGTTCCTGATCGTGATGGTGGCCGTTTTTCTGCCGTTGATCGGTCTCATGACCTGGGCACAGACGCTGGCAATGCAGGGCGATATCACGGGTACGGTACTCTTTTTTGTTCTGTATCTGTTTATTCTTTGGCTGATCCCGTTTGGTCTATACCGAGCCTTCAAATATCGTATGTCCCGTACACGTTGGCGCGGTGTAAGGGGCGCGCAGCTGGGTTCGGGTGCCAAATATGCCACCGAAACCTTCAGCTACTCGATCCTGACCGGTTTGACGCTGGGGCTTTTGTACCCGTTTATGGATAACAAGCTCTATAGCCTGGAAACCAATGATCGGCGGTTTGGCTCCGGCCGTTTTTCCTACAAAGCTGGTGCTGGCACACTTTACAAAGCTTTCTTTGTCTCAGTAGGTGTTGCAATTTTGGCATCTCTGGTTCTCGGGTTCTTGGGCCTTTTTTCCCAATTCGCAAAAGCAGTAAGGACGGGTGCTCAACCAGACGCTGATTTCTTTATCAGCGTCTTCGGCTCCTATATTATCTTTCTGGTTGTTATGGGGCTGGCTTTCTCTTTGTACGCATATGCCAAATTGCAACATTTCTGGAACAACACAAAGTTCCAGACCGCAGAGTTCCGCTTCGTCGGCACCCTGGGCGGCTTGATCAAGCTGTTTGTTGGCAACATTGCGCTTACAATCGTGACCCTTGGCATTGCCTACCCAATCGCCCAGATGCGTGTTGTGCGTTTCATGGTCGAGAATATGTCGCTTGAAGGCAGCTTGGATTTGTCGAAAATTTCCCAGTCTGATGAAGCAGAACCAAGTTTTGGCGAAGGCCTCGCTGAAGGCTTCGATATGGGAACGATATAGGCCATGCGTCTTCAGGGCCGATATTTTGATGGCACCAGCCTTGACCCAGTTGAGGTCCAGCTGGTGTTTGATCAGGGTCGCCTTGTTGTGAAAAACATGGATGGGCAGACAATGTCTGCTCATCCCGCCCAATATATTGTTCTTCTTTATGCCGATCGTCTTGGTCACCGGATTGACCTTGGGATAAGCGGCATGAAGGATCTGCGCCTGATGATTGAAGGCGACGGGGTTCGGACGAAACTGGGGGCCCATATTCCTCAGGTTCTTGGCCCGGTTCGGAATGAAGGTTGGGCTTCCGCTGCGAAGGTTTCCGCTTTTCTAATTGGCTTTTTTGCTCTGTTGGGTCTTGCTGCCTGGCAACTTGAAAGGGTTTTACCAGTGCTGGTACCGGACCGGTATGCGGCAGACCTTGGCGCAGAGCTGGCAGATAGCTATAAGGATTTTCTGGGGGGGACCTGTAGTACCCCTGACGGTGACGCCGCGCTTGCGGCGATGACAAAGCGCCTGACCCAAGCCTACGATACGCGCATTCCGCTGGTTGTCAGCGTGTCTGACAACGATATGGTGAATGCTTTCGCATTGCCGGGCGGACAGGTGGTTCTCTTCAAGGGCCTGATCACAGAGGCCGGGTCTGCGGAAGAGGTGGCAGGTGTATTGGCCCATGAGATTGGCCATGTTAAAAACCGGCACCCGCTGCGCGGGCTTACGCGTGCCATGGGGCTTGGCATTGTTGCATCCCTGATATCCGGCAGCAATGTGGCCGACCTCACACAACAGCTTGTATCCCTTGGGTTCAACCGGACTATGGAACGGGAAGCAGATACGGAAGCTGTCACAATTCTTGAGGGTGCCGATGTATCGCTTGAGCCTCTCGCCGGTTTCTTCGAGCGCCTTGCCAGCAAAGGCGAAAAAGACCTGCCGGATTTTGTCAGCTTCCTCTCAACTCACCCCATGTCGGGAGAACGGGCTGAGACCTTGCTTAGCCATGTGCGTGCGGGTGATCATCTGCCGATCCTTACTGATGAGGAATGGTCCGCTTTGCAAGCCATGTGTGGTGGTGATGCAGCAGGGCAAACGTCAGATGAATAATCCGAAACCGCGGCTTTGATCGTTGTGTCCGGACGTTCTGCTTCCTAAAGTGCGGAAAACAAGAGTGATAGTCCGAAGGAGTATGACGTGACCAGCCCATCTTTCCTGAAAACTGACCATGGCAGCAAGATCGCTTATCACCAGAGCGCGGGCTTTGGCCCGGGAGTGGTATTCCTTGGTGGCTTCATGAGCGACATGGAAGGCGGCAAAGCGTTGGAGCTTGAGGCCTATTGTCGGCGGGTGGGCCGGGCGTTTGTCCGGTTTGATTATTTTGGCCATGGCCAGTCATCGGGCGCGTTTGCGGATGGTACCATCGGGCATTGGCTGAAGGATGCGCTGGCGGTGATCGATTGGCTCACGGAAGGCCCGCAGATTCTCGTCGGCAGCTCCATGGGAGGGTGGATATCCCTTCTGGCGGCCAAGGCGCGGCCAGGTCGGGTGAAGGGGCTTGTAGGTATTGCGGCGGCCCCCGATTTTACCGTGTGGCATTGGGACGCCATGAGTGCGGAAGACCAGCAGACCATCCTCGATACCGGCAGGCTTGAGGTGTTTTCCGACTATGGGCCCGACCCCTATGTGTTTACCAAGGCATTGTTTGATGACGGTTGGCAAAACCGGGTGAACAATGGCCCCATCCATCTGGATATTCCAGTGCGTTTGATTCAGGGCACAGCCGACCCGGATGTGCCGTGGCAAACTGCCATGAAAATCGCAGACAATATCACCGGTGAAAACACCGAAGTCATATTGGTGCCGGGTGGGGATCATCGGCTGTCGCGCGATGTGGACCTGAAACGCCTAGTGCGGGTGGTTGACGGCGTGGCGCGCGAGATTGGGGCATAGGGCGGTGGCTGGCAAATATTCGAAACTGAAGCGGGACGAGATTTTCGAGTTTTTCGCACGCCTCGCGGAAGATAACCCGAACCCCGAGGGCGAGCTTGATTATGTGAACGAGTTCACGCTTCTGGTGGCAGTGGTATTAAGCGCGCAGGCGACAGATGTGGGCGTGAACAAGGCCACCAAAAACCTGTGGCCTGTGGCGGACACGCCCGAGAAAATGCTGGCACTCGGTGTCGATGGCCTCAAGAAATATATCAAAACCATCGGGCTTTATAACTCGAAGGCCGAAAATGTGATCAAGCTGTGCTGTGATTTGATCGACAAGCACGACAGCAAGGTACCAGAAACGCGCGAAGAGCTCGTCGCACTCGCGGGTGTGGGCCGCAAAACCGCCAATGTGGTGCTGAACATCGCTTTTGGCCAACCGACATGCGCGGTGGATACCCATATTTTCCGCGTCTCAAACCGTACCGGCCTCGCGCCGGGCAAGAATGTGGACAGGGTTGAGGATGCACTGATGAAGGTGATCCCTGACCCCTTCAAGCTCCATGCCCACCACTGGCTGATCCTGCAGGGGCGATACATCTGCAAGGCCCGCAAGCCCGACTGTGCCAAATGCAAGCTGACGGATATTTGCAAGTTCAAGGAGAAGACACTTTGAGCAATGATCAATCGGAAGCTGAAGAATTACGAGCGTCAACTTCTTTGGTTTTTGTTCCGTTGAAGATTCTGGGATTGGGGCTTGTGGCGCTCGCCATCTTCATGGTGGCCAACACGCAGGCCAAATTGCCAGCGGATGACGCGAAACACCTGAATCCCGCTGAGTATGATGTGGCGGGCGCCATGCAAATGGCCGAGCGGCTGGCGGGCGCCGTGCGGTTTGAAACCGTTTCCTACAACCTTGATAGGGCACCGGATGATACGGCCTTCAAAGGCTTTCAGGATTATCTGGTGGATACCTACCCAGCGGCGCACACTGTGCTGGAACGCGAAGTCGTCTCAGACTATTCCCTGATGTATCGCTGGCCTGCCGCCCATGATGCCGACAAGAAACCCATTGCGCTTACGGCCCATATGGATGTTGTGCCAGTGCCGGAAACGGGCCTGAAGGATTGGCCGCAGCCGCCTTTCGCTGGCGTGATCGACGATGACGGTGTTCTGTGGGGCCGTGGCACCCTTGATGACAAAGGCATCCTGATCTCGATTATGGAAGCGGTGGAACGTTTGGCCGAAAGCGGGTTTCAGCCTGACCGCGATATATATCTTATGTTTGGCCATGATGAAGAGCTTGGCGGCGACAGAGGCGCAGCTGTGATGGCCAAAATGCTGGCAGATCGCGGCGTGCAGCTTGCCTGGCTTATGGATGAAGGCTCAGCCATCGCCGCAGGGGTAATCCCCGGCGTGGAAAGCCCTGTGGCGCTGATCAGCCTTGGTGAGAAAGGGTCGGTCACGCTCAAGTTTTCGGCAACTGACGACGGTGGGCATTCCAGCGCGCCCAAACCCTATACGGCGGCCAGCCTTGCGGCCAAGGCCGGTTCAGCCCAGATGGAACACCAGTTCCCGCTGGTGCTGGATGAGCATCTGGAAGCTTTCCTGATGGCGGTGGCGCCAGAGCAACCTTTTCTCAATCGCTTCATGATCGCCAATCTGTGGGCCACACGCGGCTTGATGGCAGAAGAACTGGCAAAAAGCCCGACCGTGGCGGCCTTCATGCACACAACAACCGCTTTCACGATGATGAAATCGGGCGTAAAGACCAACATTCTGCCCCAGTATGGTGAAGCCGTGGTGAATTACCGTATTCATCCGCGCGATACGGTGGCGGGCGTGTTTGCGCGGGCGCAAGAGATCACGGCGAATGATCGGGTCACCGTGGAGAAAATGGGCGAGGGCCGAGAGGCCTCCAGCCTGTCTGACCCGGAGGGCGAAGGATACCATGCGATCACCGCTGCCATAAAAGCCGAGTTTGGCGATATCCCGATCGCGCCCACGTTTACGGTGCAGGGCACTGATGCGCGCCACTATGATGGCGTGGCTGATGGGGTGTACCGTTTCATGCCGCTGGTGGTGGGCCCTGATACGCTGAAGCAAATTCACGGAACGGCGGAGCATATAACCATCGAAGCGCTGGCCCGGCAGGTGAGCTTCTTTGAAGTGCTTATCAGGAGGGCGGCGAAGTGAAACGCGAAGATTTAGATTATAATGCTGCCGAGTTTGCACCTGAAGAGGACAACGTTTTTGGCCGGATTGCGGGTAGATATGATCGTTTGTGTGACATCTTCAGTTTCGGCATTCACAGGCAATGGAAGTCAAAAATGGCTCGCGCAATGGCACGGGAGCAGGCCAGTTTTATTTTGGATGTTGCTAGTGGAACAGGTGACATCCCGCTTAGATATCTCAGGCAAAAAAAACGAAACCCTGACGCTCGCCTTTTGGTCTCAGATATTTGCCCAGAGATGTTGGAGGTCGCGCAAGGGAAACTAGAAGGCAAGGACGATGGGCTTCGGTTCAAAGTGTTAAACGCCTACGATATGGCCTCGATAGAAGACAATTCTGTAGACCTCTACTCAATATCTTTTGCGATGAAGATTTGTGACCGGGAATTGGTTCTGAAGGAAGCTTTTCGCGTGTTGAAGCCCGGAGGTACTTTTTTCTGCTTGGAAGCTTCTCAAATTCCGATCCGATTTATCCATAATGCCTATTTGGCCTATATGGACTGGTGTATGCCAATTATCGGAAGGTTAGCGGCAGAAGGGGATGCGAGTGCATATCAGTACCTTTTGAAAGGGGTTCACGATTTCCCAAACCAGCGGGAATTGGCCGAGGAAATTCGAAGATATGGATTTATGGACGTCAGTTTTGAGAGTCTGACATTTGGTATTACTGCGTTACACCGCGCTGTGAAGCCACCTTTTGCGGGTGTTGGCACTCCATAATCACCAGCCGTTCGCCGGGCACGGTTTTGAGGTCTTCTCCAACTTCCCGGAAACCCAATGTTTCATACACATGGCGTGCGCGGCTGTTGCGCTCGTAAACATCAAGCCAGATGACTTTTGCCTGATGCACCGTGAAGAAATATTCGAGCACCGCTTTCATGAAGGCTTTACCGATGCCGTCGCCGCGGCGTGCAACGATGATACGCCGCCATTCAACACGCCCCGGTTCGTTATCCAGCAGGATGGCATGGCCCAGCGGTGTGCCTTCGATATCTTCGGCGATCAGATAGTGATAGTCGGGATCATCCATATTTGTGTGATGAGTTGGCGCGTCCCACGCATGCACCATGGTGTTGGCAGGGTCCATCTCCAGTGACCGTATAAAAAAAATGTCATCTTTTGTGGCCTTGCGGATGCGTGCGAAGCTGTGCATATCTGATATTCCCCATCAAGCACCGGAGGCCGAGTATGTCAGATTTCACCCTGCACCCGCAACTGGCGAAAGACACGGTATTTGTGGCGAAACTTCCTCTCTGTCGTGTGCTTCTGATGCAGGACAGTACCTATCCGTGGGTGGTGCTGGTACCGGAACGCGGCAATGTGCGCGAGATGCACCAACTTGATGAATCTGATCAACAGCAATTGATGCGTGAGATCACGATGGTAGCCGAGCGTCTGGAAGTATTGTTTGAAGCTGACAAAATGAATGTGGCGGCGCTGGGGAACATGGTGCCGCAGCTGCATGTTCATATCGTTGCGCGGTATCAAGACGATCCTGCCTGGCCTGGGCCCATCTGGGGTGTGGTGCCCGCGCAGCTTTATGGTCCTGCTGTTCTTGATGACATGGTTGAGAAGGTTGCGAGTGTCCTAACCTAAATAAACTCTAGTAAGAATCATGCACGCCTTTGGTGTATATGTCGATCTTCTCTCAAGGAAGGAGGAGACAATGCGCCAGACAATTTCCATGCTTGCTGCATCTGCCCTTGTTTTTGCGACCACGGCTTGTGGCAATGGGGGTGAGACAAAAGAACCTCAGGTAGAACCAACCATACCATCGGCTGATTGTAACGAGTTCACTACGGGAACAGTGAAGCTGAGTATCGTCGGCAACCCGAAAGACAGTTTTCGTATCATCATGAAATGTGGCGATACGGAAGTGACACGATGTACAGCGACTGTACCGGCCGGCGGGAACGCCGACACATGTACCAAGCAGGGTCCTGTGCCCAATGGTGGAAGGCTTAGCTGTACGGTAGGGCCAGGCAACGGTAATTCCGCGGCGGCCCGCGTAGTAGCCAGTGCCTGCGGTTGATGACATTGAGTAGTATAAGAAAGGCCGAGGCGGGGGCCTCGGCCTTCTTTTTCAGGATTGCGCAGTCACTTTAGTGGCGGAAGTGGCGCATACCGGTGAATACCATGGCGAGGCCTGCTTCGTCAGCGGCGGCGATCACTTCATCATCACGCATGCTGCCGCCTGGCTGGATTACCGCTGTTGCACCGGCTTCCGCCGCCGCCAGCAAACCATCAGCAAACGGGAAGAAAGCATCAGACGCAACCACGCTGCCTTTCGCGAGGCTTTCAGCGTCACCCGCCATTTCAGCGGCTTCACCGGCACGGATTGCAGCAATGCGGCTGCTGTCGCGGCGGTTCATCTGGCCAGCGCCAATGCCAACTGTCATGCCGTCGCGCACATAAACGATGGCGTTTGATTTCACATGTTTGCCAACCTGGAAGGCAAACAGCATGTCCTTGAGCTCCGCGTCTGTTGGCGTGCGTTTGGTCACAACCTTCAGGTCATCCAGTGTAATTCTGCCGGTGTCGCGGTTTTGCACCAGATAGCCGCCCGCAACTGTTTTCACCATCTTGGCTGCTTGTACCGGGTCAGCAAGGCCGCCGGTTGTCAGGAGACGCAGGTTCTTTTTCGCGCCGATGATGGCCTTGGCTTCGTCTGTTACGTCAGGTGCGATGATCACTTCAGTGAAAACCTTGATGATCTCTTCCGCAGTTTGGGCGTCGACTGTGCCATTGAGGGCCACAATGCCACCAAAGGCGGAAACCGGGTCACATTTGAGGGCCTTTTCATAGGCTTCCTTGAGTGTTGCGCCTGTTGCCACACCACAAGGGTTGGCGTGTTTGATGATGGCTACTGTAGGTACTGCGGGGTCGAACTCGCTTACCAGTTCAAATGCAGCATCTGTGTCATTGAGGTTGTTGTAGGACAGTTCCTTGCCCTGATGCTGCACCGCTGTTGCGATGCCAGGGCGATCTTCAGCGTTTTTGTAGAAAGCAGCAACCTGATGTGGGTTTTCGCCATAGCGGCATTCCTGAACCTTGGTGCCGGAGAAGGTCACGCGCTCGGCAAAGGTAACGCCGTTCTGTTCCGCATACCATTGGCTGATTGCAGTGTCATAGGCGGCAGTGCGGGCATAAGCCTTAGCGGCAAGTTTCTTCCGCATTTCGTGGGTGGTGCCGCCTTCGCCCTTGATCTGCTCGATGATCTCGGCGTAATCAGAAGGGTCGGTCACGATCGTCACAAACGCATGGTTTTTGGCGGCAGAACGCACCATGGCAGGGCCACCGATATCGATATTTTCGATGCATGTATCAAAGTCGGCACCCGACGCAACAGTTGCTTCAAATGGATAGAGGTTCACGGCAACGAGGTCTATGCCGCCAATTTCGTGTTCTTCCATTGCCTTCACATGTTCGGCATTGTCGCGCAGCGCAAGGAAGCCGCCGTGGATTTTCGGGTGCAACGTTTTCACGCGGCCGTCCATCATTTCGGGGAAGCCGGTGTGATCGGCTACTTCTTTAACCGGAATTCCGGCGTCGCGTATTACTTTGGCGGAACCGCCTGTTGAAAGGATTTCAACGCCATTGTCAGCGAGCGCCTTCGCAAGATCAACCAGCCCTGTTTTGTCGGAAACCGACAGGAGCGCGCGTTTGATGGTGACTTTGTCCATAATATATCAGCCTTTATTACCAAGCTTCGCACACCCGCAACCCAACAGCAGATGTCAGAAGCTCATTTCACTCAGAACCCAACTTGCAGTGGGTGGTTCGGTCCCCTCCCATGCCAGGCGCACTACAATCTGGCGCGTTGGCACTGGATGATCTGGTTTGCTGAGATAGAGGCTATCCTCAATCTCGGCGTCACCACCATCCACATCAAAAATCCATGTTTTTCCGCCCCTTGTCTCAAGGGTGATGCGGCCATCAGAAGCCTTCAACGCGTTTACGGTAGGGTGCAGATGAAAGCGCAGCACAATATCCTTACCGGCCAGTTTCTTCAGCTTTGGTCCGAAAAGCGTATCGGTACCCTTCAGCTTGAGCCCATCATCGTAGAGCTGCATAGTGCGTTCGTGTTTCGCACCAAAACGCTTCAAATAGCCATTGTGCGTGTGGCGCACCAGCATGCCATCTTCGGTTTTTTCCCGGATGGTCAACGTCTCGGAAACACCGGCACCAAGCCTGCCACTTTCAAGCAGGCGGCTTGAATTGCGATCAGCGACCACAAGTGTGGAATGCGCAGCTGTGGTGCGTGCAAGAGTATGCAGTTCCGGGAAGGGGCCGCGGCGAGAGGCAGGACCCACATTCACGATCAGTCGTTCCTGCCCCACGGAAAACTCAAAACCCGCAGTGCCGGCATGTGCCCTTGCGCTATAGGCGGTCGCAGGTGGTGTGCCGGCATCCATGATCAGCAAGGATTTTCCTGCGGCTACGCGCTGAAAACCGCTGTGCGCCATATTTTCGATGGCCTTACCCTTGGCTTCCGAGGCCGCGAGAATGGCGTTAGAGCCATGACCGCCTTCTGCTGATGTGCCGCAGAATCCTGCGAAGTTGCCGTCACCATGGCGCATGGCGCGAACGAATGGGCCGATGCGATCGAGCGTGGTTTGCACCCAGCCAGGCAAGTCTTCGCCGCGATCGGTGTAGGCGTCCCGCACCAGCACAAGCAGTTGCATGGTGCGGATGGCGTCAGAGGTATTGCGGCTTGCAGGGCCGCCATCCGGGCGAATGAACCCGGCTAGCACACGCTCCAGCGCCCGCGACCCGCGCACCAGAAAATGATTTCCTGCGGGCAGCAGTAGCCCGGCCAGTGTCAGGGCAGTCGCGGTATATACCCGCGGTAGTCCCTCATCTGTGTCATTCAATACGCGGGACAGGTGCCGGCACTGTTTGGCAATTGAGGTCAGTACTTTCGAACGGTAGACCAGATCGGGTGAGGACAAAATAAGCGGGGCATGCGTAAACCAGTTTATTATCCTGCGCGCCAGCGTTTCCGCACTCCAAACGTTTGCAAACCAATCTTCCCCCAATGGTAACCACCATTTGAGGATCGTTTCAGCAGCATCGCGGGCCTTTACCTGGTCGCTAACCTGTGCAAGATCCTGCAGCCAGTGGAAACTATGGGCATACCGATAATAGGCAGGGGAAGCGTCTTCTACCTTGATCCAGAAATCTTCACCGAGCGCAATTTGTTCGCCGTCATGTAAAAGATCACCACCAAAGATGGCTGAGCCCAGGGTGGCACTGCCGGGTGCCGGATCGTCAGGGCTGCCCAGTAGTTGAACAGGGTGCCGTCCGCCAAGACGGTAGGGATATAGCGGCGAAGCATACCCCCATTCTCGGATATGCCGGCCTATTTTCCGAAAGAAGCGGCCAAGCGCATGGCTTTTTTGATCGCGCCGAAGCGTTGAGCGCGACGTTGGCGCTTTCGCTGAATATTCGGCAATTTGATCAAAGGCCGCGTTCATCGCCGCCTGCTCCCTTGTTTGTCAGTTCTAGGCGCTTTTGAGTGCGGCAATGTTTTCGGCGTATTTTTCCGGGCCGCCCTTGAATGTGGCGCTACCGGCAACCAGCAAGTCGGCGCCGGCATCCACCACCTGTCGGATGGTTTCCTTGTTCACGCCGCCATCAACCTCAAGGTCAATATCAAGGCCAAGGGCATCGATGCGTTTGCGAATGGCTTCGATTTTTCTGAGTTGGCTTGAGATAAAGCTTTGGCCACCAAAACCTGGATTGACGGACATCACCAGGATCAAATCCAAATCTTCGTAAAGATAGTCGATCGTGCTTTCGGGCGTTGCCGGGTTCAGCGAGACGCCTGCCTTTACACCCAATCCGCGGATTGCCTGCAAGGTACGATGTGTGTGGGGGCCTGCCTCGATATGGGCCGTGATGATATCTGCGCCTGCTTGTGCGAAGGCTTCGATATAGGGGTCAACCGGCTCGATCATCAGGTGCACATCAAAAGGTTTTTCCGTGTGCGGACGCAGCGATTTCACGACATCAGGGCCGATCGTGATGTTGGGCACAAAGTGGCCATCCATCACATCGATATGAATCATGTCGGCGCCTGCAGCGTCGACGGCTCTGACTTCTTCACCCAGCTTGCTGAAATCAGCAGACAGGATGGACGGGGCTATTCTGATGGGCTTTTTCATGGGGCTTCCATATCAGTTTGCCCCTTGCGCCGCAAGCGTCTCAATGCTCGCGAAATGGCCAAAAGGCGGCTTATTTAATCTTTTTCAATCGCGCGGCGAAAAATCCGTCCATGCCGCCCTCTTCTGCCAGCAATGAAGGCAGGCAAAGGAGGTCACCGTCTGCAGTAATCACCTCACTAATGCCGCCGATCTCGGCTGCCTCAACAGGTGATCGAGAGGCATCTGAGTGCCGTGTGAGGAAAGCGTCAATCTGCTCCCTGCCTTCCGAAGGTTCAAGCGAGCATACGCAATAAACCAGCGTTCCGCCAGCAGGCAATAGGCCAAAGGCATGATCGAGGATGCGTGCCTGCAGAGCCGTCAGTTTGGCGACATCCTCGGGCGCTTTGGTCCAGATCACATCCGGGTTTCGCCTTAGGGTGCCTGTGGCAGAACAGGGTGCATCCAGCAGGATAGCGTCTGCAGGCGTCTCGGGCGCACATTTGGCGGCGTCGGCCGTGACAACCGTCGCCTTGAGCTTGGTGCGCTCAAGGTTGGCCACAAGGCGTTTCAGGCGGTTCTTGTTGCGGTCAATGGCCGTCACAGTTGCACCCTGCGATGCCAGTTGCATGGTTTTCCCACCGGGAGCTGCACACATGTCCAGAATATGTTTGCCTGCAACATCGCCCAGAAGCATGACGGGTAGGCTTGCCGCCAGATCCTGCACCCACCAGATGCCGTCTTCATAACCAGGAAGCTGGGTTACATCTGTCAGGGTGCGCCTGAGCGTGCCGTTCGGCATAACGCGAGCATCCAGCTTTTCGGCCCACTCCTGTATGTTTTCGCCGGGATTCAGGCTGATATCCAGCGCCGGGTTGGATTGAAGGCTGGCGGCAATTTTGCGCATGCCGTCCTGTCCATAGGCTGTGGTCCAGCTTTCGGCGATCCAGTTGGGCAGGTCCCTCTCGGGCGTATCATTGAGTATGGCCTGCAGTTTTTCCTGCTCGCGCGCAGCGCGCCTCAGTACAGCGTTTACGAGGCCCGCGAACCCACGTTCCTTGCCGGGCAGGTTTTTCACCAGCGTCACGGTTTCATTCACTGCGGCATGGTCGGCGGTGCGCATCAACAGGATTTGTGCGAGTCCTGTAACAAGGGCGGCTTCGGTCCAGGTGGCATTGCGGGGAAGGCCGCGCTCCAGAAGGGAAGCAAGAAGCGCCTTCAGGCCACCCAGACGTCTGAGCGTAAGCATCACTAGATTCATGACAAAAGCCCGATCGCGCGCACCCAGCCCGGCTTCCTTGGTGATATCGTCCAGCGCGATATCGAAAGGCCGGTTTTTCAATGTAACCGCCATCAGAATACGGATAGCTGCTTCACGAGCCTTCAGGCCCGAATGTGTCTCTTGTGTGCTCATGTCGCTACATAGCCTTGATACCGCCCAAAAGGAAAGCGAAAAGCCAAACCAAGGATGCGCTTGCGCGTGCACGCCATGCCGCCTACTAAGGATAGAAAGACGGGGAGGATTTCATCATGCAGGAAACAGTGACCATTGGCGCACGCTTTAAGGGGCCGCCAAACAGCGGCAACGGTGGCTATTGTTGTGGCGTGATGGCCAAACATCTGGATGGTCCTATTGAAGCCAGCCTCAAGGTGCCACCGCCCCTGGATACGGCCCTTGATCTGGTGCGTTCACCCGATGGAATCGAGATGCGGCATGGCGACAAGCTTGTGGGTGTTGCACGGAAAGTTGTCCTTGATCTTGACGTACCCGCCCTTCCGAACCCGTTGAGGTTGGGCGGTGATCCGGTTGATGCGCCGGGCAGGCCCAAGAAGTTCACACCATTTGGCACCTGTTTTGTTTGTGGGCACGACCGCACCCATCCTGATGGTCTGTGCATTCATTCGAAGCTGGTTGAAGGCCATGACGGCATGGTGGCAAGCCATTGGAGGCTGGATGCAGGCTATGCGAATGATGATGGCAATGTTGGTGCTGAATTCATCTGGTCGGCGCTGGATTGCCCCGGCTATTTTGCCTGCGCGCCTGGCGAGGCGGCTTTGCTCGGGCGGTTGACTGCGGAAATCATGGCGCCCCTTAAGGCAGAAGGTGAGGCGACTGTGATCGGTTGGGATCTTGGCGCTTCGGGACGAAAGCGTCGCTGTGGTACTGCAATATATGATGCCCGCGGTACCCTTGTAGCGAAAGCCGAGGGGCTTTGGATTGTTGTCGACCCGGAGATGATTAAACCATGACAGACTTCATAGCCCGCCTTCCCGGATGGGGTCAGCGCACGATCAGACTATTTACCACTTTCACCAAAAAACCGCTTCTTGGTGCGTTCTTGTTGGGCATGACAGCCGGGTTTCCGCTGACGATCATTCTTGGAATAATGACCACCTGGCTGCGCGAGTATGAAATTGATAAATCTACCATAGGAATTTTTACCTGGGCGACATTGCCCTACTCGTTGAAAATTCTCTGGGCGCCTTTGCTGGATGGTTTGCAGCTTGGTAGCTTCTCGCGCCGCTTTGGTCGCCGCCGAAGCTGGATATTGATCGTTTGTGCGATGATGGCAGCTGCCGTTTGGTCGTTATCCCAGCTTAGCCCTGAAAATCATCTGGTTGCCATTGGTGCACTGTCGGTCAGTATCGGATTTCTGTCGGCAAGCCTTGATATCCTGATCGATGCTTACCGGATTGAAGTGACGGAGGAACGCGACCTTGCCCATAGTGCCGGTATGTACCAGTGGGGATACAGGTTCGCAAACCTGATTGCTGGCGCCGGCGTATTCCTTATTGCAGATCAGGTGGGTTGGTCCTTCGCACTTTCTCTGTTGCCCCTGTTGATCATACCGGGGCTGTTGGCGATTTTCTGGCTGGGCGAACCGCAAGTGTTTGAAGGAGCCTTTCTAAAGGCTGAGCGGGCCGCAAATCGGCACCTTTCAGGGTACCAGATGCGGGTCTATGAAACGGTTGTTTTGCCCTTCAAGGAATTCGTGACACGGGGTAATTGGCAATGGATTTTGTTGTTTGTGGTGTTGGTGAAGTTTGGGGATGTGATGGCATCCATCATGACAGGCCCCTTTCTTGTGGACCTTGGTTTTTCTCTCACTGAGATGGCAATTGCCAATAAAACGGTTGGAGCCATCGCAGCTGCTGCCGGTGGTGGCGCTGGCATCTTTGTTTGGTGGTGGTTCGATACCTTCAAGGCGCTTTTCATCAGCGTACTTTTTATGATGGTCACAAATCTCGGTTTTGTGGCGCTCAGCATGATTGGTTCGGATACAACGGCGCTTGCTGTAACGGTCGGTCTTGAGAATTTTGCGACCGGGGTAGGTGGCACCGTGATGATCGCCTACTTTGGAAGCCTCTGTAATTTGTCGTTCACAGCCACCCAGTATGCGCTTCTGTCCACGTTATCCAGTTTGGCTCGCGGGTTCTTCGGCGGGTTTACCGGCTTTGCAGCGGATGCAATGGATTGGACCAGTTTCTTTCTGGTTTCCACAGCAATGGCATTTCCTGGTTTGCTGGCACTTTTTGTCTTGTGGAAGAAAGACATACGCGTCAAACAGCTTGAAACTTCACGGATAAAACATGACATGTGATGTCACGGTTGCGTCAATTTGCTGTAATATGCCTGCAACGAAGCACCTATATTAGGATGTCCCTATGAAAAAATATGCTCGCATTCGCCCCCGGGTTGCCGCTGCACAGGCACTGGCAGGTGCCCCGTCCTATGTCCGTCAAGGCAGCCTTGAAGTGCGCCTTGCCCGGTCGTTCAAGGAAATAAAATCTGCGCAGAAACTGCGATATCAAATCTTCTATGAAGAGATGCACGCAAAGCCCGATTGGCGCATGCGCATGACCAGGCGCGATATTGACCCCTATGATGCCGTGTGTGACCATCTGCTGGTGATTGACCACGACCGCCCCAAAGGCAGGCGTATTGTAGGCACGTACCGCCTTCTCAGGCAGGAAATAGCGGAAAAGAACAATGGTTTCTATTCTGCAGGCGAGTTCGACATCACACCTTTGATGAGCGATAGCTTCAAAGAGCAGATGGGTGAAGGTCGTCAACTACTGGAGCTGGGCCGTTCGTGTGTCCATCAGGATTACCGCGCCAACAGCACGATCAACATGCTGTGGAAAGGGATCGCTGAGTATCTGAAAGAGCATAAGATCGCTTATATGTTTGGTTGCGCCAGCTTCGAGGGCACCAATCCGGAAGATTTCAAAGACGCATTCGCCTACCTTTATCACAATCATCTTGTGCCAGACGACTTTCATGTCCGCGCGCTGGACGGCCAATTCATTGAGATGAACAATGTTCCAGAAAGCGATCTTGATGTGCGTATGGCGCGCCGGGCCTTGCCGCCGCTTGTGAAGGGCTATTTGCGCATTGGTTGTTTCATCGGCGATGGCGCTGTTGTGGATGAGCAGTTTGGCACCACTGATGTGTTTATCCTGTTGCCGGTTGAGCGAATCGCAAAGCGATATTCCAAACACTATGATGTTGGTGAGCTGGCCAATGATTCTACTGATGCCAAGGCCGCAGCAACGCAGTAATTGTATTTCTGCAGATGGTACAGATGGGCGCCTCGCTATTGCGGGGCGTTATTTTTTGAATATCAGCGAAAAATTATTGGCTGGCATGGCGATGACTTCAGGTTCGCCAAATCCCGCTGTGGCGGCCAGGCTGACTACTTCTTCCATATCCCTCACACCCCATGCAGGGTCACGCGATTTGAGCGAAGCATCAAAGGCTTCATTTGAAGGCGCAGTGTGTTTTCCGTCCCGTTTGTAGGGACCATAGAGAAACAGAGTGCCGTCTTGCGCCATTATTTGACCGGCACCTGCAATCAGAGCCTCGGTGACGGCGAAGGGGCTGATGTGGATAAGGTTGGCGGCCATCACTGCACGCAATGGCTTCGCCAGATGTGGAAAGTGCCAGTGATCTTCAAGTACATTAAAGCGCAAGGGGGCTAGTAGATTTGGGCTTTGCGCCTCTGCTCGCCACGCAGCAATGCTTTTCAGATGGCTTTCGTCAATATCAGTTGGTTGCCAGTCAAGGCCCGGAAAGTTCGGGGCAAAATAGGCGGCATGTTCGCCAGTCCCACTAGCGACTTCCAAGAGGCTTCCTTCGGTTGGGAGGTGCTCCTTCAAAAGCGCCAAAATGGGATCACGGTTGCGGGCGGTGGCCGGTGCGTGGCGCCGATCGCTGTCGCCTATCTGTCCGGGATCAAAGAAACGGCTCATTGTCGCCGCCGGCTCTTCAGGTGCATGATCAAATAGACCGGTACGACAATCGTCGCACCAAGGAGAACATATTGCAGCCCTGTACCAACAAGCCAATTCCACAGGCGTGCAAAAGTGTTTGCAATCCAACCGTAGACGTCACCCGGGCTCCATTCCAGCCAATAGAGCAATAGCCCAACCAGAAAGCTCCACACTGCTAGTTTAATGATAAGTCCTGCATCCAGGCGCATAGACCGTCTCCCCTGTTCTGGCTGTATCTTAGGTCAAATTGGCTGCCACACCAGTGAAAAGCGTCATGAACCGTCCGGCCAGGTGCCGTCAGGTAAAATAGACGCCAGACATGCCTGTAGGTCTGTATCGGCACCTGTGCGGGTGCGCGCTGCCAAATGGGTTGCCGCAAAGTGGGCATCAGCATGAGGCTCCATGAAGACGACCTCAAAAACACATGAAGTTGTCTCAAACAACATTACTTGAACAGTACCGTCGCGTCGCATCAGGCTGGGCTCTCCCATCAAATCGATCACTGCCTTTGGGTTTGCACCCACCAGCCGATCAGGGTTTGCCGGTGATGGTGCAGGTGTTGCTGGCTCCGGCGCGGGTTGCACCTGTGGCTCTGTTGGTGTGGCGACGGGCTCCGGGGCTGGGCCCGTTGCGCCCATACAGGCCCCCAGCCCGAAAGCAGCACATGTCAGGAGGGCAGATTTCCGGAATTTATCTGTTGAATACACGGCCATCCTCATGGGCAAGGAAGTGAAACACATGGGTCATCATGGCAGCGCCGATAATGGGCGCAAGTATATTGAGAAACGGCACGGCAAACATGGCAGCAATCATTGCGCCGCCGGTGAACACTTTGCCGCCGTAGAGCCGCCGCATCCGACTGACATCACGGGCGCTCATGTGGCGAATGGCCACCATCTCGAAATACTCTCGCCCAAGGAGAAAGCCGTTTACGGCCACAAACAGGGCAAAGGCACCCATGCCAAAGGTACCGAACAGCAGGATCATATAGGGAATAAAGGCGATGAGGTTGAGGATGATCATCAGAGCGGTAAGCTTGAGGGCGCCAAAAATCACATCAGAAACCGGTACTTTCCGGAGGCCTTTGTGGTTGGGGTAAAATTCTTCCTCGACAGCATCAGCGATTTTATCGGTCAGGAATCCCATTACCATGGTGACAAGGCCAGGAAACAAAACATAGGACCCTAGTGCTGATATGGTCCAGAAGCCCGCGCTGTCGATCCAGTCGTATCCGCTGGTCCAATCCTCAGGCCAATAGGCGTAAAGTGCATAGTTGAGCCCAACAAGTGTGATAATGGCGGCCGTGAGTGCCGAGAAAAACACACTTCTGAACCGCGGATGCAATAGCTGCTGCCATGTCCTGTTTATGGCTTGGCTGATCATGAAAATTCCCCTCGCATTATATGATGGCCTTATAAGTGGCCCTGTTCCTAAAAGATAGGGACAACGATCAATGCTTGCAATGGCTGACATGTTTTCTATGGTGCCCATAAATCTATCAGGAATATGGCCAATAGCTGGCCAAAAGGAGCCCGCATGAGCGATCGTTTTCAGGTTTTATGTATTGGCAATGCCATTGTGGATATTATCGCCAGGGTGGATGATGCCTTTCTGGACACTCATGAGCGTATCAAGGGTTCGATGATGTTGGTGGATGCGGATACGTCTGCGCGAATTTATGACGACATGCCGCCTGCTGTTGAACGTTCTGGCGGCTCTGCAGGTAACACGGCAGCTGGTATTGCATCCCTGGGCGGCAAGGCAGCCTATATGGGCAAGGTTCATAAAGACCAGCTTGGAGCTGTATTTGCGCACGATATCAAGGCTGTTGGCGTTCATTACGGGACCGAAGCCGCGACCGAGGGCGCGCCAACGGCGACTAGCATGATTCTGGTGACACCAGATGCAGAACGCACCATGAGTACATATCTTGGCGCCTGTGGCGAGCTCTGCGGCAGCGATATCGATGACGATGTGGTTGCAAATGCAGATGTTACTTACATCGAAGGCTACATGTGGGACCGGGACAACCAAAAAGAAGCCGTCTTGCGGGCGATGGATGTGGCCCATGCAAACGGCAGGCTGGTATCTCTTTCACTTTCTGACAGCTTTTGCGTGGATCGCTTTCGCGACGAGTTTGTGGATCTGGTAGAAAACAAAGTTGATATCCTGTTTGCAAACGAGGATGAGATCAAATCCCTGTATCAGACCGAAACTTTCGAGCAGGCGGTTGACCAATTGCGCCCGCATGTGAAGCTGGCCGCCCTGACCCGGTCCGAGAAGGGTTCTGTGGTTATGCAGGGTGACGAGATGGTGGCAGTTGCCGCACATCCGACCCCTGTTGTGGACACCACCGGCGCAGGTGATCTGTATGCAGCGGGCTTCCTGTTTGGTTACACCAGTGGCAAAAGCCTGGAGATGTGTGCCAAGCTCGGTGGCCTGGCAGCGGCAGAGGTTATTTCACATCTTGGCGCACGCCCGGAAACCGATCTCGCAGCCTTGGCGAAAAAAGAACTGGCAGTATAGGGCTTGTTAGCCCCAGGGCCCTTTCTTGCTCGTGGTGCCTGCGTTTGTATCTGGAACGCTGCCGGTGCCTGCACTAGTTCCTGACCTATTTGGGCGGAAATTATCCACCATCATTTCCAGCCGCGCGATGCGATCTTCCATGCGGGGATGGGTGGAAAACAGGCTGTCGAACGAGCGTCCATTTAAGGGATTTACAATGAACAGGTGGGCCGTCGCCGGATTGTTTTCGGCCTGTTCATTCACTGTGCGACTTGCCCCCAGATGAAGCTTCTCCAGTGCGCTTGCAAGTGCCATTGGGTGGCCAGAGATTTCCGCGCCGGTTTTATCCGCCGCAAATTCGCGCGTGCGAGAAATGGCCATTTGAACCAGCATGGCAGCCATGGGCGCGAGGATCATCATCAGGATGGTGCCAATAATGCCAAGGGGATTATTGCGATTGCCGCCAAAAAACAGGGCGAAGTTAGCCAGCATTGAGATAGCGCCTGCAATTGTCGCCGTGATCGTCATGATAAGCGTGTCGCGATTTTTAACATGGGCCAGCTCGTGGGCCATGACCCCTTCAATTTCATCCCGGTTCAGGGCACGTAATAGGCCTGTGGTGGCGGCCACAGCGGCATTTTCGGGGTTACGGCCTGTGGCGAAAGCGTTAGGTTGGGCATTGTCGATAATATAGACCTTGGGCATTGGGAGGCCCGCGCGCCTGCTGAGGTCTTGTACCATGCCTACCAGCTCCGGTGCGGCGCGTACGTCAACTTCGCGCGCACCGTGCATTGATAGAACCAGTTTATCCGCATTCCAGTAGGCGAACAGATTCATCGTCGCGGCGATAACCAAGGCGATCATCATGCCGGCCTGGCCGCCCAGCATATAGCCGAAAAGCAGGAACAATGCGGTCATTGCGGCCATCAAGAGGGCGGTGCGGGCAAAACTCATCATACCTTGTTCTTCCATCGGTTGGTCGCATGCATATTGCGCTTATTCCTATATTTGGGCAGCGTGATCTTTGGTTCAAGCCCTTGGCTTTTACTTAAAAAAGGGCCAAAAGTTGGCTATGACTGTTAAGGCGACACAAATTTAAAGGGATACGGATGTCTGAGAAAACACAGGCAGGTACATTGTCGATTGACCTCGTGAAGAAAGGCCTTTTGTGGTTTTTGGTCATCGCTACGGTTTTATCCTTTTTCGCTTCTATGCTCGTGATTGAGATGGGTTTCAGGCGTTATTATGCCGCCATCATGATGTGGATGCCGGGTGTCGCGGCGCTATTGACCTACAAACTGCTGAAGGTGGATGTGCGGCACCTTGGCTGGTCATGGGGTGATAGCAAATGGCAGCTTATGTCGTTTCTCACGCCGATTGGTTATGGCCTTATCGCCTATGGCCTAATATGGGGAATGGGTTTCGGAGGCCTTTTCGACCCCAAATTTGTCGAAGAAGTCAGCTATTATTTAGGACTGGTTGGGTGGTCGCCTGAGGCCACCATTGCTATGGCTATCCTCATCTACGGAACTGTCGGGATCGTTTGGCACATGGCAACAGCACTGGGCGAGGAAATTGGTTGGCGCGGGCTACTAACACCTCACCTTTTAAGGATCACTAACTTTCCAATTGCTTCACTGTTGACGGGGCTTGTTTGGGCTCTTTGGCATATGCCGTTGATATTTTACACCAAATATAATGCCGGACCCTACGACCTGCATATTCAGGCAGCCAATTTTACGCTGCTGACGGTGGGCCTTTCCTTCATGATGACCTATTACCGGATCAAGTCCGGTAGTTTATGGACAGCCACAGTATTCCACGCCGCCCACAATGTTTATGTATTGTCACTGTTTCAGCCGATGACCTTGAAGTATGAAGAAACCTGGCGTTATTCCAATGAGTTCGGCTTCATCCTGCCCCTCGTTGTTGCACTATTTGGACTTTACTTCTGGTACCGTGCGCGCCAAGAAGGCATTGATGGCAAGCAGGATGCCTGACGAGCAGGGAGGCGACAATGTCAAACGAGCGAAATCAGTCTGTTGAAGGGCGACCTGAAACGACAGAAACAGCCGATCAGGACAGGGCTTCAGACAAAGAAGCACCCAAGGAAGTCGGGGGGCGTAAAGGCCCAGAGCCAACCCGTTACGGCGATTGGGAAAAGAACGGAATCATTTCAGATTTCTAGGGAAGCTCCCTGACCTTTGCCGGGCAGGGATTATTCTTCAGGATGGTCGTCCGGCTCCCGCTCTTCTTCTGATTCTGCTTCGGATATCATGCCAGGCTGCTTGGAAATACCGGCTTTTTCCAGCAAGGCCCGAAAACCAACCAATTCTTTTTCAGCATCAGCTCTCGCCATGCCAGCAATCAGGCCTTCAGTGAACCCTGGCTGTTTCATATAGATCCGAACTTGATGCTCTGCACGGTCACGGCAGTCGCCATCTGTGAAGAAATTATCCGCGAGCATACCGAGAATTTTTTTGGATTTGTCTTGCAGGCTGATGTCAAGGCCATGAAGTTTTTTCAGGATCTGGGTATTGTCCATGATGGCGCGGCAAAAACCATCCAGTTTTTCAGCAATCTTGCGTCTATGCATCTCAGTCAGGTCGGCTTCATTGATGCGTGCCTGAAGCTTGGTCAAGTCTCCCATCCGCTGGATGGGTTGATGGTTATCGAGCCCTACAAAAATTGCTTCATATTCCGGACGTGTCAGAATTGGCAGGATGAAATTGGCCACCATTCGTTTGTTCGAGTGACCTATTGTGAATTTTTCCAGATCAAGCAGCGCATTCATCTGGTCGAACGGGCTTTTCATATCAAACAGCATTTCACCAACCGCCTGACTGTTCAGCAAGCGAGAAGCACGTTTGGCAACAGCCTCCTCAAGCGGTTCCAGGTGCCCCATTTCGGTTGTCAGTTCTGCCAGGGTGCTATGAATTTCATTCAGCTTCATCAGTTGATCCACAAGGCCATCATCACTGATAGGCTTGGGTGCCTCGATTTCGAGCTGTAATCGGTTCAGGATGGCGCGTGCCGTTTGCGGCATGTGGCCTTGAGACAAAAATCCGTTGAGCCGCAGAACTTCATCACTAAAGCAGGAAGAATGTTCATTTTCTCCCATCATGCTAAGCTGGCCGACATGTAGATGTGCAAGCCAAAGAATGAACTTGCTGCGGTCTTCCGGTTCGCCCAGAAGCTGGAAGGGAATCTGCTGGTGTTGCATCATCTCGGAGATGAATTGATCGAGAATTTCAAGAACCCAGGCTGGCCGGTCGCCCGACAGAAATATGATTGTGCGGCCAACTTTGTCACCAACAGTTACGGCTGGCCTCAAGTATTCTGTGATCGAGGAAGTCAACAGGAAGCGTTTGTTGGATTTCTCCGATAGCTGTTCAATGATTGGCTTCAACCGTCCCATCTCAAGGGACGGTATTTTTTCCTTGTTGCCCTTCATGATTTCTAGCGCCTGATCGATCACCTTATAGATCTTGCGCATACGTTCCTGGATCGAACCCTGCTCATTCTCAAAGGAAACAGCTGTGCGTTGTACGGCGTTTTGCAGTTTGGTCCCCGCGTTGAACAGCTTGTAATAATGATCAAGGCTGTGCAGCAGTTCTGTCGGCGTAATCATCCAGTCAGCGAGGGTGTTACCAAGCAACTCCCAGATCGACCTGCGGCCATCGGGGCTGTAGAGATCATCCGGGGTCAGGCAGGGCGAGATAGTCCCTGTCTGATCATATTTCGATTTTTTGCGTTGGGCGCCACGAGAATAGATTTCAACAGAGGCAAACTCGTTGTTGACCTTGTCGTAGCTTTCCTTGGAGACTTTGATGCCTGTGAACCGGCGGCTGCCCCAAAGGTCTTCTGCCTTATCGATAGCAGCTTTTCGGTCTTTGATAACCTCAAGGATGGTCCAACTGCTGCCGCGTCGCCCCATAATCTCATAATGGACGGTTTGGCCTAAGGACAATCCTGCCTCCTATCTCGTGCCACGTCTCCAGTTTCGAATAGTATCGTTCACCAATTCCTCAAGGCAGTCAATATCTTGCCGCCAGCTTTCCTGAAACTCTGGGTCATTGCTTGCCGGCCTGCGGTGGTCGTCCAGAAAATCAAGCCCGACACGGATCGGGCAGCCAACGCCCTCGCCGGCGATGACGCATTCGCGGTTTTGCAGGCTGGGGAGCGCAGAGAGGAAACTTTCTCCTCCTTCAGGCATGGCATCGGCTACATAGCGGCGATCTTTTTCGTTGTTCATACGCATGGAAACGATAGTGCCACACTGGGACAAGACAGCTTCAGACAAATCAGATGGACGCTGTGAAACCAGCCCTAGCGAAACGCCATATTTTCGCCCTTCCTTGGCTATGCGTTCCAGAGATTGCCTTGCCGACTGTATCCTGCGGGCGCTTTCTGCATTTGGCACATATCTGTGCGCCTCCTCGCAAACAAGCAGGATAGGAACCGCGCCTGCATGACGACGGCTCCACATGGCAAAATCGAAAACCAGCCTGCTGAGAAGAGACACTACAACATCGACAATATCTGAAGGCACACCGGATAAATCCAGTGTGCTAACGGGTCTTCCATCAACAGGGAACCGAAGAAGGCGGGTCACAAGGTCAGTCAAAGTATCCTGCATCAACATACCTGAGAACATGAAGGTATAGCGTTGATCGCTTCTCAGTTCCTCGATCTTGTTCTTCAGCCTCAGGAACGGCCTGACGTCTTCCGCTTTGTCAAAACTACCTAGCTCGTTGTCGATCATCTTCAAAAGGTCAGTGAGTTTGTATGGGATTGGTGTGTCTACGGTTAGCTTATTCAGTGAATAGCTTGGCCCAGCCAACTTTCTTGCTGCTAGCAAGCAGCGTTTGAGAATATCTACTTCCGCCTGGCGTGTATGGGCGTCGTGGCCAACAAAAATTTCCACATGTTCTTCAAAATTCATCAGCCAATAAGGCAGCTTCAGGTTTTCTGTGGAGAAATGCACACCGTTTGATGAAAAGGCGCTGGCATATTCGTTGTGTGGATCAAGAATCACGATATGGGCGTTAGGGCACTTTTCCACCAGCCTGTGAATCATCAGCGCAACAGTACTTGATTTGCCAGTACCCGTACTGCCGAGAACAGCAAAATGTTTGGAAAGCAGTTTTTCTGTCAGCAGGCTTGCAGGCACCGTTTCACTGGGATGGACCGTACCGATACGGATGACGCTGTCACTTCTTGGGGCATAAATTTTCTCAAGATCGGCCTCACTGGCCGCAAAGGCAGCATTGCCCGGCAGAGGAAAGGTTTTGATGCCTCTGGAGAAGCCGCCCGGGCCATGTTGGCCAAGCATGTCGGTTATCAGATGCAACGCACCAGCTCCGCCGGACTGTACTTCCCTGACCACGCCAAAAAGCTGTTCTTGTCCAATTGGTATTTTTAAGGTGGCGCCGATGCGAAGGTGGTTTGAAAGGTTTCCGTCGCGCGCATGCTCGGGATCAACCGACAAAGTGAAGCCCGTCGCGTCAACTGCCGCGACATTCCCGATAAAAGGTGCTTGCCTGATACCGTCGTGCCCGCCGGGCCCTTGCGCGACGGGGATCGAATTAGAGAGAGGCATGGGAACCTCCTATGTTGCCTGATTTACTCAAATTATTTGAGTTTTCACCAGCCTGCGCCTATCAGCTTAACAAGACTTTAAAGTCGCAATTTGATTAAAACTGTTGTTGCCGGAGTGTCGATGTCGTTTGTTATTCAAAATGCTCGCTTTTTATCCTTTGGCGTGCTTCTGGCTTTTCTTTCCAGTTTTGGGCAGACCTATTTTTTTGGGATTTTTCGGCAACCTATCTCCGATGATCTCGGATTAAATAACAGTGAATTTGGGCTTTTCTACATGCTCGTAACCCTCGGGAGTGCGTTTGGGCTGACCGTTTTCGGTACATGGATCGACCGTATGCCGCTTCGGGGATACACGGTGCTGTTGATTTTACTGTTGTCTGCCGGGTGCCTTTTGATGGGCTTCAGCGGACCTCTCGTCACCGTATTTTTGGCAATGGTCATTGTTCGCCTCGTTGGGCAAGGCTTGATGGTGCACGCCGCCATGACCAGCATGTCGCGTTATTTTGAAAAGGGGCGAGGCAAAGCGGTAGCGATCGCTGGCCTTGGTATGCCAATCGGGCAAGCTCTTCTGCCGCCGCTTGCCGTTTTTCTATTGTTACAGATGGACTGGCGGACAAGTTGGTTTGTTTTTGCGGTGACAACCGTCTGTCTGGGTGTGCCGTTAGGTTGGTTTTTGTTGCGGGGTCATGACCGGCGCCACGAACATTGGCTTGCTTGCCAGGACATGGAAGCTGGTCAGCCAGATACAGCAGGCCCTAGCAGGCGCCGCGACGTAGTGAAGGACTATCGTTTCTACCTATTGTTGCCCGCCATATTGGTGGTGCCATTTTGGATCACGGCAGTTTTCTTTTTTGTGGCGGATATTGCCGCAAGTGTGGGATGGACCATGCAGGATTTTACCGGCATGTATTGGATATATATGTTGGGTGCGGCGGCAGTACCATTGCTTGGCGGTGCAATGGTAGATCGTTTTGGCGGCAAGCGACTTGTGCCTTTTTATCCGCCGCTCATGGGGTGCGGCTTGCTTTTCATATTGGCGGGTAGTGGCTTCCCGGCGGTGGCCGGCTTCCTGATCTTCCTTGGACTGGTTCTTGGGTTTGCCGGCCCTGTGAATAACGCCATGTGGGCCGAACTGTATGGCACCAAGCATTTGGGGGAAGTGAAAAGCCTGGCAACATCGATCCTATTGGTGTCGACTGCCCTTGCACCATATCTTCTGGGGTTACTTCTGGATACGGGCGTGTCACTTTCTGCCATTCTCATGGCTGGTGTCACCCATAGTTTTTTAGCGGCCCTGCTGGCACTGCCTGTTGCGCTGCGGGCCTAGAGCAGCCCACGCTCTTTCAGGTACGTTATGCTTTCACAAATGGATTGGTCCAGCGGCACCTCGCGAAATCCAAGTTCCTCAACAGCCTTTTGGCTGCTTGCTTCCACAACCTCGGTGGCAAAATAGGCCTCTTCTGGCGTTACCATCGGGCGTTTGCCTGTTATCTTCGAGACCAGATTAAGTATCTCGGCAAGCGCGGTCAGCAAAAAGGCTGAGGTTGGCTTCTTGGGTTCCGGTTTGCCAAGTTTTTCGGCAGCAATACAAAGAAATTCGTGCATGGTGGCATATGGCCCGCCAAGGATATAGTTTTCGCCGGTTTTGCCTTTATGAAAAGCGGCAACAACAGCCTCGGCGACAGCCCGACCATTGGCGAAATTGCCTGCACCAGGTGGCACACCTGGCAATGATCCTTCGTTCAGCATCTGGATCATACGTGACCAATTGTGGTCGTCATATCTGCCGACAATATGTGTAGGATTGACGATCACGGCGTCAGTGCCCCGGCCCGCCGCCTCTATCACTTTGCGTTCAGCCATTGTTTTCGTATCGACATAGGAAACCCAGCTTCCCTTACCAAGCTTGGGAGATTGTTCGGTAACGAGCTCCTGATGAATGCCATACACAGCAATGCTGGAAACATGAACTAGACGACGAGCGTTTATGTTTCTGCAGACATGCAAAATGCCGGACGTGCCGTCCACATTCACATGGTGCTGTTGCTTGGCTTCTTTGCCCCAAGTGCTGGTATCCGCAGCAATATGGAAAATACAGTCCACACCCTCTGGCAAATCAGCCTGGTAACTTGAAGGAAAGGACAGGTCGCCTTTCACAAAATGCAGGTCATTTCCCAGAAGCACCGAGGCCTTTTTCTCATCCCGGACAAGGGCATGAATGTGCCAGCCCTGCTCCTTGAGCACGTCAACAACGTGGCGCCCCAGAAATCCGGTGGCACCTGTGATGAAAGCAGTTGGCATGTTTCAAGCCCCTTTTTGGCTTCAATGCTTGTTTTTTTCGCTCTGTGGCGTTAAGTCACTGGCGATTCAATTCCCCCCGGAGCGAAGGAATATGGCCTTGACGCGTCAAATTTGCAAACGATCCCTTATTGCAGCAACACAAATACTTCTTCTGAGTACATTTCTCGCGCCAATGGCGACTGCCAGTGGCTCTGCGGGATATGAAGCGATGCTGAAAACGGCTGCGGCGGCTGATAACCAGGCAACTTTTGAAGTGATCCTCAACACCGCATTGCAAACCTGGCCAAATGACCGCGACGCCATTCTTGCTTTTGCCAAAGGGTTAAAAGCTGACTGGATGGAGCCCCAGCAAATCAAGGAAGTTGAGGAAGCAGAAGCGCGCAAGAAAGCTGCTGAGGACGCTTCCAAGGCGCGGGGTCTTATCTATTATCTCGATCCGAAACTCTGGAACGGACAAGCAGAACTCGGTGCCGGGTCCTCTACCGGTGACTCTGACGAACAATCAGTTTCCCTGGGCCTAAGCTTCAATCGCGATTTCGGTAGTCGTTGGTCTCATCAGCTGGATCTGGATTTTGATCTTGGCCGCACGGAAGGGGAAACCACGCGGGAACGGTTTGTCACAAAATATGAAACCCTGTGGAAGCCTTGGGCGCATACTTATCTTCTAAATTATACCGAATTCGAGGTGGACCGTTTTTCCGGATATGATTATCGGGTGATCGAAAACCTCGGTGTTGGTCATCAGCTTATTGACACTGATCGTCAATCCCTTCGCCTTGAGGGGGGGCCAGGTATCCGCATCAGTCGTGTCGAAGCAACATACGACGATCTGGGCGCACTGCTGGAGCCAGCAATGACAGAAACTGAGTTTCTCGGTCGTATATCCAGTACGTATGAGCTGAAGCTGAGCGACACCGTTACTTTCAAAGACAGGGCGTCAGTGCTTATCGGCGTGGATATGACATCGGTGGAAAACTGGCTTCAATTTTCAGCTCGCATCAATTCGCACTTGGCGGCCAGGCTGTCCTTTGAGGTGAAATACGAATCTGAGCCGCCTGTAGGTACTGCTGCATGGGATACCATCACACGTGCCGCACTGGTTTACGATTTCTAGAGCTATTCACCCATTAGGTGACAAACGACTTGCCGCGCGTGGCCTTGCGCGCGGTGTTCCGCCACATAGATGCCTTGCCATGTACCTAGCGCAGGACTTCCAGCTGTTACAGGGATAGTCAAAGATACATCTGTCAGCGCGGATTTGATGTGTGCAGGCATGTCGTCCGGGCCTTCGCAGGTATGTCGATAAAGTCGGTTATCTTCGGGCGCAAGCCGATCGAGTGCTGCGACGAGGTCAGAGCGTACATCCGGGTCGGCATTCTCTTGCACCGTAAGTGACGCACTTGTATGCCGAATAAACAATGTCAGGATGCCTGTTTCAATACCTGCATTTCGAGTGAAGTTGCATACCTCACGCGAGATATCATAGAGCCCTCTACCGTCAGTGTGTACCACAAGGGTTGTTTGTTCTTGTCGGACCGGCATTAGCGAATATCGATTGTGCGAATGGTTTCCTGAAGCGTTGGACGCACTAGGTCAATATGCAAAAGGCCATGTTCCATGGAGGCGTCCTCTACTTCCATGCCGTCTGCCAGCACAAATTTTCGTACGAATTGGCGCGCAGCGATACCCCTGTGCAGGTAGGCTTTCTCGGCGCTATCGTCAGTTTGCTTGCCGCGGATGATAAGCTGATTTGCTTCCAGTGAAATATTCAGGTCGTCTTTTGAGAAGCCTGCTACGGCAAGTGTGATGCGGATAGCATGATCACCTGTGTGTTCGATATTGTATGGCGGATAGCCTTCGCCCGAATTTTTGGAAACATTGTCCAGTAATTCTTCAAGTTGATCAAAGCCCAGGAGAAAAGGGCTGTTAAAGATGGACATACGGGACATGGGCCTCTCCTTATCAAAGCGAAATGGCATGTTTCCATAATCTGTACTTCGTCCTCGATTGAGCAACGAAACTCATGATCAGAAAAACAATGGGGCGCAAAAGTTGCACCCCATTATTTTGTTGATTCCATTGCCCGCTTCAAGGGCAAAAATAGAGAATATGTCAGTTAAGACTGGCCGTCTGCCGTTCATCGTCCTTCGTTGCACTAGTAGCCTCTGGCAATTTTCCCTCGGTTTTTTCTGGTGGGCGTATCCAGCAGGATGTACCTCGCTCTCGCAATTGCCGGCAAAGGTCCTTGGCTTGCGCAAGTGTTTTCAGTGGGCCTGCATTCAGCCGATAATAAAAACCACGTGGATCGGTGTCGCTGTCACCAAAATCCACTTCTGATCTGCGGGGAGGGATGTCCTGTAGGATATCCCCACTTTGCCGGTACAGTATTGTCCAGCCGCGCATAAGGTTTTTGAGTGAACGATATGCGCCAATCTGAAGCGCCCAGCCTTCTGGTTCCACAAGGGGTGGTACTTCGGTTAGCTCATAGTCAGCCTGTGCAACTGCGGGCTCGGGTTCTGGCTGCGGCTCGGGCTTTGGTGCTGGTTTTGGCGCCTCAGCCATCATAACTGGCTTGTCGACTAGTCGTTTTGCAGCTTCTTGCTGCGCCCCTGAATCAGCCAGCTCCAAATTGCCCGCCTCTTCACGCGTCCATGCCGGATCAACCGTGCCTGTTACGAGGGCCTGCATGCGCTCGGCGGGGCCAAGGCTGGACAAAGACCGATAAAAGGTGAAAGTGTCATTCACTGTAGCAGGATCCAGATCCAGACGGGCCATTTGAAACGCCTCGGCTTCGCGGCCATCCATCAGGTAGGCCATCGCCAAATTTTGGCGTCCCTGAGGTCCAAGCATGCCTGCCTTGACCAGAGGTTCAAGGATGTTTACGGCAGCATCTGCTTGACCGGTCGCAGCAAGGACAAGAGCTCTGTTGGACAACCCTTTTGGATCTGCCGCGCCGTTGAACACTGACAAGGCTTCACTTGTTCGGCCCAGAGCGGCAAGCGCAATACCTTCACCTGAACGAATTTTCGCATCGGCTGGACTATATGCCTTGGCGCTACCAAACGCGAGCAACGCGTCGTCAAATTGGCCCAGTGCCAGATGGACTTTCCCAAGCTCATACCAGCCTGAGCCATTCATTTGCCCTCGTGCGGCAAGCGTTGTCAGAACAGACAGGGCTTCCTGATGGGCGCCCCGCGCCGAAAGGCTTGCGGCAAGCGCTGTCAGTACCTCTCTATCGCCGGTGCGCGCGCCCAGATGGCGATACAGGGGAATCGCTGCTTCGTGCTGCCCGCTGGCCGCAAGATCATCAGCGATGGCCTTCAACCCACCTGGTGCATTCATGGTGGTTTGCGTAACCTGCGGCGAAGAAACGGGCGGTAAATCTGACGCCCCGTCATAACTACAGGCGCCAAGCGCGATAACGCTGGCGCACATGAATAGTGGCCTGATAATATTTTTGCGTGTCATGATACGCCTACTCGAGAGCCTTGTTTTGCCTGATATTTCAAAGGCTACCTTAGGATAAAGACATGAAGGAAGGTTTAACTATCAGGTGTGCTTTTAAGTGTATTTTCCCTTAATTTTATCCAAGTTGATGGTAGGCTGACTGTATGGCTGAGCAAAATTCAACAACATATTGGCAATTTTGGTGCAGGGTATCCTTTCTTGCACTGTTGTTTTTATGCCCGCCCCCCCTTCAAGCTTGGCAATCTGACGATGAAGAGATTGTCGACGCCATGGTTCTGATCCGCCAAGGCAATGTGGAAGCCGGCATCGACATGTTGCGCCGTATTGGTGAACTTGGAAATGCAGAAGCCTTCTTCTATCTGGCGGAAATCAATCGCACTGGAGATGTAAAGGAAGCGTCAGAGCAGGTCTCCATGATGTATTATCGGCTGGCTTCCCAGATGGGGAATAAAAAAGCCTCGCTCAACTTGGCGAACATTCTGTTTTTTGACGGCAGTGGAAGCCGCGCTGAAGTCGAGGAGGCGTTGGCGATTTGGCAGCAATACGCCATGCTCGGTGATATCGAATCGATCTATTTGTTGGGCATGCTGTACTGGAATGGTGAAGGCGGGCAGGTACCTGACCCTATACGGGGGTACGGATTGATTTGGCGGGCCGCAGAGGCGGGATACCCTCCAGCTCAGGAGACCGAACCAGCGATGCGGGAACAGTTGAATGCAGACGCAATAGCTGCCGGGCAGACCTACGCATCAGACTTCGAGGTGAAAGGCTTCGATAACAAACCTTTGGATATTCATTTGGTTACAGACCAGGAAATCGCAATTCCTGAACCAGACGAGGTCGAAAAACCAACAGATTGGACCACAGTGTGGCGCCTTGAAGTTGGATTCGCGATGTCTCGGGAGGACACTGAAGCCCTACAAAAAGATATCTACGCCAAAAAGAAAGGTGCTGTTGAAGGGTTGCACTCTGAAATTATAGAAGCGCCCAACAGGCCTGGCCTGTACCGGCTCCTTTTTGGTCCAATCGGTGGCATGCAGAACGCGGTCAGCAAGTGCGTTGACCTAAAACGTGGCGGCTTTGACTGCTTCGCCAAGCCCCCAAGGTAAAAGAAAGCGGGAAAGCCTGCGCGATGGACGCGGCTTCCCCGCCTGCTTCCCCCGAAGAGCCAGGACTTCGGAGGGGCATTCCGAATGGCTCAGGTTGATGTCAGGTTTGCATCACCCTTTGGAGGAGCCACAGATACATGTGCCCTTGGGGGTTTCGTCTTCCAGCAGTTGCTTTACCGCTTTTTCCATCAGAGCCTGTTGGCTCTTACCCTTTCGTGCAGCAAGGAGGCGTAGCTGCATATCAACTTCTTGATCCAACCTAAGCGATTTATGTTTTCTGATGTTTGCCACTCGGTCAGCAGACAATTTTTTCTCTTGCTCCGCTTTCTTGGGAGAAAGGGCGCTCACCTCGTCCAATTGCACCAACCGTGTATGCCGTGCCTCTTTTGGCGCAACTACAGGACGAGGTGAAGCCTGTTCAGCTTCTTTGGAAGAGGCTGAACAATCTCTTGTATTCGGATCAATTCGGGTGGTGCCGACCTGAGCAGCTTGTTTGGCTTTTATCGGTGATTGCCACCTTTTTCCTTCGCTGTCCGGCGCAAAAATATCGCGGGCCGATGCTGAAGGCTGTGCGTGCCCTTTGCGAGCCAACAGGGAAGCGGTAAGGGATGCCATCGTCATTTTCTTATCCTTTCCTGAGGCCTGGGTTAGCTAACGTGCTGCACATTGCCAAAGCTTGAGCGGTTCCCAAACGATGTGCGGTTCTGGGTTGCTGCACGGAAAGTAGCTTTCAGCGGCAATCTGGCTATACGGTCGGCAACATAGGACCACAACTCTTCGATCTCTTTGTGAGACCGCCCGCCCGCTGCGGCTTCCATCACTGTGCGGCCATCAATCATGCTGGCTGCAAAGTCCTGTCGATTGTGAACAATGGTGGGTGCCACCGTACCATGTTGTGACAGCGCAATAGCTGCCTCGCCCGTCAAACGGGCTCTCGCCGTTGCACCGTTGACAACAAACATCAGTGGTTTGCCTGCGCGTTCTACAAGGTCAACGGTAGCCCCGGCCGCCCGGAGGTCATGGGGGCTCGGGCGAGTGGGAATAATTACAAGATCCGCACGGCTGACCACGGCCTGGATGGAGCGAGTGATTGCCGGCGGTGTATCGATAACTGCCAAGCGAAAACCCTGTTCCCTCAGGACGTTAAGGTCGTGTTCAAGTGAGCCGATTGTGGTGTGGGCGAAGGCCGGTGTTTCAGCTTGGCGTTCGTTCCACCATTCAGACAGGCTGCCTTGGGGGTCTGTGTCGATGAGGGCAACAGGGCCAGCGCCAGCGCGCTCGGCTTCGACGGCAAGATGGCCGGAAAGGGTGGTTTTGCCTGAACCGCCCTTCTGTGAGGTAACGGCAATAATACGCATTTGAATATCTCCAATGTGCCTGGCGAGATTTCTCTATGTCAGCAACCAGAATATCGGACGGGCGTAAAAATCAGCCTAACAACTGCGCGGCTTTATATGATAAATGTCTGATAATAATGGTAAAATTTTAATGATGCCTAATTGCGCCTGCCTGGGGTATACAGGCTGGCGAGCGTTGTGCGGTTGCTGGGAGCCAGGAGGGGGTAAGTGAAATATCTGATCGTGCATGATGCGGCCCCAGGCCAATTTATCCATATCTACAAACACTTGCGATCTGAGGGGCACGAGGTTGTTGTTGCCAGCCGCCGGGGTACGACCCACCGTTTGCCGGTAAAGCAGCTTGTCTATGAATTGCCCGAAGAGCTCAAAGGCAGCCGCTCTGGTTATACGGCGAAGGTAATAGGGCTTGGCCTGAGCCTCTATGAAGAGCTAAAGCCGCTTGCGTTTGATGGCTGGGCACCGGACGTAATCCTTTCACACGCTTCACGTGGCGCCTCCTATTTCCTGAGAGACCTATTTCCCAGAGCCCGCATAGTTAGCCTGTTTGAATGGTATTATGGCGCGCCTAATCCTGATACCGGCATGGATGAAGGTGCATTCCGGCAGCAAGCCGCCAACGCAGCAGCTACAAACATGCCAATTAGTCGGGATTTTGATTGCATGGACGCTGGGTATACGCCGACGTTGTTCCAGCGCGATGCCTTTCCAAAGAGTTGGCACAGAAACCTGGAAGTCATCCACGATGGTATCGACACAGACTTTTATACGCCCGCCAATAAGCGCGCAATTGAGGTAAACGGAAAGCGGTTCAGGAAAGGTGATGAGATCGTCACTTATGCCGCCCGCGGCATGGAGCACACGCGCGGCTTTGTGGAATTTATGGCGGCGATTTCGGAGGTTCAGAAAAGGCGCCCAGATCTTCAGGTCCTAATCGCTGCAGCGGACCGGCTCTGTTATGACCCCGGGGAAAAAGGCAAGGGCCTCAAGAGTTTTGTGGATGAGACAATAGACTACGATCGGGAAAGGACACACTTTCTTGGCTTGGTGCCGGAGGCAAAGTTTGTAAGCGTTCTGCAAGTGTCTAGCCTTCACGTTTATCTCACAAAGCCGTTCGTGCTGTCCTGGTCACTTTTGAATGCCATGAGCGTTGGTATACCTGTTTTGGGGTCGGCTTCTGCACCGGTCCAGGAGGTGATTTCGAATGGTGACAATGGACTGCTGGTTTCAATGGATGATGGGCAAGCCCTGGCCGATGCAATGGACCACCTGTTGGCTGACCAGGTGGAAGCTGGGCGGCTTGGTCGGGCAGGTCGTGAAACAGTTATCGAACGCTATGGTTTAGCGCAGTGCTTGCAACGCCAACTGGATCTTATGCGCGGCTAATATTGATTTTGCGCGAACTGTTGTTCCGCTATGAGTGCCGCCCCTCGAGCACCGCTGGCATCTCCGGAACGTGCACGAGCAACTGAAGGCAAATCGGTCCCCGAAAAAAGATGGGGCTTCATCGCCGCAGGAATTTTTTCTATCAAGCCGGGTGTCAGGGACACACCGCCACAAAGCACAATGATATCTGGGTCATAGGCCAAAACCATCCCTGCAAAGGCGGCCCCCAGTAGATCGAGGTAGCAAGCCATGGTGTTCTGGGCCTGTGCATCACCGTGTTGCACCGCTTTCTGAGGCTTCGGTCAAGGACCGTGGGAACAGCAAGGACTTTCCGGATTTCACACGCGGGCTATGGCGCACCGCTAAACCATTGGGAATCGTGACCTAGCCTGAGGTAAGCTTTCCCAAAAAAAACAAAACCCCCGCCCGATCAGGCGAGGGTTTTCATGGTGGAGCCGAACGGGATCGAACCGTCGACCTCTACACTGCCAGTGTAGCGCTCTCCCAGCTGAGCTACGGCCCCGTATCTGGGTACCGGGTATCCCCGGAACGGCGCGGACTATAATCATGGCCTATAGCCTGCGCAAGCAAAAAAACAGCGGGCGCCAATCAGCGCCCGTGTCGGTTTATTTGCTTCAAGAATCGTCGTCCGACAAGGACGTATCAACCATTGAGCTGACTTCGTCATCATCATCGTCGTCAAGGCTTATGTCGCCAAGATCATCATCATCCACGTCGAGATCATCATCGTCATCGTCGTTGGCGGTGGATTCTTCTTTTTCGTCATTCACCGGCAGGGGTTGCTTGGTTTTGAGAATTGGCTCAGGTGCCCACTCGTTACCACAATCAATGCAAACCACTGGGTCGTCTTTTTTCAGGTCATAAAAGCGGGTGCCACATTTTGGGCAGGTGCGCTTTGTGCCCCATTCGGGTTTTACCACGTCTCTCTCCTTCGCGTTTCTCACCGCGTCAATCTTTGTCTCAGGCCTTGCGTTTTAAACGCTTTTCGGCCAAGAATTCGGCGCATCCCTTGCCATGATCGGTGGCGCCTGTCAAAGCATTACTGATTAGAACCCTGTCTAAAGTTGGAATTGCTCCGTGCCAAGTCTTAATTCTGTGTCCAGCCACCCGCTTGTCGGTACTGTTAAAGTGCCGGGCGATAAGTCCATTTCTCATCGATCCTTGATGCTTTCCGCGTTGGCAGTGGGCGAAAGCAACATCACTGGCCTTCTGGAAGGCGAAGATGTGCTCGCGACTGCTGCCGCCATGCGTGCGATGGGAGCGAAAGTGGACCGAGTCGCTGAAGGCCAGTGGCGCGTGAGCGGCGTGGGTGTTGGCGGGCTGATGACTCCTGATGATGTGATCGATATGGGGAATTCCGGCACCAGCACGCGGCTGATCATGGGGCTGATC
>JABXIS010000017.1 GCA_013372975.1 Alphaproteobacteria bacterium
CCAAGGCCTATGCCATGACCGGCTGGCGCATTGGCTATGCAGCAGGTGACGCCGCGCTTATCAAAGCCATGGCCAAAATCCAGAGCCAAAGCACTTCCAACCCGTCTTCCATAAGCCAAGCTGCAACTATCGCAGCCCTTACAGGCCCGCAAGACTTTCTCCGGGAACGTGCGTCCGCATTTCAAACGCGCAGGGGCCTGGTTGTGAATATGCTGAGTGCCGCCGAAGGCATCAAGTGCCCGACACCAGAGGGCGCCTTTTATGTTTACCCCTCGATCGCAGGATGCATCGGCAAAACCACACCAGCAGGCGCACGGATTGAAACCGACGAGGATTTTGTAACCTATATCCTTGAAGAATACGGCGTCGCCGCCGTACACGGGGCGGCCTTTGGCCTCAGCCCTCACTTTCGCGTATCCTACGCCACCTCAACCGACGCCTTGACCGATGCATGCCACCGCATTCAGGAAGCCTGCGCAGCCCTGATATAGCCAAGTCCCCAGACATGCCTGCCCCTTGACAAATTGAGTATCAGATATTATTTCGGTATTTAGCGAAATACAGAAATAGGAAGTCAGATGTCTGACGTATTCAGCGCCCTGTCGTCGCCGGTGAGGCGTGAAATCCTGTCCATGTTGAAGGACCGAGATATGACAGCAGGTGACATAGCTGACCATCTGGACGTAGGAAAATCCACGCTGTCCGGGCATTTTAACGTCCTCAAGGCAGCCGATTTGGTGAGCACAAGCCGCAGTGGCACCACCATCACCTACAGCCTGAATACCAGTGTCGTCGAAGAAATGCTGGCCGCGCTTGTAGGAATGTTTGGCCACGGCGAAGATGAGGGGAACTAACATCATGTTCAAAAAGTTCAAATGGGCTTGGGGCCTCCTGCTTCTAACTTTGATTACCGGCGTGATGACACTCCTTCAGTTCGGGGCAGACGCGCAAATCCCCACACACTGGAATGCTATGGGCGAGGTAGATGGATGGTCATCTCCCACTTTTGCCTTTCTCCTTATGCCCGGGGTCCAGTTTTTAATGATCCTGATTTTTGCGCTCCTGCCCAAACTGGAACCTAGACAGGAAAACATCAGCAAATCCAGCAAGGCCATCCAGGCAATTGTTGTTGGCACTGTTGGGCTGATGGCCGTCGTTCAGGCCGCCATCATTGCAGGCGCATACGGACACGAACCGATGGGCCCAAAAACGATTATTGCGGGTGTTGGCATCATGCTGTCAGTGATCGGCAACTATATGACCAAGCTGAGGTCAAACTTCTTTATTGGCATTCGCACACCCTGGACGCTTTCCAGCGATACTGTTTGGAAAAAGACCCACAGGCTGGGGGCACGCCTGTTTGTCATCGCCGGAGCAATCATTTTTGCAGGCTCTTTCTTCGTAGAAACCGCTTATCTCTCCGGTCTGCTATTAGCTGTTATCCTGCCAACCACCGCCTATATCGTATATTACTCTTGGCGAATTTGGCAGGAAGAACAGGCGGAAACATAAAATCGTCAAAAACGATTACTGTCTAAACATTAATCAATTTTACCTCTTTATCGTGATGCGATAGAACATATCCATCAAGCAACGGAGGAAAAACGATGACACAAACGTTCGCAAAAACAGACCAACAGAAGATGGCAGTCGCGCTGAAACCCGTGCTTGCCGAAACCGTGCAGCTCTATGTGCTGACACAGAACGTCCACTGGAATGTAACCGGCCCCCTGTTTCAGGCCGTACACACCTTAACCGAGGCGCAATATACCGAGCTTGCCGCCGCCATTGACGAGATTGCCGAGCGCATCAGGACTTTGGGCGAAAAGGCACCGGGGCGCATGTCTTCTTACATGAAACTTGGCACTATTGCCGAAGGTGATGAAGAGGCATCGGCAGGAGACATGGTGCAATCACTGGTGGACGCCAACCAGATTGTAGCAACCCGCATTCGTCCGCTTATCGGCGAAGCAGCGGAAGCAGGTGATGAAGTAACCGCCGGCCTCCTGACAGACAGGCTGACAGTGCATGAGAAAGCAGGCTGGATGCTTCGCGCGATGCTAGGCTAGAGGCTAAAGCCGGTCCTTGATCCAGTAATACAGGATAGCAAGCGATACGGCTTGCTGGCCCAACCACCTGCCACAAGAAAAATGCCCGAACGGCACCCGCCGTTTGGGCATTTTATTGAATAGGTCAAAAACAGCCCCCTCGCCAATGATCGCCTTGCCAATCATATCCCCCACAATATTGCCCATGTTTACGCCGTGCCCCGTGTAGCCACCGCCATACCAGACATTTTCACCCACACGTCCCACAAGCGGGACTTCGCCATACGGCACACCCAAACGGCCGCCCCAGGCATATTCAACCCGCACCCCTTCTAGTTCAGGCCAAACCTTTAGAAGGCGCGGCAACAATTTGTCTTCAATTGACCTGGGTTTTCGGCCTGAATAGTTGACCCGCCCACCAAACAGCACACGCCCATCGGCTGACATGCGAAAATAGTCACACACTTTTCGGCTGTCGCAGATGGCCCAGCGGTTGGGGTTCAGGGCTTGCAGCTGTTCTTGCCGGAGCGGCTCGGTAGCAATCAAATAACTGCCTGCGGCCGAGGCGCTCCCCTGAAGCTTACCTACCTGCAAATGATGGTGCACGTTGGCCGCCATCACTACATGTTGTGCTTCAACGCAGCCATGCTCTGTCTCAACCCGTACCTTGTGCTGTTCGGGGATAATATCCAGAACCTTACTCTGTTCAAAGACCTTGGCTCCAAGCCCTTCAGCCCCGCGCGCGAGGCCCAGGCAAAGTTTCAGGGGATGCAAGTGGCCATCGGACATACTGAGGAGCCCGCCCACATAGCGGCTGGTACCAATAGCGGATTCTAACTCATTCGCCCCCATAAAGAGCCACCCACGATCAGGGAAGCTTGTCTCCATTTCGTTATAGTGATGATACAAGGCTGCAAGCTGTCGCGGCGTGTGAGCCACTTCAAGCCACCCCGGGGTAAGATCACAATCGAATCCATACTCGTCGATCCGCCTGCGGATAAGATCATGCCCGGCCCATGTAAGCGCCTTCACCGCTTCGCGGCCATCTATACCGGTGTATTTTGCGAATTTCTCCTGCCCAACAAAACCACGGATCAATTGCCCGCCATTGCGCCCCGACGCTCCCCATCCAATTGCCTTGGCTTCCAAAAGCACCACACTCAGTCCCGCCTCCGCCAACGTACAGGCCGCCGAAAGGCCGGTGAAGCCGCCACCTACGATACAGACATCAGCCACAATATCGCTTCGCAAGGCGGGCCGCGCCGTCTCTTGCGCAGATGCCTGATACCAGCTGCCGGGATATCCTGAATGCATATAACTCCCCTTCCCGAGCACTCTACTGCGTCACTATGCGCGGCAAAAGCCTTTCCTTCTTTCTTGTTCGGTCTTGACTTCCATGCTAATAGCGCACGAATATTAAGAAGCATTCTCAATTTACAGATGGACGCAAGCCGCCATGAATCACGAAGACAAACAATCTCTGGAAAAGGCCCACCATACTGTTGCTGCTCTCGGCGAGATGAAAGTCGGCACATCGGGCCGCGTATCCGGGATTGATGTTACAGGCATCGACGGTGTTTCTGCGGAGATGGCCGATCGCCTGCGTGAGATGGGGTTTGCAGAAAATCTGGAGGTGGAAGTCCTTCACCAAAGCCCCTTTGGGCGTGATCCGATTGCAGTGCGCGTCGGCAGCATGACAGTTGCCCTACGCCGCCGCGAAGCCAACATTATTAAGGTTCAGCTTGTATGACATTGTCTCTGGTCGCTGTTGTCGGCAACCCGAATTGCGGGAAGTCTGCTCTTTTCAACGCTCTCACAGGCTTGCGCCAGAAAGTGGCCAACTATCCAGGCGCTACCGTAGAACGGCGCACGGGCCCCATGCTGGGCAATGCCGATATCGAGCTTGTTGACCTGCCGGGAACCTATAGCCTGACACCGCGCAGCCCGGACGAGGCTGTTACCTGCGACATCCTCAAAGGCACCTTCGAAAGCGAAAAGAGGCCGGATGCGGTAATCTGTGTGGTGGACGCAACAAACCTGGCCCAACACCTCCGTTTTGTAATCGAATTGCGTGCGCTCGGCCTGCCGATGGTGATCGCACTGAACATGACTGACCTTGCCGCCCGTGAGCAAATTTCGATCGATGCCATGGCGCTGTCCAACAAACTGGGTGTGCCTGTTGTTGAAACAGTGGCAGTGCGCAAAAAGGGCCTCGAAGATCTGCAGGCAAAGGCATTGGAAGCCCTGAAGGCCGGAGCACCAATTGACACGTTTTTTGGCACAAGCGTACGGGATTTCCAGCGTGCCGCGCGAAAAATAGCGGCTGACGCGACACTAAGCGAAGGCATTGGCCATAAAACCACCCGGCTTCTGGACAAGGTTCTATTGAATCCTGTGGCTGGCCCGATTGTTCTGTTCGGTATTCTCTTTCTGATGTTTCAGGCTGTATTTGCCTGGGCCGAAGCCCCGATGGGCTGGATCGAGGACGGCATCGCCTTTTCGCAGGCCCTACTCGCGAATTCCATGAGCGAAGGCTGGCTTTTCAGCTTCCTGTCCGACGGGATCCTGGGCGGCGTTGGCGCAGTCGTTGTGTTCCTGCCACAGATCCTGATCCTGTTCGCCTTTGTGCTTATACTGGAATCGACAGGCTATATGGCGCGCGCGGCGTTCCTGATGGACCGCCTGATGGCCTCTGTCGGCCTGAACGGGCGTGCCTTTATCCCGCTCTTGTCCAGCTTTGCCTGCGCAATTCCCGGCATTATGGCAGCCCGCACAATTGCAGACCCCAAAGATCGCCTGACGACGATCCTGATCGCACCCCTTATGACATGTTCGGCCCGTTTACCGGTTTACACGGTGCTGATCGGTGCCGTGATCCCCGATACCAATGTGATGGGTGGTGCGGTTGGCCTACAGGGCCTCGTGATGTTCTGTCTGTATCTCGCCGGGATCGTTTCTGCGCTGGTTGTGGCCGCCGTTCTCAAACGCACAGTTGCCAAGGGCGAAGCTCATACATTCATGCTGGAACTGCCGAAGTATCAAACACCGCGTCTCGCCTATGTGCTAACGGGGCTCTATGAGCGTGCCCGCCTGTTCCTGCGCCGTGCCGGTACCGTGATCATGGCTGTGACCATCGTTCTCTGGTTCTTCGCAAGCTATCCTGTAGCACCAGAAGGCGCAGCAAACCCTGTATCCTACAGCCTTGTGGGCATCATCGGCGGATGGCTTGAAGTGATCTTCTCACCCATTGGCTTTAACTGGGAAATCTCAGCCGCGCTGGTGCCCGGCATGGCGGCACGCGAAGTAGCAATTGCCGCCCTTGGAACGGTATACTCCATTGGGGGTAGCGAAGAGATGATCGAAGCCGGTGTTGGTGCCATGATTGCGGCAAACTGGAGCTTGCCAACAGCCTTCTCCTTCCTGGCATGGTTCGTCTATGCACCGCAGTGCCTGTCCACGATCGCAGTAACACGCCGGGAAACAAATGGCTGGAAATGGCCTCTGTTCATGCTTGGCTATCTTTTTGGCCTCGCCTATTTGGCGTCATTCCTCACGTTCAATATCGCCACCATCATACTGGCGTCATAACACTGCGGTTCCCCAAAAAGAAACTGGCTGGCGGCCTTGCCGCAGCCACAAATATGGGTTAGCCATTTGGGCAATTCATTTTTGAAAATATAAACGGGGAGGAAATCATGAAGGCGCTACTAGCGGCTGTTTCACTTATTGCACTTACGGCTTGTTCTGAAAACGAAGACTCCAACAAGGATTTCACGGCAGACGCCAACCGCATTGCACAGGAAACCCTGATTGTTGATACGCATATCGACGTGCCCTACCGCCTTGACGCTGAATGGGACGATGTTTCCAAAGCGACAAAAACAGGCGATTTTGATTATCCGCGTGCCTTGGCCGGTGGCCTGAACGCACCTTTCATGTCCATCTACACCCCAGCACAATATGACGGCACTCCACGCGCTAAAGAGCACGCCGAAGAAATGATCGGCATTGTCGAGCGGGTTGTCGCGGCATCGCCCGACAAATTCCGTATCGCCAAAACGGTGGCAGACGTGGAACAAGCCATGAAAGATGGTGTGATTGCCCTGCCCCTCGGCATGGAAAACGGTTCCCCTGTTTCCGGGGGGCTCGCAGATGTAGATTATTTCTTTGAGCGCGGCATCCGCTACATCACCCTGGCCCATTCCAAATCAAACAGCATTTCAGATTCCTCATACGACACAGAGCGCAAATGGAATGGCCTGTCAGATTATGGCAAACAGGTCGTGAAGCGCATGAATGAACTGGGCATCATGGTTGATATCAGCCATGTGTCAGATGAAGCTTTCTATGACGTTCTGGAGACAGCAGGTGTTGCCCCCCTTGCTTCCCACAGCTCGGCGCGCCACTTCACGCCCGGTTTCGAACGCAATATGTCAGACGAAATGATCAAGGCCCTGGCCGCCAAGGGCGGTGTGATCATGATCAACTATGGCTCCGCTTTTCTGACAGCCGACGCCAACGTCTATAATGCCGGGCGCGACGAGGCGTATCTTGAATATCTGGCTGACGAAGGCATGGAAGATTCAACTGACCTCAAAGATCAGTTTACCGAGCAATATCGCGCGGAAAACCCATACCCCTATGCCTCGCTGGACGACGTGCTTGATCATATTGATCATGTTGTTGAGATCGCTGGCGTTGATGCGGTTGGAATCGGCTCAGATTATGACGGTGTGGGCGATAGCCTGCCAACCGGCCTGAAAGATGTTGCCTCCTATCCCAACCTTGTTGCCGGGCTTCTGAAGCGCGGTTATTCAGAAGCGGATATCAAGAAAATTCTCTCAGGCAACCTCTTGCGCGTATGGCGTGCAGTTGAGGCATATGCTGCCAGCCACTAAGCCTATAATGAGACTTTCAGGCTGCCTGATCAGGCAGCCTGAGCTAATGGCTATTTTATACAATCGGGGGCTGGACCTCGCCCGATAAATCGCTAAAGTTCTCCCACAATAATGTGATGGGAGGACATAATGAAAAAATCACTCACGACAGCCTTGGCTCTGAGCCTGCTTGCAGGCACAAGCCTGACCGCTAATGCAGCCGCCAACAGTGACTGGTTCACTGACGCGGCCATCTCCCCCGACGGGAAAGATATTCTTGTCACCCACAAGGGGGATATCTACAAAGTTTCATCCAAGGGCGGCGCTGCTGTGCCCCTGACTGTCAATGCCGCATGGGATGGCCACCCGGTGTGGTCGCACGACGGCAAAACCATCGCTTTCGCCAGCGATCGCAACGGCAATTTTGATATTTACACCATGCCCGCGGCGGGCGGCGCAGCCAAACGCCTGACCTTCAACAGCGCGAACGATTATCCGCATGATTTCACGGCGGACGACAAGGGTGTGACCTTTAGCTCTACCCGCGTGGACGACGCCAAAAGCAGCGGCTTCCCGCGAGGTGCCCTGTCCGAGCTTTATACCGTGCCGGCCTCGGGCGGCACCCCGTCCATGATCCTCACCACACCAGCGTGGGAAGCACAATGGAGCAAGGACGGCTCGCGCATGCTCTACCGCGAGGAAAAAGCACTGGAGAGCGACCTCAGAAAGCATGACACCAGCGCTTTTGCCCGCGACATCTGGCTTTATGACGCCAAATCAGGTGAGCATACCATGCTAACCCAGTTTGCTGGCGGCGATCACAACCCGGTCTGGGGCAAAGGCGATGAGATTTTCTACACGTCGGAGGAAGCGGACAGCACCTTCAATGTCTGGAGCCTGGATCTCAAGACCGGTGAGCAGAACCAGATCACCAAATTCAATGATCATGCCGTCCGCGATCTGACACGTGCAGACAATGGCACCCTCGCTTTCGTCCATCACGGCACGGTATATACCGCAAGCGAGAAAGGCCGCACCAAGGCCGTTGATATTGATATCCGCACGGATGGCCATGGCCGCGACGTGGAAACCATCGATGTCTCCGGTGATGTGAGCGAGATTGCCGTGTCACCGAACGGCAAGGAAGTTGCTTTTGTTGCACGGGGTGAAGTGTTTGTAACCTCCACCGAATTCCGCACAACGAAGCGCATTACAGACACGCCAGCGCAGGAACGCAGCGTTGATTTCCATCCTGATGGCGACCGTATCGTCTATGCAGCAGAGCGCGACGGCAAATGGAAGCTTGTGGAAGCCAGCCTTCGGAACAAAGACGAGAAATATTTCTTCGCCAGCACACTGGTGGACGAAAAGGTGCTCTTTGATGCGGACAACGAGGCGTTCCAGCCCAAATATTCACCTGACGGCAAGAAGGTCGCCTTCCTGTCCGGTCGTGATATCCTGAAGGTACTGGATATCGAAAGCGGCGAAGCTGTTCAGATATTGGGACCAGAACATAACTATAGCTACGCCGACGGCGATATCACGTTTGACTGGGCACCTGACAGCAAGTGGCTGACGATCGATTTTATCGCCCGCAAACGCATCTTCATCACCAACGTGGCCATTGTGCCTGCCGATGGTTCATCCGGCCCTGTTGATATCAGCCTTTCAGGCTATCAGGACGGCGCCCCCAAATGGCACGCCGGTGGCGGCGCTGTATTGTGGTTTTCTTCCCGCTATGGCCAGCGTGATCACGGCAGTTGGGGCCGCGAGTTTGACGTGATGGCAAGCTTTATCAATCAGGATGCCTTCGACAAATTCCGTCTTTCCAAGGAGGAATACGAGCTGATGAAAGAGCTCGAGGAAGATGAGAAAAAGAAGAAGGGCGAAGAAGACAAGAAGGCGAAAGAAGGTGACGACAAAGCCGAAGATACCAAAGAGGCTGACAAGACCGAAGATGGCGACAAGGCCGGCAAGAAAGATGCTGTAGAACCGCTTAACATCGAGTGGGACGGCATGCAGGATCGTACCGTACGCCTGACCGTGCATTCCAGCGATCTTGCAGACGCTGTTCTCACCAAAGACGCTGACAAGCTCTATTACCTTTCGCGTTTCGAAGGCGGGTACGACCTTTGGATGCAGGACCTTCGCGAAAATGAAACCAAGTTGATCACCAAGCTGGACGCGCCTTACGCTTCTCTCCAGCTGTCTGCCGATGAAAAGGCTTTGTTCGCCCTTGCTGGCGGCCAGGTGATGAAATTCGAGTTGAACGGTGGCGGCGCCAAGAAAAAAGGTATCAGTCTTTCTGCCAGCATGGAGCTGAACGGCACAGCCGAGCGTGACTATTTCTTCGAACACATCTGGCGGCAGGTGAAGGATAAATTCTACACCTCCAGCATGCATGGCGTGGATTGGGCGTCCATGAAGACGGAATATAAGGCTAAACTGCCAAATGTGGGCAACAACCGCGATTTCGCCCGCATGATGGAAGAAATGCTGGGTGAATTGAACGCGTCCCACACGGGCGCCTACTATCGCCACCGCAGCAGCAACAGCGACGATACTGCAAGCCTGGGCCTGATCTTTGATTTGGCCGATGCCTCTGGTGCGCTCACCATCACTGAAGTGCTGGAAAAAGGCCCGTTTGACACAGCAAAAAGCGATGTCAAAGCTGGTATGAAACTGGTGGCTGTTGATGGTACCGCGCTCGAAACCGGTGTAAACTTCTTCGCCCTGATGAACCACAAGGCGGGGGACCGTACGCGCCTGACATTCGAAAAGGCTGATGGCGCGCGCTTTGATGAGGTGATCAAGCCCATCAGCCGCGGCGAAGAATATCAGCTGACGTATGAGCGCTGGGTCAAGCGTAGCCGTGCACTGGTTGAAGAGCTGTCAGGTGGCAAAGTCGGTTATGTGCATGTGCGCGGCATGAACGATCGCAGTTACCGCGATGTCTATTCAGACCTGATGGGCCGCAACTTCGACAAAGACAGCGTTGTTGTGGACACCCGCTGGAACGGTGGCGGCTGGCTACATAACGATCTCGCCAAGCTTCTTTCAGGCAAACAATATCTGAAAATGGAAGTGCGCGGTCGCGAATTTGAAGGCGACCCGCTTGACCAGTGGTACAAACCATCCATCGTGGTGATGGGTGAAGGCAACTATTCAGATGCACACGCATTCCCCTACACCTACAAGGCGCTTGAGATTGGTGACACTGTGGGCATGCCTGTACCAGGCACCATGACTGCGGTTTGGTGGGAAAACCTGCATTCCGGCGATGTGGTGTTTGGCATTCCGCAGGTTGGCCAGCGTGATATGCAAGGCAATTACCTTGAAAACCAGCAGCTTGAACCGGATTACAAGGTGAAGAACGATCCAACAAGCACAGCCGAAGGCAAGGACCTTCAGCTTGAAAAAGCAGTGGAAGTGATGTTGGGCAAAGGCCAATAGCCTGCCACGCATAATCAAAAGAAATGGCGCCTCAAGGGGCGCCATTTTTCGTTTCAGTACTAAGCGTTAGCTATTTGGTGAGCTTTTCGCCAATCACAGTCAACAGCCGCATCACTTCTTTCGATGCCTCGTTGGCCTGATGCACGCTTGCGATCGCCCCTTCAAGATCACCCCGCTCATAGGCGCGGGCAGCGTCAATGCCGTGAGCATGAACCTGCTGGTGTGGGCGTTGGAGCGCACTCCATTCTGGCAGGCTGGTAAAGAGAGGGTCTTTTTGCGCGTCGTACCATTTACCCAAACGGCAACTGTGATGATCCGCCAGTTCGTTCGGGTCCAGATCGCTGCGGCCCGCAAGCATTTGCGCCAGTTTGCGCATCCAGATCATATGGTCTGATTTGGCCGCGAAGATGGTCGCGATTTTACCGCCTCGTGACACCAGATCATTCACACCGGCAGTGATCGGGCTTTCTGTTTGCTCCAGAACGCCAATGACATGCTCCACTTTGCGAACGTTCTCCGCACTCATTTGTGCGATCACGCCCACGCCGCTTGAAACTTCGCGGGAGGCTTCTGATTGCTGCGCAAGAATGCCGTGAATTTCCTGAATACGGCTGTTAACGGTATCAACCTGCTGGGAAATGCGCGCCATTTCATCGCTGGAGGACGCAATCACTTCCTGCCCCTTGGATGCCTTTTCCTCGCCCTCCCGCATCGAGCTGACAATGCCAGACATCTCGCTGCGCAGGTTCTCGATCCTATTACGAATATTCTCGGTTGATTTGGCGGTTTGGTTTGCAAGACTCTTCACTTCGCTGGCCACGACAGCAAAACCGCGACCGGCTTCACCCGCTCGAGCCGCCTCGATGGTGGCGTTCAAGGCAAGCAGGTTTGTTTGCGCGGCAATATCCTCAATTTCCTTCACGATCTGGCCGATCTGTTCGGACGCGATAGAAAGCTGGTCCACCTTGCCTGCGGCATCCTTCACCGCAGAACTGATTTCTTCCATTGTGACGCGGGCATTGTTCGCCGCATCCATGCCCGAGGCCGCGCTTTCGGCCACATGATTGACCTCCTCAGCTGCATGGGACGAACTTTCCGAGATGGTGCCCACAGAAGCCGACAGTTCCTCGACCGCAGCGGCAATAGACTGCGCCTGTTCGTCAACCTTGCGGATTTCCCGCATCATCTCTGCAACGCCGGTAACACCAGCGTTTGCCGTAACAGACATTTCGACGGTACGCTGCAAGTTGCGCTGTATCCTGACGGAATTCAGTTCGGCAAGTTGCTTCAACTTGGTGGTAACCAGGCAGGTTCCTTCCGGTACCTGATCAAACTCTCCCGCAAGCAACAGGTCCACGACCTTGTCGATCTCAGCGAGATTATTGTGCTGCTCCTGCATATCCTGGTCACTCATACTTGTGTTCCTTCCTGCCCCAATATGGTCCGGCATTATCTAAAACGAAAAGTTGCTAACAAACAATTACAGGTCCCGTCTTTTTTCTCCTGTCCAGCCGTCCGTAACGTCGCCCTTGCCTGCACGCCAAAGCACCCTAGCTCATTCTGTATGCGTACTGGGAAGGCGCAGCTGCCACCAATGTTCAGGCAGCACGGGGAGAGATATGGAAAACACCACGCATGAGGCAGCCGCCGCAGGCATGTCGAAGAACGCGCGCTATTATGCGCTTTTCATCCTGACAATCGTCTATGCCTTCAACTTCATTGATCGGCAGATTCTGGTGATCCTGCAAGAGGCGATCAAGAAAGACCTCGGCCTTTCCGACACACAGTTGGGCTTACTGTCTGGCTTTTCGTTTGCCATATTCTATACAGTACTTGGCCTCCCGATTGCTCGTTTGGCGGATCGCCATAACAGGCGCACCATCATCGCTATTGCGCTCACAGTCTGGAGCGGCATGACGGCACTTTCCGGCATGGCCCAAAACTATATCCAGCTTCTGCTTGCCCGCATGGGCGTAGGCGTGGGTGAAGCAGGTGGCAGCCCACCCGCCCATTCCATGATTTCCGATATGTTTGCCGCCAACAGGCGCTCTACCGCACTTGCAGTCTATTCTGCAGGCCTCTATTTGGGCATATTCATTGGCTACGCGTCGGGGGGCTACCTGCAAGAGGCTTACAATTGGCGTACAACCTTCCTTATGGTGGGCATACCCGGCATCATTCTGGCCGTTATTCTTCAGCTGACAGTAAAAGAACCCCTAAGGGGCATGCAGGCTGGTGAAAAGCCATATTCGATCATGGACACTCTCCGGTTTCTTATCAAACTGAGATCATTTCCTTTCATTGCATTTGGTTGTGCCATGTCGGCATTTGTCAGTTATGGCACCAGCAACTTCATGCCCAGCTTCATGGTTCGCTATCACGGTATCAACCCCAGCGAAATTGGCCTGATGTTGGGGGCCATCACAGGCATAGGCGGCATGATTGGCACTTTCCTGGGGGGCAGCCTTACGGACAGGTTTGGGGAGAAGGACCCGCGCTGGTATTTGTGGCTGCCGGGCCTTACAGCTGTGACAGCAATTCCGCTTGCCTTGGTGGCATATCATGTCCAAGACAAATATGTGATGCTTGGCACCTATTTCATCGTGGTCATCCTCTCAACTCTTTACCTGGCCCCATCCATTGCCGTTACGCACCGGCTTGTGAACCCCCGCATGCGGGCAATGTCTTCTGCCGTATTGTTTTTTGTCCTAAACCTCATTGGCCTTGGACTTGGCCCTGTGGTGGTTGGCGCCATTAGTGACTTTGAACTGGCACGCACGGGCGAAGATGGCCTGAGAACGGCCCTTACCATCGGAACCTGCCTGGCCCTCGTTAAAGGCTATCTATTCTGGCAAGGAGGCAGGCGACTGAAGGATGACTTGCAAAACTAATCTGTTGAACCCCCAAGGGTGCAATAGTACACAAAATAGGCAGGAATTTTGTGTACTTAGCTTTCGAGGGCAAATTTGAAAAACAAAATCGAAGCCAATGGTTTTGAGACCGCCGTTATCAGTTTTCTGCTGATATTGGCAATGCTACCTGCCCTTTCCGCCAAAGCTACATTCCCAGTAGCACTTTTCAACGGTGCCGCAATTGTTGGCCTTTACACAATTGCACGGCGGTATCTTGCTTTGCTCCATCCCGCTATGGGCATAATTTTTTTTGCGTTTGCCGCAGCGGCTATTGCGACAGAAATTGTACTTTTCCATTTTACCAGCCTGCACGTAAGCTGGTTTGTATTGTCATTGGCTTTGCAGCCCCAGGCAGCGGTCCAGATCGGCCTTCCCGGCCTCACGTTATCGTGCTTGCTTCTATTCATTGCCGCTCTGATTATTGGCAGAAGGCAACTTCGTATGCGTTGGAGAATATCGCTGAAGGGCTGCATCACGGCGACTGCGGGCCTGTTTATACTCGCCCAGCTGAGCTACACATTTCTTCTTTTTGAACGCAATATTGGTTTGCTCGGCAACCGGCAACATTTGGTATTCTTCAAGGGGCCGCATCACTACCATGCCAACATGATCTTCGAGCCTATTTTGGGGCCCCAAAAAGCAAATCCCTTTGCACAGCCCTACGAACGCAACAAAGCGCCACTGACAGCCGAAGAAAAATGGGCAATTTCCCAGCCTAAAAACCTGCTTCTTATTGTTGTCGATAGTTTAAGAGCCAAGGACATAGCCGCAGACCCCGCTCTCGCCCCCAATCTGATGCGCTGGAGTACAAGAGGGCAACTATCACTGACCCATAGCAGTGTTTCAAACTGTACGCATTTCAGTATGCACACCCTGTTTACCGGTGACTATGCGACGAGCTTCGGCGCCATGCGCCACAGCGGCATGTCATGGGGATTGTTTGCAGGATTGGCCCAAAATGGATATCGACTTACGTCGGCAGAAGCCCAAAACCTGGATTGGTACGAGCTTTCTCGCACCTATCTGTCTGACGTAAGCCGAACGGTGGCATCCGACGGCCCAACTGGCGAGCGGGATACATTTGTCGCTAACGAGACGATTGAGCGCCTTATGGCACCATCCCAGCAGCCTGTTGCCCACCTGGCCTACTTCAATGGGCCACACTTCCCCTATGATAAACAGGCACCATCACTGCAAGAGGGATACAAAAGCAAAATAAGGGAAACAGATAGCCATATTGGCCGAATTCTGGACACTCTATCCGACGCTGGGGCGCTAAGGGATACGTTGGTCATCATTACCGCCGACCACGGCGAACAGCTTACAGAAGATGGCGTCATCGGCCATGGCAGCTTGCTAAATCATGAGCAAACAATGGTTCCGCTGCTTATTATTGGCGCCAATAATCGAACAGACTGGATAAGAAGCCACCGCGACATTTTGCCAGCGATCAAAGCTGAACTCGATGCCGCGCCCGTTAGAATGACCGAACAACCGTTTCAGTTACTGATGGGGTGTGATTATGAGTTTCCCTCAAGATTTGCCTATGTTGACGCCAAGGGAAAAGTTGAATTTCGGTACAACGAAGGCTTGCTGACGCCACTTTTACCCACAGGAAACACCGACTATGACAAGAAGCGGGTAACCGAAGCTGGCCTTGAAGTTATCAAAGTTTTGCAGCGATAGAAGGGAAAGCCCTTATAGCCCGACTGCTTTGAGAACGATGGAAATGACCGTTTCCTTGGCGTCAGCGAATTGCTGATCAGAAAGCCTTTCGCCTTCGTTCATCACATTGATCTGCGCTTCAAAATCCGCGTAGTTCTGGGTTGTCGCCCAGATCATATAAAACAGGTAACGCGCTTTGATCGGGGCTAGTTTGCCTTCCTCGATCCACCGCTGCAGCACTGCCTCGCGGCTTTCAAGCCAGGGCTTTACCTTGCCAACGAGATATTCCTGCAGAAAAGGCGCACCTGATGCCATCTCAATTGCCCAAAGCCGGGAACCGTGCGGGCGGTTGCGGGCCAGATCCATCTTGGAAGAGACATAGATACGCAAGGCTTCTGCCGGATCTTCTGTTTCATCGAATGTGTCGGCGGCATGCAGCCAAATAGAGCATACGCCTTCGATCACACGCCTATACAGGTCTTCCTTGGCACCAAAATAATAATAAACGTTGGGTTTGGGCACACCGGCACGCTCGGCGATCAGGCCCACGCTTGCGCCCTTGAAACCTTTTTCAGCAAATACCGTCTCTGCGGCCGCCAGAATTTTGGCCACATTCTCCCGGCGAATGCCGGATTTGTGCCCGCGTTCCTCGTTAGTGCTCATTATTTTGTCCCTCTCGACGCCCCTTTAAACACACGAACAGGAAAAGGTCTATGGTGAAAAAGGTTTAAATAGAAACGCCCGGGGAAATTTCCCCCGGGCGCAAGGGTTCAGAAGACTTGCTTCTAGAACTTGTAGTTCAGGCCAACACGGATTTCGTATGTGGACGGGTTGGTTACACGACCCTGGCTCCGCTCGAAATACTCGTTGAACTGATAAACGTTGTTCTCACGGTCGATACGTGCATCAACAACCTGGAACGCACGTGGGAAGCTTGCTTCGTATGCAACACCCCAATCACTGTCGATCAGGTTGGTGAGGTTTTCAACAACCAGGAATGCAGACAGCTTGTGACCTTCGATCGGCGTTGGCAGTTCCTGGGAAATACGCAGGTCTACCTTACCCCACCAATCGGAGAAGTGGCTGTTACGCGGCGCAATCTCACCAGCGTATTTGTCGAGACCAGAGTCCGCGAGGAATGCGAAGAAGGCATCAGTGTTGAAGCCATCGCCAAACACTACGCGAGGATCGTCTACGCCAGTTGGAACGTAAAGAAGGCTTGCGCCGTCAACACCATCACCGAACTCGGTGAAGTCGCCGTTAAACGCACCACCACCATCAACAAACGTGTAGCTGTATGGACGGCCCTGGTTCAGGACACCAAACAGGGATACGCGAGTTGTGTTGTCATCCCAGAAATCATGTGCCCAGGAAACGGACGCAGTGAAACGGTGTGGGATCACATAGTTGGAGCGTGAAGCCTGTGGGTTCAAACGATCAGAAGAAGAGAACTGAGAGAAGTTTGAGAATGCCACAGAGCTTGTCATCGGGTTGGCATCGGTGGAGTCGTTATAGGAATAAGCGAGTGTCCAGTCGAGGCCATTGTCGTATGACTTGCTCAGTGCTGCGGAGAATACCCACTGACGACCATTGTCTTCAGAGTTGGTCAGCACATAGTCGCTTGAGAACCAACGGTTACAACCGAATGGGTTGCCGGTTGGATCAGCAACACAATCTGCGTCGGAACGGTCGATAGATGCATACATTGGACGGCCATCAGGCGCCGTACCGATTTGCTCCAGCGTAGTGTCCACGATTGTCGCTGCATTACGCAGCTTGGTGTAAAGGATGTCTGTTTGCAGACGATAGCCATCACCGAAGCTACCAAGATCGAAATCGATTGTCGCGCCCAGCGCAACTTTAAGCTGGCTTGGGATCTTGAAATCAGGATCGATCGCGTTCACACCGGCGTTCACGGTACCGCTTGCAACTGCATCATACAGACGCTGAGGAATACCATAGATCGCGCCTTCGCCGCCCACTGTAGGATCAGTGAACAGAGTTGGGCCATCAAGGCTGTCATCATAGTCACGCGCTTGCGCTTCTACCTGCGTAATACCGTTGTTGGAGTAGTTGTTGGACAGCCAAACGTTCGGGTTACCACCGGAATAGAGGCCAATACCACCGTGTACTTCAACAGTGTCAGACGCGAGGTAAGAGAAGCCGAAACGTGGCATCAACAGACCACGACCATCAAAGTTTTCCGCGTTGGAGAAACCGTTACGCGCGATGAAGTTGGCGTTTTCAGTTGGTACGTCATCACTGCTGTACCAGTCGTAACGCAGGCCAGCTGTGATTGTCAGGTCACCACCCATCGCTGTGAACTCGTCCTGAGCGTACAGTGTGTTGATGGCATACTTGAACTGAGCCGCAGCATCGTTTGGATCGTTGGATGGAGACGCATTTTCGTAGATGAAACGCTCTGGACGGCCCATTTCGAAGAGCTGAATAGCTGTGAAGCTTTGACCGTCAATTGTACGATCCTGGAAGCGGATTTCGCCTTCAGCTTCCTGGATGAACAGGTTGAATACGTCAAAATCAACGCGCTCCATACCAAATGTGATCAGGTGATCATCAATCTGGTAGTTGGCAGCAAGCTTGAGGTTCAGGCTCTGGTATTCCAGTTCGTTTGCCTGACGGCTGTCATCTGCACCCAGATATACAGTCGCACGCTCACGAATGCCATCACCGTCAGCATCGTTGAAAGTGGTGATCTGAACTTCACCGAAGTCAGTACCGCCGAGGGACTGAACGCGTGGGTCTACGTCAGCGTAGGAAACGCGCATCTCGGTGGAGAAATTGTCAGACCAGTCAGAGAACAGGGAACCAGCGTATGATTTCAGCGTAGTGCCGCGCTCATAATAGTGGTTCGACAGCTCAAGCTCGTCATCGTCGCCATCAGACTGGGAGATGATGAAACCGTCAACATAGTTGTAGGTCAAAGCAAGACGGTGGTTGTCGTTGATGTTCCAGTCGATCTTGGCGAGGATTTTCTCGTCAGTAACCGGCAGGGATGATGGCAATGAACCTGGATCGTAGTTGTATACGTCGTTCGCGATACGGACGATCTCGTTGAACTGCTCCTGGGATACACCAGCAACTTCACGCGCTGCACCGGAACCCGCTGGGCCACGGTCAAACAACTGTGCACCTTCGAGGCGCTCATATGCTGCGAAGAAGAACAGTTTGTCTTTGATGATCGGACCGCCGAGGGTGCCGCCGAAGCGCTTCTCAGAGAAATCACCGATATCGAACTCTTCACCTTCCAGCTTGTTGCCCTGAAGGCCATCGTTGGTGTAGTCGAAGAAGGCGCTACCGTGGAATTCGTTGGAACCGGATTTGGTCACTGCGTTGATGTTACACGCTGTGAAAGAACCGTATTCAACGTCAAAAGGCGCCAGCTCAACAGCAACCTGCTGAATGCCATCGTATGGGAAAGGCAGACGCTCGGTTGGGAAACCGTTACTGTTCAGGCCGAAGTTATCGTTAAGGCCAACACCGTCAACAGTCAGGCTGTTGAAACGTGGGTTTGCGCCAGCACACTGGATGCCGTCAGCGAACGCTTCGTCGATATAAATACGTGGATCCTGGCGGATAACGTCTTTGATATCACGGTTTACGGAAGGAGCGTTCTCAAGGTCGCTCAGGTTATATGTAGCAGATGGGCCGATTGCCACAGGAACAGCGCTTGCTGCGCTTGCTGTAACAACGATTTCCTCAATATTGAGGTTCGGATCAACTGCAACCAGTGTTACAGCAGCCGGACGACCGAGGCTGAGGAACAGGTCTTCGATGTTCTCAGCGCGGTATTCAGTACCGTCTGCCAGTTTAACAACGTACGGGCCGCCAACTTTCAGACCGCGCGCGTAAAAGCTACCGTCATTGTTGGTGGTGAAGGTACGGGTCGTACCGGATGGTACGTGTGTAATTTCTACAGTCACACCTGCAAGTTCAGAACCAGACTGGCTGATCACTGTACCGCGGATGGATGAGGAGGTTTCTTGCGCCATGGTAGGTGCGGTTGCAGCAAATGCTGCAAGGGCCACACCACCAAACAAGGCGGCTTTAAATTGGCGTTTCATTCCCTAAGCTCCATTTAGTATCCGAACTCCCTGCCGGAAGGCCCCTTTGAGCCGGATACAGAACAACTAATTCGCTGTTTAAAAGTTCCCACACAAAACTGCGCGACAGACAACCAAATCCTGACCAAAAGGTCAAGACCATGCCCAAAGCCGCGCAAACCGTGCGTCGACGGACCTTTTATGCGATCTTCTTTTCAGTTTTTTGACGAAAGTGTCAAGATTCGTCTCTGAGGATATAGAGCGGTAAAAATTTTATACAATTTACCGTGCTCCAAAAGGCACAGGTGCGACGCAAATCTGCAGTTTTTCAGGAAATTCAAACGACAGAAAGCCACTGGAAAAAAGAAAAAAGAGAGCGAAAGCCGCTCTCTCTTTTTTTGTCGATTATGCGATTCGTTTAGCCTAGTTTGCCTCGGCAAACAGATTATTCAGGTAGCCTGCCAAACGAACACCGCCTTTGGACAACTGCTGTTTGATGGTGGGGGTATATTTATAGACATAATCATAGCTGAGTATACCGCTGCCCACATTATAGATATCAGCCCGCATTGCGATCAGTTCACGCACCCAATCGAGCGGCTCGCTATTTTGCCATTCCGCAATATTCTCCGGCTTGATTTTCGGCTCCAGAAACCGCACCCACTCAGTAAAGGAAAGAAGCTTGTGATCAATCAGGTCTTCATCCCAAACCTTGTGCAGGTTGCTCATTTCTTCAAACCAGACGACGTCGATGCGGTTACCACCCCAATCTTCGGAGCGCCCTGCATGGAGTGGCTGATGTAGGTCCCCAACGATATGAATGATAAAGCGCAGCGCCTTCTGCCGTTCCGCCAACGGCGCGCTCTTATCCTTCAACGTTGCAGTGAAGGCTGCCAGCGCCGTCACAGCATCACCTGCAGGGTTCTTGTTGCTTTCCTCGTAGGTCTGGCCATCAGGCAAATTGATATAATGATACGGGGACGCTGTACGCCGCCAATATTCGTCGGGGTTAGATTTCATTTCATCGGGCCAGTTTGCGGCCTCGGCCATAAACTCGTCACCCAGAAGTTCTTTCACTGCTGCGGCGGCTTCTGGTGTGAGATGGCGTGATGCAAGCTCCGCGATCACCCGGTGCCCTGTCGGGCCGTATGCCTGGGCAGCCTGCCCCGCCATCATCACCAGCGCAACAATCGCGCCCAAAACTCGAACCATGACACTCCCCTCAATATGAACAATTAGATCGCGCTGGTGCCTTCACTCAAAGGCGCAATTCCCAAATGTGTGGCCACTGTCTGGCCGATATCTGCAAAACTTTTCCGCACCCCCGCGCTTCCCGGCTTCAGGCTGGGCCCATATGCCACAAACGGCACATGCTCGCGGGTATGGTCACTGCCGGGCCATGTTGGATCACAACCATGGTCTGCCGTCAGGATCACAATATCATCGGCCTGCATGCCATCCAGAAACTCAGGCAACCGGCGGTCAAAATATTCAAGCGCGTCAGCATAACCCGCCACATTGCGGCGGTGACCAAAGCTCTGGTCGAAATCAACGAAATTTACGAACGTAAGCGACCCGTCAGGCGCTTCGGCAAGCTTCTGTAGTGATGTGTCAAAAAGTGCATCAAGGCCATTGGCTTTCACTTTTTGCGTAAGCCCCTTATGGGCAAAAATATCAGCGATCTTACCCACGGAAATCACTTCCCTGCCCGCTTCTTCCAGCTTCTCAAGGACAGTCGGCGCTGGTGGTGGTGTCGCGAGGTCTTTGCGGTTACCTGTTCGCTCAAATTGACCGTCCTTGCCCAGAAACGGCCGCGCAATCACCCGACCGATGTTATATTCGTCCACCAGTTCACGGGCCACGGCACACACGTCGTAAAGGCGCTCAAGCCCGAAGGTTTCCTCATGGGCCGCAATCTGGAAAACGCTGTCAGCCGATGTGTAAACAATCGGCTTGCCTGTACGCATATGTTCGTCACCAAGCTCTTCAAGGATCACTGTGCCTGATGCAGCTTTGTTGCCGATCACCCCCGGCAGATCACAGCGTTTGACCAGTTCATCAATCAGTTTGTCGGGAAAACTTGGATATTCCTGGGCAAAATAGCCCCAATCAAACCGCACAGGCACACCAGCCATTTCCCAGTGCCCGGAAGGTGTATCCTTACCGAAGCTCTGCTCGGCGCAGGCCGCATACATGCCTGTGATCTCACCTGAATATTCCATGCCCTTGGGTTCACGACCAGTCGCAAGCTCTGCTGCTTTGCCAAGGCCAAGTCTGGTCATGTTCGGAAGCTGAATAGGGCCAGCGTTAGGGCGCTCGGCTCCCACATTGCCGTCAGCACACCATTCTGCAATGTGGCCGAGTGTATCGGCATCCTGTTCGCCAAAACGATCCGCATCCGGTGCGGCGCCAATACCGAAACTGTCCAACACCAGAATGAAGGCACGAGCCATGGTCTTACCCTCCAATAATCTTGTTAACAATCGACGACACAGTTAGTGCGTCTTCGCTTAGCATTACAGCCGCCCGCACACTGGCAATAGCAGCGTCAGCCGCCTCTTCACTTCTAGCATACACCATGGCGAAAGGCTGGTCTGCCGCAAGCCGGTCACCACGCTGACACATCTCTGTGAAGCCAACACTGTGATCCACATCGTGGGCCGGGTTGGTGCGGCCACCGCCAAGTGCGACAACGGCCATGCCAATCGCCCGTGTGTCCATGTCCGCAACATAACCGGTTTTTTCAAGCACTACAGGTTTCACAACAGGTGCCAAAGGCATGTGCGTTTCCGGATTTTCCATCAAGTCGGCCGGACCACCTTGGGCAACCACCATCCGCGCAAACACATCGGCGGCCTTGCCACTATCAAGGGCTTCCTTCGCCTTTGCGCGCGCCGCAGCTACATCGGGTTGCGCTTTCGAAAGGGCAAGCATGTGCGCGGCCAGATCCAGCGTCACATCCATAAGGCGCTGATCGGCACTTGCAGGATTCTTGAGGAAATCAATTGTCTCGAACACCTCAACTGCATTGCCGGCCGTACGCCCAAGAACTTGATTCATATCGGTCAACAGCGCGGTTGTTGGCGTGCCAGCGGCATTTGCTACCCGGACAATATTGCGCGCAAGTTCTTCGGCTTTTTCGTCCGAATCCATAAAGGCGCCATTGCCGCACTTCACGTCCATCACCAAGGCCCCTAGGCCTGCGGACAGCTTTTTGGACAGAATCGAGGCCGTAATCAGCGGCACACTTTCCACCGTGGCGGTCACATCGCGAATGCCGTAAAAGCGCTTGTCAGCTGGGGCAAGGTTGCCGGTTTGCCCGATGATGGAACAACCAATATCCCGCACGATGTCAGCAAAACGCTGGTTATCAGGATAGGCGTCATAGCCAGGGATACTTTCAAGCTTGTCGAGCGTACCGCCCGTGTGGCCAAGGCCACGACCAGAGATCATCGGGACAAAGCCACCGCACGCTGCAACAATTGGTGCCAGCATGAGGCTGACCTTGTCGCCCACACCGCCAGTGGAATGCTTGTCCACAATCGGGGCGTCGGCATCAAAACCGAAGTCCTGCCAATTCATCACGTCACCACTATCCCGCATAGCCAGCGTCAGGGCAGCGCCCTCGTCCGGGCTCATGCCGTTGAAAAAGATCGCCATGGCAAGCGCAGAGACCTGCGCGTCAGTGACACTGCCATCAGTGATGCCACTGACAAAACGGACAATATCATCAGACGCAATGGTGCCACCGTCACGCTTGATACGAATAATTTCCTGGGGGATGAATTGGCTCATAACATTTTACCCTTGGGCCTCGTCAATATTTTCGGGGCCGAACGCGTGGGGCAAAAGCTCGGCACTGGTTGTTTCGAGAAGGATGTTGCCGTCCTTGTCGCAAATGGTAACAGGCTTGCCGGCACTACCGGCAAACTCACGGATTTTCTGGCGGCAGCCACCGCAAGGTGTACATGCCACCTCGCCGGGGCCAACCACCACGATATGTTTGATGGCCTTGCCGCCCGCCAGCACCATCGCGGCGATAGCACCCGCTTCTGCGCACGTGCCCAGCGGATAAGCTGCGTTTTCCACATTGCAGCCCGCATAGATATTACCATCAGCTGCCAGCACCGCTGCACCAACCGGATGGTTCGAATAGGGGGCGTAGGCAGCATCACGGGCCTTGAGGGCAGCATCAATCAGCGGTTTAAGATCTGTCGCCATATTAATGGTCTTTCTCGTATGGAATGCCACTGGCCTTGGGTGCCTGCATGCGTCCAGCAAACCCTGCCAGGATCACCACTGTGAGCACATAAGGTAGCATAATGGTAAACTGCACCGGGATTTCACCGATAAGCGGCAGGTCAACACCTTGAAGGCGGCCCTGAAGCGCATCGACAAAACCGAACAACAGGCAAGCCAAAAGCGTGGGCACTGGCTTCCAGCGCCCAAAGATCATAGCGGCCAGCGCCAGATAGCCTTTACCGGCAGACATATCGCGAATAAAGCCGCCACCAAGACCTGTTGAGAGCACGGTTCCTGCGAAACCACACAGCACACCAGTGATAATCATCGCCTGATATCTTAGAAGTGTTACCGAAATTCCAGCGGTATCCACCGCTTCCGGGTTTTCACCAACCGCACGAAGCCGCAAACCGAAACGGGTTTTATAAAGCATCCATGCCACAAGCGGGACAATGGCAGCCGTAAGGTACGTGATCAGATTATGGCCCGACAACAGTTCGCTATAGAGCCCGCCAAGCAGAGGCACATCTGCCAGAGCATCGGCAAACGGCAAGGTGATGGCGCTAAAGCGTGCCTCATCATCCAGAAGCGGTGTTTGGCCCCCTTTGCGGAACCAGAAGTTGGCAAGCGTTGGGGCCAAACCGGCCACCGCAATATTGATTGCCATCCCCGATACAATCTGGTTGCCGCGCTGTGCGATCGAAACCCAGCCGTGCAAAAGCGCCAGCGCTACCGATGCGCCGATGCCTGCGCCTAGTCCTGCCCATGGTGAGCCGGTCACCGCAGCAGCAGCGGCGGCGGCAAAGGCGGCGGCCAGCATCTTGCCTTCAAGGCCAATATCCACGATGCCTGAGCGTTCCGCAATAAGCCCTGCAAGGCCTGCAAGCACCAGCGGAGTCGCGGTCCGGAGCGTGCTGTCCAAAAGAAGGATCAGATCGGTGAAAAATTCCATCACGCGGCCCTCCTCTGCCCAACACGGCGGAACAGGGCTTCAACAGGATCGCGGAACAGATGTTCCATCGCACCCGCGAACAGGATCACAAGCCCTTGGATCAGAACAATATAATCGCGCTGGATGTTGGGCATTTCAAATGCCAGCTCAGCACCGCCCTGATACAGGGCACCGAAAAGCATCGCTGCCAGCACAATGCCCACAGGATGGTTGCGCCCCATGAAAGCAACTGCAATGCCAACGAATCCGTAACCAAGGGTAAAATTGCCCAACAACCGATGTTGTTCGCCGAGCAACTCGTTCAACCCCATCATGCCCGCCAGGGCACCAGAGATCATCATGGCGATCACGGTCATCCGTGTGACGGAGATACCAGCAAAGCGGGCCGCATCATGATTTTGGCCAACAACCCGAAGCTCATACCCGAAACGAGACCTCCACAGCATGAACCACACCGCGAAGGCACACAGAAGTGCAATCAGGGCGGAAAGATTCAGCGGGCCGCTTTCGTAGGAAAAACCGATCACCTCGAACAGGTCCTGCAGATGCATCAGCGACGCGCCATCCGGGAAATCAGCGCTTTCCGGCATTTGCCCTCCGGGGCGTTGCAGTGGCCCCACAAGCAGGTAGGCTAACAGGGCCGAAGCAATGAAATTGAACATGATGGTGGTGATCACCACATGGCTGCCCCGCTTGGCCTGCAAGTAGGCGGGAACAAAGGCCCACGCCGCGCCGAATGTCGCAGCCCCCACAATCGCGAGCAATACAGCGAATACTGGCGAAGCATCCCCGATCAGGAATACCGCAAGTGTCAGCCCCAGGCCACCGAGCATGGCTTGCCCCTCACCGCCGATATTGAACAACCCCGCATGGTAGGCAACGGATACTGCCAACCCGGTGAAGACAAAGTTGGTGGCATAATAAAGGCTATAGCCCACGCCTTCCTCGAAACCAAAAGCGCCATCAATCATCAGGGACAGGGCTTCGAACGGATCTTCACCTAGGCCCCAGATTACGAGGCCCGATACCAGAAAGGCTGCCAGAAGGTTCAAACCGGGCAACAGAATGGCATCGGCCCAGAAGGGTAATTTTCTCTGAGACGCCATCAAGCGGCCTCCCCTTTGTTACCCGCCATCATCAAGCCAAGCTTGGTTTCCGTTGCGTCCTCAATATTCAGCGTGCCGACAATCTCACCTTCACACATCACCGCAATCCGATCAGAAATCGCCAACAGCTCATCGAGGTCAGCAGAGACCACAAGAATGGCTTTCCCGGCATTTCTGAGGGCCGTGATCTGGTCGTGAATTTTGGTGACTGCGCCAATATCCACGCCACGGGTGGGTTGCCCTATCACCATCAGGCTGGGGTCCTGCGCCAGTTCGCGGGCGATCACCAGCTTTTGCTGGTTGCCACCTGAGAAAGACGCAATGGGCAAGTCCGGATTGCGTGGCCGCACGTCCTGGCTTTCAAAATATCCTGCCGCCTTCTCGGCAATTGCTTTCAAGCGCAACAGACCCTTCCGCGAGAACTCCTGCTCTCGCTGATACCCAAGGATGGCGTTCTCGCGCGCTGACATGCTTTCCACCACACCGGTTTTAAGCCTGTCTTCCGCCACATGGGCCATGCCCATTCGCCTCAGGGTAATTGGGTCGGTCATCTCTTGCGGCGACGATATCGTTTCGCCGTCGAAACATATCTTCCCGACGTCGACTGGCCGCAGCCCTGTAATGATTTCAAGAAGTTCAGTTTGCCCGTTCCCTGCCACGCCAGCAATTCCGAGCACTTCACCCTCAAGAACCTGAAGGTTGATGTCTTTCAGCATCAAGCCGTGGTCGCCCGTGGCCTTGACATTCTCGAGCGCAAGACGTGCCGTCGTGGCTTCATTCGCGTCTCTGGCTGTGGCCCGCACCACCTTGGCACCCACCATCAGTTCGGCAAGTTCCTCAGAGGAGGTCTCTGCGGTTTTGCGCTCTGCCACAGTCTTGCCCGCTCGGATAACCGTTACATTATCCGTAATAGCCATGATCTCGTGCAGCTTGTGGGTCACGAAAAGCACCGTCTTGCCTTGGTCTCGCAACTGGCTGACCAGTTCAAAAAGCTGCACACATTCCTGCGGCGTAAGAACCGCAGTTGGCTCATCCAGAATAAGGGTTTCCGCGCCGCGATAGAGCGCTTTCAGGATTTCAGCCCGCTGCCGCACGCCCACTGAAAGGGTCTCGACAGGCTCATCAAGAGGCAGGTTGAAGCCAAACTGTTCCTCAAGCGCCAGAAGTTTGGCGCGCGCCATACCCTTGGCGTCATCCAGTTTGGATGACCCCTCCGCCCCCAGAATGATGTTTTCGAGCACTGTGAAGGGTTCCACGAGCATGAAATGCTGGTGCACCATACCGATCCCGACCGCCATGGCGTCAGACGGGCTTGTGAAACTTTGGGAAACACCCGAAACCAGCACTTCACCGCTATCTGGGTGATAAAAACCGAACAACATCTTGAGAAGCGTGGATTTCCCGGCGCCGTTTTCACCCACGATGCCGTGAACCGTTCCCGCAGGCACAGAGAGCGAAATATGATCATTCGCCTTCACGTCGCCAAAGCTTTTGCACAGGTCGCGCGTTTCGATGGCAATTGTCTGGCTCATATATGCGTCCTGTCCCGCCGAAAACGGGGCCTAGTGGCCCACGTTGCTGCCTTCCACATCACCCACGACGATCTCGCCAGCCACAATCTTGGCGCGGGCGTCATCAAGCTTGGCTTTCATCTCAGCCGTGATCAGGGCCGCATTATGCTCGTCGAGGGCAAAATCCACGCCGCCTTCCGCGAGCCCCATCACATTATGACCGGCGCTCCAATGCCCGTCCTGCGCTGCTTTCATGGCTTTATAGACCGCCAGATCAACCCGCTTCAGCATGCTGGTAAGCACAACCCCGGGGGCAACATGGTTCTGGTTGCTGTCTACGCCGATCGCAAGATTACCGGTATCCTTGGCGGCCTGGATAGACCCAAGGCCTGATGGGCCAGCCGCCGAAAAGATAATGTCCGCGCCGCGCGCATACTGGGACCGCGCCATCTCGGCCGCCTTGATCGGATCATTCCAGGCGCTCGGTGTAGTGCCCACATAGTTTTCGATAAATGTCAGATCACCGCGAACATATTCGGCGCCCTGGCGATAGCCACGCTCAAACCGGCGAATCAACGGGATGTCCATACCGCCCAGGAAACCGATGGTTCTTGATTCGGTTTTCATCGCCGCAATCATGCCCACAAGGAACGAGCCTTCGTTTTCCTTGAAGGTGATAGACTGCACGTTCGGCAAGTCGATGATCGCATCGATCACTGTGAATTTAACGTTGGGAAAATCTGCCGCAACATTGCGCACAGCCACGGAATAACCAACCCCAACTGCGACGATCAAGTCTGCTTTCCTGCGCGCAAAACGTTTCAGCGCCTGCTCATACTGCGTTTCGCTATTAGGCTCGAAATCCTTGAAACCATTGCCGGTTTCTTCTTCAAAACGATGCGCGCCCACATAGGCAGCTTCGTTGAAGGATTTATCAAATTTGCCGCCAATATCATAGAGGAGCACAGGCTTGAAATCCGCAGCACCAACGGCGGCGAAACCGGCAAAAGCCAGACCTACAATCGCACCAAAACGCCCAAACAGTTTTTTCATGCCTTTTCACTCCCCGGCAACAAAAAGTTCGTTATTCTTATATGCCTTGATTATGCACGGCGGCGCAAGGGAACCAGAGCGAAACGGCCGGGTCAACCATTTTTGATCATTTGGTCAAGATTCGTTCGACATTTGTCCCGAGACCACTTATGAAAAGGTCAATTCCAAGACAGATACGGAGTCAAAAATGACCCAGAATGTAACGGTTGTCGATCACCCGCTAGTTCAGCACAAGATGACCCTGATGCGCCGTAAAGAGGCTAGCACAGCCGAATTCAGAAAACTGCTTCGCGAAATCGGCCTTTTTCTCGGCTATGAAGCGCTGCGTGACCTGCCGCTCGGCAAAATCGATATTGAAACACCGATTTGCCCGATGGAAGCCCCCGTGCTTGCAGGCAAGAAACTGACATTCATCTCTGTGCTTCGGGCTGGCGACGGCCTTTTGGGCCCCATGCTGGATCTGGTGCCTTCGGCCCGCGTTGGGCAGATTGGCCTCGCACGGGATGAAGAAACGCTTCAACCGACAAAATATTTCTTTAAAGTACCTGTTGATACAGCGGACCGCCTGAATGTGGTGCTGGACCCAATGCTGGCAACAGGCCATTCTGCGGTGCGCGCTGTTCAGGAAATCAAGGATATCGGCGCAACCGATCTCCGTTTTGTGTGTCTGTTGGCCGCGCCGGAAGGCATCAAAACTTTCACCGATGCACACCCTGATGTGCCAGTGGTTGTGGGTGCCATCGACGAACGGTTGAACGAAAAAGCATATATTGTTCCAGGGCTTGGGGATGCCGGGGACAGACTGTTTGGAACCAAAGGGGCTTGAACACGATGAGTGTTACGAAAAAATATGTGACCGCACAGGAACTTCTGGACGATTCGTTCGACCTGGGTGTCAAAATCCTGAAAAGCGGCTTTCGCCCGAAATTTATCGTTGGCGTTTGGCGCGGCGGCACACCTACTGGTATCGCCGTTCAGGAGATTATGGATTACTACGGCGTTCACACCGATCATATCGCGATCCGCACGTCATCCTACATCGGAATGGAACAGCAAAAAGAAGTGAAGGTGCACGGCCTTGAATATATCGTGGCCAACATCAACGCCGAAGACAGCCTGCTGATCGTAGACGATGTATTCGACAGCGGCCGTTCTATCGACGCCATTATCAATACACTCAAGGAAAAGTGCCGCCGCAACACGCCGGAGGTGATCAAGATCGCGACTGTCTTCTATAAGCCGGCCCGCAATGTCACCAGCCTTGAGCCTGATTTCTATTGCCGTGAAACAGACGACTGGCTTGTGTTCCCACACGAGCTGTCTGACATGACCAAGGCAGAGATCAAGGAACACAAGGGCCTGGAACTGCCCGAAATCGAAATCTGATTCTAACAAGAAAACAAGAGGTCTCCATGACATACGAAGCCGTACAGGAATGCGCGTCCTTCATCCGTGAAAAACACACGGGTGACATGCCAAAGGTCGCTATGGTGCTCGGCAGCGGGCTCAATAGCCTCGCGGACGCGCTTGAGAATGCCACAGTGCTTTCGTATGCCGACCTGCCCGGCTTCCCAAAGCCAACGGTCGAAGGCCATGCAGGTCGGATGCTGATTGGTGAACTGGGTGGCAAACCTGTTATTTGCATGCAGGGCCGCGCCCACGCCTATGAAGGGCATCCTGCAGAAAAACTCGCATACTCCACGCGTGTATTGTGGGCGCTGGGCGTGGAAGTTCTTGTTCTGACCAATGCGGCAGGCAGCCTGCGGGAAGAAGCGGGCCCGGGCTCGTTGATGGCGATCACAGACCACATCAACTTCTCAGGCGTTAATCCGCTCGTGGGCGTGAATGATGACCGCTTTGGCCCCCGTTTTCCTGATGTAAGTGAGGCGTGGGACAAAAAATTGACCAAAAAACTGCAGGCCTGTGCGGAAGAGTTGGGCATTACGCTGCACACAGGAACCTACCTGATGGCAAAAGGCCCCAACTTTGAAACACCGGCTGAGATCAAAGCCTTCCGGGTTTGGGGCGCGGATGCCGTTGGTATGTCAACGGTGCCAGAATGCCTGGTAGCGCGCCACTGCGGCATGAAAGTGGCTGGCGTAAGTTCCATCACCAATCTGGCCGCCGGCATGCAAGGTGAGCTGACGCACGATGAAACCATGGAATTTGGTGCCATTGCTGCGGTTAACCTTGAAAAACTGCTTAAGGCATTCCTCGCCAAAATCGCTTGATACACTGACTTTCCAGGCCATCCAAAAAAAAGGGCACCCCGATTGGGTGCCTTTTTCATTTTCGCCAGCATCTCATTCAATAGTCGGCTGAACCGATAGATTGTATCATACGCAGGAAATCGCCCTGCACTGATGAAGGCATTTGTTCAAAAGCGGCAACAAGGCGCTGCATGTCTTCTGCCCCCTCACAGGCGACATCTCCACCATCAACCCCTTCAAAAAACAGCCCAACAGGAACCTTGAGGGCTTCTGCCAGAAGTGCCAGCTTGCTTGCGGAAATACGATTGGTTCCCCGCTCATATTTCTGGACTTGCTGAAAGGTCAAGCCAAGCACAGTGCCTAGTTCTGTTTGCGTCATACCCCGCTGACGCCTGAGGGCCCTCACCTGCGCCCCCACGCTGGCATCAATTGGATGAACCATTGTATCCTCCCCACACTAACTACCTAGGTTTAGCGCAATCGTGGTTGTGACACAACCAGACAGTTTCAAAGGGCAGCTAGCAGGCACTTGATGTCGACAAGCCTACTGGAGAGTAAGTGAATAGTTGTGTCCCGCCAATTTGGCCGAATTGGCACCACCGAATCCCAGCATAGCTTCCTGCGCCGCCATATTGTCGAAGAATACGGAAAATGTCTTCCTATCTTCCCCATTTGCATCAACCCATAGCTTTGATGCAGCGATCAAGGCATCAGTGTGGTCTGGATGCTCTTCCATAAAATCGAGATATTGGAAGCAAAGCTCGGGGCCGAATGCGACTGGACGCGCGGGCGCAGCTTCACCCAAAGGAATTGCAAAATAGGGCTTTTTAATTCCCTTCAACCGTTTGGTTAGGCGAAGCATTCTCTTGTCCACGCTAACCTGAACAGCGGCGCCCCTACCCTTAGGCTCCCCATGTGTCCCGCCGTAGGTAATCATGTTTCCCAGATATTCCACCTTCCATGGCAGCGCATTCAACCGTGGCAGTGTGATTGCTTCCAAAAACCCGGAAAGTGACCGAATTCCTCTGTAAACTGCAAACTCGAGAATGGCAAAAAACAGCTCGTAATGAACTGGGTAACCGGCCGGGCTACGGTATTTCTTGTCAGCAATAAAATAGCGAGACCATTCATATGCATCTTGAGCTTGTGGCGCAGGCTTGAAATCGCACCAACCCTTGAAAATTGTGCTTAGCTGAGTATCACACAAGGTTGGCACAAGTCGCATTCCCCCCAATATTTTTTGGTTTTCATCCAGCTTGAGGAAGTAGATGGTTTCGTCAGTATCAAACTGATCACGCTCCAAGCCATTGTCATTTGCTAGCTTTATCCAACCTCTGTCTTCTACAAAAATTTGGTGGCGTACTCGGAACATGTCAGCCAGGACACTGAGATACAGGTGTCGGTTATGTTTGTTGATGATGTGTATCATGGCTGTAGCCTCCTGATGAATCTGTTGATCCATCTCAGGCTATTGGCTTCTGCCAACGCAGTCTTTCCTCACAAAGAGGGATTGATGCAATTAATGGTTTAAATAAACACCTTGTGGCGGTGTAAAGCAGTCACCATCTCGGTCGTACTGCCAAACTGGTAGCGCCGCTTGATATTCCTGAGGTGAGTTATGACTGTCGTTCTTTTGATACCAAGTATATCTGCCACTTCATTGGGCTGTTTACCTTCAACAATCCAAGCAAGAATTTCCCGCTCACGGGCTGTTAACCTCGAAAAGTCAAGATTGGGCCCAATCTTGACTCCGTCAGAGGCCAATCCCCCTTTGGCTTTACGCAGATAAATGCGTCGGGCGGTTCTATGAGCCGCAAGCGTAAGTAGATGGAGTGTGTTTTCCAATTCGTCAGAACGGGTAATTTCCCCCCCCATGCTGGCATAAGCATATTCGATAACTTGATCGGTATCGTCATCCACACGCACTGGAATGGGTATGACCAGCCCTTCTTTCAGGCCAAACTTGAAAGCCTCTTCAAATATCTTGCGTTGATTCTTGGTAAGGTCCTCTGCCGCCACAAAATCGGACCACCAAAATGGCTCGCCCCAATCCTTGAGCTTAAGTGCATGATTTGGAAGTGCATCATCAATGTAATAATGGTGCCCGGCGTAATGCTTGATCCATTCACTGTGGATGAAACCAAACATCAATTTTCTGTCCTGCAAAACAGGCATTCCAAATGCCGAAATACACAGCAAATGCCTTATACCCAGCAGGCGCAAAGGCTCAGCCAGCCGATCGCTAAGCGCTTTAATGCTATCCAGTTTGTCTACGTCGCCCATAAAAGCTGCCACTGCTTTATAGGCGTCTGGTGAAAAAGACATCGACGACCCCACTCATCATCGGCCTTCTACTAAAGGCTTTATCTCCTAAGTAGCACCGCACAACTCATAATCAACAATAATCGGGCTTTGATGGTTTTTCACAAGGCCAGCCAGCATATCCAACAAAAAGGCGCCTCGGAGGGCGCCTTTTCACAAACCTTCAACGTACGGTGGGCCCTCAATAGGATTTGCCGCCTTCGTTGGCATCGCCATATGGCACCCAGATGTTCTTCACTTCGGAAGCCTTTTCCATCAGGCCACGGGCGCTCATCTGCTCGCCATTGGTCCAATCATAGGCTTTACCGTAATTAAGCCAGGTGCGCTTCATGTTGTCAGCGGCGGCTTTCTCGATGTCGGCACAGCCTTCTCGGCTGCCGAAATACCAAATACCATCCACACCATAGTGTTTGGCCATTGGCATCGCCATGGCATCACGCGCGCCGGTGACAATATTCACCACGCCGCCCGGCATATCTGATGTTTCCAGAATCTGGTAAAAATCAGTGGCCAAAAGCGGATAACGCTGGCTTGGGATAATCACTGCAGTATTACCCGCTGCAACGGAAAACGCCATCACGGTAACAAACGCCAGAAGTGGCTGCTCGTCCGGGCAAACGATCCCAAGTGTGCCCACAGGTTCGTTCATAGCCAAAGCAACCCCACGGATTGGTGGGGTATGAACAGCACCGTCATGTTTGTCGGCAATAGCAGCCGCAGTGAACAACCGCCGGATAGAGGTGGCCACCTCAGTTTCTGCCGCTTTCGCCGTTGCGCCTGTCAGGCTTTGAAGCCTTGCCGCGAATTCGTCCGCACGAGCAGACAGGTTTTCCGCCACATAATAAAGGATCTGCGCCCGCAGGTGCGGCGTGGACTTGGCCCAGCCGGATGCCTTCGAAGCCGCTTCAACCGCGTTCCGGATATCCTTATAATTACCTTCGCCGACAACGCCCGCAAATGCGCCCTTTTTGTCAGCCACAGCTACGCTGTCACCGCCATCAGGGCGTGCCTGTTTGCCGCCAATATACATTTTGGCGGTCCGGTCTATGTCCGCGAGCCCTGAGCCTGCCTTTGGCATGGCGATATCGGCCGGGGCATCAATCGGCGCCCAATCCTTCAGCGCCGCCTCGTACCGGGGCCGCATATAGGCAAGCATGCCTTCACGCCCGCCTTCACGGCCAAAACCGCTTTCACGGCGGCCACCGAACCCAGCGGCCGCGTCAAACATGTTGGTGCCATTGATCCAGACCACACCCGCAGTCAACGCAGGGGCAACTTCAAGCGCGCGCGAAAGGCTTTCCGACCAGACAGTCGCCGCAAGGCCATACCGTGTGTTATTGGCAAGCGCTACAGCTTCCTGTTGTGTGCGGAAGGTGATCGCTGTCAGCACTGGTCCGAAAATCTCTTCCCGGTACAATGTGTTATCTGTGCCCACACCTGTTACCAGTGTTGGTGGGAAGAACACACCCTCTTCCGGCATGTCGCACGGTGCTTTCCAGACAACAGCGCCTTCGCTTTCGCCCTGGGCGATCAGCTTTTCGATAGTGTCTTTCTGGCTCTGGTCCACGACGGCACCAATATCAATGCATTTGTCGAGGCTCGGACCAACACGCAGCGTGCTCATGCGTGCCTTGAGCTTGTCAAGAAAACGGTCGGCAATGCCTTCCTGCACCAGAAGGCGTGAGCCGGCGCAACAAACCTGGCCCTGATTAAACCAAATGGCATCCACAAGGCCTTCGATCGCACCATCAATGTCGGCGTCTTCGAACACAATATATGGGGATTTGCCGCCAAGCTCGAGCGTCAGGCGTTTGCCTGTGCCCGCAATAGCGCGGCGAATGATCTTGCCCACTTCCGTAGAGCCGGTGAAAGCCACCTTGTCCACATCCGCGTTTACAACGGCCGCGCCGGTTTCACCCTCACCTGTGATGATATTCACCACGCCCTTCGGCAAGCCCGCTTCCACACACAGTTCCGCAAACTTGAGCGCTGTCAGCGAAGTGAATTCAGCAGGCTTCAGCACCACGGTGTTACCCGCAGCAAGCGCAGGCGCTACCTTCCACGCCAACATCAGAAGAGGGAAATTCCAGGGGATCACCTGCCCTGCCACACCCAGCGGCTCGTGGTCAGGGAACTCCTCATCCATCAACTGTGCCCACCCGGCATGATGATAGAAATGGCGTGCCACCAGCGGGATATCGATGTCCCGGCTTTCACGGATCGGTTTGCCGTTATCCAGGCTCTCGAGCACTGCCAGGATGCGACTGTGTTTCTGAACAAGGCGTGCCAGTGCATACAGATACTGGGCTCGCCCATGCCCACCGATAAGCGTCCATTTGCCTTGCGCCTTACGGGCGGCGGCAACAGCGGTATCAACCTCATCCTGCCCGGCGACTGTGATATCAGCCAACTTCTCGCCCGTTGATGGTGCATAGCTTGGAATGGTCTTCGCCCCTTTGGGCTTTACCCATTCACCATCGATGAACAGGCCAAAGCTGCGCCCATTGGCTTCCAGCCATTTATCAGCATTGGCGCGGCTTTCCGCAGCAGGGCTATAATCCATGCTTTCAAACTTTTCTTTAACAGACATGATAATCCCCCTAGCCCATTGCGTGACGATAAGACGTCGAATAGCCACCAAAGGCATGATATTCGAGCTGACGTTCCAAGTCACCCAGCAGGCTTGATGCGCCAAACCGGAACAACTCTGGTGACAACCAATCGCGGCCCAGCTCTTCCTTGATCAGTGTCAGGTACGCCACTGCATCCTTGGCGGTTTTGATGCCGCCTGCAGGCTTGTAGCCCACCTTGATGCCCGTACGGGCATGGAAGTCACGGATTTCGCGGATCATCACAAGGCTTACAGGCAGTGTGGCATTCACGCCTTCCATGCCCGTGGATGTTTTGATGAAATCTGATCCTGCCATCATGGCTGTCATCGAGGCCTTGGCCACCTGTGTCAGGTTGCCGTGCTCGCCCGTGGCCAGAATGGTCTTCATAAGGGCACTACCACATGCGCCCTTGAATGCCCTTACCTCGTCGTAAAGCGCCTGCCAGTTGCCCGTCAGAACATGCGCGCGCGTCACAACGATATCGATTTCATTGGCGCCGGCTTCGACAGAACGGCGGATTTCCTCAAGTCTGGTCTCCATGGGGGCAAGGCCCGCGGGGAACCCGGTCGACACCGCCGCAATGGGTACGGCGCCCTGAAGGGCACTATCGGCCTCGGGCACCATGGAATGATAAACACATACGGCGCCTGTGGTGAGGCCCATATCTTCCATGCCGAACGCCGAGAGGATATCCCGGCGCACGGGGTTCTTTGCTTTCTGACAAAGCCTCTGCACACGCCCCGGGGTGTCGTCACCCGCCAATGTTGTCAGGTCAATGCAGCTTATGGCTTTCAGCATAAAAGCGATCTGGCTGTCTTTTTTTACAGCCCGGCGTCCGCCTATAGAGGCGGTACGGCGCTCTACCGCACTTTTGTTGACACGGATACCATCCAGCCAGTCGGCGTGGAAGCTCGTGCCCTGATTAACAAGTGGCTCAGGTGTCATGATACGTCCCGATTTATTTTAAACCGTGCCCTTAAAGCCAAATCCTGACCCTGCGGTCAAGATTTGTTTTCTATTCAGCCGGTTTATTTCTGATAAAGCCGGCGAAATATAACATAATTGCCGCAATCAGGTAACCTGTTGCCAGCCGATGCGGCAAAGTCTCAAGCCCACCCATTTCCGGAATCGCCCACGGCAAATACATAGCCGACGATGCCAGGACAGAGTGGATCACACCAAACTCGGTGAAGATGGCGGCAGCAAACGCCGCAAGGGCCGCGCGGGTCATTTTTCGATCAATGATCCATACGATCAGCGCACCCCAGATCAGGCTTGTCAGAATATAACCCCGCGCCATGGCACCCAGCAGCAAATAGCCCTGTGTCCAATCGTTTGAGATAGCATTGCCCGCCACCTCGCTAACACGGAAATACAGATCGGATACCTTTGTGTGTGCATAGTTCAGAATAGCCGGAACCGTTGCGAACAACAGCGCTGGTGCGTGGCGTACATCGCCACCCGAGAAAGCCAGCCGCAAAATATCGCACGCCACCACAACCAGGATTGGCTTCAACACCGCTTCAGGGATCATCTGGGATGCCAGCGCGATCACGCCTAGGAAACCGCCGACGGTGATAACAGCGGCCGCCCCCAGGGCATAGCCGGTACGTGCGCCCATGCGTTTGTAGGTGGCGTGACCAAAGTAAGGCGTGGTTTGTACGACACCGCCAAACAAGGCGCTGATGGCTGTCGCAGCCGCATCCAGGCGCACTACTTTACCGGCGTCAAACTCATCCCCGGTGATGCGCGCACCCGCTGTTACATTCACAGCACTTGCCGCAATCAGAAGGGCGAATGGCAGTATAATACCCAGATAGTTTTTCGCTTCGTCAAACATGGCCAGCGGGCCAGCCAGTGTGGGCGTTGGCAAGGCAGGCGCCAATGCCGGCATCCCCTTGACAATATAACCATCCCCCGCACCCGCAAACGCGAGAACATAATAAAGGAAGGTGCCCGCAACAATCGCTAGGATCGCACCGGGCATATTGAATGGCAGGCGGTGCCCGGCAATCAGGGCAAAGCCCATAATAACAAGGGAGACGATGCCAACCTCCGGCAGGACAAACACGCCATAAATGGCTTCCGCACCCAGCCATACGGTAGCAATACCGGCCATCGCCCCAACAAGCGCCATTTGTGGCAATTGATGCTGCATGGCGCGACCAAAGAAAGAAAGCCCGAACTTGATCACAGCCATCCACATTGTGCAGGCCATACCCATGATCCAGGCTTTGTCTGCGGCACCATCAACTCCCAAAGCCTCAACGTTGCTTGCGTAGGTAGGGCCAATAATGAAGAAACACATGCCGAATACCGTCGGCAAATCCATACCCAGCGGTATGCTTGTGAGTGCCTCGTTTCCTGTTTCCTCTCGGGTTTTCTTGGTCAGCCAGAAGAAGGCCAGGTTGCCAATAAGGATGCCTGCAATAGCGCCCGGAATAATCTTGCCAAACATATGCTCTGCCGGAAATCCAAACGCTCCCATCAGCACACTGGCCAGCACAAACATATTGACCACAACATCAAGGAAAAATGCCACACCGGCATTTGTATCCGCCGCAAGCTGTGACGACGGCGCAGCCACCCCCGCCAGCATTTTGTTTGTTTCAGCCATAAGCCCCCTACTTCCCTTCCAAACTATACAATTGGGCCATCTGGCCCGCCCTCTTTACCGAGGCTTAATGAAATGATGTGCGTTTCCGTTCCGGGATTCGCTGTTCGTCTTCAAAGACCCTGAACCGTTCCTCCAGCTCCCACTGCAGCCGGGCCTTCTCACTTGTTTTCAAAAATGCAGCGCATTCTGCCCCGGCATCTGTACCCTGTTCCACATCTTTTTTGCATGCCGCATTTTCCCACAGGCTTGCGCCGTCAAGGAAACTATAGGTTAGCGCATTGCGCGAACTGTAACGCAGCTCGAAATAGGGTGCACGATGCTCTTCATAGAAACGCATATATTCGTGGGTCAGATCGATGCGGGACACACCTTCATCGTCTGTCGACAAGGCAAAGGGCACCTCAACGTCGCGGTAAACGCCAACAGGATGCTTCCTGCCCTTGATGCCCAATATGGTGTCGTTGCTGGTGAGATTGATCTCGACCATAATCTTGTCACGGGCCATCCGCGTCAACAGCTCTTCGGCGCCATCTTCATACATGATGGCAACGCCATGTCCGATACGCTTGGCGTGCCCAAGATCGATCGCTTCGCGGATATGAAACGTTAGGAATTCTGGTGGCACCAGTCCAATCGCAAGCTCGCCCGCATGCAGCGCCACGTTTCTTGGTCCTTCGTTGCGATAAAGGTGATCAATCATCCGCATATGAAGCGTATAGTCCCTCAGCGAAACATGCCTGTCTTCGGGCGCCACCAAATTGGTGCCCACCATCAGCGGCTCCTGTTCCATCAGGGCCCATCCAAGGATGAACTGGCCATACACCATGGCGGGCTCCATCTCGCGGATCACCTGATGGAGAAAACGAATGGTCACCCCACATCCAGCATCGGCCTCGGGCGTGCCGCACTTCAGAATTTCGTCCTTGCGAGCCATACCGGCCTTGAGCTGGCTTCGCGCAGAAGCCAAAAGCGTCGGCATCGCCGCGCCAAAATCACCAGACATCAGCATCTGATAGTCCGCCGCCAAATCACCCGACAATTTCACATCCCCTAGAAGAGGGAAAAGTTCCGGGAAAATGAGCGTGATCATAGGCTCCAGATACAGGATATTCTGATGCCCTGCCCGAGACGCAATTTCCGCAAATTGATCCCCCCAGCGCCTGGGGGAATTGGATATTCTGGCAAAGGTCGCGAAAAAATCATTGTGCCCAGACCAGTCCAGCGTTGGCACATAGGATCGGTTCGACAGGGCATCAATCAGTTGACGCCTGTGATCACTATTGGCCTGCGCCTCAGCAGCCGTCACCCAACCTGATGCAGCACAGCTTTCCTTCACCTTGTGCCGAAGGCCTGGCACTGACATGTCTGCGCACAGGCCATCCTCTGCCGCCCACTTGAGCCAGCTTTCCGCATAAACAGCGCCCCGCAGATGAGTATGAATATCGCCGCCCTTGGGAAAAGCCTGCATATAGGGGCGCAGGCGACCATTCTCGGCCGACCAGGCCAGCGCAGAATCCGCAAGCCGGGCTTTCATTGCACGCTGATCATCAGCTTGTGCACTTATGCCCCCTCCTGCCGAGAGCATCGCGGCCAGCCCCAGAATACAGGCAGCCTTCGGCATCCTGACGCCTTGCCAAAGCTTTTTCATAATTTTCCTCCCAGGGGCTTGCCCTCGCCTGATCAACTGCCTAGGCTCCGGACAAAACATTAGCCCAATAAGGGCAAAGAACATAGGGCATACCGGCAATGGCCAAGCTGTATTTTTACTATTCCGCCATGAATGCGGGCAAAAGCACCACTCTCCTGCAATCAAGCTTCAACTACCGTGAGCGAGGCATGAACACCATGCTCTTCACGGCTGCAATTGATGATCGTTTTGGGGAAGCGGTGATAGCGTCCCGCATCGGCCTGAAGGCAGATGCTTGCATATTCGATGCAAATCTTGACCTTTTTGTCAAGATCACGAATGAACTGAACCAGCGCCCCCTGCATTGCATATTGGTCGATGAAGCCCAGTTCCTGACCAAAGACCAGGTATTTCAACTGGCCGCAGTCGCTGACAGACTGCGCATTCCGGTATTGTGTTACGGTATCCGCACAGACTTTCAGGCGAATCTGTTCGAAGGCAGCCAGTGGTTGCTGGCAATTGCCGATGAACTGCACGAACTCAAAACCATCTGCAAATGTGGATCAAAAGCCACCATGAATATGCGCGTGGATGAAAAGGGAAATCCGGTCAAGGAAGGGGCATCGATCGAAATCGGCGGCAACGACCGATATATCGCGCTTTGCCGCAAACACTTCCATGAAAAACTGCGCGGACCGTCAATGGATACTGACCAATAGTTGCATTTATATGATCAATAATGGCCACCATCTGGTTTCACTTGCAACAAAATCAAGGCACCAAGCCAGCTTCCATTGATAGAATATTAGAACAATTAGCAACAAAGAAGCAGAAAACTTGACTAAACAGACAAGATTCGTGCGCTCTTTTTGCCACACCTCTGTAACATAGTTAACAGAAATTAAGCCTGATCCCTGCTTTTCTGTACCGGCCACCGCTACCTTGGGTTTTACTGGTGGCGCGCAGGCTAACATAAAGAAAACACCTGCGCGCTGGGGAGGGCACCATCAATCATCCGGGCAACACTGTTGCTCCGGTCATTGCCGTCCCTGGCCTTACGAGAGGATTTAAAATAGGGAGATGAGGCAATGAAAAAGTCTCTAACTACACCCCGGAAGCTTCAGTTGCTCACAAGCGCTGCAGTTGCCGCGGTATCTTTCGCAACCCCAACAATGGCACAGGATTCTTCCGCGATGGAAATCGAGGAAGTGGTCGTTACGGGTTCCCGTATTCGCCAAAACCCGCTTGAGGCACAAAATCCGGTACAGATCTTGTCGGCTGCCGACATGGATGCGTCCGGTCAAGTCTCTGTTGCAGACTTCCTGCAGCGCCTGCCAATTGCAGGTTCGGCCATTAACCGCACCAACAACTCTTCCGGTAACCTTGGCTTCCCGCCAGATGGTTCCGGTATCGGTGCAGGCGCCAGCCAGATCGACCTGCGTTATCTGACGTCCACGCGCGTACTTGTGCTGGTGGATGGCAAACGCTGGATTCGCGGCTCCTCCGCATCTGGTGTGTCCGGCGCAGTTGACCTGAACACCATTCCATCAGGCATCATCAAATCCATCGAAGTTCTGCAAGACGGCGCATCCACCATTTATGGTTCCGATGCAATTGCAGGCGTTGTGAACATCAAAACGCGCGACGACTATGAAGGCTTCAATGCAAGCGCTTACTATGGCCAGTTCGACGAAGGTGATGGCGAGACACAAGAATATGACGTTTCATGGGGTGCCAGCACCGACCGGACCCGTGTTATCCTTGATGTAAGCTATACCAAGCAAGGTTCTGTTGAAGCTGCTGACCGCGAACTGACAGCTTATGCGCTGCCGTTCGAGAACCTGGGTGCATCTTCTGGTACACCACAGGGCCGCTTCGTGTTCAACAATGATTTCGGCAGCATCACGCCAAACAATGGCGCCCCTGCTATCCCGAATTTTGATCCAGCTGACCCAACCGGGCCAAACTCGGATTACCACGCATTTACCCTGCAGGACCGCTTCAACTATTCGCCTTACAACAAGGTGATGACGCCAAACGAGCGGGTGAATATCTTTGCCAAGGCAGAATTTGATGTAACAGAGTCTATCAAATTCCGTACCACTGCGGCCTTCAACAACCGCAGCAGCGTAAGCCAAGCAGCACCAGAGCCATTGTTCTTTGGTACTGACGCGGGCGCAGGCATCTGGATGGACAATATCGTTGTTCCTGAAGATCACCCATACAACCCGTTTGGTATCGAGCTGAACCCGACCACGTTTGCGTTCGGCGGCCGCCGTCCGATTGAGGCTGGCCCTCGTATCTTCACTCAGAATGTTGACACCTGGTATGTGTCCGGCACGCTTGAAGGTGACTTCGAGATGGGTGACCGCAACTGGTACTGGGATATCAACGGTACTTGGTCACAAAGCCAGGCCAACCAGATCAAAAACGGTGCCTTCAACGCACGCAAGATCAGCGAAGCCCTTGGCGACCCTGATGCATGTGCGGCAATTCCGGGCTGCGTTCCTTTGAACATCTTTGGTGGTCAGGGCCCAGACGGTAATGGCACAATCACTCAGGCCATGCTCGACTATATCACCTTCACACAGAAGGATGAGAGCCGTCAGAAACTGTTTGATATCTCTGCCAACCTTGCCGGTGAGATCATCGACCTGCCAGCTGGCCCGCTGGGCGTAGCCATGGGTTGGGAATATCGCGAGGAAGAAGGTCGCTTTACACCTGATCCTGTAGTAGCAGCTGAAGAAACTGCTGGTATTGTTGCCCGCCCAACAGCAGGCCGCATCCATGTGAAAGAGTTCTACGGCGAGGTCAATGCACCATTGCTGGCGGATCAGGACTTTGCGAAGCACCTGGGCCTCAGCGCAGCTGTTCGCTATTCTGACTATAGCACATCCGGCAGCAACACTGTCTTCAAGATCGGTGCCGCGTGGCAGGTTAATGACGACCTGACATTCCGCGCCAACTGGTCTGAAGGTTTCCGGGCACCTCACATTGGTGAACTGTTCAACTCTGGCTCGTTCTTCGACAGCACGATCAGTGATCCATGTAACTCCGGTGGCGGCAACACACCTCATGCAAACTGTTCTGCGCTTGGCGTGCCAGCTGATCTGGTACAGATCAACCCGCAGATCCGTGTTGCGACAGGTGGTAACCGCAACCTCAAACCAGAGACCGCAGAAACCTGGACGGCTGGTTTCACTTTCAGCCCGTCTGCCATGGCTGACTCCATGGGCCTCGACACCCTCACTTTTGAAATGAACTATTACAACATTTCAATGCAGGACGTGATCAAGGCACCAAACGCGTCGGAGCTTCTGAACGGCTGTGTAAGCACGCTTGATGACATCTTCTGTGATGCCATTACCCGTTCTGCCAACGGTCAGGTTACCCTGATCTCTGGTCTCCTAACCAATATCGCGGCGATCGAAACCGATGGCCTCGACTGGTCGATCAGTGCACAGACTGCGGCTGCCGACTGGGGCCAACTGCGCTTCAAATGGGTAAACAGCCACCTGTTCAGCTTCGATGAAGGTACACTCAACACAGAGGGTACAATCGACTTCGTGGAGCGTGCCGGTACTGAACTCGGCTCGCCAGAGCGTGCCTACGTCAAGTTCAAGTCTTCCTTCTTTGTAGACTGGATGCTGGACGAATGGACCGTTGGTGCCACCTTCCGTTACATCGGCAGCGTGGATGAAGCCTGTGGCGGCGTGATTGGTGACTTTGGCTTCACTCAGTATTGTACCAATGGAGCCGACGGCAACACCCTTGGCAGCACCTTCTACACCGACATGCAGTTCACATATCGTCCTTCCTATCTGGACGACAATGTGTCCTTCACGCTCGGCGTGCAGAACCTGTTTAAGGAAGATCCACCACTTTGCACCACCTGTGACCTCAACAACTTTGACGGCACAGTGCATGCAACACCTGGTCGCTTCATCTACGGTAAAGTTACCTTCAAGATGTAAGCTGATCGCTTAGACAAAATATACAGGCGCCATCCCAAGGGGTGGCGCCTTTCTTCTGCAAACACATTAGCTGGTTATTTACCGATATCAGCAGGCACATCCACACCAACGACACGGGTATGTTTTCCCATGATGGCCTTGAGGCGCCCGTCGTCGCGCATGGCAAGGATACTCCGGTCAATATCCTTCATAAGCGCTTCGGTTTTACGATCACGACGGCACAATAAATGGCCGGTTGATCCGAAGATCGGCTGGTCAATCGCCAAACTGGGTTCCTCATAGCCCAGCTTTTCGAAAAGGATATAAGCGTCGGGAACCCAACTCCAGATCGCATCCACCCGGCCAGACATCAACAAACGAATACCGCTCTCTTCCGATTCTACGCGGAGTACATCAGCCTCAGGGTTTGGCATGAACAGCTCGAACGGAACCCCAACCCACACAGCCAGCCGTTTGCCTTTCAGGCCGTTCACCCCCGCAATCGCAGGTGTGCCGGGCCGCGTTACAATATGTGCGGTTATGTAATCAATCGGCACGCTCTCTACCACATCAGCCTGTTCGATATGCGGAAAGTTCATTTTTACAACAGGAAAGGAGACCGGCACCATACATTGAACATAGCCGTCATCAAATTGCTTCAACATGCGCTTAACCGGCATTGTCACAAGCTGCGTGGGAACCTCGGTTTCCAACAACAACGCGCGCACCAGATCGGCATAGTGGCCCGTTGCATCTTTCTCGAAACGGCCTTCTTTCAGGAAGCCTGCAACCTTCACATATCCACGTTCCTCCGCCATCGCCGAGCCAGCACCAGGCCACAGAAACATTCCTACTACAGCCAGAAGGCTGCATTTTATACGATGGGTAGATCCAAGCACCAATTGGTCCTGTTTGTGAAAACCGCGAAAGTCCTGACCATAAACCCCAATGGTTTACAGGCTATTGATTTTCCACGACGCTGAGGGGAATGTCGACACCTACCACACGCGTATGCCTGCCTAGAATTTTCTTGAGCCTACCGTCTGCGCGCATGGATCGGATTATTGGATCGACTTGCTTCATCAGCGCTTCTGTAGTTGGTGTGCGACGGCACAGGAAATGCGCCGCAGACCCATAAATCGGCTGATTGTCGTCAATATTGGGCACACCATATCCCAGCCGTTCATAAAGGATGTAGGCGTCCGGCACCCAGGTCCAGATGGCATCAACACGCCCTGACATCAAAAGTTTGATGCTACTTTCCTCGGATTCAGCCCTGATTACCTCGACATCAATATCGGTCAGGTGAGTGTCCACCGGCAGCGCAACCCAAACGGCCATCCGCATCCCGTTTAATTCCTCAAGTCTGGTAATAACAGGCATACCTGCGCGGGTCGCGATGTGAGCGGAGATATAATCGATGGGTTCGCTTTCGATGATATCTTCGCGATTCAAGTTCGGAAACTTGACCTTCCAGCGCTCAAAAGCGGCGGGCACCATACAGATAGAATCGCCCTCTGCAAAGCTTCGTACTGTCCTGAGAACCGGCATGATAACGAACCTTGCGCCCACCGTCGCCTCTGCAAGCACAGCATGCACCATGTCGGCATAATGGCCGGTCCCATCCTGCTCAAGCCGACCCTCTTTGGTGAATCCTGCGATGACCACAGGCTCATGCTCAAGCGTGTCGGCGTATGACGCGACAGAGAGGCATTGAAACATAAACAACAAACTCAGAAACTTGTTCAAGAGGCCTCCGCTCAGAAAGTCCGCCCGACGGCAATATACCAGGTACGAGGTTCACCATAGAAGCCTGTTTGCGCATTGCCAAGTGTGCGGAATTCAAAGGCATCGACCTGATAGATCGCATCAAACAGGTTCTTTACCCCGGCTCGGGCATACCATGTTTCATCCGCATCCACCCAGCGTGCATGGGCACCCACGAGCGCATAGCCGTCCTCATACAGGAATTCCGAATTGTCGACGCTTGTGTAGTACGCCCCCACATAACGAACATCAGCCGATAAACCGACAATACCATTGGCATCCAAGTCTACCTCATACAATATGCCGCCACTCAAGGTCACATCCGGCGCCCGGATCGGCTCTTGGTCAGTTCTGTCTCTCTGATCGTCGAGAAACTCCTTATAACTGGCGCTCAAAAGGCCAACGTTTGCCCAGAGGGTCAAGGCATCCATTTCTGCTTTCACCTCAAATTCTGCACCATATATTTCGAGCTTGGCGGCATTGATCGTTGGAAAGTTGAAACCGGCCGCCTGATCATCCCGGTCAATCGCCACGGCAACACGGGCCTGATAGTTGGTATAATCGTTAAAGAAGCCGGTAATCCCGTATGTGACACGGCCATCCATCACCCGACCCTTCAGCCCAGCCTCATATGACCAGACATATTCAGGTTCAAACGGCTCGGCGTCTGCCGCGGAAAACATGCGCCCATTGAAGCCGCCAGACCGGAACCCTCGGGCAATCCGGGCATAGATGTGGCTGGTCTCGCTCAGGCGAAAATCCAGCGTGCCGCTGGGGGTAAAGGCAGACCATTTACCACTGCCTTCAAATTCGAACACGCCCGTAATCACTCCACCTGTCGTGGTTTCACTGACCCTCTCGAAATCCTTGTCATCCTGCGACCAGCGCGCGCCCAGTGACAAGGTTGTTCGTTCACCCAGTTCAATATTCGCATGGCCAAACAAGGCAATATTCTTCACTTTCTGAGTGTCGTGTCCCGGTTGGGTGAAACCGACCTGTTCACCTGCTGCCAGAATATACCCATTGAGGAAGGATTCCTGAACCGCCACGCTTTTTTCGGTCATGAAAAACGCACCAAAAATAGCGTCCCAATGAGCACCTTCAGTTGACAACTGCAGTTCCTCGCTCATCTGTTCATGAACCCACGTGGCCCAAACATCGCCAATCTCGAATTCACTGCCATCGGCATCAAGCCACTGAACCGGGTTCATATGTCGGTAGGATGTGATGGATGTCAGCTTGGAATTCTCCGAAAGGTCCCACTCTGCAGTGAAAGACAATCCCCAATGAGTGTTGCTCTGGCCATTGTCCGGATCGATTGAGCTTGCCATGGTTTTCCCGTCGAACGGCCCCGGCGCATCCCGCACAACAGTGGGGCCATTAACAAGATCAACCACAAACAGATGGCTTTCTGCCCGCCCCAAATATTGCCCCACATCAATGTCCATCAGGTCTGCCGCAAACGTGAGGGTGAGGGAATCGCTGGGCCTCGTGGCCAGCTTTATCCGGCCTGAGAAAACATTGTCGTCGTGATATTCGGTGCCATTGAAGGCATCGGTATAATAGCCGTCCCGGTTGACATAACGAGCGGCAAGGCTGATGGCCGAGGCATCCCCAACAGGGAAAGCGCCATAGAACGACCCGCTTTTCAGGTCGTAGGCGCCATATTCGATCTCGGCCCTGCCACCGGCCTCGAACGGGTCACGCGTGACAATATTAACCGCACCACCAATGGTATTCTTACCATATAGCGTGCCCTGTGGCCCGCGCAGCACCTCAATGCGTTCCACATCAAACAGCCGCATCATGGACCCTTGCATACGGGAATAATAAACCCCGTCCACATACATGCCCACGCCCTGCTCGAAGGTCTGCAAGCTGTCGCGCTGGCCAATACCGCGTATGAAAATGGAGGCGGCGTTTGATTGGGCGCTGCCGGCCACAATAGTCAAATTGGGGGCAAAACCACTGATATCCGAAAGCCCGCTTGCGCCTAAATCTTCCAGCGCTTCTTGGCTTAAGGCCGTGATAGCAGCAGGAATATCTGTCAGGCTTTCCTCGCGCTTACGCGCTGTGACGATGATTTCTTCGGGCGTGTTAGCGGCTTCTTCGGCCAATGCCGCAATACTGCCACCCGCAGGCACCCCCATTAAAACTGCACTCCCGAGCAAAAGATTGCAGCTTCTTTTCATAAAATCCCCTATTCCTTTTCAAGCCTTGCAAAGGGCCCCAACATTTCCTTGAGCTGGCCTGTTCGGCGCGCAATGGCGATCCTGCCATTGATCAGGTTCAGCAATCGCTCGGCACCGATGCCCTTTTTGCACACAAAATGTGTGGTCGTCTGGAACAGTATGAAATCAGGGTTAAAATCCGGTAACTCGATACCATATTTTGTGGCAATGATCAGCGCATCAGGATTCCAGCCATACATGCCATCTATTCTACCGGCCTGAAGCATCTTCAGAGCCGTTTGATCATCAGGAGTTCGGATGATGTCAAATCGGTCGTAATCATCCTTCAGGACAACCATTTCAACGCCGCGCTGGATCGCGATGGTACGTCCATAAATGTCAGTCTTGTCAGCAATGAACGGCCCACCTGGTTTGACCATCACGTGGGAGCTTACGAAATCGACAAAACTGCTTTCGACCAGGTCTTCGGCAGGAATGCCAATCAAATTTTGAGCCGCCCGTGCTGACGCCGGGAACAGGCAGCTGCGCTTGGTATCCTCAAATTGCCTGAGCGCCCGCACCAGAGGGTATCGTTGGAATACCGCCACACTCTGATCAATAGGCAGCAGATATTTGACTAATCTATTATACCCACTTGCCGGATCATTATCCAAACGCCCCTCGAGGTGGGCTCCGATAATAGCAATGGGCGCCTGCCCTGCTTCATCGTCTGCCAAAACGGCAGGCAGCCATCCAGCCAGCGCCCAGGCGGTCCCTACTAAAAGGGATATATATATACCACGAAGCGTCATTCCATCCGCATCTCAGGAAACGTGAGATGGCTTCTCCATCAGGGCTTTGTCAAATACACGTACACTAAAGTCCATGGCCCAGAGTGACGGCTTTCATGAAGGAAGGCAAGATATGTGCAATAATTCAGTTAACGTCGGTGAGGGACAATTCGAGAAAATTCACCCAGCATAGCCTTCAAGGCACCTGTCTGCTTGAGGTTGTTGGTGCGGGAATTAAACACTTGCATCAAATATTCAACGCCGGGTTCGTTTCTGCAAACCAGATGTGTGTCAGAGCTGTAGAGCGAGAAATTCTCGTCAAAGCGCGGCAGGGGCATGCCTTCCGCTTTCGCCAGGATAAGGCTGTCGGGAAACCAGCCATAGCCAGCATCAACCCGCCCCGCCATCACCATACGAAGCGCTGTTACCTCGTCGGGTGTTCGAACAATTTCGTAACCCCAATCGGGCGAAACAAACTGCGAAATCAGAACACTGGTCTGGACCGCAAGCTTCATACCCCGGAGTTGCTCAAACGAAGAAACCTTTGGCACACCTTCGCGGGTGATAATATGGGATCCAACTGTATCCACAGGCACGCTGGAAACCATGTCATCTGCAGACATATCAACGATCACGCGAAGGATATCTTCCGATGTCGGGAAAAGGCAGGACCTTGGCGTTCGCTCGAACATGCGCAATGCGCGCCTCAGAGGTAACCGCTGGAAAACAACCCTATCTTCATTATTGGGCAAAGCAGCCGCCAATAGCTGCCTGTATCCGCTATTGGGGTCCTCATTCAGTCGGGCCTCCAGATTGGCGCCAATCACCAAAAACGGATCGGACGGTTTTTCAAACCCTCCCGCCCATGCCGCCTGCACTGCCACAAAAGATAAACAGGCCGCAGAAGCAGCCTGTTTCAGGGACGTCATCACATATTTCAAATTACAAGGCACCTGCGCAGTCTTAGCCATGCCGCCAATGCTGTGCAACTCTAAAATATTGAGGCCCGCGCTAGTTATTGTGCCCAAGGATAGATTTCACTTCGAGGAAATCAGCAAAGGCATGGTCGCCCCACTCGCGGCCATTGCCTGATTGTTTGTACCCGCCGAAGGGCGCGGAAAGATCACCTGATGCGCCGTTTATATAAACCATACCGGTCCGAAGCCGGGACGCCACACGGCGGGCACGATCCGTGTCAGCAGACTGCACGGCACCAGAAAGGCCATAGGGGCTATCGTTCGCAATGCGAATTGCCTCTTCCTCATCTTCATATCCGATGATCGACAGCACAGGGCCAAACACTTCTTCCTTTGCGATCATCATATCTGGTTTTACGTCGGCAAATACAGTCGGTTTCACGAAGAACCCTTCCTCGCAGCCATCAGGTGCTCCCGGCCCGCCAATCACCAGGCGGGCACCTTCGTCGATGGCTTCCTGCATCATAACCTGCACCTTGCCATATTGATCCTGATGGGCGATTGGCCCCATTGTAGTCTCTTCCTTCTGCGGATCACCGGTTACCACGCTGGACGCAGCCTGAAGCGCGATTGCTGCGGCCTCATCCATCCGGCCATGCGGCACCAGCATGCGGCTGAGAAGCGTGCAGGTTTGCCCGGTATTCCGCATGGCAGAGAGCGTCTCCCGTGCGACCACTGCTTCCAGATCTGCGTCGTCCAAAATAATATTCGCCGACTTGCCACCTAGCTCCTGGGTCACCCGCTTGATGGTTGGGGCGGATGCTGCCTGTACCGCAGCACCCATGCGGGTAGAGCCGGTCACGGACATCATATCAATGCCCGGATGCGCGGACATTGCTTCGCCAACAGTAGGGCCTTCACCGTATACCATGTTGTATATGCCCCCAGGCACACCCGCAGCCTCCATGATTTCAGTGAACAGCTGTGCGCTATATGGCGCTACCTCACTGGGTTTCAGTACCATGGTACATCCTGTCGCAATGGCAGGTGCCACCTTGCAGGCAATCTGGTTGATCGGCCAGTTCCAGGGCGTGATCATACCAACAACACCGATAGGTTCTTTTGCAATGCGGGTTGGACCACGGTCTTCAAAAAACTTGTAGTTCTTCAGCGCTTCTGTGGCAGAAGCCAGGTGCCCAAGCCCAGATGGCGCGTGCGCCCGTTCTGCCAGCGTTTTCGGTGCACCCATTTCCAGCGTGATCACCTCGGCCATCTCGGCCATACGCTTCTGATACTCGGCAATGATGGACTGGAGCAGCTCAAGCCGCTCTTCCCTTGTGGAGAAAGCAAACGTTTCAAAGGCCTTGCGCGCGGATGCCACCGCCTTGTCGACGTCTGCGCCCGTGCCAAGCACCATCTCGCCAGACTTTTTTCCCGTCGCCGGGTTCAGCAAATCACGCGTTTGAAACTCGGAAGGGTCAACCCATTTGCCATCAATATAGTGCTTATAAAGCTGCCGCATCCTGCGTCTCCTGAAATAACCGAAATGATGAGTTTGAGTTGATAGATGGGATGTCGGTGCAGGCATGCAACCCCTGCTATCAGAAAATGCCCTGCCGCTCCCAAGAGCCGAGTTTTTTCAGGAACATTTTGCGCCATATATTTGGAACCCACCTTTGCAATCTGTCCGCAGATCTGGCGTCAGGCCCAACCAATATCCTGTATGATCCCTTTTCTACGCCCGCTAAGATAATCTCCGCTGCTGCCGTAGGTGAAGTAACAGCCATTGTGTGAAAATTCTTCTGAACCTCGTCAGAATTCAGGGAGCCCTGCGTGTTATGCAAATGTTTGCCCGAGCGTACGATATTTGTATCTACCCCGCCTGGGTGCACCGAATGTATTTGCACGCCCGTGCCATCCAGTTCGTAAAAAAGGCTTTCGTTAAATCCCTTTACCGCATGTTTGGCCGCACAATAGGCCGACTGGCTGGGCACACCGACAAGGCCAAACAGGCTGGAGATATTTACAATATGCCCCTGCCCCCGCTCAAGCATGCCCGGCAGTACGGCTTTGGTGCCATAAACAACGCCGTAGAAATTGATATTCATGACCCACTCAAGATCGTCATAGGTCATTTTCTCGACAGTGTCCGACAATGAAACACCAGCGTTGTTGAACATGGCATCAATGCCACCCAGTTTCGCTTCGGCATCTCTGACCGCTGCCTCAACGGCCGCGCGATCCGATACGTCCGCTACAGCGGAATGCACATTCACCTGCGCTGCTCTCAGTTCATCAACCGCGCCCTGCAATGCGTCAGCATTCACATCTGTCAGGTAGAGCCCACACCCTTTTGCCGCCAGCGCTTTCGCAAGCGCGTTACCGATACCGGAAGCCGCGCCGGTAATAAAGGCGGTTTCAAGTTTGGTCATTTTCCATTCCCCCAATGCTGTTCAAAAAAGGCAGCCATCTGCTCGATTGCCTTCTTGCCTTCAGGCACGATCCCTGCGCTCATATGCCAGACATGATGCATCTTTGGCCAAACGTCGAGCTGTATCTCGCCGCCAGCTGCCCGTACCTTTTCTGCCAAACGGACACTGTCAGAAAGCAATATTTCCTCAGATCCAACCTGCGCCAAAATGGGTGGCATACCATCATGGTCACCAAACAATGGTGAACAACGCGGATCGTCGGCAGGCATATCGCCCCGATATAGCTTTCCCGCAACGGCAATACCATCCGCTTCAAGCATGACTTCCTTATGTTTGTTTGTCTCGATACTGGCGCCAGAACCAGATACATCCAGCCACGGAGAAATCAGCCCAACAGCCACAGGCTGCACCTGTTCTGCTTCCTTCAGAAGCAATGTTGAAGCCAGCGCCAGGCCACCGCCCGCACTATCTCCGCACAAACCAATTTTTGCCTGAGGATACGCATTCCTTATAAAGGCGTATGCCGCCAACGCATCGTCGACCGCCGCAGGGCACTTGTGTTTTGGCGCCAACCGGTAATCCAGCAAAAAAACCCGCGCCTTCAGGGCCCGCGAAAGTCTAGCCCCTAAATCATGATAATTTTTTGGACTACCCCAAACATACCCGCCACCATGGCTATAAAGCAGAATCCGATCATCGCGAGCACCTGGAACAAAAATCCAGTCCCCGCGCACGCCATTGTCGTTCACAGTTTCTACCGTTGCGTCTGCAGGCGCGCCAGGCAATCGGTCTTCCATGGCCGTCAGGGTTCTATCGAAGTGGCGAAGGCGGTCTTCTTCCGATCCCGATCGTGATTGCTTCGGCCGAAAAGCGGCCCTTATCTTTCGGCGAACTAGCCATGCCTGTACAGACATATATCCCCCTTTTCTGGTTTGCCAACAGTCAGGCCTCCCAGACCAACTGCCGATCAGGGCTAATATTAATGCCATTCATTACATAGTCAATGCGACACATGCGGCTCCAATTTCCAACAAACGTTCAATTAATTCACTTGCGCCGATTAATGATCTTCATTAATCAATGTTGTAGGTAGCGACTTTTGCAGGAGTTCAGGGGTGAACAGCCAGATTGAAAAAGGCCAGCCAGATGGCAAGGCTAAACGCGCTGACGCGACACGTGCGGCGCTCATAAAGGCTGCTGAGCGGCTAATCGCGGAGAAGGGACTGGCCGCCGTCTCCACCAGAGAAATACTGCAAGAGGCAAACCAACGCAACCAATCTGCGCTGCAGTATCATTTTGGATCAAAAGACGGCCTGATGCGCGCCACGATCAGCGAACGCACCAAACAAATCGACGAGCGCAGGCTGGAGTTAATGAAGGACTGGACGGAAACGTCCAACATGGACGAAGTACTGAAGGTATTGGTATTGCCGCTTGCCGAACTTGCTGAGCAGGAAATTGGTGGCAGGCATTATATTCTTTTCCTCTGCCAAGCCATCACCCAACCGGATTGGGACCTGAGGCAGGCGATCAAGGATTTCGAACTAACCGGCCTTGGTCGCGCTTACGAAATCTACGATGAACTGTTGGCTGATTTGCCGGAAGAGGCCCGTGTGGTGCGGCAGGAAATCGCCTATGACGTAGCCATTCTGGCTCTCAAACGCTGGTGTATCCGCGAAATGGATCTTACACCAAAACAGATCACAAAGCTGATCATTCATGCTGCAAAAGCAATTCTGGAGCCGCCGAAATAAAGCAATCAGCTTGCTTTGGCCGGTTCCACGAGGAAATTGTCGCTGGGTTTTCCGAAGAAATATCCCTGGCCGTAGTCAACGCCCATTTCGGTTAGAAGTTTTGCATGCTCCTGGGTTTCAACCCATTCGCCAACCGTGGTGATGCCAAGGTCCCGGCACAGGCCAACCATGGACCGCAGATACGCTCGGTCTTCTTTGTTTGTTATGGCATCACGAATATAATCACCATCGATCTTCAGGGCGTCGACCTTGAGCTTTTTCAAATACTGGAAGCCTGCGGCCCCTGCGCCAAAATCATCCAAATAAACTTTGAAACCAATCTCCCGAATTTCTCCAAGGGCCTGCGCAAGTGCATCAAGGTCGTGGATTTTGGAAGATTCGGTGATCTCCAGCGACAGATATTGTTTCAAATCCTTGTTGCCGCGCAGAAGCGAAATCAGCTCCAGCATGAATTCAGGGCTGGACAGCGACCGACCAGAAAGGTTCACCGCGATACCGGGCGCACCACCTTTCTTCAGCAGCTCCCGGATTTTCCGGATTGCCCGGGTCGTAACTGCATAGTCGAAATCATCAATCAGTCCGACATCTTCGGCAAAACGAATCATCTCCCATTGGGTCTTGATCATCGGGGGAAGCTCGAAGCGGGTTAGTGCCTCAAAATGATGAACTGTGCCCTTCTTCAGATGCACAATAGGCTGGAACACAAGCGAGAAGGCACCCTCTTCCAATACCTGACGAAAAGCCTTCACCCGTTCTGTTGTCTCGCCAATCAGTGTCGCACAATTCTTCTGAATGCTCTCGATATCCATCCCGCCATCGCCCCCGGAGGCAAAGCTTTGCAAGCTGAACACCAGCGCTTTTAAGCTATCTTCTTCACTCAGGTTTGCCTCGGCGGCGTCGATCGTTGCGGAGGTAAGGCTAACCCCTGTTGCCTTTTTGAGCTGGGCTGCAAAGTCGGTCTTTTGCGCACGCTCATCCGTCTTGTCATGGACCACTGCAAACTTGTCATCCGCCAGCATGGTCGCATGTGCACCACCAACTGAGAAAGACTTCAGATAATCTTCAATAACCTTCTGTTTCTCGGGGCTGATCTCCTGGTTTCCACCTGCCTCGAGAACTGTAACCAGCATATTTTCTGCAGCGTCAGGGTTGCCTTCAAACAAGCCTTCCAAGCGTTCAAAAAACTGCTTCTTCTTGTCTTCTACTTTGGATGGCGCGTTTTTATCTTTGGTCACACCCAAGCGATATGGCTTTGATAAAACTGCATAAATTCTGTCATGCGCGGTAGGGAGTTTGGCCAGAAAAACCGCAAACTCTTCTTTCTGCCGCCCATCATTTCCCACAGAAACAGTGAAAGGGCCCAGCCTGTTTGCGCCGGTCAACATCTTTGCGGCACTCTCGATAATGCCCTTGCCGCGATCACTTAACAGTGAAAGAAAATCTGTGCTGCCGTCGGCCTTAACCGCGCCCAGTGTGGTTTTGATAGCACCGTCGGCGCTCCGGATTTTGAAATCCAGATCCAGCTCCAACAACAGGTCACCCACACAGAAGGCATACCCTAAAAAACGTCCCGGTACTTTCGTCATAAAAATTTATCTAACCTGCCAAAAGGCACGTCAGCCGCTCATTCCAAAAAATGCTTGGCCCCCATGCTCTGTCTTGCACAGTAACTGTTATCAAAACGTAAAATATTTCAAACTTAATTTCATCCATTAATATTGGAGCAGGCATATGCCTGCCCACAGTTTCAATTGTCAAACCACTGCCACAATTGTAATGCTCTACATTAAGAAATGAAAAACGGGAAATTCAGGGAAGGACTATCCATGTCAGTTTTCGGGAACGCTGCGCTGAACAGACGCCAGATATTGGCTGGCATAGGGGCAGGCGCCAGCGCTGCACTGGTGACCGGGCGTGCCGGTTTTGCACAAAATCAGAGCGGTTTTACCCACGGCATTGCAAGTGGCGATCCATTGGCAGATCGTGTCATTCTCTGGACCAGATACATGCCTTCAGGCACGAGCAACGCATCGGTCAATTATCAGGTCGCTACCGACTCTGGCTTTTTACATATTGTGAGCCAGGGCCAAACCCGAACGAGTCTCAAGAAAGACTATACTGTCAAGGTTGATGCGCGCGGCCTTGCCCCAGACACGCGCTATTACTACCGCTTTGAAGCGGATGGCCAATATAGCCCTGTCGGCCAGACTAAGACATTGCCGAATACCGGCGCCGATAAGGCCAGCATGGCCGTTATCTCCTGTTCCAACTACCCACAAGGCTTCTTCCATGTATATCGCGAACTGGCCGATCGCGACGTGGATATGGTCCTGCACCTGGGTGACTATATCTATGAATATGCCGACGGCATTTATTCAAATGACGAGATCACGGCGGGCGGCCGCACTGTTCAGCCAAAACATGAGATCGTGGTGCTGGACGATTACCGCAGGCGCTATGCGCTTTATCGCTCTGACCCCGATCTGCAAGCCGCACACGCGCGCCATCCATTCATCTGTGTTTGGGACGATCACGAGATCGCCAACAACACCTGGAAGGCGGGCGCGCAAAATCACAATGAAGTTGAAGGTGATTTCGAGGATCGCAAAAAGGCTGCGGTTCAGGCCTATCACGAGTGGCTGCCAATTCGCGATAATCCTGCCGGGAAGGACAAGATCAATCGCACCTTCAACATCGGCGGCCTCGCCAGCCTGATCATGCTGGACACACGCCTGTGCGGACGGGATGAGCAGCTTGACTATGAAAAAGACCTGCCTTTACGCACCCTGCCCTTCGACTTTTCCGACAAGGACGATCCGAAGGCCATTCTGAGCGCTGACGCTATGAAGGCAGCACCTAAAGGCGCGATCAAGCATATCCCGGTACCCTTTGACATGCGCGGCGAGAAACCGGCGCCGATGACAGACTATACCGAGATCAGCAAACTTGACCCTAAGGCACTGCCGCAGGGCTTCAGCTATCTGCCAGACGGAGACAAATTCAAGAAAGACGTACTGGGCGCGGAAAGCCGCACCATTATGGGGATGGAGCAGGAAAAATGGCTCGATAACGAACTGCAGGCATCAGCTGCCCATAACATTCCATGGCAAATTCTGGGGCAACAGCTGCTGATCGGACGCGTGGGCATCCCTATGTTGAAGGACGAGGATATCGATTGGGAAAAATCCAAATACGTCAGCAAGGAACGCTTTCAAGCCGTTCGCATGCTCGGCAGCATGGGTATGCCGCTCAATCTCGATTTCTGGGATGGTTATCCTGCCTGCCGGGACCGGGTCTATATGTCAATCAAGGCCAAAGCCAACAACGCGGTCTTTTTGTCTGGAGACACCCACAATGCCTGGTGTTTTGAACTAACTGACAGCGAAGGCGATAATGTTGCCGTCGAGTTTGCCACCCCGAGCGTCAGCTCCCCCGGCATGGAAGCCTATATTCCGGCGCCCCCCGAAAGGGTTGTTGCCGAAGTGATGAAGGCAAGCAACGAGCTATCCTATTTCAACAGCCACAATCGCGGATGGATGGAACTGAACATCACTGAGGACGAGATCGCCTCAAGCTGGTTTTTTGTCTCCACAGTACATGCGCCGGACTATACCGTTTCTGAAGGGCCCACCATCAGAACCAAGGCAGGAAGCCATAAGGTCACCAAATCGGTTTAACGAAAAAAGGCGGGGCCATCCCCGCCTTTTTCTTTGGCCTCAAACCGCTCTACTCAGGCAGCGTGTAATCGATATCGTAATAGTGTTGCCCTTCCTCTATTCGGATATTCATGGTGCCACGAATACCGGCAAGCGCTTCCGTGCCACTATCGGGCACAATCACCAGACTCAGAGATTGGGCACCCTTGTCCATCGTGCCCAAATGCTGACAGTTGAACCCGCCCTCACGGCCATCCAGCGTGCCGGTGATGGTCTCAAGGGCCACGTAACCCGCAGACCCCTGAACCTCTGTCATCGCTGTCAACATAATCCCCTTACTTGTGGCTGTAAGCGGGCCTGAAAAGCTCTTATCAAAGGTCATGGCACCAAAGGACAAGCCTTCCGGCATTGCGTCTTCCAAGGGGGTTAGTTTCACCTCAAATGTGCCGCTTGCTTTTGTCATCACCAACTCCCTACTTAATGATCTTGTGCTGCTGAAGCGCCGGATGGCACACGGATATCCTCGACCAGATGCTGAATGCTATCAGGCGGCGCCGGTGTGAAACGGTCCACCAAGAAGGCCACAACGAAGTTGAGCACCATACCCACCATGCCAATACCTTCGGGCGAAATGCCAAACAGCCAATGGTCCGCAATGTTCAGTTCTGGCGAGATGAATTTGAAATAGACGATATAGGCGCCAGTAAACAACAAGCCCGTCAGCATGCCTGCGATAGCGCCTTCCTTGTTCATCTTTTTCGAGAAAATACCCATCAGGATGGCCGGGAACAGGCTGGAAGCCGCCAGACCAAAGGCAAAGGCCACCACCTGTGCCACAAAGGCAGGTGGATTGATGCCCAGATAGCCCGCAATCAGGATCGCTACCGCTGCCGCAATTCGCGCGGCGCGAAGTTCCTGCATATCGGAGATATCCTTCATCACGGTTTTTTTCAAAAGGTCATGGCTCACGGCCGTGGAGATCACCAGCAAGAGCCCCGCAGCGGTGGAAAGTGCCGCCGCAAGCCCGCCGGCTGCCACCAGCGCGATCACCCAGCCGGGCAGTTTGGCGATCTCCGGGTTCGCCAGTACCATGATATCGCGGTCCACATACACCTCGTTGGCGCTATCCGTTGTGGGATTCACCAGCATACGTTCACCGTGCTTGCCGCGCTGGTCACCATCAAATGAAGGCTTGCCCTCAAATGGTGCGCCCGGACGGTACTGCACTGCGCCGTCACCGTTTTTGTCCTGCCAGGCGATCAGGCCAAGGTCTTCCCAGTTTTTGAACCATTGGGGTGTTTCGGCATACTCGGTCTCGTTAACCTCCGAGATGAAATTCAGCCGAGCAAATGCCCCAACGGCCGGTGCGGTGGTATAGAGAATAGCAATGAACACAAGCGCCCAACCCGCAGAAATCCTGGCATCAGACGCCTTCGGCACGGTGAAGAAACGCACCAGCACGTGGGGCAACCCCGCCGTACCTACCATAAGCGCTGCGGTGATCGCGAACACATCGATGGTGGATTTTGTACCATTCGTATAAGCGGTAAAACCAAGATCAATCAGGGCACTGTCCAGCTTTTCCAGCACCGTCAGGCCGGAGCCATCCGCCACCTCTGCCCCAAGGCCAAGCTGCGGCACAGGGTTGCCTGTGATCAGCATTGAAATGAAGATGGCAGGCACCGTATAGGCGAAGATCATCACACAATATTGCGCCACCTGCGTGTAGGTAATGCCCTTCATGCCGCCCAGCACCGCATACATGAAGACGATGGCCATGCCGATGATCACCCCCAGATCCACCTCAACTTCCAGAAAGCGTGAAAACACAATGCCGACGCCGCGCATCTGGCCTGCAACATAGGTGAAGCTGATAAAAATGAGGCACAGCACAGCCACCAACCGCGCGGCATCGGAATAATAGCGATCCCCGATAAACTCGGGCACCGTGAACTTGCCATACTTCCGAAGGTAAGGCGCCAAAAGGAGGGCAAGCAGCACATAGCCGCCGGTCCAGCCCATCAGATATACAGAACCGTCATATCCAAGGAAGGCAATCAACCCGGCCATGGAGATAAACGAAGCGGCGCTCATCCAGTCCGCCGCCGTGGCCATGCCATTCAACACAGGGTGCACCCCGGCCCCGGCAACATAAAATTCGCTGGTGTTCGCAACGCGCGACCAGATCGCGATGCCGATATACAGCGCGAACGAGAGGCCTACAAAAAGATAGGTCAGTGTTTGTGCGTCCATGATAGCCCCCTAATCGCCCACGCCGTATTCGCGGTCGATTGCCCGCATCCGGATCGCATAAATGAAAATAAGCGCCACGAAAGTGAAGATGGAGCCTTGCTGGGCAAACCAGAAACCAAGCTTGAAGCCAAACAGGCTGAACTGATTGAGCCAGTCTTCCAGCAAAATGCCAAACCCAAAGGAAACCGTGAACCATACGGCCAAAAGCACCGCAAGCAGCTTCAGGTTGGCGCGCCAATAGGCCTGGCGGTTGGCCGCTTCCCCGGCCTTGTCTTCAGCAACAGTCATATATCCCTCCCCTGACCTTGCGCCCCTAGAGTGAGAGATAACCCCGCTGTCGTCAATTTCTTGTTGGAGAAAATTGAGCAACCGAAAGCCCCTAGATTTCGCCACGTCCCATAAATTGGTACCGAGTTGTTTTGGCCCATTCATGAACCTTTTACCGGCCCACAACGTCTCCTCTTACACAAACCCAATGAAACACGCGACAGAGAGAAGACAAATGACAATGACAAATCACGACAGCACTCCAGAAGCGTTCTGGCTCCCTTGGGGCTGGAACGGCTTCTGGAACAACTTGTGGAACAACGTCTGGAATAATGTCTGGAACAACGTTTGGAACGACTTATCCAGCCATGGCGTGGATAACGCCGGTCCGTCGTCATCTGGCGGCTTTTATTTTGGCGGCGGTAACTTTCCGACCATCGAAAATGGCACCAATGGGCCGGATGTCCTTACAGGAAGCAACTTCGGCGACATTCTCGATGGTGGCTCGGGGAATGACACGCTTAAAGGCTACGGCGGCGGCGATGTCCTCAAGGGCGGCTCTGGCAATGACATTCTCCACGGCGGCGCTGGAAACGACGCCCTCTACGCAAACTGGGGTCATGACAAGCTGTTTGGCGGCAGCGGAAATGACGCCCTGTTTGCCGGCGCAGGCAATGACCATGTCTACGGTGGCACAGGTGCAGATGCCCTTTTCGGGCAGGACCACAACGACAAACTGTTTGGTGGTGCAGGCGCTGATGTCCTCTTTGGCGGCTTGGGGGAAGATACTCTCACAGGCGGCACAGGCCCCGATACATTCGGCTTTAGCGAAAACCACGGCAATGACGTGATCACAGATTTTGACATCACAGAAGATGTGCTCGATTTCGCGCTGCAACCATCATTAAATTCGTTTGAGGATGTGCAAGCAAGCGCCACACAAACACAGGATGGATTGATAATCGACACCGGCGAAGGAACCGTCTTGCTTGTGGGTATAGACTTGGCCGATCTGGCCTATGTTCAAATGGATTTTGACTAACCGCCACGCCTCCGGGTGCCGGACCCTCTGTTCGGCACCAAATTCCCTTCCCGGTTACGCATGTGACTTGCGTATGTCACCCTCGCACCCCATGGTTAGAGGAAACCTAAATGGCGAGGCAAACAATGATGGCAGACAAGGAGGCTCTTGAAGCCTATCTATATAAAAACATTCCACTTTCTATGGCGATGGGGGTGCGCGTGTTGGATGCAGACAAAAAAGAGGTGGTCCTTTCGGCACCCCTTTCAGCCAATATCAACCACAAGCGAACCGCCTTTGGTGGCAGCCTGCAGGCCATTGCCACCCTGAGCTGCTGGACCCTGATGCACCTGAACCTGAAAGATACCGTCAAGGCCTCAGAAATTGTTATCACTGCCAGCACGATCGACTATATCCGCCCCGTTACCAGCGACTTTTCCGCGCACGCAACAAGGCCCGACAAAAAACGTTGGGAACAATTTTTGAAAACCTTTGATCGGCACGGAAAAGCACGCATTCAGCTTACTGCCCATATCATGCAAGGCGAAGATTTGGCAATTGATTACACTGGATCGTTTGCGGCACTGAGGGCCAACTAGGCCCATAAAAAGTGAGGGCGGCAGCCGCATCCGCGACTACCGCCATCCATTGAAACACGAAAGATGGGTTGGAAGGGTGGCTCGTGAGCCCCACACGCCACTGAATGCCTGAAGCACTCGCTATTCCGGCCACCTTCGGAGGCGCCCACCACTGAACTGGCAGCCAGACTAGCCCTTCACTTTCGTGAATCTTGATGCCCCACCTCACAAATTGAAGCGTGAGCATCAACGCAACGCCCGCAAACTATTCAATCTTGACCTTTTGGTCAATATCCTAAATCAAATTTTTTAATGAGCCTCATTCTTGCCCCTACACACAAACTATGCTGCACTATCCAGACTTTAGTTTTCGGGCATCGCATTGGGGAATTAGATGAGCACCAATCCGCTTTCAGATGTTGACAGCTGGCTCTATCATCTGGGCGATCTGGACGACGATGAGATTGCTGAAATCGCAGCACACGACGCCGACTTGCTGGTCATCGACCACGCAAACTATGCTGGTGAGGAAACTCCCTATACGTCTGAACAGATCAATATCATGAGGGGCGAAGGGGACAAGATCATCGTCTCCTACCTAAGCATCGGCGAAGCTGAAGATTATCGCTTCTATTGGGACGACCCCGACTTTGTCGCCATCCGCGACCAAATCATCGACAATGAAAACAGCGAATGGGAAGGAAACTTCAAAGTCAAATACTGGCTGGACGAATGGCAGCAGGTAATCTTTCAGTATGTTGACAGGATAATCGACGCCGATTTCAACGGCGTCTATCTGGATATCATCGACGCCTTCGAATATTGGGAAGAGGAAGCACCCAACAGTGGCATCGACTACCGGCAGGAAATGGCGGATTTCGTCGCTGCAATCCGGACGTATGCCGAAACACGACTAGCCGACGATGGCAATGATGCTGCATTCATTATTATCGGCCAAAATGGCGAAGACCTGATAGAGAACCTCACCTACCTTCAAGCGATCGACGGCATAGGCAAAGAAGACCTGCAATTTTATTACCAGAACGACAACGAAAGCAGCTTCCGCGAACAGGATTCGGATGCTGTGGACTGGAGCCTCGGCTATTTATTGGCCGCCGAGGCCGCAGGTGTCGAGGTATTTGTGATCGAGTATCTGACCGCGGTCCGTGTCAGCCAATTTGAAGATACTTTGGTCAGCCACGCCTCTGCGCTCGAAGAAGCAGGCATCCCACTCTACATTGCCCAAAACCGAAATCTGGACGAGATTTTTTCCCAGCCATCAGCGGCGATTATCACCGACGCTCACGAAGGCTCCGCAGGCAACGATATTTTGCGGGGCGATTTTGGCCGGGATATCATCATGGGTGCCGCGGGACATGATCAAATTTGGGCAGGCGCCGATGACGCCGGCGATGACCTGTTTGTCGGCGGCGCGGGCAATGACAAGATAGGTGGTGGCCGCGGCGATGATTTCATCATTGGGGGCGGCGCAACTGAGGGCGCCACTGAGGATTGGTTGCCCTTCAATGAAAACACCTCACTGGCCGGTGCAGATACCCTTTTTGGCGGAAGCGGCAATGACACTTTGCTTGGGGGCGGCTGGAACGATGCATTAATAGCTGACAATGGCCAATATGATGATGGTGAAGCAGACACGACCGCATCAGGAGAGAACAAAATTTGGGCTGGGGCTGGCGATGATATTGCCATTGGTGCGGCGGACAATGACGCAATAGGTGGCGGCGTAGGTTCTGACACCCTCTCCGGGCATGGCGGCAACGACTCAATTTATGGATCAACTGACGGGGACAAGATTACAGGCGGCGATGGCAACGACAAACTGTTTGGCGGCACCGGCGAGCATAGCGATAGCATATGGGGGAACGAGGGTGATGATACACTCTTCGGCGGCGCCGGCGACGACTTGATTGACGGCGGCCAGGGAAACAATCTGGTTTATGGCGGCAGCGGTGATGACCAGATATCTTCTTCGGGGAATGACACCCTTTACGGGGGCGCAGGAAGCGATAGCTTTTCTTTCTCTGGTGAAGATTCAAACGCAATCATCATGGACTTTGACCTTGATGCCGACTTTCTATCGCTGGCGGATATACAGAATCCTTTTACGGGCCTAGCAGAACTAGTCAATGCTTCGACAAATGCTGTGCAGAATGGCCAGCAGGGCGTATTGGTTGACCTGGGAGAAAATGGCGTCCTGTTCCTGGTGGGACTAACAACAGATGACCTGCAAGAAATTGCTATCACGCTATAACTAAAACTGGAATCCGGCACGCACATACCAGAGCCCGCCGTTAAAACCAAATGGCGCGGCCCTGCGCGAGAAGGTAAATACACCGTCAGATTGGATGATGCCCGGTAAAACGCCAGCACCCGCCTGCCCAATCAGATTCCTGTCAGGGTAGGTATCAAACAGATTGTTGACACCAACTGTCAGTTCGACACCCAAAGCCCCAACCAGATAACTTGCCTGAAGATCAACCAGCCATTTGGGTGAGAAAGTTTGCACATTCTGCCCTTCACCCACGGGCCGGTCACAGGCCCCTTCACACACAGTATATTCGCCATATCTGTTGGCTCGTGCAATTAACGAAAATCCACCGCGCCGATAGATCGCACCGAAACTGGCACGGCTCTTTGGCTGCCAGTCCTCAAGGATTGATATATCCTGCCGGGAAAAAAGCGGTCCAATGTCTCGCCCTCTGATCGATGATGTGATGCTTTCCTTTACCACCCGTGTAGATGTCCATGTGGCGGCTGCCGTTACCTCCAGCGTGCTCTTCTCCCCGACTTGCCAGTCATAGGAGGCCACAACATCCAGTCCCTTTGTATGAGTATCTGCCGCATTCATGAAAAACTGTGCATTGGTGATACCGGTTCGGTCCCGGACATCAGGAAACAGCTTAGCGATATCGATGGCGCTAGAGATTGCGATACGGTCCTTAATATTGATCCTGTAAACGTCAGCGCTCAGGGTGAAATGAGGACGTGCAAAAACTACACCTGCACTCAGATTATAAGATGTTTCCTCATTCAGTTCAGGTACGCCAAGTAGGCCGGCGATTTCACTATCGTTTCGATAGGTTCCGCGCTCCTGAGCCACAGAGGCACCGTCAATCTCAACAAACTGCGTGGAAATGCTGTTAAAATATTTCTGCTGGATAGACGGTGCACGGAAGCCACTAGAAACAGATGCCCTTATGGACATAGCAGGCAATACCTGAGCCCTACCCGCAAGCTTGCCTGTAATTTTGCTGCCGAAGTCGCCATAGGCCTCGAAACGCGCCGCTGCCGATATAACAAACCTGTTTGCGACAGAGGCATCCACCTCCCCATAAAGCGCCAAATTATCCCTAGCCTCGTCGAGCGCATTTTCGGGTGAAAACCCCCTGAAAACCTGAAAACCTTGTTGATACCGCACGGGGGCTTCAGTGCAAGCAGGACAGACTTCGTTATAGGCGCCGCCGTCTGCATAGGAGGCGGTGTCACCTTCGCGAATACTGAATCGTTCCCGCCTCAGTTCTCCGCCAAATGCCAAAGTTAATGCGACTGACTTTCCCGGCACTTCTTTTACAAAATTGCCAACAAGTGCGGCCTGAGACACGAACAACCCACCTGCATCCGCTTCTGTCGGGCTGGTGATACCCAGCGACGCATTGAGAGAATTGCGAACAGCATAGTCAAACCGGTTGCGGCCATAGTTGATACCAATATCGGCATCAAATCCGCCGATTGTGACACCACGCACCCCAAAAGCGCTCGACACATCTTCGATTTCGGTTTCGATCAACGGCAAAAAGCCGTCTGGATAGAGCGCCTCAACAGTCCGGTCCACCTGCGTAACCCGGCGATAAAAGCCTGCGGAGATATTGTCGCGATTGGAATAGGTGGAAAATGCATAAAAAAGACTTTCGCTCGCAATCGGAAGTTCGGCATTGAGGACCACAGCAACCTGTTCGCTGTCAGCATCCCCAATGCGGAAATTCCGTCGGTCAAATTCATACTCGCGCGGATCATAACAGGCTTGAGCATTTTCCATCTCCGCACAATTCAAAACGCCATCTACGCCAAAATACTGCTGTTCAGCGCTGAGGCCTGCGCGATTTGTTGCGCCACGATCGCGATATTCCGCACTCAGCCGCACAAACCCACGTTCCTTAAGCGGCAAGCCAACACTGGATGCCACGGCAAGAACATCGCCATCCCCCTCATAGGTGGCACCACGGTAAACAGAAAACTCCTGACCCTCAGAACCACGTTTCAGGGAAAGACTGATCACACCCGCAATTGCGTCGGAACCATATTGTGCGGACGCACCGTCCCGCAGTACTTCGACCCGGTCCAGCGCAATAGCAGGAACCGCATTCATATCTGTACCGGTGGCACCACGCCCTACTGACGTATTCACATGTACAAGCGCGCTGGTATGACGCCGTTTACCCCCAAGCAGGACCAATGTCTGGTCGGGCCCTAATCCACGAAGGGTGGCCGGGCGCAGTGCATCTGTACCATCTGAAACTGAAGAACTTGAAAAATTGAAGCTTGGCAACACCGACTGCAATGCTCGTCCGATTTCCGATTGCCCCGTTGCGGAAAGGGAGGCCCCCGAAATTACATCGACAGGCACAGGGGTCTCCGCGGCAGTCCTGCTCCGCATCCGTGTACCAACAGAAATTATCTCTTCAAATGCAGAAGGGGCAACTGCTATCGGCTCAATAGCCAGTTGCCCCTCCGTGCCTTTTTCTTCTGTTTCTATGTTCGCGTCTTCCGCACGACGCCTGATGGTCACTGTGTTCTCGCTTGAGAAATGATATTCGAGCCCTGTGCCTTGTGTGAGCCGGTCCAATGCCTGTCTGGCATCCATCACACCTTTCACGCCGGGGCTTCTGGGCAGTCGCCTTACATCTACAGCAACAATCAACTGCACCCTGGCTTGTTCCGAGAAAGCAAGAAGAGCCTTTGAAAGAGATTGTGGGGGAATATTGAAGTTAACTTCATCCGCCTTGGCAGGGATTGCAATGCAAACAAGCAAGCTCAGGCATGCCAAGACACGCCAACGCTGCCCTAGAAATCGACCAAACCCCTCAGCAATCACATTGGGAACGTCCATAACGTACCTCCAATATTTACTGAAACGGTGATTACACCACCATAATTGAGACGAACGATAGCCCAGACGTGGGAATAGCGATTAGCTTGGCACAGACTAAAACTCGAATGACATGCGGGCATAATAGTAGCCCCCCATAATACCCCATGGCATCACAACCCAAGGATACCGGAAATTCCCGAATGCCCCTGGCGCACGGCCATCTGAAATCCAACGCGACATTGCATTATCTTCCAGTTCGTCGGGAAACTTGTCAAACAGGTTATTGGCACCAAATGCGATAGTCATGCTATCCGATAGGTCGTAGGAAAATTCCAGATCTACAATTGCCGCCGTACCTGGCGACGTGGTGCGTTCAATGGCAAGGCCATAATCGTTGGCCGCAACTGCATCAGGTATATTGTTGCCAAATGGTGTGTAAAACGCAGATTCTGTATTCCCGTAGAAATTTACCCGCATCACCATGCCGAATGCATTACGCGTATAATCCGCAGATACAGACGCCCTTAGGCGCGGTTGCGATTTCTCAACATTCACACGCTCTGCATAGGGGAAGAAAACATCCTCAGACACCCCAACGGGGGCATTGATGTTTTGAATGGTAGTTTTGTTCCAACTGACAGATCCAGTGAGATCCAGTTCTCCACCAGCGAGCGGGTGCTTATAGCATGCGACCAGGTCGATCCCACGGGTAAGCGTGTCGATACCGTTTGAGAAAAAAGAGCCAGCTTCGATGGCTCCCAGGTCTATGCCATCGGGGATCGGCAAAGTAGGCCCCAGAACAATGCGGTCATCGATATCGATCTGGTAGGCGTCCAGTGTTACCCTCATCTGATCACTGGGCGTCCAGACCAAACCAAGGGATATATTGGTGTTGCTTTCGTGGTGTAGTTGATCAACGCCATAAGCCGCCGGAATTTCATGGCCTTCCGGAGCCACCAGCGTTTGTGTCAGCCCTTCCGCACTCGTGTTGGTAATTACTGACGTGAAAGCACGCTGAGCAAGCGCCGGCGCACGAAATCCTGTTGAAAGAGCCGTCCGCAGCGCAACCTGTTCTGACACCTGATGCCTGGACGACAGTTTGCCCGTCAGTTTACTGCCCGTGCGCTCATAGTTTTCAAACCTTACGGCGGCTGTAACGAACCAATCCTCCGCCGGTTCAAACTCAGAATCTATGTATAAGGCAACACTGGAACGAGACTTGGAGCCCGCAACACCGGGGCTGTAGCCCGGAAAGCCCTGAAAGCCACACACAGCCGTTACCGTGGCGTCCAGAATAGAAGGAGCCAAATCTCCATTCACATGCCCACAGGCATAAGACGCGGTGTCACCAGCTTTGATTTCATAGTCTTCCAGCCGATATTCGAACCCGAACGCCAAGTTGACAGGTGACCTACCGATTTCGGTTGCACCAGCTACATCAAGATTGGCAGTGAGTTGTTCAAACTGAAGTGCCCCTGAATTGCCGGAAGTTATTGCATTTTCTGACGGATCATCACCTGCATAATAAGCCTCCGAGGCCAGCGAAACATTGACTGTATTCTCTGCACCAAAAGCAAATCGCGCCCGTCCATATGTTGCGCTCAGGTCATAGTTCCAACCATTGGTGTCGCTGAACCGAAATCCAATGGCCTGATTGAAATCCTGCACGTCAGTGCGCTGCAAAGGCAGAAAACCCTGCGGGTAAAGCTGTGGCACACTCCGCGGCGCCTGATGAATATGCCGATAGAAACCACCAGAAAGGCCATTTCGCTCCATAAGGCCGCCAAAGGCGTATAGCTCTTTGCTCGCATTGCCCCAAAGCCCCATGTTCCAGCTAAGGGCCGTGGCCTCAACATCGGTTTCCCCGATACGCATCACCACTGTGTCGGTTAGCGAACTTGGGTCTGCGCGGTTGGTTGCTGCACTACTTTGATATTCGCCGGTTAAATTCAGAAATCCACCGCTTGGCAAGGGCAGGCCAATCGAGGAAGAGACTGCATAGCTGTCGCCATCACCTTTATAGGTTTGGCCCCATTTGGCTGTCGCGGAAAAACCGTCATCATAGTCCTTGAGAACAATATTCACGACCCCGGCAATTGCGTCAGATCCGTATTGTGCGGCCGCGCCATCACGCAATATCTCAACTCGTTTGATCGCATTGATAGGAATGGTGTTCATATCGGTGCCAACTGCACCCTTTCCAACGGTATTTTGAACATTGACCCACGATTGATTGTGTCTTCTTTTTCCGTTCACAAGCACCAGTACCTGATCGGGCCCAAGCCCCCTGAGTGTTGCGGGCCGTACGATATCAGTACCGTCAGAAATTGTGGTTTCGGCAAAATTGAAGCTAGGGGCCAAGGCCTGCAACAATCGGCCTGTTTGGGTATAACCGTTGCGCCGAAGAGACGACGAGCCGATCACATCCACAGGCACAGCCGTTTCTGTGACAGTGCGGCCTGGATTTCGGGTGCCTATTGTCACCAACTCTTCCAAAATGACGTCTTCATCTTCACGTGGCCTTGGTGTGGCCTCCACCACCGCCTTTTCGTCAACGTGTGCTGGCTCTGCAAGGACGACTTCTTCAACTTCCCGAGCCAATACAGTCGACGCCCGAACAACAACTGTATTACGGCCGCTGAAGTGAAACTCGAACCCCGTACCGTCCAACAGCGTCTGAAGTGCAGCGACAATATCACGCTCCCCTACCAGTCGCCTTCGTACATTGGAGGTTGCCATCGCTGCAGGCAAAATGATCTGAACACCAGCTTGTTCTGAATATTCCAGGAGCGCCTGTTGAAGCGGCAAGCCCCGGATATCAAATTGGACAATACGAGGAATAGTGTCCGAATTCCGGGCGGACGCAGGCAATGCAAAAGCCGCCGTGCCAAAAGCCACGACAGCAGTTACCGCAAAAAGCTTGCGCTCCCATGTCCGAGCCGACACAGTGGCGGACACTCTCGAATGCATCTGTTCCTCCCGTTACTTCGGCATAGGCCGAAGTAACGCCCGTTCTTTTCCGCAGGCGTCCCCCAATTGTTATCCTGATTTTTGAATTGTGCCTACTGGATTGTTTGGCAGTCTGCGTTATGACCGCTCATCTGCCACCATCAATATGGTGCTACCGCCCAATCGCACCACCTCAATGGGATAGCCTTCTTGAAGGCCTTCAAGCCAGGCTTCGATCTGATCAGGGTAAACTGTACCAGTGAAGCGCATGGTGCCCACCACTTCGTCCCCGATGGTGATTTCGTCCGTTACGTACCGGTTTAATTCGGCAATTACGTCAGAGATCGGCCAATCCACCATGGTCAGCACACCAACCCGCCAGGAAAGGCCGTCATAAACATCAGCCATCTCAACAGGTGCCAAAGTGCCGTTCGGTGAATATTCAGTTTGGCTGCCAGCCGTAACAAGCGCCACAGGCTGGACCGCAACATCACTGCGTGATCGGCGATCACGGCCCTGTTCATCAACCGGACGCACAGCTACCGTGCCTTCAAGCACCCGCACCTGAACATTTGCTGCAGATTTGCGAACATTGAAGACAGTACCGATGGCCGTAACACTACCCTGCCCTGCATGAACCACAAAGGGACGCTTGGGGTTTTTGGCAACGGTGAATACCGCCTCGCCGCGATCCAGCGTAATACTGCGAGCTTCCTGAGTGTAGCGAACAGACATGGCGCTACCAGCACCTAGCTCTACAATGGAACCGTCCGCGAGGTTTACAATCTGCTGTTGGCTGGCCGCTGTTTCATACCGCAGCGCCCGTACATCAGCACCATCAGGTGCCGAACCAAAAATCAGGAACGTGGTCACAAAAACCAGTGCAAATGTCGCAGCGATCGCGCCGTACCAGGCAACATTCATCCGTGGACGAGGCGTTTTGGCTTCACGGGCAACCGGAGCCACAAGGCTGAGCACGGACCCACCGGCAGCTTCCGCTGCGGGTGCTGGGTCCGCCTCACTTGCCTCCCCGCTATCCTGTGCAATCAACTGCCAATCAGATTCGTCAGCCACACCAAGAACACCCCAAAGCGTCTCCATCCGGGCAAAGGCCCGGCGATGAATGTCGCTTTCAGCCATCCAGCCTTGCCAGGCTTTAAGCTCTTCTGCGTTCATGGTGCCATCCTGAAGGCTGAGGTAATAATCCCCTGCCTGCTCCAGTGTCTTGGCGTCAATTTGGTTGCTGCTCATTGGCATCTACCGGTTCCTTAACTCACAAACTCCATGCATCCAGTTCATCACCCATCTTGTCGGTGCAATGAACTAGCGCACGTAAAACATATTTTCTAACCATGCTAGACGTCAGGCCCATCTCTTCGGCGATATCGTCGTAGCTTCTGTTCTTAAACTTGTACTCAACAAAGGCATGTCGGCATTTGGGCGGCAAGCTGGAAACACAATCCAACACCCGCTTCAAAGCCTGTTTGGCAGCAGTTGAACGCTCTGGCGTAAAGCCGAACATTTCATTGACCTGCTGAGGCGCCTCCTGATCAACATAGGCCTGCGCCAGCCCTTTTCGCCTGATCCGGTCAATCGCGATATTGGTTGCGGTCCGGAACAGGAAAGCCCGCAAAAAACCAATCGTGCTGGTATCATCCAGACGCAGCAGGCGCACATAGGCTTCCTGCGCCACTTCCACTGCTTCATCGTGCGACTTGAGCCGCCCTGTCAAATACCGCACCAGCTCTTCGTTATGGTTCTTGAAGAGCATCTTGATATCTTCCTGCGACAAAGCGCGTGCGTCGTCTGCCGGGGTTTCCCCAACAGGCTTCACATGCTCCTCCCTTTGCCGCTTGGCCGATACCATACGCATCTCCTCGAACATAAGACGCATAGCATACGGTGTTTGGGAATTTTTTTTGACTAAAAAGACAGAAAAGAAGCCACAGCAAAGCCGCCAGCATTTACGCCGTTGATATCAATAAGAAAAAAGCGGCGGAACCAGTTGGTCTCCGCCGCATCAAGTCAGGGTAAGCGAGGATACCCTGGAGGTTTGTCTAAAAATATCGTGTTACGCGCAGCGTTATGTGGCTATCACGACGGAACCCGTGAAGCAGATTGCCTGGGTCTGTGTTCATGAAGAAGCGGCCTTCAATTTCGCCCACCCAGTTTTGTCCAAAACGTCGAGACGCCTCAACAAGGCCAGACATGGACCCATCTTTGGTGTCGGTTACAATGCCACCTAGAAAATCCGTATCTTCCGCGTCATTGAAGGCAAGGCGTGCCCCAATGAACAGATCATTGTCAGCAATTGTTTGAGGGGCTAGTAACGGATCGCTTGTTCGCCCATCGTATTGGTATTCCATCAGCACGCCCAGATCGGCGCCCGCATCTGTGATGCCATAGAATGTGTATTCAAACCCGCCAACAGCTGCCGCGAAAGTTTCGAAGGCCGTATCGCGCACGATGCCTTCAAATTTCCAGAGCCAGGCATCTTTGGTATACTGGAGGTCAATGCCCGCCTGACTGATATCGTCATAATAGGGCGCGAACGCACCACGGTCAGCGTCAAAGACGAGACGGGCCTCACGGTCAGCGCCATGAAACAGGCTCACACCAACATCCCAATCACCAAAATAATGGCTATAGCGCAGCGCGAAATCGACCCCTGCATTTTCATCCCTGCCTTCGTCAAACCGCGTCAGATCGTTATCCACCAGAAAAGGTGCCCGCAGCCGACCCTTTTCGCCCGGGAATGTCCGTTTCCGGAAAGCAGGCATCACATAACCGGTAAGCTGCCCCCAATCCCGAATGGTGGAAATCTCCAGCATGGGCTGGCCAAGTTTGTCTTCATCGTCGATATCTTCAACACTGTCAGACTGGTTGATAATATCCACCAGATGCCGGCTTTCCGCCACACCCCAATAGACCTTGGCAAGGCCCGCCCGCACGGTCCAGTCATCACCGTTCCAACGCACATAGGCTTCACGCATATCGAAATGGCTGCGACCGTCATCTTTGGCATCAATCCGGCCATAGGGGATCATTACAAAATCCCACATACGGTCGTCCGATTGCCATCTGGCGTCCATCTCCAATTCCAGCGAGGGCTGGAACGTGTCCAGCTGGCCGGGAAGCAAACCCTTCTCGAAGAAGGTGCGTGCTTCAACCCCGGCCGAGCCAGACACATCCCATTCACCCGCTTTGGCCTCTGGGGAGGTAAGGGCAAGGGCGGCCGTGAGCGGGAGGATACTCTGAACAAAAAGTCTGGACATCGCAGTCACCCTAGCGAACCCGCTTCAATACGCCTTTGACAAAGTCCTTGTCTTCAAGGCCGGTGCCAAAACGATAGTCGCTATAGGTCAGCGTGGTGGATTTGCCAGTTTGATGGTTGACCATCTCAAGCGTGTGCGCACGCCAGACACCGCCTTCATATTCGCGGTAATCCTTGAGCATCAGGGTCTTCAAAAGCGCATCCTTGCGGTCATAGAAGTCGATCTTGCGCACCTGATAGACTTCCTGGTCAACCAGCGCCACCTGACGCACGTATCCTGAATTTTCATACCGAGGAAAACGCTCAACCACATCCACCTTCATGCCGTCGAATGTGTCTTCGCCAACAAACTTATAGTCATATTTGTTGAGCTCGGTGGAGGTGAAATCCTCAAACGCGAACTCTGAACCCACAAACGGGCCAGACTTGTTCGTGCTGGAGATCCGCTTCACGCGCTTCAACGCAGGCAGGAACAACCACTGGTCGTCAGCCTCTAGGATCTTGGCATGTGACAGTAGCGCAGTCCCTTCAACATCACGCGGCGTTTCAAAAACAGTGAGCGACTTGTCACCCACTTCTTCATTTTCCTTTTCCAGCGTCTTGAAATACATCTCGCGTGTGGATGTCTTCCCTGCCGCGTTGATCAAGGTCATCACCGCTGTTACTTCAGAGCTTTTGAAACCCAGATCGGACCTGTCGGACCGCGCCGCAATTTCAAAACCTTTATCCTCAGCTTCCCCGGCAAACGCCGGGGAAAGGGCTGCTACACCCATCACTGTCGCGACCAGGGCCGCGGTTACATTATTCTGCAGCTTGTGTTTGAACATTTTTTTCTACTCCATCGCTATCTTTGTTCTGGCCGGCAAACATTTTGCCGGAACCGCGCAGCATCAGGGCTGGCAGGAAAAGGAAATCGAAGATCAGGGCAAAGGTGATCGCAAGCGCAGTCAGAAGCCCCATATCTGCGTTCATCTTGAAGTGGGATGTGGCAAGATAAGCAAAGCCGATCACCAGTACCACGGTGTTGACCACAAGGGCTGTACCCACAGTTTCAAACGCGTATTTGATGGCGCCTGCCCGGTCGTATCCTTTTTCACGAATACCGCGAACATATTTGGCCAGGAAGTGCACCGTATCATCAACAACGATACCCAATGACACACTTGCTACTGCCGCTACAGAGAAACCAACGGTTCCAACCATCAACGCCCAGGCACCAAATGCCACCACAATCGGCAAGCCGTTCGGGATCATGGACAGGGCCCCAAGGCGGGCAGACTTCAGCGCAAACATCATCACAATACCGATTGCGACAATCGCGATAATATTGCCCAGGATCATGCTTTCCACGTTGCGCTCGGCAACATAAGTGAACATCACCTGTGCGCTTGTCGGTACTGTTGTCTGCATATAGTCAGGCGCATTGTTCGCAATCCAGCCACGAGCGGCATCCAGAAACACCTTGGTTTCGAGTGTTGAGGTATTCGTGAGCGTTGCCGTTACACGGGTTGCAGACTTGTCGATATTGATCCGGTCATTGAGGTCAAGACCGTACGGCAGTGACAGTTCATAAAGAAGCAGATACTGCGCCGAAAGCTCGCGATCATCCGGCAGCCTGTACCAGGATGCATCATCACTGTGCATATTGCGGTTCAGACGCTTCATGATGTCAGTCAACGAATACACATGTGTTACATTTGGCTGCGCACGCAGGAATTCGGTGAATTCGTCCAGCTTCTGCAGGAACTCGGGTTCGCTAACACCGCCCTCACCGGTCGACTGCACGGAAAATTCAATCGGATAGAACCCAAAATATTCGGTGCTGTCATCTGCATCACGGCGGAATTCGATGCTTTCATCAAAATACTCGGTCCACTGATCATTGAACTCGATCTGCGGCACCGCTGAAATCAACAGCACAGCGCCAAGGCCGATGCCGTAAAACAGCTTCTTGTTATGTGCCACGACAAAGTCAGCCAGCTTGCCAAAGAAACTTTCACCTGTTGTCTGCGCTTTCTTGGGCGCGCGGGCCGGCAGCATGCTCATCATCGCAGGCAGGAAAGTCACCGACATCAACCACGCCGCAACAATACCAACTGCCGAAATATTGCCCAGATGCCAGAACGGAGGTGCATCACTGAAGTTCAGCGCAAGGAAACCGATCGCCGTCGTCAGCGACGTGATCATCACTGCAAGGAAATTTACGCGCACGGCCTCGATGATGGCATCATGCTTGGTCATACCTTCTTTCATGCCGTTACGCATGGTGATCAGGATATGCACGGCGTCTGCAATCGCCAGCGTCAGAATGATTGTGGGCGCAGACATGGCGATCGGCGTCAACGCCACACCATAGTAGCCAGCGGCCCCCATACCAATCATGGACGCAAAGGCGATCATCAGCAGCGTTACCACCGTACCCGCTACAGACCGCACGGTCACAGCCATCAGCACCAGCAACAACACATACATGAAAGGAATCATTGTCGTCACGTCTGCCATGCCAGCTTCCTGGAACGCCATATTCAACATCGAAACGCCGGTGATATAGATTTTATGGCCTTCATATTTCTCAAGAAGGTCATCACGCAGTGCACGAACAAATGCCGCCGCCTCAGGGGCTTCGAACGGTGAAAGCTGCGGATACTGTAGCACCACATTCACTGATATCGCGCGGCCATCACGAGATACCAACTGGTTTTTCAGGAGCGGTTCGGTGAGTGCAATCTGGCTCTTTTCAGCCAATTCCTCGGCCGTCATTGCCTCGGCACCCTTAACCAGATCCTCAACGATCAGATCATCTTCTTCTGACCATGTGTGCTGGAAATTGGTAATGCTGTCCACACGCAGGGAAAAGGGCACCTGCCACGCGCGTTCTGTCAGCTCTTCCACCATCGCCATTGTCTTGTTGTTAAAGACATCGCCACTTTCGGGAACGATGGTAAAGAAGAAGTTGTCGTTTTTCGTGTAGGTATCCTGGAACTCTTCAAAAGCACGAAGTTCCGGGTTGGATTCCGAGAAGAAATCCCGGTAGTTGTTGGACATCTGCAGATATTGGCCGCCATATGTCACGGCCACTGTCGCCAAAAGCGTGGCAAAAATCACCAGCCAGCGCTTCGCGATCACAAATCTTGCCAGCTTGACGGCAAATTCGTCCATCGCTGTCATGGTTTTAGGCATTGTGCGTCTCCTCGCGTATCGTCTTATTCAAACGTTTCAGGCCCGGTTTTGGTTCGGCCTAAACCTATCTGGTTGCCCTGACAAAGGCTGGCAGGATACTTTACTGCCGATGATTTAACGTTCGAACTCTTGCGCTATATGGGAATTTACCTACATAATGGAAATTGATATTTCGTAATTTGGATATTCACGCCATGAATTTAGCTGGTACAGATCTCAATCTCCTTCTTGTGTTTGACGCTGTGATGACAGAGCGGAACGCCACGCGCGCCGGGCGCAAGATCGGCATGTCGCAGCCCGCGGTGTCAAACGCCCTCAACCGCCTGCGGCATCTGATGAAGGACGATCTTTTTGTACGCGGCCCCGAGGGCATGCGCCCAACCGCCCGGGCACTTGAGCTGGAGATCCCAATCCGCCGTGCCCTTGGCGAAATTGAAGACGCCCTCAGCCCTATGGCATTTGATCCGGGCAAAGCCGAGCGTACATTCACAATCGCAACAACCGACTATGTGGCCATGACCTTGCTGCCCTACATCGCCGGTTATATCACAAATGAAGCGCCGGGCGTGAACATCCACACCGTCCCCATCGAAGGCCGCATGTTCGAGAAGCTGGATCATCAGGAAGCGGACTATGGCCTCACAGCGCTCAGCGACGTGCCGGACCGATTTGGCCGCCTGAGCATTTCAAGCGACCATTTCGTTTGTATGATGCGTAAGGATCATCCGCTCGCTGCCTACAAGGATCAGATCCCGGCAGAGGAATATGCAGCAGCCCGCCATGTTTTGGTATCCCCACGCGGCGATGCCCACGGCTTTGTGGATGATCAGTTGGCTGATATGGGTCTCAAACGGCGTATCGTGATGATGGTAAATAACTTTGGTTCGGCCCCCATGCTGGTTGCCTCATCGGATATGGTTGTGACCATGCCCAGCCGTGTTGCCGACAAATGCTCGGAATTCTTTGATCTGCATATTGTGCCCAGCCCGATTTCACCGCCATCGCACATGATTGGCGGCGTGCTTGTCTGGCACAAAAGGCTCACCAATCATCCCGCTCACACCTGGTTCCGCAATCTGATGTTGCGCGCTGGCGAAGACCTTACGACACATGGTGTGAAGATGCCTGAGCCAAAGCCTTTCATGGTTGAAGGCATGCCGTCATGAACGACACGCGCGCTATTCAAACCGCCCTTGAAAACCGGCGCAGCATTCGGGCCTTCAAGCCAGACCCTGTGCCTGAGGACCTTCTGGCAGAAATTCTGAAAGCCGCACTAGAAGCCCCCTCCTGGGGCAATGTTCAGCCCTACCGGGTTGCCATCGCCAGCGGTGATCAAGCCATTGCAATCGCAAGAGAACTGAACGCGAAGTTTGAAACGGCGACACGGGTCAGAAAGGCAAACCTCGTCACAAAGCTGGCAGCCCTCCTGAAAGGCGGCGTTAAGCCGGACGGCGATTTCAATACGGTGATAAAATATCCGGAAGAGCTGCGGGCCCGCTATCGCGACACCGGCATGGGGCTATATGGCGTATTAGGGATTGACCGGGCTGATACGGCGGCCAGGCACGCCCAGATGGCCCGTAACTTCAGCTTCTTTGGCGCGCCCACAGCCTTGTTCATTTTTTGCGAGGAAAACCTCGGTGCCTATGGCGCGCTCGACACCGGCGCTTTCATCCAATCCCTCGCTCTGGCGGCACAGGAACGCGGTCTGGGCACCTGCATTCAGGCGGCCCTTGCCACGTGGGCAAGCCCTGTTCGCACCCGATTTGATGTGCCGGAAAATTATAAACTGATCTGCGGTGTATCAATTGGCTATCCGGAAGATGAGCCTGTAAACAGCTTCAAACCGAAACGGCGTGCGCTTTCGGAGCTGACGCTCAAGGCAAAGGCCTAGAAGACAGTCAACCGATCATCGGACCAGTTGGCCAACATCAGGTTAGCCGCCTTCGCGCGCCTGATGGCAAACCCCGTGGGGGCAGACAGGGCAATCACCCGCTGCATCCCGAACCGCAGGGCTTTTTCCACAATTTCGAACGATGCCCTGCTGGTAATCAGCATAAATCCATCCGACGGTTCCATACCAACGCGTGCCATGGCACCGATAAGCTTGTCCGCAGCATTGTGCCGCCCCACATCTTCCCGCACCAGCTTCAAGGACCCGGTCATATCCGCCCAGGCGGCGCCATGCACTGACCGGTTCAGGGCCTTCAAGGGCTGGGCATCGGCAAGCTGATGAATTGCCACACTAACGGCACCATAGGGGATGGTTGCCGGGGCTGCCGCCACCGATTTGGGCGTTTCAAACAGGCGCTCGGCGCTGTCGATGCCACAAAGGCCGCAACTTGTCCGGCCCTCCAGGCTGCGCCGCCCCTGTCTGAGTTTGAGACGTTCAAAACAGCGCTCTGAGATATTGATCGATACATCGATACCCTGCTGCCGCTCGTTCACATCAATGGACCGCACATCACCGCAGGCATCAATAATGCCCTCGGTGAGCGAAAAGCCATAAACGAAATCCCAAATATCGGCAGGTGTGGCAAGCATCACAGCAAACGTCAGGCCGTTATAGATAAGCGCAACAGGGGCTTCTTCGGGCACATGCCATTCCACACCTGCCTCATCCTGGCGGGCTTCAATCCGGATATCGGTTTCCCAGTGTTTCGCCACCCTATTCAGCCGCCGCGGGCGCTTTCACACGCCGCATCACGGGGGTTTCCGCTGCATATTGCTCCTGCCAGCTGGACCGGTGGTTTGCGGGGCCAACCTCTACTGCTGTCACCTTATATTCGGGGCAGTTGGTGGCCCAGTCACTCAGCTCCGTGGTCACCACATTGGCCCCGGTTTCAGGGTGGTGGAAGGTTGTATACACCACGCCCGGCGCCATGCGGGTGGAAACTTCGGCCCGAAGCGTGGTTTCCCCCTTCCGGGAGCGCACAGCCACCCAGTCGCCTGTCCGGATGCCGCGCATCTCCGCGTCAGATGGGTGTATCTCCAGCACATCCTCCTCCATCCAGCGGTTATTGTCCGTCCGGCGGGTTTGCGCCCCCACATTATACTGGCTGAGGATACGCCCTGTTGTCAGGATAAGCGGGAACTTGCGGTTGGTTTTCTCTTCCGTCGGTACATATTCGGTCACAACGAACAAGCCCTTGCCGCGCACAAAACCATCCACATGCATGATGGGGGTGCCATCGGGTGCAGCGTCATTCACTGGCCACTGCAGGCTGCCTTCCCGGTCGAGCCGATCGAAGGATACGCCTGCGAATGTGGGTGTAAGCGCCGCGATTTCATCCATAATGGCTGCCGCATCCGGATAATCCATTTCATATCCAAGCGCCGCAGACAATTTCGCTGTCACTTCCCATTCATCAAGGCCGGTTTTGGATTTCATCGCAGGCCGCACCCGCCCGATCCGGCGTTCGGCATTGATGAAGGTACCATCCTTTTCAAGGAAACTGGTGCCCGGCAGGAACACATGGGCAAAACGCGCGGTTTCATTCAGGAACAGGTCCTGCACCACCAAACACTCCATGGACCGAAGCGCTGCTTCCACATGAAGGGTATTGGGGTCAGACTGGGCCACATCCTCACCCTGGATATACATGCCCTTATAATTGCCCGCACAAGCCTCATCAAACATATTAGGAATGCGGTAGCCCGGCTCGGCATCCAAGGTTACACCCCAGGCCTCTTCAAAGCTTTTGCGCGTGGCATCATCCGACACATGGCGATAACCGGAGAATTCATGCGGGAACGAGCCCATATCACACGAGCCCTGCACGTTATTCTGCCCGCGAAGCGGGTTGAGACCCACACCCCGGCGACCAATATTGCCCGTGGCCATCACAAGGTTGGCCATGCCCATCACCATGGTAGAGCCCTGGCTATGCTCTGTGACACCCAGACCATAATAGATGGCTGCATTGCCCCCAGTGGCATAAAGGCGTGCCGCCGCACGGATGTCTGCCGCTGGCACACCTGAGATTTTTTCAACTTCTTCCGGCGAATTCACCGGATCAAGCACGAAGGCTTTCCATTCGTCAAACGCGTCTGCCTCACAGCGTTCGCGCACGAAATTCTCGTCAACCAGCCCTTCGGAAACCACCGTATGGGCCAGTGCGTTGATCACCGCCACATTGGTGCCCGGCAGAAGCGGCAAATGATAATCCGCCTTCACATGCGGCATCTCCACCAGATCAATCTGGCGCGGGTCCAGCACGATCAGTTTGGCGCCCTGCCGCAGCCGACGCTTCATCTGGCTCGCGAACACCGGATGCGCATCTGTCGGATTGGCGCCGATCACCATGATCACATCCGCCTCTTCAACGGAATCAAAATCCTGCGTGCCCGCAGACGTGCCGAAGGTTTGCTTCAGGCCATACCCGGTGGGCGAATGACAAACGCGGGCGCAGGTATCCACATTGTTGTTACCAAAGGCCGTGCGGATCAGCTTCTGAACCAGCCAGACTTCCTCGATGGTGCAACGGCTTGAGGTGATACCCCCCACCGATTTACGGCCATATTTCTCCTGAATGCCTTTGAAGCGCTTGGCTGCAAAGGCGATCGCCTCATCCCAGCTAACCTCGCGCCATTCATCAGTGATCTGCTCTCGGATCATTGGCTTAGTCAGTCGGTCCTTGTGGGTCGCGTACCCCCAGGCAAAACGCCCTTTCACACAGCTATGGCCATGGTTGGCCTTACCGTCCTTATAGGGGATCATGCGCACCACTTGCTCGCCCTTGAGTTCAGCCTTGAAGCTGCAGCCCACGCCACAATAAGCGCATGTGGTAATGACAGACCTGTCAGGCACCCCGTGCGCGATCAGGTCGTTTTCTGCCAACGTCGCTGTTGGGCAGGCCTGCACGCAGGCGCCACACGACACACATTCAGAACTGAAGAAATCTTCCGTACCCGTCGCAACGCGGGAGCCAAACCCCCGCCCTTCAATGGTAAGCGCAAGCGTGCCCTGCACCTCATCACACGCCCGCACACAGCGCGAGCAAACAATGCATTTTGATGGGTCATAGGTGAAATAAGGTGTGCTTTCGTCCTTGCCCAAATCCAGATGGTTTTCACCCTCATATCCATAACGCACATCCCGGAGGCCCACGGCACCCGCCATATCCTGCAATTCGCAATCGCCATTTGTAGGGCATGTGAGGCAATCAAGCGGGTGATCAGAGATATAAAGTTCCATCACCCCGCGCCTAAGGCGCGCCAACCGGTCCGTCTGGGTTTTCACCACCATGCCGTCTTCGGCGTGGGTCGTGCAGCTTGACGGTGTACCCTTCCGGCCATCAACTTCCACGAGGCACAAGCGGCAGGACCCAAAGCTTTTCACCATATCGGTGGCACACAGTTTCGGAATAGATATACCTGCTTCCGCCGCTGCCCGCATCAGGCTGGTGCCCTTGGGCACACTCACGCGCTGGCCGTCAACTTCAAGCGTGACAGTTTCTTCCGATTTGGATTTCGGGGTTCCGTAATCTGTTTCTTTCAGGAGCGCCATGTCAGTCGCCTCCCTTTCCTGCTTCTCGGCCAGTTTCCCTGCCCACGGCTTCGGGGAAATATTTTAGCACACTTTTCACCGGTACCGGCGTCATACCGCCCATGGCGCACAAGGACCCATCTTCCATGACTTCAAGAAGATCCTCAATCAGGGTGAGGTTGGCCTCAACCTCCTCGCCCGCGATCACCTTCGCCATTACTTCGGAACCGCGCACAGCACCGATGCGGCATGGCGTGCATTTGCCGCAGCTTTCATGGGCGCAGAAATCAAAGGCATATTTGGCCTGCGCCGCCATATCGGCCGTATCATCGAACAGAACGATACCACCGTGGCCCACACCCGCGCCGATCCCCATGAAGGTTTCATAGTCCATCGGCATATCCAGCTTGTCAGCCGGGATATAGGCCCCAAGAGGCCCGCCCACCTGCACGGCTTTTAGGGGCCTGCCGGAGCGCGTGCCACCGCCAAATGTTTCCACCAAATCACGCAGGGTTACGCCAAAGGCCTTCTCAACAAGGCCGCCACGGGCCACATTCCCCGCAATCTGGAACGGCATGGTGCCAGTGGACTTGCCCATACCGTGATCCCGGTAAAATGCTCCGCCTTTCGCCAGAATGGTAGGAATAGCGCACAGGCTGATCACATTATGCACAAGGGTTGGCTTGGCATCCAGGCCCTCAAGAGCCGGCAGTGGCGGCTTGGCGCGCACCTGCCCGCGTTTGCCTTCAAGGCTTTCCAAAAGCGAGGTTTCCTCACCACAGATATAGGCCCCCGCGCCCATAAAGACTTCCAGATGAAAGGCCTTGCCCGAGCCCATGACATCGTCCCCGAGCAGGCCTTTCCAATAGGCACGGTCGATCGCGGCGGTAAGCACTTCTTGTGCAATCGGATATTCAGACCGAAGATAGATATAGCCCTTTGTGGCCCCGACCCCGAGACCTGCAATCACCATACCTTCGATCAGCAAGAAAGGATCGCCTTCCATGATCATGCGGTCGGCGAAGGTGCCGCTATCGCCCTCGTCGGCGTTGCAGACAATATATTTCTGGTCTGCTTTGGCGCCTCTCACGGTGCTCCACTTGATGCCCGCCGGGAAGGCTGCCCCGCCCCGGCCACGTAGCCCTGATGTTATCACTTCGTCGCAGATGGCTTCCGCTGTCATGCCAACAGCCTTCAACACACCCGCAAGCCCGCCATGGGTTTCATAGTCTGCCATCGACAATGGATTTGTGATACCGCAACGTGCAAAGGTCAGGCGCTCCTGCGCCTTGATGAAAGGCATCTCTTCAACCAGGCCATGGCACAGCGGGTGCGCCCGGCCTTCCAGCATGCCGTCTTCGATCAGCGTTTGCACATCATCCAATGTTACGGGGCCGTAACCAACCCTGCCCGTCGCTGTTTCCACTTCAACAAAAGGTTCCAGCCACGCCATGCCGCGGCTACCATTGCGGACCACGTCAAAACCCGTGATAGCGTGGATTTTCCTAGCCACCTCATCGGCCCCCATGGCCACGGCGCTGCTATCAAGCGGTACATAAATCTTGGTCATTGCCCCGCCTCCTCAATGGCTTTATCGAGGCAGGTCGCAGAGACGCGTCCTTTCAGCTGACCGCCGACCATCGCGGCGGGCCCACTGGCGCACAGGCCAAGGCAATAGACAGCTTCAACCGTGATTTTTCCGTCAGCTGTGGTATCGCCAAGGCCAATACCCAGCTTCTCCAGGGCATGGGCCGTAAGGCCGCGCGCACCCACGGCCTGGCAGGCTTCCGCCTGACAAATGCGGATAACGTGCTCGCCCTTCGGTGCCTTGGTGAAATCATCATAAAAGCTGATCACGCCTTTCACTTCGGCCTTGGTGACATTGAAGGCCTTGGCAAGCAGCGGCACATTGGCAGCATCAACATAGCCGTCACGCGCTTGCAGGGCGTTCAGCGCGCGCATCAGGCCGCCAGTTTCACCCACAAATTTTGTTATCAGGTCGTCGCCTTGGCGACGTGGCTGGAAATGATCGTCCGCCACTTTTGCCCCCTCTCAGGATTTTGGTGCCTATTTTAGCACATATTTTCCGGGAGGGTGCGATTTGCCGCCCGCCAAATCAATCAAAAAATCATGGAGTCTGGCGATTAATTCTCTCTGCTCAAGCGTGTTGGGGTAATGTAGAACGCAAGATTGGATTATCGGAAATATGTAATTTCTGGATTGCGGACGCCTACGGCGACCTTAGGAGGTCATCATCTCAGGCGCATCTTCAACCGCCACGGTGATGCCCAGCTCCTGCGCCAGTGTCTTCATGTCATAGTCCGGCAGATCAGCCGATACCACGCGCACGTTCATCGCCTGCCATGTGGCCACAAGCTGGCTCATCATTTCCTTGCCGTCGAAATGGCCGGCCAGCTTTTTCATCAAAGGCGGCGGCATCTCGATCATGCCACCCTTGAGGCATTTGAGGGCTTCCGGCGCCACCACCGCATCGCCAAAACGGTCAATCCATATGGGGTGCCCAAGGGCCGCCAGCTTATTGAGTGCATCCCAGTGCAACCCACCGCGCCTGACAGGCGGCATACCCTTGATGCGGAAGCCGATCTTGTCAGGGACTTCACCATGCCGACCAAGCATCACCTCAAGTTCTTCCGTAAAACGGTCCTGAATCATTGTGGACCGGCACAACTCGTAATAATCAGGCTTTTCGCGTTCGTCCGCCGGTTTGCGAACCCGCATGCGGATCAGATCCTCCAACTGTGCCAAATCATGCTCGATAGAGATATCGGGATGTTCCGCCAGCGCGATGATATCGTCAGGCCGCCTGATCTGGCCTTCAAGATTCACCTTGCCCTGCTGCAACACAGCAATAGAAACTGACGCCAGATTGTCTGCCACCATGCGCGGGCTGGTACGGTATTTGTAGCGCTTGATCGCGTCCTGGATCAGTTTGCGATTATGTTCGATACCATCGATAACACCCGAGAGCTTCTCGATGCCTTGTTCATCTTCGATTTCACCAACGAACACGCCGCGTGCCTGATGCAGGGCCTGATGCAGTTTTTCTGGCGCTACATCCCGATCATCGATTGCCATATTGGCTTTGGTAAGAGCCAGTTTCTCAGGCGCGATATTCAGCCGCGCCGCAACATTCTGCATCTCCAGATCAAAGGCATCTTCATCAAAGCCCGTAGCAGTCAACAATCCGTAGGAAGCTTCATCCAGCTTGCCAACCTTGCCGCCCACAGCGTGTCGCTGAAGGTTAGCTTCAAATTCGGTTCGGGCAGAGGCTTTTTCTTCATCCGTGAGGCCGGCATCACTGTTGTCTTTTAGGGCATCCATGCTGACCATGGTGAGGTCAAGGTCCCCTTCGAACGGCGATGCCAGCAAGTCCTCTACAAAGTTGAAGAAGCTATACATGTCGGCAGGCGCTTCGGCCTTTGCGCCATCGCTGGCCTGAGGCTGCTCTCCGCGTCCGGGTTTGAAAAACTCAAGCAACCGCTCGCCGCCAGACTTTTCAGTCACCCGCATATCAAAGTTGATGTAGCCACCGGTTTTGAGGCGCAGCGGCACCTGCGGGAACATCACATTCTGGAAAATGGAAACATCATCGCGGTCCAGCAGGCGTTCCACTCTGTCGTGTGCATCGGCCGGAAAAAGAAAGCTGAGAGGCTGTCGGAACAGGTCTACATCGCGCCAGCGCATGATCGTTTTGAACCGATCATCGGCCTTGTCGATGAAACTTTTTTTAACCAGGAATAGGCTGAATTCTGGCTCGCTCACCTGTCCCTCGCCTGCATTTTGGGTTACTGACCGTTTCTCTTAAGAACAGTCATATCACACTGAATTTAAGGCCCTGTAAAATTTTCCTTCAAATTTGAGGGAATTCACCCGAACCCTCGTCCGGGCGAAACTTTATTTGGCACTATTCCGTTTTGGCGAGATCAGCACGGATTTTTTCCGCTACTGCTTCAACACGTGCCCGAAGCGCGTCCTCATCGATGGTTAGCATCTTGCCATCACGCATCAGTACCTTGCCTTCCACTACCGTTGTCACCACATCATGCGAGCCCGCGGCATACACAAGATGGGACATCACATCATAAAGCGGCGCAAGGCGCAGGCTATCAAGCGATACCTGTATCATATCGGCTTTCATCCCCGGCTTGAGTGCGCCCGTTACATCCCCGAGGCCCACAGCTTCTGCACCACCCGATGTGGCCATCTTCAGTGCGGCAGACGCTGGCACAACAGTTGGGTCGTTTTGTTTGCCCTTGTTGAGAAGGGCTGCAAGCCGCATCTCTTCCCACATATCCAGATCATTGTTGGAGGCTGCCCCATCAGTGCCCAACCCTACCTTCACGCCGGCTTCCAGCATCTGCGGAATGGGCGCAATACCTGCTGCAGTCTTGAGGTTGGATGTTGGGTTATGAATGGCACCCACAGGCGCGCCCGCAAGTGCTTTCATATCGCTGTCTGTTGGCCAAACCACGTGTGCGGCCACGGTGGTTACGTCCAAAAGCCCGGTCTCGGCCATCAATTCGATTGATGTCATACCCTGCTCGGCAGCGATCTTTTTCACTTCGGCCTGATCCTCGGCAATATGGATCGAGATGGGTGCGCCCAGCTCCTTGGCCTTGGCTGCTACCTGCGAGAGATGCTCTTTTGACACTGTATAAGGTGCGTGCGGTGCCAGGCCCGGCGTGATGCGTGGATGTTTGCCCTGCCAGTCTTCCACAAATTTTACGCCTGCGGCATAACTGTCTTCCCAGCCCTTGAACCCAGGGCTCGGGAAATCAATCATCGGCGCGGTGATCACAGCCCTGAGGCCACATTTGTCCACGACACCTGCGATCACGTCGGGATAGAAATACATATCCACAAAACTGGTGGTGCCGCCCCTGATCATTTCCCAACAAGCGAGCTCAGAGCCTACGGCGATAAAATCAGGGTCCACATACCGACCTTCCATGGGGAAGATATATTTGGTCAGCCACGTCATCAGGTCCAGATCATCCGCCATGCCGCGAAATAGCACCATGGCAGAGTGGGTATGCCCGTTCACCATACCCGGCATCAGGACCCGGTTTTCACCTGCAAGGATATCGTCTGCGCTATAGGTTGCAGTAATTTCAGCTGCAGTTCCAACCGCGACGATGGCACCATCTTTCACTGCTACAGCGCCAAATTCCACAACACCGCGCGCATCATCCATTGTCACCACATACCGGCCATGGGCAATCATATCCACATGGGTTTTATCCTCGGCACCAGCCATAATCACCTGTCCTTCAATCATTATCAGAGCAGCCATCATTGCTGCCGCCCTTTTCATTTTTTTAAACATGCTCAAAAATCCTGCCCAATACGTTTTCTTGTTTCTTAAGTCCAACCTATCCCATGTGGCGAGGGGAGCCAATCGGCTTTCAAGATTTGTGCCCCTGCCTGCGCCACTGCGCTGGTGTCTGCCCTGTCCACTTTCTGAAGGCGCGAATGAACGCGGCAGGTTCAGAATAGCCTAGCCGGATCGCCACCTCCGATACCGCCAGCCCCTGCCCCAGATATCTCTCAGCCACCTTACACCGCGCGGTGGCGGCAATATCCCTGAAGCTTTGCCCACCCTCGGCAAGCGCCCGCTGCAAGCTTCGTTCCGATTGGCCAAGCAGGCGGGAAATGCCCTTCACTGTGGGGCTGTTACCCTTTTCGAACGATGCTTCCAACAGGCCGGAGACACGCGCAACCATCCCTTCTTCCTTTGGGATTTCAGCCTCGACATGCTGACGCAGCATGTCATTAAGCGCAGGATTCGCATCTGTCATGGGTCGCGCGAGCGCCTCAAGGCTCCAGGTCATTTCGTGCCGGCGTGCGCCAAAATGAACCGGCGCACAGAAGGCCTGCTCGAAGGTGTCTGCCGCGTCAGGTTTCGGGCGCATTAAGCAGACAGACAAAGGGGTGATACCGGGCGCCGCCCAACGGGCAAACCGCACCATCGGCAAAAGAATGGCTTCAGCCCGCAAAAATCCGGCACGCCAGTCTGGTCGCAAGGGTTGATAATGGATACGGCAGATATCGGCGTCCGTTTCCATATGCAGGCGTCCTGCGGCGCCAACATAAAAGGTAAAATCACACGCTGCCCTCAGGGCATCCCCCACTGTTGGGCTGGTGACCAGCAGATGCCCAAGGGACGCATAACTGCTGTAGCGCACCCTGCTGCCTACTTTCAGCCCCAGCTGATCATCGGCCATGCCTTCTGCAGCCACCCAAAGGGCTTCGGCATCGCGCTCGCTGACCCGTTCCCCCTTGAAGGACGCAACGCCGGCAACAGAAAAAAGTTCTTTTTCTTCAATACCATAATCATCCGTCACGGCATCGACGAGCGTGGCCAGATAGCGGGTGAGAACTGTGTCCTGTGCGGTTTCCTGCGGCATATACTTTGGCGTAAAATGTCAATTTTTAGACGCCGACTGTCATTCACGCTTGCGCTTTGGTCAAGTAAATTCACAGTGTTCTTTGGGGAAGAAAGAACGGGAGAGAGGGGAAAATGGATACCAGCGCCATCAATGACGCCGTAATCACGCTTGAGCCGGGCACGCAGCTTGCGCTCGCCATATCCCTCGCCTTCACCATGTTCACGGTGGCTCTTGGCTTGAAAACAGATGACTTTTCCTTCCTCAAAAGCCACAAACGCAGCGTGGCCTATGGCCTTGCAGCGCAAATCATCGGATTGCCCCTTATCACCCTTGCGCTACTATGGGCCTTCAACCCTATGGCAGGCATAGCGCTTGGCATGCTGATTGTGGCCTGTTGCCCCGGTGGCAATGTATCAAACCTGTTCACCCGTCTCAGCCGTGGTGATGTGGCCTACAGCGTGTCGCTCACCACATGCTCGAGCGTTTTTTCGGCGGCGGTTTTGCCCGTTATGATATTGTTCTGGACCAGCCTGTATGCGCCCACGCGCAACCTTGTTGAGGCCATTCACCTGGACCGCACGGCTTTCGCGCTGAACACCAGCCTGACCCTTCTGCTGCCACTTGTCGCCGGCATTGGCCTGTCTCACAAATGGCCAAGCCTTGCACACCGGCTGCAGAAACTGTTCCTGCCGCTCGCGGTTTTGATCATTGCCGTGATTATAGTGCTGGGACTTTGGAGCAACATGGGCCTTCTCCAGGATTTTGGCAGCCAGATCATGCCCTTTGTTGTTTTGCACAATGCCTCGGCCTTTGCGCTCGGCGCGATCATCGGCCTTCTCGGACTACGAACAAAAGCCTCCAAACGCGCCCTTGTTTTCGAAATCGGCATACAGAATTCGGGCCTCGGCCTCTTGATCATGCTTAGCCAGTTTGGCGGCCTTGGTTCCGGCGCCATGATCATCGCCACCTGGGGCATCTGGCACTTCGTTGGCGGTTTCGCCGTGACCGGGCTTTACCGGTTGGCGGATCGTTTCATTCAATCCCCTTCCAAATTGCAGGAGGACCCTTATGGCCTATGACCTTATCATTCGTGGCGGCACCCTCTATGACGGCACGGGCGGCGAACCTCAGAAAGCCGATGTGGCCGTATCGGATGGCATCATTGTGGCTATCGGCACCGATCTGGGCGATGCCACGCGCGAGATTGACGCCACTGGCGCTATCGTGACCCCGGGTTTTCTGGATTTGCACACCCACTATGACGGCCAGGTCTCATGGGACGCCGACCTTCAACCCAGTGTGAACCACGGCGTAACAACAGCCGTAATGGGCAGTTGTGGCGTGGGGTTTGCGCCGGTTCTGGAACAGGATCGCGACCGCCTTGTGCGCCTGATGGAAGGTGTGGAAGACATCCCGGGCACCGCCCTCACCGAGGGGCTGACGTGGCAGTGGGAAAGCTTCGCTGACTATATGACCGCCATTGATTTCCCGCACACCATAGATTTTGCCGCCCAGATTGTGCACGACCCCTTGCGGGTTTATGTGATGGGCGACCGGGCGGTCTCAGACGAGCCTGCTACAGACGATGACATCGCCAGGATGCGGGACCTGACACGCGCCGCCCTGGAAGCTGGTGCCGTCGGTTTTTCGACCGGCCGTTCTGATGTGCACCGAACCGCCGATGGGGACTGGACTCCGGCCTCGGAAGCGACACGCGAGGAGCTTGTTGGCATTGCAGAAGCCTTCAAAGGTCTGGACCACGGCGTTTTGCAGGCAGTGAATGATTTTGACCTCGAGCGCGGTGATCCAGCGGCATTTGACCGCGAGTTTGATCTTCTTGAAGCCTTTGCAGATGCTTCTGGAGGGCGGCCCTTCTCCCTATCCCTGATGCAGCGAGATTTTGCGCCAAAACAGTGGAAAAACATCATGGCGCGCGCTGAAAGTGCGAAGGAAAAGGGCATCAATATGCGCCTTCAAACTGCACCGCGCGGCATCGGTGTTATCCTGGGGCTGCAGTGCACCTTCCATCCCTTCATCGGTTTCCCGAGCTATAAAGCCATCAGCCATCTGTCGCTTGAAGAGCGGGTAGCGGCCATGCGAGATCCGGCCTTCAAGGAAAGACTGCTTGGCGAAACGTCGGAGAAGGTGGCGGGAGACGGCACCGCAATTCCGCCATTGGCTGATATCCTGTTGCAGCAGATTGACTTCATTAGCTGCAAGATGTTCAAACTGGGCGAAAATCCGGACTATGAGCAAAACGTCGATCAATCCGTTTACAAGATGGCGCAGGCCGAAGGCAAAAGCCCGCTCAGCAAAATCTACGACATACTTCTGGAGAAAGAGGGGCAGGAATTCCTCTATTTCCCTATCTATAACTATACCGATCTGAACTATTCGGCAGTGCATGAGATGATGACTCACCCGCAGGCAATCATGGGCCTGTCTGACGGTGGCGCCCATGTGGGCACGGTATGTGACGCCAGCTTCCCCACGTACCTTCTGTGCCACTGGACGCGGGACCGCACCCAGGGCCCGAAAATTGGCCTCAGCCGTGCCGTGCAAATGCTGACATCCGAAATCGCCGATTATGTAGGCTTCAAGGATCGCGGTCGCCTGCTGGTGGGCATGAAAGCCAACATCAATGTGATTGATCATAAAAACTTGCGGCTTCACCCGCCCCATATGGTGAAAGACCTTCCAGCTGGCGGGCAACGCCTTTTGCAGGACGCTTCAGGATATATCGCCACAATCGTTGGCGGTGTGCCGGTGCTGGAACATGACAAGCTCACGGGCGCTTTACCCGGACGGCTGGTGCGACTGGGGCAGAAGGCGGCGTAGCCATGCCAGATATTTTGGCAGATATCGGCCTCCTCACCCTTTTGGGGATGGCGCTGACGATCATGCTGGCGGCCATATTGCGTGCCTTCACCGGCTTCGGCTTTGCTCTGGCCGCCTTGCCGGTACTCAGCCTCACACTTGCGCCCACCACTGCTGCCAGTGTGATCGTCCTTCTGACGCTTGCAGTCTCGCTGCAAACCCTGCCAACCTATCGGAAAGATATCCCTAAAAAGGATATGATGGGAATGGTGGTCACCTCCGCAATTGGTACGCTCCTGGGCACCTATCTTTTGTTACTGTTCAGCCCCAATGTGTTCCGCTTGCTGATTGGCGGAACGGTGATGGCAGCTTGCCTCCTTTTAGCCCGATACAAGCCCGCGCCCCACCGCGCCGGCGGTACGTTCGGGCTTGGATCTGGGCTACTATCCGGCTTGTTAAACGGCGCCCTTGCCATCCCCGGCCCGCCGGTGATTATCTATTCCATGGCTGTCTATGAAAAAGCACGCAATGCCCGCGCATTCCTTATGGGCTTTTTTCTTTTTTCGGCAGCGTTCGCCGCCATCAGCTATTCACTGGAAGGCATAATAGGCATCAAGGAACTCACCCTTTTTGCGGTTTGCTATCCAGCTATGCTGGCCGGGAACCGTACTGGCGACTGGCTATTTGAAAAATATGGCGATGCAAGCCATCGCCGCATCGCCATCTGGGCTTTGTTTGCCATCGGCCTCAGCGTTGCTGCGGCTGCAGTATTCTAACAAACCGGAGCTTGCCCATACTCTAGTCTCCTTGAAGGGATGCCATGCCCGACTGGAAGGCTTCATCCTCAGGGAAATAGTGCGCACCAATGCGGTAGAATGTCAGAGCCTCGTCGTTCCGTCCGCCGTCAACCGCAGCCCTGGCCAACCGCTTGAACGCCCGTACGCCCAGAAGCGCACTGTTGGGATCGCCTTCCTGCCAGGCTCTGTAGGCTTTGAGCCCAGCCTCAAACCCCTTCGAGCGCGCCACCTCATGGGGCGGGATATCGCCTTCCGCCATTTTCTCAAGCGCAATGCCTGCCCCCACCACATCCGGATGATAAAAGGCCAGATACTCTTTGCCACCTTTCCGGTAGGCGCCAAAAGCTTTGCCTCTGAACCCGCTCACCCGAAAAGTGCCGCCCCCCATATGAACGAGGGCTCTGGCTGCCTGTGCCCCCAGCGAATTATCAATCATCAGGACACCATCGGTTTCAAAGATACGCACCACCGTATTGAAGGGCGAAAAATAGCCAGTATTGATGTTCCGGTAGTAGCCAACCAGCCTGTCTTTCACCGCGGCACGCGGCCCCGCTTTTTCCGGCAAGTCAGTGCGCCATTGGCGGCTTTCCATCACATGTTTCATCACCGCATCCATTACCGGCAATCGCACGCGTGGTGTGCCGCTTCCAAACAGGGCAATCGCCCGCCCGTCTTCCATTGTTGCCACCACAAGTCCGCCGATGCCTGAGTTGAAACCGCTGTGGGAGAACCAGTCCAGATTGCCGAACTTCTCAAAACGCATCCAGCCAAGCCCCCAGCCGCCCGCTTTCAGAAGCGTTTGTACACGCGTGACCTCTCTTGCCACTGCGCGTGAAATCACGCGTCCCCCGCCATCCGCGAGCGCCTTCTGGATATCAATCACCAGCTTTGCCATATCGGTGGGTGTGGTCCAAAGGCCCGATGCCGCCGTTTGCGGATAGATGGGGACGCCGCCCGCGCCAACCAACGACAGGTCATCATTATGTGCACTGGAAACATTCTGCAGAAACCGGGGATGGCCATTTTGATGCATGGTGCTGTCTGCCATACCGAGCGGCTCGAAAATCAACTCCGCAGCCAGATCAGCCAGTGATTTCCCGGTTACATCCTCGATCGCCACCTGCGCAATCACGAACCCACCGCCACTGTATTTGAAGCGGCTGCCCGGCTGCCACATCACCTCGATCGGCTTTTTATATCGCTCAAGCTTCTCGCCGTTCAGGCTTTCGACAAGGGTGGGAATATCATCACCGGGAAAAAAGTCTGCAAACCCGCTTTGGCTGGTTCCTGCCGTGTGGGTCAGAAGATGCCGCAGGGTGATTGGTGTCTCGCGGGTATAGGCAGACTGCGGCAATTGCCACCGTTTCAGATAGCCGCTCACCGGTGCATCCAGGTCAATCTGTCCCTTCTCGGCCAGCATCGCGGCAATCATACCCGTGATCGCTTTTGAAATGGAGGCTGCAGAAAAGGCGGTATGCCCATCTACCCGTGCGGGCTGACCCGCCTGCCGAACACCATAGGCACCGGTTTCAACAATTTGGTAATTGTCCACCACGGCGTAGCTGAAACCCGCCAGATTGTGATCCGCCATCATGGTTTCTACATCCAGTGTAGGCGCATCGTCCGCGCATAGGGCGGCCACCGAGACCACTGCCAATGTCAAAGACGCCATCATTTGCCGGGACGGTCCGGCCAGAAATTTCCATAAACCCATACCAAAATCCTGCTGTTCGTTTATCGTTGATTGCAGGTCTGTCATGAGCGGTTATGATAGATATTTCATGATCTTATCTGCGAGCGGTCTGTTTCTGCCTGCAAACGGCAAGGGCAGCCACGTACTTTGGGGCACGGCATTTGATGGCATTTCACATTGTGGCATTTCTCATTTTTATGCTCTGTGCGCCTTCTACGGTGGCGCAGGATATGCCCTTCCTTTTCATGAAGATAAACACGGTCTGCGAAGATTTGCCCGCGAGTGACATTCCGTCATTCACAGAACCCGAATGTAAACCAAACGATCGCTACAGACCTGATACCCAAGGGCGTTTCCTATGGATCAAGGGCACCGTAAATATCCCTGCCAGCATGATGGAAAGCGCTTACCCCCTTGGCCTGAATATTTCCGGGAAGGCGTCCATGGCCGCCTATATTGGCGGGAAGGAAATTGGCAGAAACGGTACACCGCACGATCGGGCTGACAGGGAAATCCCCGGCCTGATTGATACCATCATCCCCCTAAACCGAGCGCTTCTGCACGAAGGGGAGAATGAAATCGTCATCGCCATGTCGGGCCACAAGGGATTCCTTTCCCTGCCCAACCCGATTGCGGTGCTGGCCGTTGGGCCCTTTCGCGATCCGACAGATTATGTGCTGCATCGTTATCTGCCTGCACTGCCTTTGCTCGGCCTCCTGATCGCGGGTTCGCTATATTTCGGCTTGCTCGCTTACCGCCACGGTGACGACAGGACCAACCTGCTGCCCCCTCTGATCGCCCTGTTCGCCAGCATGCAAATGCTGACAGAAATCTCGCGCGGTTTTGTTGCCTATAGCTACCAGTTTCATGACATCCGACTGGCCCTGATTATCCTGTTTGCGACACTGGGCGGCACCTGTTTGCTGGCCCATGTTGCCGCACGGTTTGCAAGGCCGCAGATGCGCACGATTGTGTTTGCCGGTACGCTGGCCACTCTTGCCGTCATCTATGTTACCCAGTCGTACGACAGCAAGGCGGCTTTCGCGCTCATGACACCGGCAATCATGGGGGCAATCATTTCCCTCGTTGGCATTCGCAAGGGGCTTCCAAGGTCAAAAGCCTATGCGGCAACGCTGACGGTTGGTGCATTCGCCATTTTCAAAACCACATCAGACTTTCTGGACGTGTATTTCTATTATGTAGTCGCGGCCCTTTTGCTGTTTCTGTTTTTCCAGCAATTGCAGGATATGGCTGCCATCAAAGCCCAGCAAGCAGCGGATCAGGCCCGAACAGACAGGCTTGAGCTGGCGCTCGCCGAAGCCCGGCAGAAACAGGTGCCCAGTGCGGTCGCGGTGAAAACCAGCGGCGAAGTTGAAATGGTGCAAACGGAAGAACTGGTTTATTGCCAGGGTGCACGCGATTATGTGGAACTGGTTGTCACAGATGGCAGCCGCAAACTTCATGGCGGCAGCCTCACCGAGCTTGAAAAATCGCTCCCCATCACCTTCCTGCGTGTTCACCGGTCTTATATCGTGAACACCCGCTTTGTTGAAAAGCTGGAACGCGATGCGTCGGGTTCCGGCACACTTTCCCTTTCCGGGGGGGAGACTATTCCCGTCAGCCGCAGGATCATGCCAACGGTCAGGAAAGCCCTTTCATAAAAGAAGCCCCGGCAAAACCGGGGCTTCCAAAATCTCAAACTCTCAGACCTGTTAGTCTGTAAGACCGCGTGCCTCAAGGATTGCATCCAGCTTGTATGGCCGGCCTTTGAATTCCTCGAACATTTCCATCGGATCGCGTGCACCGCGTGGCTCCAGAATACTGGTGCGTAAGCGTGCAGCCACTTCCTGATTGAAGAGGCCTTCTTCCGAGAAAGTGGCATAGGCATCTGCCGACAATACTTCCGACCACAGGTAGGTATAATAGCCCGCCGCATAGGCAGCCCCACCAAAGGCATGGTTGAAGTATGGCGTACGGTAGCGCACGACAATCTCGTCAATCAGGCCGATTTCATCCAGAAGCGACTTTTCAAATGCGGCAACATCTGTGTCGTCCGAGATTTTCCGCGTGTGCCACATCATGTCCATCAAGGCGGCAGATACATATTCCACGGTCGCAAAACCCTGATTGAATTTGGACGCCGCTTCCATGCGCTCGATCATGCTTTCAGGGAGCACTTCGCCGGTTTTATAGTGTTTTGCATATTCGCGCAGCATTTCAGGCTCAAACGCCCAGCCCTCAAAAATCTGGCTAGGGAACTCAACAAAGTCCCACGCCAGGCTATTCAAGCGGCCATAAGTAACTTCAGACATCAGCGTATGCATGGCGTGGCCGAATTCGTGGAACAGTGTGCTCGCATTGTCTGCCGACAACAGCGGCGGTACGTCGCCTGAGCCTTTCGGGAAGCTCATCACATTCACTACGATCGGCGTTACCTTGCCATCAACCTTGGTTTGGGCACGGAAGCTGTTGTTCCAGGCACCACCGCGCTTCGACGCGCGCGGGTGATAGTCCGCGAGGAACAGGCCAAGGTAAGAACCATCCTTTTCATACACTTCAAACACCTGCACATCTTCATGATAGGTGTCGATGTCAGTGCGCTGCTTGAAGGTCAGGCCCCACAATTTATTGGCTGTTTTGAAGGCACCGTCGCGCACGTTATTGAGCACGAAATAGGGCTTCACGGCCTGCTCATCCAGGTCATATTTGGCCTTGCGTACCTTTTCGGCATAGTGCCACCAGTCCCATGGCTGAAGGTCAAAATCATGGCCTTCCTCGCGCACCATGGCCTGAAGCATTGCGCGTTCTTCCTTGGCTTTTTCAAGCGCAGGCGCCCAGATACGATTGAGAAGCTCAAACGCCCGATCCGGATGGCCCATCATGCGATCCGCCATCTGGAATTCTGCATGGTTCTTGTAGCCCAACAGCTCGGCCCGCTTTTGCCGCGCCTTCAGGATTTGTTTCACAAGGCCTGTGTTGTCATGGGCGCTGCCCTTCTCGCCGCGCGCCATATAGCCCTTGTGCATTTTCTCCCGCAGGTCTCTGCGCGTGGAAAAGGTCATGAAGGGTGTGAAGGACGACCGTGTGCTTGTGAACATCCATTTGCCCGGTTGGCCCCGGTCTTCCGCCGTGGAGGCAGCGGCTGCAATTACAAAGTCAGGCAGTCCTGCCAGATCGGCTTCTTTGTCCACAACCATTTCAAATGCATTGGTCGCCGCCAATACATTCTGGCCGAACTTGATCGTAAGGCCCGAAATTTCCTCATTCAGTTTTGCCAATTCCGCTTTTGCGGCTTCGTCCAAATTGGCGCCTGCACGGGTGAAATCCAGATGTGTACGCCACAGCATACGCTGCTGCTCGGCATTCAGGCCCAGGCTGTCACGCTTCTGGTAAAGCGCATCCACACGGTCAAACAGCTTCTTGTTAAAGAGCGTATCGTTGGTGTGACGAGAGAACATGGCGGAAATTTCGCTCTGGATTGCCCGCATCTCGTCGTTCGAGTGCGAACTGGTCAGGTTGTAGAAAACACCGGAAACCTTGTTGAGAAGCTTGCCACCCTTATCAAGCGCCGCGATGGTGTTCTCAAACGTAGGTGCCGCCGGATTATTGGCAATTGCATTAATTTCAGCCCGGTTTTCTGCAAAGGCACGCTCGAATGCAGGTTTGTAATGAGCGTTTTCAATGTTGCTGAACGGGGGCGCACCGTGTGGTGTAGTCCATTCTTCAAAAAACGGGTTGTTGTCCTCTGCTGTCGTCATTGGCGCCATCATCGGCAATGCGAGGCCCATAAGCGCCGCAGCCATGGCTGCTCTTCCAATTTTTTTCATGATTTCCCCTTTGGTGTCTTATGTGGGCGGCTGCCTATCCCAAGGCATCTGGCCCTTGTCATTTTTTCAGGCGCACAGTTATAGCGGGGTGATTTCCATGCGCACAAGGATTGCGGCGAAAAGGATGAAAAACACGATAAACCGCAGAAATGCTAGGCTATAACGTCAGAAAATTCGCCAAAACTTCATCAGCCAAATCAGTCAGTGTCAGCTTCCCATCTGTCTGGAACCAGTTTTTTGACCAGGCGTTGGCACCCCGGATCAACTGCCGAGCAATGCGCGGATCCGATTTGATCAAACCGGCCGCCGCACACCCGTCAAGCGCCTCTGCCCAGCAGCGTTCATAACTAGTATCCCGGATCGCGAGCACGGCTTCGCGGTATTCTTCATCAAGGCTGCGCCATTCGTCCACCAACACATAGGCGGCATGCTCCCCATCCCGGTGCACATGGCTCAGCTCACACAGCACCAACGCCCGCAACTGATCAACCGGATCATCAAGGCCATCCACTGCTTTTTCCGCGGCTTCCCCCATGCCGCGAGTCGTCAGTGCCATAGCGGTAAAGAGGATTTCCTGCTTGCTTTTGAAATGATGAAACAGGCTGCCCGACAAGATGCCTGCGCGCGCGGCAATGTCCCGCACGGTCGTTCGTTCGAAGCCTTTTTCATAAAATAAATCAATGGCTACGCGCAAAAGCCGTTCTTTTGCAGGGCTTATGTTTTCCACATCTGGCAGCAATTGTTTCAGGGCTTCGGTCATGCGGCAAAGCTATCTTTTTCTATCGCGCTTGACAACCAAGCGCTTGCTTGTTTTTAATTAATGAAAGAAATTAAATCAAGTGGAAGGGCGCATATGTCTGGGGAGGCAGGGTATCAGTCCGTTTTTCGTGCCGGGCTGTTTGGCGGCAAACGCATTATCGTCACGGGTGGCGGCAGCGGCATCGGGCGCTGCACCGCGCATGAGTTGGCGTCCCTCGGGGCCGAGGTTATCATCACCGGTCGCACGCAGGAAAAGCTGGATAGGGTTCAGGCCGAAATCATCGAGGATGGCGGCAAATGCACCACCCGCGCTTTCGATATACGGGATGAAGAGGCGGTGGCGGCCACCATTGCAGCCATTCTTGAGGATGGGCCTGTCCACGGCCTTGTGAACAATGCGGGCGGCCAATATCCCTCCCCCCTTGAAGCCATCTCAACCAAAGGCTTTGAAACGGTGCTCAGAACCAATGTGGTCGGCGCCTTCAACATGACACGCGAGCTTGTCACCCAGTCCATGAAGGATACGGGCGGCGCGGTTGTGAATATCACGGCTGATTTCCATGATGGCATGCCCACCATGGGGCACTCCGGGGCCGCACGGGCCGCTTGCGAGAATTTCACAAAAACAGCCGCTGTGGAATGGGGCCGCTTCGGTGTGCGCATCAATTCGGTCGCGCCCGGCTGGGTGGCATCCTCCGGCTTCGACAGCTATGAAGACCCAACCTCCAAGGCGATGATCCCGCAACTCAAGAATCTGGTGCCCTTGGGCCGCATTGCCACTGAAGCGGAAATCGCCAGCGCGATTGTGTTTCTGCTGAGCGACGGCGCTGCCTTTATCTCGGGCGCCAGCCTGCGGGTTGATGGCGCCAGCAGCCTCTTCAGCCCGCTATTTCCACCACAGGGCGCCAAAAACAGCGAAAGCTATCAGGGCTTCCACCGCTACAAAGTGCCCAAAATTCTGGGTGGGGGAGACTGATATGCCCGCACTTGTCAGCACAATCGACGCCGGTTCAGACACCTTCCAGAAAAACGCCGCTGCGATGCAGGCCGCAATGGACGAAATCGCCGCCATTGAGGAACTGAAAGCGGCAGCGCAGGAAAAGGCCCGCGCGCTGTTTGACAAACGCGGCAAGCTCCTGCCCAAGGAACGATTGGCACTGCTTCTTGATCCCGGCGCACCATTCCTCGAACTGTCTGCCCTTGCGGGATACAAAATGTATGACGACCGGGATGGCTCGGGCGCTGGCGGCTCCATCGCGGGCATTGGTTATGTGTCAGGCAAGCGCTGCATGGTGATCGTGTCCAACAGCGCGGTCAAAGGTGGCACGGTAACACCCGCCGGGCTCAACAAATCCCTGCGCCTGCAGAATATCGCCATGGAAAACAGGCTGCCTGTTGTTGGCCTGATGGAAGGCGGCGGCGCCAACCTGCAGCATGTGTCTGACATGTTCGTCGAAGGTGCGCGTAGCTTTGCAAATCAGGCACGGCTTTCAGCCGCTGGCATGCCGCAGATCACTGTAGTGCATGGCAGCAGCACGGCGGGCGGCGCTTACCAACCGGGCCTGTCGGACTATGTGGTGATGGTGCGCGGGCGGTCGAAAGTTTTCCTCGCGGGCCCACCGCTTTTGAAGGCAGCCACCGGCGAAATCGCCAAGGATGAAGAGCTTGGCGGTGCCGAGCTGCATGCAGAGGTAACCGGCACCGCCGAATATCTGGCGGAAGACGACGCAGACGGTATCCGTTATGCCCGCGAAATTATGTCACGCCTGCCATGGAAAGCGCCAAATACCAGCCAAGATGACTACCCCGCACCCGCATATCCGACCGAAGATCTGATCGGCGTGGTGCCCGCAGACGCCAAAACACCCTATGACGTGCGCGAGGTGATCGCCCGGCTGGTGGACGCGTCAGACTTCCTTGATTTCAAAAATGATTACGACAGCCAAACCGTGTGCGGGCACGCCAGCATCGCAGGCCAAACCGTGGGCATCATTGGCAACAATGGCCCCATCACACCCATCGGCGCCACCAAGGCCGCCCAATTTGTGCAGCTCTGTGATCAGGCGGGCATTCCGATCCTGTTCCTCCATAACACCACCGGCTTTATGGTGGGCAAGGACGCCGAGGCAGGCGGTATTGTCAAACACGGGTCAAAGCTTATTCAGGCGGTCACCAACGCGCGGGTGCCGCGCATCTCCATTCATATCGGCGGCAGCTACGGTGCAGGCAACTATGCCATGTGTGGCCGGGGCGTGGACCCCCGTTTTGTCTTTTCCTGGCCCAATGCCAAAACCGCCGTCATGGGTGGCGCGCAGGCAGGCATGGTGCTCCGGATCGTGGGCACCGAAAAAGCCAAACGCATGGGCGAAGAGCCTGACGAAGTCGCGCTCAAGGCCATGGAACAGGCCACAGCAAGCCAGATGGATGCCTGTTCGACAGCCCTTTATGGCACCGCGCGCCTGTGGGACGACGGCATCATAGACCCGCGCGATACCCGTAACCTTTTGATTTACCTGCTTGATGTCTGCCGGGACGCGGACACCCGCGAAACCCGGCCAAACACATTCGGCGTTGCACGCTTCTAGGGGGAAGGAAACACCATGCTTTTTACAGACCAGCACAATGAACTGAGGCGCACAGTCGCCCGTTTTGTCGCCGAAGAGGTGAACCCACATGTGGACGAATGGGAAGAAGCGGGCATTTTCCCGGCCCACGAATTGTTCAAAAAAATGGGCAACCTGGGCCTTCTGGGCATTTCCAAACCGGAAGAATTTGGCGGCCTCGGCCTCGATTATTCCTACGAAATGGTGCTGGCCGAAGAACTGGGCGGCATCAACTGTGGTGGCGTGCCCATGGGTATCAGCGTGCAAACCAATATGGCCACCCCTGCCCTTGCACGCTTCGGCTCTGATGAGCTGCGGCACGAGTTCCTCGCCCCCGCCATCGCGGGCGATATGGTGTGTTCGATTGCCGTATCCGAACCCCATGCGGGCTCAGACGTGGCAGCGATCAAAACCACCGCAGTGAAGGACGGCGATGACTATGTAATCAATGGCACCAAAATGTGGATCACCAATTCCACACAAGCCGATTTCCTCTGCCTTCTGGCCAACACGGGCGAAGCCCCCGCCCACAAGAACAAATCGTTGATCGTGGTGCCAACAGATACGCCCGGCGTCAGTTTCTCGGAAAAACTGAACAAACTGGGGATGCGCTCGTCCGACACCGCACAGATATTCCTTGATGATGTGCGGGTACCGCAACGTCACCTGATCGGGCGCGAAGGCGACGGTTTCCGCATGCAGATGATGCAGTTTCAGGAAGAACGCCTGTGTGCGGCCATGTTGGGCCCCAAAGGCCTGTCCGACACCATCCAGCGCACCATCGACTATACACGTGACCGGCAAATCTTTGGTGGCGCCGTGCTCGATAATCAAGTGGTGCAATATCGGCTGGCCGAACTGCAAACCGAAGTGGAGGCGCTGCGGGCGCTGGTGTGGCACGCCACCGAACAATATATCAACGGCGTGGACGTTACCAAGCTCGCCACCATGGCCAAGCTGAAAGCCGGCCGGCTTGCACGCGAAGTGCCGGATGCCTGCCTCCAATATTGGGGTGGCATGGGCTTCATGTGGGACAATCTGGTTGCCCGGTCCTACCGCGACGGACGGTTGAGCTCTATCGGTGGCGGGTCCGACGAAACCATGCTTCGCATCCTGACCAAGATCATGGGTATGTCCAATGGTTGATGAAGCCCCGATCCTGATCAGCCAGGCTGGCGGCGTGATGTATGTCACCCTCAACCGGCCCCATGCGCGAAACGCCATGAATGGCGCCATGGTTGAGGCCCTTATGGCGGCTTTTGATAGCGCCGAGGCCGACCCCGGCGTGCGCATCATGGTGCTTCGGGGGGCAGGCGGCGTTTTCTGCGCGGGTGGTGACCTCAAAGGCTTTGCCACAGGCCCCAAAACGCCTGATGCCATCACCAAAGGCAACCGCCTGTTCGGCACGTTGCTTGAGCGCGCACAGGCTTTCCCCAAGCTTCTGATCAGCTTCTGCCGCGGGGCCGCTATGGGCGGCGGGTTTGGCCTTGTGTGTGTATCCGATATCGCCATTGCAGACGCTGATTGCCGCTTTGGCATGCCTGAAGTAACGCTTGGGCTGGTACCGGCCCAGATCGCGCCTTTCGTGTGCGCCCGCATTGGCCTGACGCACACACGCAATCTTGCCCTCACTGGCGCCATCATTTCTGGCAAGAAAGCCCGCAAGCTGGGGCTGGTGCATTATGCTGAAGCTGGCGCCCTGGCGATGGACCAGAGGCTGACTGATATTCTCAAACAGGCGCATAAAGCTGCGCCCGAAGCTCTGGCCGCAACCAAACAAATGCTGATCGGCATGGGGAACACTGTTACCCCCGAAACGCTCGATAAGGCGGCAGAGCTGTTCACGGCCTCGCTCGGGGGTGAAGGGCGCGAGGGCACGCAGGCGTTTGCAGAAAAACGGTTACCTGCATGGGCGGAGGGCCACGCATGATCAAGCGTCTTCTGATCGCCAACCGGAGTGAAATTGCAGTGCGGATCATGCGCACGGCAAAAGCCATGGGCATTCATACCATCGCAGTTTATTCAGAGGCCGACAAAGCCGTGCAGCATGTGAAATTGGCTGACAGCAGCATCTGTATAGGCCCGGGGCCCGCGACAGAATCCTACCTCAGCATCGGCGCTATCCTGAATGCCGCCCGTGAAACTGGCGCGGATGCCATCCATCCGGGTTATGGTTTCCTGTCTGAAAATCCGGACTTTGCGGAAGCGGTGACGAACGCTGGGTTAATCTTCGTGGGGCCAACCGCCGATGTGATCCGGCAGATGGGGTGCAAACGTACCGCGCGCCAAATCGCCGACAAGGCAGGCGTACCGGTGGTGCCGGGCTTTGACGGTACAGATACAGACGATGCCGTCCTTTTGGCCGAAGCAAAAAGCATCGGCGTGCCCTTGATGATCAAAGCCACAGCGGGTGGTGGTGGGCGCGGCCTGCGCCGTGTGGACAGGCTGGACGACTTCACTGACGCCCTCGCCAGCGCCCGGCGGGAAGCCGGATCAGCCTTCGGTGATAGCGGGATCATCCTTGAAAAACTGATCGAGGATGCCCGCCATGTGGAAGTGCAGATATTGGCCGATAGCCAAGGCACCGTCTTGCATTTGTTTGAACGGGATTGTTCGAGCCAGCGGCGTCATCAGAAAGTAATAGAAGAAGCCCCCTGCGCCACGATTTCCGATGAAACACGCGCAGCCCTCACATCGGCAGCCGTCAAACTGGCAAGCGAAGTTGGCTATACGGGGGCCGGCACGGTTGAATTTTTGGTAGATGAAAAAGGCGCCATCTATTTCCTTGAAATGAACACCCGCCTGCAGGTGGAACATCCTGTGACCGAACTGGTGACAGGCCTTGATCTGGTGGCGGAACAGCTGCGGATTGCAAGCGGCCAGGCCTTGGCGCTCACGCAAAGCGATGTTTCGATCTCAGGGCATGCCATCGAAGCCCGCCTTTATGCCGAGGACCCGGCCCAACACTTTATGCCACAAACAGGCACATTGGGCGTGTTCGATATTCCCACGCCCGCAGGCGCGCGGCTGGATAGTGGCGTAATCGCGGGTGATACGGTCAGCCCCTATTACGACCCGATGCTGGCGAAACTGATCGCCCACGGTCAAACGCGGGAAGACGCACGCCTGCGCCTTCTTGCCATGCTGGCGGGCAGCCGTATTGCGGGCCTTGGCACCAATAAAGCCTGGCTGTCCCATCTGCTGAAAAGTGAGCCTTTCAGCACGGGCGCCACGCGAACCCATACGCTGGAACATTCAGCCACGTTCCTTCCCGTGCCCGCCATCAAACAGGCATTGGCCATTGCGCTGATCATGCAGGCAAATGCGCTGAAGGAAAGCCCGATGCCGGGCCTTGGTGGCTGGACCAATCTTTCGGGCGCAAAAACACGCCGTATCCTTGAGGTTGCAGGGGAACGTATTTCTGTTGAAACCCGGCAAACCAAAACCGCACAAGGTTGGGATATCACGGTTGCTGCAGAGGGAGAGACACGCATTGCGTCTTTTGACGGCGAGATTTTCACATACAAAGGTGAAAAGGTGCATGCCCGCCACTGGACAGATGGTAACCACCATTATGCCGACCTGGGCCGCTGGCATTTTGCCGCAATCGATATCACCCACGCGCCAGCCGAAAAATCAGGCGGCGCAGGCACAGGCAAACTGGCGGCCCCGATGGATGGCCAGATTGTTGCCGTTGCCACCGCAAACGGCGAAAACGTCAGCGCGGGGGACCTGATCTGCGTGATCGAAGCCATGAAAATGGAACATCACATCCGCGCCGATATGGACGGCACAATATCAGAATTGACCGCAAGCGTGGGCGCACAGGTGAAAGCCAGAGCACCCCTTGCCACCATTACACCGGGGGAACCATCATGACAGACAAAGCCATCCTGACCTGTGCGCTCACAGGCGTACTGACGGACCCGACCCAACATAATGTGCCGGTAACGCCCGAACAAATGGCGGCTGAGGCCAAGGCAGCTTATGATCAGGGTGCCACGATCATGCATTGCCATTACAGGCAACAGGAAGCGGGCAAAGGCCACCTGCCTAGCTGGGATGGGGCATTGGCGCTTGAAATCAATGACGCCATTCGCGCCGCCTGCCCTGACGTGGTGATCAATATGACCACAGGTGTCGTGGGCCGGGACCAGTCAGACGTGCTGGACTATCTCGCCCACTGCAAACCAGAAATGGCTGCGATGAACGCGGGCACGCTCAATTACCTGAAAACCCGGCGCGACGGCAACTGGGCGTGGCCGCCAATGACCTTCCAGAACCCGGTGGACAAAGTGGCTGAGATGCTTGAGTGCATGCGCACATACAATATCGTGCCCGAGTTTGAATGTTTCGATATCGGCATCTTGCGGTCCGTGGGCCTTTATATCGAGAACGGCATGGTCAGCCGCGCCGACGTGAATTTTGTGATGGGAGTGGCGTCCGGTATGCCGTGTGACGCTGACCTCTTGCCACTTCTCGTGAAATACCGTCCCGAAGGCAGCCCCTGGCAGGCCACATTGATTGGCCGCCAAAACGTCTGGCCGGTGCATCAGCGGGTGGCGGAGCTGGGCGGTAACCTGCGCACGGGACTTGAGGATTGCTTCTATCTGCCAAATGGCGACAAGGCGCGGTCAAACGGCGAGATGATCGAAGCCCTTGCCGCCTGCGCCCGTAATGCCGGACGGGAGGTCATGACACCCGCCGAAACCCGCGCCCATGTGGCAGAACTGGGCTGGAGCCAGGCATGATCCCGAACCTGCAATCCTTTGGTTTCTCAGCCGAGCAGCAAGCCCTGTATGACACCGCCTACCGCTATGGAGAGAAAGAGCTTTGGCCGCTTCTGCCCAAAATGGATGATGAAGACTGGTTCCCGGCCGAGGCCTATCGCGCCATGGCAGACACCGGCTTTCTAGGCACCACTGTGCCGGAAAACTTTGGCGGCGCGGCGCTTGATTTCACAAGTCAGGCCCTGCTTGCCGAGGCCTTCAGCTATTGGAACCACTGCCTTTCGGCCAGTTGGGGCGCCAGCGAAAACCTGTGCATCAACAATATTGTCAGAAACGCGAACGAAGCCCAGAAGGCCAAATATCTGCCCATGTTCACCGCGGGTGCCATCGGCGCCTTGGGGCTGACAGAGCCGGGGGCCGGGTCAGACGCGCTTGGTTCCATGGCTACCACCGCCCGGCGGGATGGTGACCACTATGTGCTCAATGGCCGCAAGATGTTCATCACCAATGGCCCTGTGGCCGATATCCTTCTGGTGTATGCCAAAACCAATCCCGAGGCGGGCGCACACGGCATCTCGGCCTTCATCGTGGAGAAGGAGTTTCCCGGTTTTGAAGTGGCCCAGAAGCTGGACAAAATGGGCTGGCGCGGCAGCCCAACGGGCGAACTGGTATTTAATGATTGCCATGTGCCTGCAGAAAACCTGATAGGTGCGGAAAACCACGGTGTGGCTGTGGTGATGAGCGGACTCAATATCGAGCGGGTGTTCCTGTGCGCGTCCTCAATTGGTGTAGCCCAGCGCGCGCTGGACCTGAGCCTTGACTACGCCAAGGAACGCGCCCAGTTCGGCAAACCGATCGGGCATTTCCAACTGGTGCAGGGCCTTCTGGCAGACATGTATACCGACGTAGAGACCATGCGCGCCACATCCTACCAGCTCCTTAAGGAAGTGAATGATCTGGAACGCGGCGGCGGTGGGCGCGGCCCTGTGCATATGCGTAGCGCCATGGCGGCCCTGCACACGGGACGGGCCATGATGCGGGTGCTGGATAACGCCGTGCAAATCCATGGCGGCATGGGCTTTATGCGGGAAACAGAAGTGAACCGGCTGTATCGGTCCGGCAAAGTGATCGAGATTGGCGCGGGCACCAACCAGATCAGGCAATCCATTATCGCGCAGGAACTATTGAAAGCTTGAGGGGGCAGCTATGTGGGGAGGCAATCACGTGCAGGCAGGCATAAGAACAGCACTTGAGGATTTGGGCCATTGGGCAAACGTAAAAGCTGATACGCCTTTTCTGATAGATCTTGCGGCGGGTCAGCAATCCCCCATCAGTTGGGCGGAAGCGCATGAGATGGTGGGCCAGATGGCGGCAGCCCTTCACGCCCGGCTGGGGCACGGCAAGAAAGCGGCTATCTTGTCAAAAAACCGGGCACACTGGATATTGGCAGACCTTGCAATCCTTGCGGCAGGCAACCTCACGGTACCGGTGTTCACCACCATGCGCCCTGACACCTTCAATTATGTGCTGGATTTCGCTGATGTAGAGCTGCTGTTTCTGGGGGAAAGCACCAACTGGGCCGACGTGAAACCGTACCTGCCTGACGGCATTACTGTGGTTACGTTGCCCGGCATTGATCCCGCCGAAGGTGACCTGACATGGGATACCCTGCTGGCCGAAGGACAAACCACCCCTGCCCCGAAGGGGCACGAAAAAGAAGATATCGCCACCTTGATCTTCACCTCTGGCACAACGGGCAAACCAAAGGGGGTGATGCATTCCCTCGGCAGTTTGGGCCGCGCCACCCATGCGCTTGTCACGGAGACCAAATCGGAAGACGGTTGGCGCTTCATATCCTATCTGCCGCTGGCCCATCTGGCGGAACGGCTGATCATCGAACTGCACTGCCTGCATGTGGGTGGCACCATCTATTTCAACGAAAGCCTGGAAACATTCGCGGCTGATCTTTCCGTGGCGGAACCGGATTATTTCTTCGGTGTGCCGCGCATCTGGGACAAACTGAGCCAAGCCGTAATCGCGGGCACTGACGGTGGCGCCGATACACTCAAGGCCGCACTCACAGGCCCGAACGCAAACATGGTGGCTGCCATGGTGCGGGATAAACTCGGGCTATCCAGCGTGAAGAAGATGGTATCCACCACCGCGCCAGTGCCGCCCCATATCAAGGAATGGTTCAAACTGTTTGGCCTGCCCCTGATGGACGGGTATGGCCAAACCGAAATCCTGCCCATTGCCACCACGCCCGAAGGCAGCAACAAGCCGGAAAGTGTGGGCAAACCGATCCCCGGCGTGGAAGTGCGCATAACGGAAGAAGGCGAGTTGGTCGCGCGCGGCCCCGGTTGCAGCTTGGGCTATTACAAGATGCCCGAGAAAACAGCCGAAACATTCAGGGACGGCTGGGTCCATACCGGTGACAGGGCCGAACTGGACGAGGACGGCTTTGTTATCCTCAAAGGCCGAGTTAAGGAAACCTTCAAAACCGCCAAGGGCAAATATGTGGCCCCCATGCCGATTGAGGCCCGTTTCCTGGAAAGCGACCTTCTTGATCAGGCCTGCCTTGTGGGCCATGGCCTTGCCCAGCCCGTGTTGCTCTTGGTGATTGCGGAAACCGCCACAGGTGAAACAGAGGCCTCGCTTGAGGCCCATATCCGCCAGCAGGTAGCAGACATAAACCGCTCGCTGGAACGCCATGCACAGATGGGAGCGGTTTTGGTGGCACCAGAACCCTGGACGATCGAGAACGCCATCCTTACCCACACCATGAAAGTGCGGCGGGAGCGGGTGCTGGAACGTTTTGGTGCAGATATCGAAAAGGCCGCCCAAAGCATCAGCAGCGGGGCGGCCCTGTCGGTAACCTTCCTGTAGGCTAGTGCGCGCCTGAACCCGCGCCTTTCGGCAGCTTGCCTTCGGCCAACTGGTCGGCGAACAGGTGATTGCGGTCCCGGTGGCCGGCTTCATCTTCGCGTACAACCAGAACCACATCTCGCAGGGTGGCCGCGGCCCCAAGGCCCCAATAATCAATGGCGATCTGGGGTGCTGGCACATTTTCATGCCGCCCGGCGTCGATCTCAGCCAGATAGTGGGTATAGCTTGTAACCGCTTCTTCCTCGAAATATCCCACCACCCGGTGGGCAGTCTTGGGCGCAAACAGATAGAGGAAGAAATAAAGGTTATAGAAAATCGCCTGTGTGATCATGATCACCGCGCGTTCAAACAAAGTGGGCTGCGCCACATGGATGAAGGTCATCAGATGCATGCGCTCGTTGTCTGCTTCCTCGAGCAGTTCCTTCACCCAACCTTCGTCATCGCGAATTTGCCGAAGGGCCTTCAGGTGTTGCAGCAAACCTCCCACCATGCCTGGCACCGCCGCCACGGTTTCCAGCACCACAGCCCGGTGGCCATAGCGTTTGGCGAAGAAGGTATCAGCGAAGAAGCGCAAAAGCTTCACAAAGCCGAAGGCAACGTGGTCGGATATGCCCTTCGGCACATAATGCGGGTTTTGATATTCCTTTGGGGCAGTTTGTTGGGCCATCTCATCTCTCCCATACTTTCATACCATCGGGCCCTGCGTGTTCCAGTCGCTGCGCCCATGGCCTGAATATAGGAGAAGTATGGTCAGATTACCCTGCGACAACCCGCCGCTGCGACAGAACGCGCACCTGGCTTCCTCTTCACGCCCCGTTTCGCAAATCATTTTTTCACCTAAGGAAACTTCCGACGTGCTTTCGCTCTTTTCGTAACCGAGTAGATGACCACCAGTAACAAGGCAAAGAGAACCACAATGGTGACTTGCCCGCGATACACACTCTTCCATTCGCGAGTAAAATCCTGATAGGAATAGATCTGCCCTGAGGCGGCTTCAATGGTCATTGGCACAAGGTGTCGGCTTTGGTCCCAAATCGGCCCAAAGGTCTCTTGAGCACTTGTTAAAACGGCAACCACTTCGCCGATGGAAAATTCCTCGTCCCTTCTTTTTGCCAGATATTTCGGTAACAGAATGCTAACCTCATCTTCTTCCAAATGAATGATCCGCCGATGATAGTCTTTCGCGCCAAGTGCCACCCTCTCTGAGATAACGCCTTGTATCCATACGCCATTTTCCAGGGGCGTCGGCCCCTTAGAAAGGCGAACAGCCGCCGAAACACCCAGCCAGCCCATTGCCATTGCAAGGGCTACAGCGACAGAAAGAAAACCATATTTGATAGAACGGGATGTGAGCTCGCGTTTTCGCTTCTTGGTAAAATATTTCCGGCGCCTGGCCAATCTGACACCCTACATGCCGCAGTCGAGGATATAGGGCTCAAACACGCTGCCAATCAGCAACCGTTTACCAAACGGCGCCGCGACGCTGGAGCCTGACAAAGGGTTACCGTCGTTGAGATACACTTCAGTGACATCAAAGACTGCACCGTCGAATGTTACCTTCAAAACCTGGCTGGGAGAGCGATTGAGCGGATCTGCCGCGTGGCCAGGGAAATCGATGGCACGTGGGTGCGCACCAATCCACAGGTTTCCGTCGGTATCCCATTCAAGGTTATCAAGGCCGCTATCAATATCTGTTTTCGCCACAAGCTTCAGGTCGGTGGGCTCTAGCCCTTGCTTGAAAGCCAGGAGCCTTTCGCCTGTGGTTTCGGCCACCATCAGATGCACACCATCCCACTGTATGCCGTTCGGATACACCAGCCCGTCAGTCAGCTTTTGCATACCGTTTTTGTCACCGTAGGCAATGCCCCCGCGGGACAAACGACCATAACTTTCAAGTTGGCGCCCAAAGCGCGTTTCGCTACCCTTGTCGATGCTGGCATAGAAGCTGTCCGGGCCAATTGCCACCACATCATTCAGGCTATAGGGAGCCTCAGGCGTGACGGTACGGATGTGCTTAAGCGTGCCCCCATCAATATCGAAAATCTCGATCTGGCTAGAAATCAACACTCCCTTCAACGGGCCATCTGCTGTATCCGGATGGTTGACCACAAACAATCTGTCAGGCCCAGTTTCATCACGCCAGATGGCGATACCATGGGGGTGGAATGGGCCTTCAAAATCATGCGGCATGGGAAGCGGACGCGCGAGACTGCCGGGCCGATAAAGGAAGATGTTGCCGTCAGCACTACCGGTCCGCGTCCATGTCCGACGGTCATGGCTCGATATATAGGCGAAACCGCTGTCTGGATCGATCGTAATATCTTCCGCGCCCACAACTCCGCGTACAGTGTCACACTGGCCATGAAAATGAGGTTCAATATCCTTCAGGGCACCAGCATCTATCACTGTATCGGCCAGAAAACCGCCAACAACAGCTACGGCGACGCCACCGCCAATCATAATTTTCTTGAGCATCGGATATCTCCCCATCAATCTCGATGGGGTAGAACAACCGATTTGCTAGCGGATTGCAAAGAGAAATTGCGGATCAAAGTGCCAAAGCAAGTGCTGCAATCATCAAGGAGAAATAGGCAAACATGCCAAAACCAACACCAAATACAGCACCGAAAAGCCTGCTTTCGCCGCCCAAAGTACGGCCCCAATAGGTTCTGCCACTGCTGACAGGCAAAAGCGGGCTCGCAACGCGCCGCATGATAACGGGCGCCTTGAGATAGTGCCCCACATTCACATAAACGGGCCAAAGAAGAAGGAACATCACCAAGGCAACTGCACCAATTTCCAGATAGGATATCTGGGGCTTGGCAAGGCAGGCATAAATGAAGGGCGCACCCAATGTGACTACCAGGCCAACGTAAAAGCCTTGAAAACCCCGCGCATCCTGCTCGAAATGACGGCGACAATTGCTACAGCGATAAACCCGAACAAACCGCAACAGGCTGCGTCGATAACGCGTGGCACTCATGCTGCTGCCGCAACTGAAACAGCGACGAACTTCACAATTTTCGCTGTTGCGTGCGGAAGACGGCTTGGCTGCCTTGCGACGCGCCTGTGAAGCCGCTTGCACGCGCAACCTGCGTTCTTCGGCATACCCTTTCCTAACCGTCGGCTGGGATGCGCCCGCCACCGAAGCGGCGGGCGCGTGCTGCACAACCGGGTCATTGGAACGTGCAGCAGCTGGGGTCTTGTTATGATTTACTGACCGTCTGATGGGTTCCTCATCAAATTCGGGAACAGCGTTCCGGCTCTGGACAAGGCGAATAGGAGCAGTTTCCTCACGTTTCATATCCGCATCAAATTGAGCGCGCGCACCTTTAAGAATTTCAGGCATGGGATACCTCACCGGTCATTAAACTCTGCCGCTGACCGAGGAAATTACGGCAGACCCTGGGCAGACATGTTTTGAAATAGGGTTTGATAAAATAGTCGCTAAAGCCCGCGTTAAGCAGGCGATCACGATCTTGAAAAGAACCGTCTGAAACCAATGCAACGGCGGGAATATGCCCTTTATCAGACGGCAGGGACCGTATCTGCATCATGGCATCAAAGCCGCCAAGATGTGGATCACAGATATCGGCCAAAAATAGATCGAAGCGATCGGAAAGCTGAATTATGCGTATTGCTTCCGTGCCCGTTTTTGCCACACACACCTGACATCCCTGAACCTGCAGGATTGATGTAATCTCAGGCCTGATCTCCGTGTCCCCTTCTAGCAGAAGGACTTTCGGGGACACGGAGGCAGGTGCCTGAAGCGGTGAGAAAAGGGTGGTGTCGGGCGTTTTATACTGCATAGGGTAGGAAGAACTGAATTCCACCATGCAATAGGCCTGTAGCGGTGATGCTTTCCGTCCCATCAGCCGCTTGAGGCTGTTGCGATCAAGCGGGCTAATGGACACCTGCAAGTCGTGGGCCCATGCCATCTGGGATATATCCTGTGCCCTTACGACAGTCGTCTTGCCGGTATAAATAGCCTCAAGAATGTGCCTCTCAAGTACTGAGCCTCCCATCCCGGGCATCAGGTCAGGCAGCTGCTTGCCCTTTGTGCAGGCACTGCTGACACCCGAAACATGCTCAAGCCAGGAGTTCCACAGTTTGACTTCAAGCGTCTCGTCGACGATCACAACGCCGCGTTCTGCAATGCCGCCACTATCGAACATGTTTGCTCTCCAACTACCAACCAAATGTCAGACAAAACCAGTGCCAAAGTTCTCTCAATGGATAGCACTCGAGGAGCGGATAAGTTTGCCGCGGCTGTAAAATTTTGTATTAAATTGTATCGTGACTTGATAAGTCTGGCGCCTCCCGATAACAGGGCAAAAAACACGCCGACTAATACGGCGGTTGAAACAGGAGTGCAGAGGTGATCACCAAACCTCATATTCTGGTAGTCGATGACGAACCGGACATCCGGGAGCCTGTGGCTGCATACCTGGAAATGAACGGATATTCTGCGTGCATGGCGGCAGACTCAGCTTCTGCGCTCGCTGCTGTTCGCACCAAAAAACCTGACCTTGCCATCCTTGATATTATGCTGGGCAAGGACGACGGCATTCAGCTATGCAAGACACTGCAAAGCCAAGCAGAAATTCCTGTTATTTTCCTTTCAGGTCGTACAGAGGAAACTGAACGGATTATAGGCCTTGAGGTCGGGGCTGACGACTATGTGACCAAGCCTTTTAACCCCCGCGAACTGCTGGCAAGAGTTAAAGCCGTTTTGCGCCGCAGTTCAGGCAGGCCCGCACAATCCCGGCGCGGGACCGCAAAGGTCCGGTTCGGCCCTTGGACATTCTCTGCGGCAAGTCACGAGATCATCCATGAAGATGGCCGAACAGTTGAGTTAAGCACAGGCGAGGCCAAACTTCTGCAAGCGCTGATCGACAACCCTCATACTGTTCTCAATCGCGATCAATTGATGGATATTACGCAAGGCAGGCAGGCGGACGTATTTGACCGAAGCATCGATAATGGCATTGCCCGGCTGCGCAAGAAAGTTGAGGAAAATCCAAGGTCTCCAAAGCTGATCAAAACCTATTGGGGTGGCGGCTATGCATTGGTGTGCGACATAGAACAGGCCTAGGTGTCGGCCTGTTCCTTTTCGATGCCGTAAATAAGCGCCCTGATATCAGCCGGTGAAAACGGCTTGTTTACAACAGGCCGCGCACAACTTTCCAAAAACTGCTGAGCTTCCGCGGACAGGCTATCGCCTGTCATGAAAGCTATTGACCGCACCAGCTCCGGGTGCTCTTGTGAAAGTGCCTCAAACAATTCCTGGCCTGAAAGTCCTGGCATACGAAGGTCGCTGATAATCACATCGAACGTTTGACTTTTCAGGATTTCCAGCGCCTTTCCACCTGAGGAAACTGCTCTTACCTTATGCCCGTCAAGTTCCAGAATATCGCTCAATGACGTCAGGATTTCCGGCTCATCATCTACGATAAGAACGCTGCTTACCCCTTTGGGTTTGCCTGTGGCCTTGACTTTCTGCACTTCACCGACATCGGTGCCTAATGGCAACCGCAACCGGAAATGTGCACCGCGATATAATGCATTCTCAGGCGTTGGTGGCATCAGATCAATTGTGCCGCCATGAGACCGTACACTGCCGCGAACAAGAAATAGACCAAGCCCGGTGCCACTTCCCACGTCTTTAGTCGTGAAGAACGGGTCAAATATACGCCCTTGAGTATTCTCCGGAATGCCAGGCCCATTATCTAGAACATCCACCTGAATTTCTTTGGTTGCGGCATCGAATATGCATTCCAGCCGTACTTTCTTTGCACCGTCCTGACTGGCTAATGCGTGCTGGGCATTGAGAAACAGGTTGATAAATACCTGGCTGAACTGGTCTGCATCCCCGATCATTTCGGGAACATCCGGAGCTATCGAAATATCCATGTCCACTTTGTCAGTTTTATAGCCAAAACTGCAAATATCCCGAGCGCTTCGAATACAATCATCAATTTTGAACGGCCTTTTCTCCCCCTGGCCCTTCCTGGCCATCGAAAGAAATGTGCGCACAATACGCGAGCAACGATCTGCCGCGTCGGTAATCTTCTGAACGCGTTCCGCAAGCGCAGGATCATCGGAAGACATGGAAAGCACATGCGCATTCGCGACAACAACCGTCAGCGGATTATTCAATTCATGGGCCACACCTGCCAGCAACGTCCCAAGCGCGTTCAGTTTCTCGCTTTGGAACAAAGCTTCCCTTTGGGCCTTCAGTTCGGCTTCCAACTGCGCCTTGTCTTCAACATCAATGAAGCTCATCACAGTGGCGTCGTTGCCCTGAAAAACCATCTTCAGGCCTGAATAGAGGGCCGGGAAACTATCGCCATTCATACGCTGGAATGTCGCTTCCCTGAGCGTGCCCTGACGCCCCGAAACCGACCCTAGCAAAGGCAAGGCGGCGGCATCGCCCTTTTCCATGAAACGGCCGATCATTGACCCAATCAACTCGTTCCGGCCGGCCCCCAGGACACTTTCCGCCGCGTTACTGGCAAACAGAATACAGCCATCGCTGTTTCTGAGAATAAGCACGGGGAACGGTTGCCCCTTCAGCACATCCCGCAGCTGGGCCTCATTGCGTTCAAGGTTCATTTCAAGCTGACGACGCTGTGTTACATCATGAGCAATTACAACGAACCCGCCACCGTCAACTTTACGGCTGCTGATCTGGTACCAGCTGCCATCTTTCAATTCACCAAGGAAACTGGTGTAGCCCGTGGTCAACGCCTCAATCACACCTGCTTCGTGCCATCCATCCTGCATGTCGGTAGGCACACCGTTCACCGACTTCAGCCGGGACAGAAGATCATACAACAGGCTTTCCATGCTTTGAGAGGCGATCCAGCTGCGATCCTGCTCATGCAGGCGTTCCATATCGCGGTTGCACGCAATCATCTTGCCATCAGCATCAAAGAAGGAGAAGGCCATCGGCATTGAGGTGATCGCATCATCAAGCTGGGTTTTGGCTGCCAGAATATCTGTAACATCACGGGCCAGAAGAATATTGCCTCCGGCCTCTACCGACGCACAATCCACCATAAACGTTCTGTCATCCTTGAGGCGAACTGTTAGTTGGTGCCCTTCCTTGAGCGCGCGATATAACCCTGCGGCAACAACATTGCCTTCAGCGTCGGCTTCCTTGCCATCCACGCTGTGGAAAAGGCTTCCATACCGACTGATGGTGGAAAGGATGCTTTTCCCCATCAGATCTTCTTTTTTGGCGCCGAGGATTTCCGCGAATTTATCATTGCAAGCAACGGTCCTGCCCGTGCCGTCATCGATGGCTACCATGTCAGGTATTACGCCGATAACATCCTGCAAAATTTCCCAATATTTGTCAGCCCGTGCCTTCAAACGATTCTGTTCCCGCACTGCCATAGCCTGAACTTTCTCGGCCAAATCAGAGGCAAGTACCGTGACCATAAAGAGGCCACATGCAGTGAAGGCTGTGGGCAATGTCAGGAACATTACCGTACCGAACATGCGCTGTATCTCGGGATCACGCTCATATCCGTTCGACAATGCTATTGCTGCCATTGTCACCTGCGTCAGACAGAAAAGGGTATTTGCGCCAATCGCACCCCATTCTGCGGCATTTTTCCTTTTCTTGGCGCTATACAGGACCCAGGCTGCCATGCCTGTTGTAAAGGAGGTCACCATGGGGCTTAAAGCCACCGTTATGCCAAAATGGCCGCCCGGCGGGATACTCAGATAGGTAATGACGTCGGCAACAACCACCGCAATCGCCATCCAGCGCAATGGCACATGGCGGCCCGCGCGCAACAGATAGCCGGTCAGCCCCATCAGGGCCGCAGTGTAGGAAAGGCCGCTTACGATCATCCAATATGTGGTGAAATTTGGGAAAAAGTCAGGAACGCGATTTAGGATATTGCCTGCCCACTGGACTGTGGCGACACCAAAAGTGACACTCCAGGCAAGTGCATGCAACCGCCGCCCGAATGAACGCCACGAGATGTAAAAAATAATCGTCAGACTGGCACTGATCATTGTCAGTGCCAGGATCACAAAGGTGGCTCCGTCCACGCGGGCAGTTCCTTTTCTCGCATTAAACCCAGCTAAAAAGCGATCCTGCCAGTGTCAGAGGTTACTCCTTCAAACTCAATCAAAAAAATGTCGTAATTTGTAACAAGGCCATAGACTAACGTGGTGGCAAATGGATACCGGCAAGCATGCATCGCGCACTGCCGCCAGCCAATTCAATCGTGGGCACACTAAAAGGCAGTATGGGCATTTCAGCCTCAATCGTGCCGCGCTGTTCGGTTGTCAGGCTTCGAGAGGCCGTTTCTGACATAACCAGAAACAGGCCATCTTTTCCCCGGACTTCAAAGGCATTGCCCGCAAACTGGTTTATCTGGTCAGGTCCAAGGTCCACTATTGTGCGCCCCGTAGCTTCCAACCTTTGTCGAACAGTCTGGCGGCGATTAGGGTCAGTTATTGTTTCAAAACCCACCAAAGCAAGCTTGGTGCCCACATTCATCATCACATTGGTATGATAGATGGCATTCCCATCTGGCCCCACGGTCTCGAACATGACGGGTTCATAATTGAATTCCTGCCCGAACCGTCGCGCCAGCGTTTCGTCGGCGCGGTGAGACAAGGAAATATAGGCGATCCGGTCCAGATGATCGAGCACCATGGCGCCCGTGCCTTCGAGGAACAAATCATCCGCTTCAGCACCCGAATAATCAACGATACCGGACACGCTATATTCGGCCTTCAGCGCATCAACTATGTCAGCGCGTCGCTCCGGCCTGCGGGAAGGTGCATACATAGGATACAAGGCAATCCGGCCATCCCTGTGCGTGGAGAACCAGTTGTTGGGGAAGACAGAATCTGGCGTCGCTGTGCCTTTATCCTCAAATAGGTGAACGGTCACGCCAACGGCCCGAAGTTTTTCTGCCGCCGCAACCACCTCGTCATAGGCCTGCTGTGCAACCTTGGCTCTATCGCTTCCGGCATCATGTTGAAAGGCATTGTCGGCTGCTGTTTCGTCATTTGGATAAAAGTGATGTGGCAACACCATCACTACGGCACTTGGTGCCTGGCCCAAACGTCCAGCCGTTTTGAGTGTATCTGTCATAATCTTCCCTGCATGAATGCAAATCCCGAAAACAGAAAAGCACAAAAGATACAGAATGAAAGTTTGAAGACCGTGCTTTCGCCGCATTCTGTGCGGCAGCATGACCGAACTTCTGACAAAAATTTGGTCTGCAGCATGCTATGACTATTCATGGGAAATGAGGGAAACAGCATGGCAAACACAATCAAGCTGGACCGGATAAACCGGCGCATATTGGAGCATCTGCAGTCTGATGCCCGTATCAGCAACCTAGCCTTGGCGGAAGCCGTTCATCTGTCGCCAAGCGCTTGCCTGGAACGCGTTCGAAAACTGGAACAGCAAGGACTTGTAGGGCGCTATATCGGCGAAATAAATGTCACCAAGGCGGCTCCACTTCTGGAAGCTTATGCTGAGATCACACTTCTGAACCATCGACCAGAGGATTTCCTTCGTTTCAATGACCATATTCAGGACGAACCTGCCATCATTCAAAGCCACAAGGTCAGTGGCAGGTATGACTTTCTGGTACGCATTGCCGTGCGAGACATGGCTGCCCTGAGCGCTCTGACAGACAATCTTCTGGCTGCCGATATTGGCATCGCAAAATTCACCACCGTGCCCATTATCGAAAATGCAAAGGCCTATTCGGGCTATCCGCTTGCAAGCCTGATCGACGAACAACACCCATAGCCTGACAAGGAACTACAACAGCCATGATCGTTCGCGCCGCCCACCATGATGACCTGGAAGCCTTGATGACACTCGCCGCCAAAGCGGGTAAAGGGTTGACTACTATTCCGCGAGACAAAAACGCCATGGCCGACCGTATTGACGCATCTGTCAGTTCTTTCGCAAGGCCAACAAAAAATCTAACAGCCGAAACATACTTGATGGTGCTTGAGGAAGCCGACAGCAGCATCAGCGGACTTTCTGCCATCTACACCAATCTGGGGCACGACCAACCTTTTTACAGCTATCGGCTTTCCCGCCATGCTGCCCATGCGCCCGAAATTGGCGTGAAAGCAGAGGCTTCAGTGCTTTCACTTGTAAATGACTTTCACGGCTATGACGAAATTGGCACCCTGTTCCTGGACCCTGCCCGAAGGGGCGGCGGGCGCGGCAAACTTTTATCTTTCAGCCGGTTCATGTTGATGGCGGCTTTCCCGGAACGTTTCAGCACGCGTGTGATGGCGGAAATGCGTGGCTGGACAGATGAGCAGGGCCGCTCGCCATTCTGGGAAGCGGTTGGCCGTAAATTCTTCCATATGGAGTTTTCTGATGCCGATGTGAAATCCGGAATCTCAAACCGCTTCATTGCCGACTTGATGCCCAAAGTTCCTATTTACACAACTTTGCTGCCACAAGAGGCGCAGGATGTGATTGGCATCACGCATGAGAAAACCCGTCCCGCCCGTGCCTTGCTTGAAAAACAGGGTTTTCTCTTCCGGGAGCAAGTGGATGTATTTGATGCAGGGCCCTGCCTTGAAGTTGACCTGGCAAATATTCCGCTGGTACGTGGCACAAGACAAACCACTCTCGCGAATTTGCCCGATGAAGCCCTTGGCGCGCCCGCACTTGTCGCCAAAACAGAAAACAATACAGTTACAGTCAGCTATTCGATGGCGGCCAAAGGCGATATAGCGCGCGCCCTCGGTGTCACTGAAGATGCACCTGTTCTTTATTCAGGACTTTAGAGCATTCGCCGATAACCGCTTGTTAAGACCATTCAGGTACCTTCCAACTTATGGATGTTGAAAGGTTTATGTTTTGCGTTTTGTAGTTTTTATCTTGTGCCTGATTCCATGCTTTGTTGCGCAAGCTACTGCAGAAAATACCGATGCGCCCCTTACCATCGCCGCGCAGGAAACCCCTGGCCTCCTGATGGAAGGAGCTGACCTTCCCTACAATCGTTTGCTTGCCGCGTTTCTGGAAGGGACGCCGGTGCCCTACAGTATCAAGATCTACCCAGGACAAAGAGGGGTCATGCAATGGGCGCGCGAAGAAAGCCACTGCCTGTTCGGCAACATCACCCTTCCCGGCCACAAACGTATCCCACATTCTGTCCTGTCAGAGCAGGAGTTTACAAACCTGATATTTGCAGGTCCTTTCAACACAGTATCCGTACATATGTTTGGCCTCCATGCCGCACCCCCAATAGATGCGCGGGCGATCGGTGGCGCCCTCGTGGGCGTGGATACAATCGCCCACACGGATACCAATCTTTATGCCCCGTCTCTCAGGCGTCTAAAATATCTGAAAGTCGATTCAGCTTTGGAAGCCTTCCGTCTTCTCGAACAGGGACGCGTCAGCATGGTAATGGCCTACGGCATCGACGCGGCATTTGCGCTGCGCACAATTTCGGCTCGCTCCCAAATCAGGTATAACAGGGATGCCCCGATCCTGTCGTTCGAGGAAAATCTGGCTTGTTGGCGCACACCACAAACAGAACCCCTGATCCGTCATGTCCAGCGCCGCATTGATAAATTGCGTCAGAGCGGTGAGCTCGCAAAATTAATTCCCACCGCCGATCTGAAGGCGCAGCAAACCCCATGACCTAGGCGCCTGAGCCATACCATGCTTCCAGATACCTGATGATGTCTCCGGTCAATCGGTCAGCCACTTCTGTCTCACGCCAGAAAGGGTTCATAAACACGCAACGGATTAGCACCAGCCGGTCGTCATCCACTACGCCACCAAAAGCCTTCACGTGACGATCAATCACTTTGCGATGTGCTTTATTGGAAAGAGTGGTTTTGGAGACTGAAAAATCAGGGCACTCAACGAACCGGTCAAACACAGCCTCTGTCGTCGCATTTGAGGCCTTCAGGCTGCCGCCTGTTTCCGCCAACGAATAACACAGGATGTTGGTCTCGGATGGATTGAGGAAGCGCACAAACGGTAGTTCAGCACCCACACGCTTCTTGAACACCCGGCAGGCGACGATGGTTTCCTCGATCACACCGCCCAAACCTGCTGTATCAAACCCCATAGTTTTGCCCGTTAGCCAGGTGGCCGCTGCGCCCGCCGCCGAGCGTGACCCTTCAAGCGTTGTCGACCATTTATCAGGCACCTCTAGCTGACGCTCCAGATAGGGCGCCTTGAAGGACGAGACCGCATAGGCCTGCTCGTTGCGGGTGATGATGGCACCACAGCTATAGGGCACATATCCAAGCTTATGGGGGTCAATGGTCACCGAATGGGCCTCGCCAATCGCTCCGAGCGCTGCCGCGTTCGATACGCTCAATACTGACGATGGTTTGCCCCGCAGCAGGCTGCACAGAAAGCCGCCATAGGCCGCATCTACATGGTGCCAGATATCCCAACCGTGTCTGCGCTTCGCGGCATTCAATATGCCTTGCACCTGATCAACCGGGTCTATCTCCCCCGTCTCTGTTGTGCCCGCCACGCTCACAACCATGCTGATTGGTCGGCCTTCGATTTTTGCCTGTTCAATCAACAGCTCAAGGGCTGCGACATCCATCTTGCCCTGACCGTCGAGCGGAACAGGCCAAAATGCGTGTTCCCCATATCCAAAAATATTGGTCGCTTTGGTCCAGGAAAAGTGTTTGTTCTCGGGCACCAGCATCACGGGGCCACGATAGGGCTGCCCGAAGGCTTTGGTCATGCGTTCGCCAAATTCATAGGGGTTGGTGGCGACACAGCTGAATTCCCGAAGATCATCCAGTGGCACTTCATGTTCGGCCAACAGTTCGCCAAACCTTTGCCAGCCCATGTGGGCGCCCTCAAACAAATCCAGCGTTATATTCCGTTTCTCGGCCAGATATAACATCAGACTAAGCCAATGATCCTGCCTGAAGCGCGCACGCCACACAGCTTCAAAGTTAGCCACCGTTCCGCCCCCGGTGATATGCCCGGTCGCTTGGCTGGGGTCAAACCCGAGCATCTCGGCCAACATGGCGATCACTTCAACCTCAATAACCGACCCGATCCTCGAAGCATCCCGGCTGGTATTGTTGGGATTATGCAACAGCATGGCAAAATGCCCCATCAGTGCCGGCAGGGTTAGTTCAGACACCATATGGCCGATATACCGCGGCGTGAATTTGGGTACCTCACCCTCAAGAAGTTCTGTTAGTTCTTCAAGTCCGGCAATCATACGCTCGCGGGCTTCCAGATAGGCCGGCGTGCGGCGTTCTGGCTTCTCTGACACGCGCGCATCACCCGGAAACAACTGCTTCCGCCACTGAAACCAATGTTCCAGGATGCCCTGAAATTCGCCTCTTACCCATGCTTCATTTTCGGCCATGGGCCCCAGGAAATAGGCTTTGTAGGCCTGAGATTTCTGATCCATCACTTTCTGTCCACACTGAATGGTCCAAGTTTCTTGCCTTGGTATTACCTGCCCAGGTGCCGCTGTTGTTTGACGCAGGTCAAAGATCGGGAAATTTCCCGCTGGATCACTGATAAAAATTCAATATAGTGAACAAAACCGGTTAAGGACCAAACTATGACACGCAATTCACCCCCTGATGTTGGCCGCCGCATCAAAGCTTTGCGCGCGCAGGAAAACCTCACACTGGACGGCCTTGCGAAAATGTCTGGCGTGTCAAAATCCATGCTGTCACAAATTGAGCGGGGCCTTACGAACCCGACCCTTGGTACGCTTTGGAGCCTGACCCAATCGCTGGGCATTGATATCGCCAGCCTTTTGGGTGATCCCGACGCAGAAGCCGAAGACGGCGCCGATATGGATGTGGTAAAATCCCACCAGACACCGGAGATACAAAGCGCTGATGGCAAGTGCGCCCTGCGCATTCTGGGGCCTGTGGACCTGGTATCAAAAACCGAATGGTATGATATGCGGCTGGAAGCGGGTGGCATCCTCGAATCAGAGGGCCATGCAAGCGGAACAAAGGAGCATCTGACTGTCCTTGAGGGTAGTCTAATCGTACGCGTCGGCGGCCGGGAACAGATCATCGAAGTGGGTGACACCGCCCGTTATGATGCCGACGTGCCGCATGACATTGAAAATAAAGGGCAAATGCCCGCACGCGCGCTGATGCTGGTTCTGGCACCATAGAAATTCAGTATCACGGAATATATTGGCTATTGACCAATATATTGAACATTGTATCTAGTATATCGAATTTTGCTCCAGCAGGGAGCCGGGAACAAAGGGATTTGGGCATGACTGATCGCTATAAAGCGTACCTTCAGGAACAACTGGCAGACGTTAAGGAAGCCGGCCTTTATAAAAGCGAGCGCGTGATCACCACGCCGCAATCTTCGGCCGTGCATGTGGCCGGTGCGGGCGACACAGATTATATCAACTTCTGCGCCAACAACTATCTCGGGCTTTCCAACGACCAGATCCTGGTGGAAACGGCAAAGGAAGCGCTCGACAAACAAGGTTACGGCATGTCCAGTGTGCGCTTCATTTGCGGCACGCAGGATGTACACAAAGAACTGGAAGGCAAGCTTGCCAAATTCCTGAAAACCGAAGATGTGATCCTTTACCCAAGCTGCTTTGATGCCAACGCAGGCCTGTTTGAAACCCTTCTGGGCCCCGAGGATGCCATCATTTCGGATGCGCTCAACCATGCGTCTATCATTGACGGCGTGCGCCTCTGCAAGGCCAAGCGCTTCCGCTATGCCAACAACGATATGGCGGAGCTGGAAAAATGCCTTCAGGAAGCCCAAGACGCGCGTTTTCGCCTGATCGCCACAGATGGTGTATTCTCCATGGACGGCATTCTGGCGAACCTGCCGGCTATCTGTGACCTCGCCGAAAAATACGACGCCATGGTGATGGTAGACGATAGCCACGCTGTTGGCTTTATCGGTGAAACCGGTGCCGGCACACCGGAACATTTCGGCGTGCAGGACAGGGTGCATATCATCACCGGCACGCTCGGCAAGGCACTGGGCGGCGCTTCTGGCGGCTATACCGCGGCAAGCGCCGAGGTGGTGGATTGGCTGCGCCAGCGCTCGCGCCCGTACCTCTTCTCCAACACTCTTGCCCCTGTGATCGCAGCCACCTCAATCAAGGTGCTCGAGCTTCTGGAACAAGGGTCTGAACTCAGAGACCGTGTTCATGCCAACTCAAAGCAGTTCCGCGACGGCATGGAAAAGCTTGGCTTCACGCTCGCGGGCGCCGACCACCCGATCATCCCCGTGATGTTGGGTGACGCCAAGCTGGCAGCAGACATGGCAGAGAAGCTGCTGGCAGAAGGCATCTTTGTGATCGGCTTCTCTTTCCCTGTGGTGCCAAAGGGGCAAGCACGCATCCGCACCCAGATGTCTGCCGGCCACACGCCAGAACAGATTGACCGCGCTGTCGCTGCCTTTGGAAAAGTGGGCCGCGAGCTGGGCATTATTGAGTAAGCCAACAAGGCATTCGAAGGGACAACATCATGAAAGCACTGGTGAAAGCAAAGGCCGAAAAGGGCATCTGGATGGAAGATGTGCCAATGCCGGAAGTTGGCCACAATGACGTGCTGGTAAAGGTGAAGAAAACCGCCATCTGTGGCACCGATGTGCATATTTATAACTGGGACAAATGGGCCCAAGGCACCATCCCAGTACCCATGCATGTTGGCCATGAATTCGCAGGTGAAATCGTTGAGCTTGGCAGCGAGGTAAAAGGCCTTGAGATTGGCCAACGAGTTTCCGCTGAAGGCCACATCACCTGTGGCCACTGCCGAAACTGCCGGGCGGGCCAGCGCCACCTGTGCCGCAACACCGAAGGTGTAGGTGTTAACCGCCCGGGTGCCTTTGCCGAATATATCTCAGTACCTGCCGTGAACATCTGCCCGCTGCCTGAAGGCGTTTCAGACGAACTGGGCGCGATCCTCGATCCGCTTGGCAATGCCACCCACACCGCGCTGTCGTTCGATTTGGTGGGCGAAGATGTGCTGATCACAGGCGCTGGCCCTATTGGCATCATGGCCGTGGCCATTGCCCGCAAGGTGGGTGCACGCAATATCGTGATTACGGACGTAAACGACTTCCGCCTTGATCTGGCGCGCCAGATGGGCGCCACAAAGGCCGTGAATGTGATGAACGAAAGCCTGCGCGACACCATGGCTGATCTACGCATGACGGAAGGCTTTGACGTGGGGCTTGAGATGTCTGGCGTGCCGCAGGCGTTCGACAACATGCTCGACACCATCAACCACGGCGGCAAGGTTGCCTTGCTAGGCATTTTGCCTGAAGGCTCTGGTATCAACTGGAATCATGTGATCTTCAAGGGCCTGCAGGTGCACGGCATTTATGGCCGCCGCATGTTCGAAACCTGGTACAAGATGATCGCCATGATCGAAAGCGGGCTGGACCTGAGCCCGATCCTCACCCACAATTTCCATGTGGATGATTTCCAGAAGGGTTTCGATGTAATGTGTTCGGGCCAATCAGGCAAAGTGATCCTGGACTGGGCGGCCTAAACCGCCTGGTCACTCAGATCAAGGGACATCAACAGCCCTAACATGCTTTCGGGGGACATTTCTTGGGGCGCCAGCTGGTCGTGCCCCGAGAACCTGAGAAGCCGTTCCCGGTTCAATTTGGTATCGCCGTGATACCCCATGCTCCATTTCGGGAAGGCGCGTTCCGATATCGCCTTGCATTCCACCAATTCGATATTCTGGTGGCGATGATCCCTGGCGATCATGTGATAGGTTTCGCTGACATTGTGCCTGCCACCTTCAAGCACCTGCAGGAACAGGCTGCCATTGAACCATAACGCGCCTGTGATGCTGTTTGCCGCATTGCGCCTGCGTGCACTTTCCAGAATCTGCTGAATATCGCAATCAACGGATGGATTGCGCTCACTGAAGTAAATCAGCCTCGTCAAATACATTCAAAGCCCTTCCCAATAACGAACCACCAGCCTAAGCACCGATGCATCAAGCCCCCCCGGAAAAACCATGCAAGGATAAGATAGGCTTGCCATCTTTCTGAAAGGTAAACAGACCAAACGATTCGCTATGAACCACTTTTAGAAATGACGCTGGATAATAGCGTAGCGGCGATCGCCCAGCATATGATTGGCATCATTCAGGCGCGCCATCACATCATCAGCCGTACCGTGCGAACAGCCCATCCCCACCTCTGCTGGCCGCCAGTGCATGACCAATTGAATGTCTTCAGACCGGCCTTTTTGGTTCACAATACTGCTGGCACCCAGAAGGCCCGCGAGCCAATAATCCCCCCTGCCCCTCATCAATAGCTGGAACGCCGCCTCTTCCGTACCCACCTCGATGACAGTAACGTCAGGTTTCTTCTTAAGTTCATTGATAGTCGCCGCCGCCGTTTGGGCAATCAATACCCGCCCTCTGATATCATCTTCCGTGGCTGGCGGTATTCCGGCATCAGCACGCTGATAGAAAGCCCAGCCGCCCCTATAGAAAGGCGTCACCCATTTAAAGAGCGGTTTTCGCTCCTCGGTAAAATTCATGGAAAAAAGGCATGTATTGGGCTGTTCCTGCGCGATCCGGAAAGCGCGCTTCCAGGGAAGAACCTGAATGTCGTAGGGGATACCCACTTCAGCCATTATTTCGGCCACAAGCTCGACGCTTGAGCCTTTCACTTCGCCCGTGATGGGATCACGGTAATTGAAGGGAGGATTATCCTCTGTCAGTAGCAACAGTTTTTCCGGCTCGGCACAAACCAACTGCCCTGCACAACAGCAAACCAGCAGGCCTGTCAAAACGGCTCTAAATCTGCGCATTTTCTCCTCCAGCAGCTGATAAATGCAGCTGTTTTCCGGTGACGACGCGCAGTATACCGCGAAAGTTCTTAAGATTTTCTAGCAGTCAGAGCATCGCTGTTAACCGAAATAACGGTTGCCCGCTATCGCGGTATTTGCGTTCAAATGGCGTAAGCGGATGTGTGGCCTCAAAGGCTTCCAATTCCGCTTGATAGCCCGCAACACCCAGAGCAAGCGCAAACTCATCAAGATAGGTACGCCAGTTTGACCGTAGCTCCAGTTCACCACCAAGCCTCAGCATGAAAGGGAAAACGGGCGCACCATGCCATCGCCGTTTCAGGTGCACTGATTTCGGCCAGGGATTGGGGTACAAAATATAGTGGCGCGCCAGCGTCCAGCTCGCTTCGACCGCCAGGCGATAAAAGTCGTTCAGGTCTGCACGCATCAATATAAGATTGTCGCCCAACCCTCCTGGTCGCTCCTTAAGCAAACGATGTTCGGATTTATCAATACCGATAATCCAGTGATCAGGGTACTGGCGCGCCAGCTCACGACTGCTGTCCCCTACCCCGCAACAGGCATCAAGGATGAGTGGGCGGTTGGGCGCATCGTCAATCCGGCGGCAAACCGCGGCAAACGCCCTTCTGGTGTGATCAGCTATTGGCTTCCTGAAATCTGAATCGAGATGCTTTCGTACAAGCATCTCCAGATTTTCATGCACACCTTCCTGGTTGCTGACGATTTTTTTTGAAACGGACATCGCACTCTTTTTCTTTATCCGCCCATGTAGGCGCGCGGCACCCTATCAAATCGAAAGGCCAGCTGCCAAGTGTGATATTACGCCAAGTAGTTCAAAACAATCAACAAATGACGTTCCCGCCGGTTTCTGCAAAAGTTATTTAAAAACAAATAACTAGATAAAATTCGACCTGACTTTAGGGTAGATTTTCGGTGAATTATCATAAAAAAACGACGATTTATTGCAATGAACATACCTTTCGTGTGTTTTTCAAATCGAATTATCTGCGATTCTTTCAGGCCAAAGCCATTTCGGTTTTACATATTGCAGAAGCGAGCCAAATTCGGCTTCGAAAATTCCTATCAGGCAAAAGTGTTGTGTAACCCGTTCGCACCCAAATTCATGCGAACCGATGCCAAGTAGGATGATTTAAAATGTTCGACAAAATGAAATATCTGGCCGTCGCCCTATTTCTCGGTGCCTGCATGGGAACGGAGCCCACCGTATCCATCCCGTCTACACATGCCACCGTACCTCTTGCTCAGTCTGCCATGCCGAAGGGCGACCGCATCGCACCACCTGCCGCCTTTGCAACCTATTGTCTCAGGGAACCGGATGAATGCAAACTACCGTCTGACGACAACACTGTTACGAAAGTGACAGAGGCACTCGAACAAACCAAGAAGCTTGTCATCCCGCAAATGGAAGAGGGCGAATACTGGAAAAGTCATTCCCAGCCTGCCCCCGGCGATTGTGAGGATTTCGCGCTGACCATGCGTAAAATTCTGCGCGGCAAATTCCCGGCCTACAGCGGCGCTTTCCTGATGGTTACAGCCTATACAGAGGACGATCAATATCATGCGGTGCTATCTATCGAGACAGACAGGGGGACCCTGATCTGCGACATCCGCTACCCCAACTGTGCCTCATGGGAAACTTTGCCCTACACTTGGCATATGCGCGAAACAGCCAGCTCCAGAAACTGGCAGGTTTTCGCGGCAGGCCAGGCCAAGGCAACAGCCCAGATCATGTCAGGGCGGCGCTGATCCTGAAATTTCAAGAACACCACCTCAGGCATACGGATGGTCGCCACAGTGCACCATCCGTTTTTTCTTGGACTATTCCCTATCTCCACCCGCGACATAGCGGTCAGTTCCGTCAATCACAGTACGCAAGACCCGTGTGTCCCGAATTGCAGCCGGGTCGATTTCGAAAAGATTTTGGTCAAGCACCACAAAATCCGCCAGATATCCCTCTTTGATCTGCCCCAGCCTGTCGTCCATGAAGGCACCATAGGCATTGTTAACGGTATAGGCCCTGAGCGCATCAAGCACACTGACCTTTTCTTCTGGTATCCAGCCCTCCGGCATCTTGCCATCAATCGTGGCACGCGTGACTGCCGCATATATTCCTTCCATTGGATCAAGGGGTGTCACCGGCCAGTCAGACCCGAATGTGACAGTGGTACCTGCAGCCAAGAGCGAGTTCATTGCATAGGTGCCTGCAAGGCGATTGGGCCCCAATCGCCGCCCGGCCCAGCGGCCATCGTCAATGATGCTGTAGGGATGCATGGAGGCGACCACACCAAGATCAGCAAACCGAGGGATTGCCTCTGCCGTCAGGTGCTGTGCATGTTCAACCCGGTGCCGGCGCTCCTTGCCTGCACCAAGGCCCTCAAAGATATCCATCAGCCGATCATTGGCCTGAAATCCGATCGCATGAATGGCCATATGCAGCCCGGCGTCCGACGCCCCCTTCATCCGCTCGCCCAACTCTTCCATGGTCAGAAGTGGCAGGCCACTGTTGCCGGGTTCATCAGAAAAATCTTCATAGAACCATGCAGTGGAAGAACCAAGCGAGCCGTCCACAAATCCTTTCACGCCGCCCCACCGGAGCCAATCATCCCCGCGCCCGTGCTCAGACACAAAGTCCGCCATTAGCTGCCAGTCAGCAAGCTGGGTGAAGGCGTAAACACGAAGGGTCAGTTCGCCCCGCTTGTGCATACGGCGGAAGGTATCAAAGGAGCTCCAGTTCCAGCCCATATCATGCACTTGGGTCACGCCCTTGCTGGCCGCATGTTTCATCCCGCGGCGGAAGGCCGCTTCCATCTGGGCGTCCGTTGGGGCCGGAATCACACCTTCAAGAAGCGTCATCGCCGTATCCTTCAGGATACCTGTGGCCCGCCCCGTCTCGTCCCGCACAATCACACCGCCCTCGGGGTCCGGAGTCGTGTCATCAATGCCAGCCAGCTTGAGAGCTGCGCTATTCACAAGCACCATATGCTCGTCCAATCGGCTAACCGCCAATGGTACGTCACCAGTAACGGCATCCACCCAGGTCCTGTCAGGCAATGTGCCGCCCCACAATTCATGGTCCCAGCTGCCACCTTGTATCCACTCGCCCTCACTTGCCTCTGCCGCCGCTTCGCCAATCAGCCGCGTGAACACTTCTGGCGTAGCGGCGTTCCGCAGGTTCACCCGTGTGAGGCCAAAGGAACCCAGATCAAAATGCACATGATTGTCAATGAGGCCGGGCACAACAAATGCACCATTCAAATTCACCTGTTCGGTTTCCATGCCAATATGGGGCAGCATATCTGCGTCTGCGCCCACTGCGACGATGCGGCCATCTTTTACGGCGAACGCCTGCGCGTCCACGCTGTCAGATTGTCCTGTCCAGACTACACCATTGGTAAAAACCCTGTCGGCACCTGTTTTGGGGTCGGCACAAGCGGCCAAGGCCAGGAAAGCCAGACAGACAAAAATCTTATGAGACAAGTGCATGATATCCTCCCCGAAAGTTCTCATGACAGGCCATGGTGCCATCAAAGGCACCGAATTAAGCCCGGAACTCAGGACAGAAAGCCGGATTTCATCCGGCGGCAACACCGCGCGACACTCAGATTACATACTGGTAGATAGCCACAAAATGACAGGCCGCGCCCGCAACCACAAACCCGTGCCAGATGGCGTGTGTGTATCTGATTTTCTTGAGAGCGTAGAAAATGGCCCCAACGGTGTAGGCAAGCCCTCCTGCAATGATCCAGTTGATCGCCGCTTCAGGCAACCGGTCGGAAAGTTCCCCCATCATCAACACCGCGGCCCAGCCCATCGCCAGATACAATGTCAGCGACACTGCGCTGAATTTTTTGGCTGTTTTCTTGAAGAAAGCGCGCGCCTTCAGTGCTGTGCCCAACAGGGCCGCACTCCACACACCCGCCATGACCCAGCCACCAAGGGCTGTGGGCAAGGTAACAAGAGCGAAAGGCGTATAGGTGCCCGCGATTTTGAAATAGATGGCAGAGTGATCCAGCATCTTCAGGAAAGCCCGCGCGCGGGTCATAAAAAAGCTGTGGTAGAGCGTGGAGGCCGTGAACATAAAAACCATACAGCCCGCATACATGGCCGCTGCGGTTACTTCCACCGCGCCGCCGGTTTCCGCAGCCTTCATCACCAGAAAAACCAGCCCAACCATGGCCGCCAGGGCCGCAAGGCCGTGGCTGACAGCGTGGGCGATCTCTTCCCCTATGGAATAATCCTGGCTTGCCGCAGCTGTTGTCATGATCCTGCCCTTCATTGCTTGGTCGGCAAGCTTACCCAGATAAGGGGCGAAAGCACAAGCACCACATGGCTCGGCGAGCTTGTATCTATTTCGCGAGAAGGTGGGCACCGATCTCACTGACCTTGCCTGCACCCGAAAGCACCATGGATCTTTCTAATTCCGCCAGCATCAACCCGAGCATACGATTTACGCCCGCCTCGCCCGCTGCCGCCAGCGCATAAAGATAGGGCCTTCCGAACGCCACTGCGTTTGCGCCCCGCGCAAGGGCTTTCACAATATGATTGCCCCGCCGCACGCCGCCATCCACGATCAACTCCATCCCGGCACCCACCGCCTCGCGCATGGGAGCCACACAATCAATCGGTGCCACGGCACCGTCAAGCTGCCGCCCACCGTGATTGGAAATCATGATGGCTGATGCCCCGGCTTCTTTTGCCCGCACGGCGTCACGAGCATTCAGGATACCCTTGATGGCGAAGGGCCCGCCCCAGGCCTCGATAATTTTTGCCGCATCGTCCCAGGTTACGCTGTTATCAAACTGGCTGTTCACATAGGCGATGACACCCATCGGGCCAGCTGCCAGCGCATCCTGCCGGTGCGCCACATTTGCCAGGCTGAAGTCACGATTGCGTAGCAAATTGAATAACCATTTCGGATGCGCAACAAAGCTCGAAAGGCTTGAAGCAGTCAGTTTGGGCGGCATAACAAAACCGGTACGCAGATCCCGCTCGCGATTACCAGCCGCCGCCATATCCACTGTCAGGCACAGGGCATCATAGCCCGCAGCTTTCGCCCGTTCGACAAACTCAAGGGTCAACCCCCGGTCCTTGTGGATATAAAGCTGGAACATTTTTGGGCCGGTGCAGGCATCTGCGACCTCTTCCATGCTCGAGGTGCCAAGCGTGGAAAGGCTGTACATCAAGCCGTGCCGGGCCGCAGCGCGTGCAACGGCCAGTTCCTTTTCATGGTGGAACAAGCGGTTCATACCGGTGGGCGACAAGATCACGGGTGCCGCAAGGTCCGACCCCAGAACCTTCGTCCGCATGCTGACTTCCCGCAGGTCCTTCAGATATTCGGGCGCCAGCGGATAGCGCGCAAACGCGTCTGTATTCTCGGAAAGCGTCCATTCGTCATCTGCGCCACCATCAATATAGTGAAACATGGGCGCTGGCAGCGCCCGCCGGGCAGCCCTTCTGAAATCATCAACATTCAACAGCTTCGACAGCCGAACCACCGCATTCCTCCCCGCAGCAACAATATTTACATACTGCCGGAAGCCAGAGGGAACAAGCATTCAACAAATCTGAAAAGGAAAACGGGCTGACTGGGGGTTCCACGCAGTCAGCCCGTGAAGTTTGTGAAGGGGTGAGGTTTGGTTACCCTTCACACTGGGACACAAAGGGGCCGCGCACATGCCGCGGACTCAGAGCATGCGCCGCACAATAATCAGCAAGCGCAGATCGAGTGTCGCCGAGCGCCTTGCGCGCATTACCCCGGTTAACGAAAGCTTTCCAGTAACGGCCGTCCTCTGCGATAGCGTCCGTGCAGGCCTCAGCAGCACGCTCGTACTCGCCCTGGAAATACAGGGACGCACACAGGGAGTTCTGGACGATGGCCATATGCTCCGTGCTAAGATTACCGGTGGCAGCTTTGCTGAAATGGCTAACCGCAGTTTCATAGTCGCCTGCCGCCATTGCCCGTTGACCAAGGGCGATATTGCGGTCAGGGTTCATATAGAAGATCTGGCTGTTTTCCGCTTTCACCGGCACGCTCAGGAGGAACAGAAGCGCCAGTGAAACAGTCGCGGCTATCGCCATCAGCCTCGACATATACTCATGATTGATAGACATGTTATTTACTCCTTATCCTCGTCTGATGTATAATATCGCTAGGCTTGATCGTTTTTGTAAGCCGCCAATTTCTCTTAAATTAATGAGATTTATTCATGAATAGCCGATTGATAAAACTGGTTCAGGCCAGCCCATTCCTTGCCACGCTGCACACTTGCGGCAATTTCACCCGCGCGGCAGAGATGATGGGGGTTCATCAAACGGCAGTCAGCCACCGGGTGCGGGCCCTTGAAGATATGCTTGGCATCCAATTGTTCGAACGCACAACCCGTGCCTTGAAATTCACGCATGCCGGGGAACTGTTGTGCCGGGCCGCACACGCCAGCGTGACAGACCTTGAGGACGCGCTCGACCGCATCATGCAGGCGCGCAATTCTTCGACCATCCGGGTATCGGTGCCGCCGTCCATGGCCATGAAATGGATGGTGCCAAAGCTGACACAGGCGCGGTCAGCAGGCCTTGCCCTGTCTGTGCAGGCACAAACCAAACTGGTGGATTTTACACGCGGCGAGGCGGATATCGCCATCCGTTACGGCATTGGTCCCTACCCTGGCCTACATTGCCTAAGGCTTGGAACCTCTTACATGCAGGCGCTTGCAAGCCCGGCATACATTCAGGCAAAAGGCGTTGATCCCGCCGCACCCTGGACGATGGAACATGACATCCTTATGGATCATGTAACGGAGACAGACCAGATACCGTTCGGCTGGCTTCAATTTTCGGAATCCGAACCCGCCTTCACCCAAGGATTTGATGATCCAGTCAGCCGGTTTGACCGCACCGATCTGGCGCTTCAGGCGGCCATGACTGGGCTTGGCGTCGCCCTTGGCCGGTCCCTCCTGTACGAACAGGATGTGGAAAACGGCTTTCTTGTACCACTTGGCCGCCCCCACGCTGTCAAACCAACAGACTGGCTTGTCTGCTCCCACGAGTTTGCCCAAACCCGGAAATACAAAACTTTCGCGGCCTGGCTCCAGCAAGAAATCGCTGACACCCGCGCCATCATGGACAGTTTCTTTCCATCAGACGCTTCATAAAAAAAAGGGAGGCCAAAGCCTCCCCTTAATAACCATATTATCGCTATCCCTAGCGAATGGCACTTTCAGGCCGATCCGCCCAATAGAAGGGCGCGGGCTTATAGTCCCCCGTCACCTCTTCCGCCAGCGTGTCTGACCGGTATAGACGGCCATTGAGCATCACATGGGTCAGCTTGTCTGTATCCCGGATATTGGAAAGCGGATCACCATCCACAATCACCAGATCGGCAAGCTTGCCGGCCTTCAGGCTACCGATATCATCATCCATGCCCATGTAGCGCGCCGGTGCGATGGTTGCCGCCTCGATCGCCTGCAAGGGGCTCATGCCACCACGCACAAAGCTCCACATCTCCCAGTGGGTGCCGAAACCTTCGCGCTGGCCATGGGCGCCTGTGTGGACACTTACACCGCGATCCATCAGGTCTTTGGCAAATGCGGCATTGAGGGCATCACCATAATCTTCCTCTGGCGCCATTTCGCGGCGGACAGAGCGCGGCTGCAACACAGCAGGTGGCACAAAATGGCTAAGGCGCGGGTGTTTCCACACGTCCAGATGTTTGTACCAATAATTCTCGCCGCCAATGCCACCAAAGGCCACGTTCAGGGTTGGCGTGAAGCCCACATCGGTTTGTGGCCAGAACTGCAATACGTCCCCATAGATATGCTGGTTCGGCAGTGTGTGTTCTACACCCGTGTTGCCGTCTACGATCAGGTTCATATCCTGATGGAACAGCGATCCACCTTCAGCCACCACATTCAGGCCAAGCTGCCGCCCGGCTTCCACCACCTGCTGGCGCTGGTCACGCCGCGGCTGGTTATAGTTTTTGATGCTGATGGCCCCTTGCGCCTTCAGGCGGCGGGCATGGGCAAGCGCGTCATTGATGGCATCCACAGGTGCCCAATAACTGGCCTTGGCGCCATAAACAATCTCGGCAGTCGAGAAAGTGCGTGGTGACAGGATCTTGCCCGCCTGCTGATATTCGCTGGCTGCAAACACCAAAGTCGCCGTGCTGGATGGGTTATGGATCGTGGTCACACCAAAGGCCAGATGCCCCATGGCATTCCAGTTTTGCTCAGGCACCACATCACCGCTGCCGTATGGGCCATGGGCATGGATATCCACAAAACCGGGTATGATGGTTTTGCCTGTGGCATCTACCACACGCGCACCCTTTGGCACAGCCACATCCTTGCCCACCGCCGTGATGCGGTTACCTTCAATCAGGATGGTGCCACCTTCGATCACGCCTGCTTCATCCATGGTGACGATGCGTGCGCCCGTGATGGCCGTCACCCCTTCTGGCTTGGCGGCATTAACGGCCATAGACATATCAAGCCCGCTTTCAGGCGCCTTGAAATCAGTGGCGTAGGCTTCCGCCACCGTCACCTTCTTTAACACCGGCCCAATGGTCCAGTATGCGGTGCTGTCATCGGCCCAACCGATATAGGTGCCGCCATCCCGCGACAGCTTCGCCACCGGCACAGCGCTAGAGGAAGGCGCAAGCGATACGGCTTGGCCGCTTTTCGGAAGCGGCGCCATATAGACATGATAATTCTCACGCCACAGGATATGGCTGCCAGATGGACTGAGAGCAAAATCCGTTCCGAATTTGGTGGTCGCAAGCGTGCGGGCATCAAAACCGTCGGCCGTTACACTGACAAGGTTGCCACCCCGCTTCACCAAAACACGGCCATGGGCAGCGAACTGAGGGTCAGAACCGCTCTTTGTCACCAGATGGCTTTTGCCTGATGCTGTATCCAGCATATAGACGCCCGGGTTTTCACCGTGGGTATCATCGAGGAGATAGCCCCCCTCGCGCTTGCGGTACAGGAGGCGATTGCCTTCGCCATCCACTGCCAGATCGGCATAATGGCCGGGTTCAGAGAGCACGGCTTTCGCCTTGCCGCCCTTCGCGCTAACCTTACGAATGCTGCCCAGCTTCTGATCATCCCATGTGAGGAAATAGATGGTTTTGCCATCTGCCGACCATTTGGGCGAAAGTTCAAAACCGTAATCGCCACCACGGGTCAGCTTTTTCGCTTCCCCGTCACCGTGCTTCACATAGAGTGCGCCAAGGCTTTCAAACACCACTGACTTTCCGTCAGGGGATGGTGCCGCGAAACGCACCATCTTGGTGCGGAAGGTATCGGGCGCCACATCTACCTTGAAGCGCGGCGGCGCATACACCGTGCGGGTATCTTCAACATGGAAGGGAATTTCAGCTTTCCGGCCATTTGCCGCATCAATACGCCACAGTTTCCCGCGCGACCAATAGACGATTTCCCTGCCGTCCGGTGTCCAGTCCATGTTCGGGTAGAGGCCGTGCACCGCCCAGCCTTCCTGCATGTCATAATCCAGATTGTCGTCGAGCATGGTCAATTCGCCGGACGCGAGATCCTTCACAAACAGGCGAGATTTGGCGCGCACACGCTTCACAAAAGCCAGCTTGCTGCCGTCAGGCGACGGCGTTGGCCGCACAGCACCACCGGGGCCGCCCGCCACGGTTTCAACCTCGCCGTCCGCGAGCGACACCTTCTTAATCTGGAACACTTCCGTGTTGCTGTCTTGTGCATAGAGGAAGGTGTTACCGGGCGTGACATTCATGGTGTAATAAATGCCGCTACCGTCGGCCGTGAACATGGGTTCGCCCAGCTCTTTCTGGAAGGCATCATTGGGGCGCTTCACAACCTGCACACCGCCTGAAGCCCTGCCCGAAGCGTGATACATCCAGATTTCGCCGGTTCCCAATGACCGGTATGTGGTGAAATGTTTGCGCGCCGCGATATAGGTGCCATCTGGGCTCCAGGTCGGGTTATTGAGAAGCCGGAAGCTTTCCTTGGTGATCTGGCGCATGTCAGAGCCATCAGCTTTCATCACCCAGATATTGTCGCCACCCTCGCGGTCACTTGTAAACGCGATCTCTGATCCGTCTGGCGAAAAGCGCGGCTGCATTTCCCAGGCCACGCCGCTTGCAATGGGCGTTGCCTTGCCGCCGGAAATGGGCATCACATAAATATCGCCCAATAGATCGAACGCGATGCTTTTGCCGTCCGGGCTTACATCCAAGCTCATCCACGTGCCTTCACGCGTATCGATTTTCACATCTTTCACCGCGCCTGAGACAGGCGGGTTGCTTACGTCCCATTTTTCCTTGCCGTCGGCAACAGCGGAAACAGACAGCATCGCTGTCATCAAAGCGCCGAGCGCCACTCCCCCAAATTGCATATTGTATCCTTTCCTGAAAACCTGCCCCACCCTATGCCCCAGACAAGGCCGGTGCAAGGCAGAATGCGACGAAAGGAGCTATCTTTGCGCTGCAGCTTCGGTGTCATAGCCATAACGGTAGCGCTGCATCAAATCCCGGCGCAAAACATCTAGCGAGCTGTTGATCTCATTCAAACGAGCGATAAGAGCAGGATCGGTACCTCTACCGCATGCAAGCGAAAGGGCGCTCGGTCTCCAAATAAGTGCAAGCTCTGGCATGACCAACCTGGCTTTCTTCGCCGAATGGGGCGCCGCAAACACTCCGGAAAGCCAAAGATCCGCCCTGCCATGATAGAGAAGTGCAAGGGCAACATCGTCCCGCGGTGCCAATACAACTTCGGCACTTGTCATCTTCTGCAGGTTTGTAACCGCGGCGGTACCACCCATTGCCGCAACAACAAGACCATCCAGCTTAGCTACATCCGAAATTTCGAGGCTTGATCCAGGCCGCTTATATAGCGCCCACCCGCCAGTAAATAGCGGGCCTACCCATTCGAACATTTGCTCCCTGTCCGGGGATCTAACCGCCGCGAACGCACAAGCCCCAGGCCTTTCCTTAGCTTCACGAAATGCTCGCGCCCAGGGCATCGATTTGATCGAATAGGTCACATTTGCCCTACTCAATATTTCTGCGAGCAGCTCGGTTGCTGCGCCGGTTACCTGTCCGGTGGTCTCGTCGGTGAAATTAAGGGGAGGATTTTCCTCGGTGAAGAGCTCTAGGGTCTGCGCCTGACAGCCCGCAGACAAAAGTGATAACCCAGCAAGAAACCAAAGCAATAGTCTCATAGATCTTCCCTACCCCAAGGAGGATCAGGCTACCAACGAGTAGTTAACAGCTTGCAAACAAGCCTACCGTTCGCGCGTATAATAATAATGCCGCGCCTTCAGTTCTTCACGGTAAGGGTCCAGCAATTTGTTGGCTGTATTGAGCCGGGCGATGGCCTCATCGTCAGTTGCCCTGTTACAGGCAAGCGAAAGCTCGATCGGATGCCACAGGAAAGCAAGTTCAGGGACCGCGATGCCCGCGTCTTCTGCTCCCTTGAAGGCCGTGAACACGCCAGACACCCACACATCCGCACGCCCTTCGCTCATCAGCACCAATGCCCGCTGGTCGCGGGGCACCTCAAGTACCTTCAGCCCGGGAATGGAACGAATATTGGAGATTGATATTGTCTCTGTAGTCGCGGCTGCGACAAGCCCGCTCAGGTCTTCCACTTTTTCAATTCCAAGCCCCCTGTCAGGCATGCCATAAAAAGCCCAACCACTGGTAAAAAGCGGGCTAACCCACTTGAACAGCTTTTCACGCTCTGGCGTACGTACTGTGGTGAAGATACAGGTATTTTCATCCAAAAGTGCCTGCCTGTAGGCCCGCTTCCACGGCATCAGAACAAGGCTGTAATCATAGCCCGCCTCGCGCATGATCGCACTGACAAGATCTGTGGAAATACCAACTACCCTGCCCGTTTCAGGGTCAGTGAAATTCATAGGTGGCTGTTCTTCGGTCACCAGCGTGAAATGCTGTGCAGCCACGGGCGCAACGGACAGAAAGACAAACATACTCAGCAACAGCAAACGCATACTGTAGTTCCCTCTCGACCCGGAGGCCAAGTGTGGAACAATTTAAGGCCGTGTGTAAATGCCTAATTTATGCGCGTGCAGCAGCCTCCAATCGTTTGGCTGACAGTTTCATGATCAATTTATGGAACGGCATGATGGTATAGAGGTAGGCCCAGCCATACCAGGCATGCGGATGCACCCACGTTGAAACATACCAGCCGCTATCGTTCCGAAAAATGGTCACGCGAAAATCCAGATGCTTGTCGTCTTCGCCCAGGATGATCTCATTTTCATACCGTTCCCTGATTGCAAAAACGATGCGTTCACCGTGAGCCTTCACCTCAATTTCTTCCTTATCAGCCGCTGTTTTCTGCCTGCTGTGCTTACCAGCCTTGAGCCCCAATGGCCCGACAATCCGGTTGCGCATATCCATCAATAGCGACACCCATTCAGGCATCTTCAGGATTGCCGTACGAACGGCAGTATCCATGTCCATATCAGGCGGCACTTGGGTGGCGCGATAACAGTCGATAAAATCACCGGGTGAGAAATGGGCCCACAGGGCACTTTCGCGCGGCAAAATGGCGGCAGACACAGCCATGATGTGCTCCTTCATTTGTTCCGGAAGCCACCCTGCCCGCAATCATCCAAAGCCCCAACAGGCAAATTGTCGCGGCCTAATCCTCGACAATCTCGAACGTCAGCCCGGCGTGCTTCTGAAGACGATCAATGAGCGGATCACCCATTGCCGTCGCAGGGGTCCAGAAGCCACCGGCCAGGTCGGCTTTTGCAAGCCCCGCAAGGGCCAACCCCGCTTGCGCCAGCATTTTGGACGTGGACCCATATCCCGGGTCCCTGTCTCCCGTTACTTTTGCGCGCAGTATGTCACCCTTGTCCGTTTCGCCATAAAACCGCAGGTCATAGAAACCCTTTTCCTGCGCTTCCGGGCTTGGACCTTCGCCGGGCTTCGGCACCACAAACCGCTCCAGCAACCCGCGGGTTGGCCCCATCGCCGCCAGCACCATGAAACCGCCAAGGCCCAAGGTCATGCCCGTGGCACTCCAGCGCCCTTTGGTGAACACGCTTTCATCATAGCGAAACTCTTTGCCGTAGGCCTTGTCCCTGAGCGCATTGGAGCGGTGCACTACACGAGTGTTGATCGCCGCCATCACAAACGGCGCCAGCCAGCGGCCGAAGTCCTTGTCAAATACAGCTCCCTGCACATTGCGCTGCCGGGCCTTGAAACCATGTTCGCGCGGGCAAAGGGAGAAAGGATTTTTCATTTCGCGCTTCAGGTCAGGGTTTTCACCCATCTCCTTCATGGCATTCATCATGCTGGCCACAGTGCCGCCAGACGCCCCACCTTTCATCGCCTTCACGCCCATCTTCACCGTGGTGCAGGGCGCACCAAAACGTTTCATAGCCTCAGCTTCAAGGAAATGTACACCCAGATCGGAAGGAATGCTGTCAAACCCGCAACAGTGCACGATGCGCGCGCCCGAACGCAGCGCATCTTCTTCATGCGCATCGATCATGCGCCGTATCCATTGGGGTTCGCCCGTCAGGTCCACATAATCTGTACCGAGCGTGGCACATAGCTTTACCAGCAAGCTGCCATAGAGGGCATAGGGCCCCACGGTGGAAATCACAACACGTGTGCCTTTCACCATGCCCGTCAGTGCCTCTTCGTCGGCGGCGTCTGCCACAATCACAGGCAAGCCCACAACCGTCGGTCCCAGGCTTTCCTTGAGCTCGTTCAATTTGGCTTCAGAGCGGCCGGCGATAGCCCACCTGACATCGCCGCCATGACCATAGGTTTCAGCCATATAGCGGGTGAGTATCTGGCCGACAAAACTTGTTGCCCCAAACACCGTTACATCAAAAGGCTGGTCCGGCATGTGTCTCTCCCCATTTTGGCCCTTCAGCATCATGTAGCGCCGGGGGCCTTTCGGTCAACGCAGAATAGAAGTAGCACCCAATTGATACACTTTGGTTGAACCCACGGCGTGCTCCCTTGCCAAGTCGATCAAGATAAGCCTATTCTAAATGTAAATATATAACATCAACACGAAAGGGTCGAAATCATGAATGCCCCCTTATTGGTTGCGCTGCTCTCCGCCTGTTCCCTCGCGGCGACGCCCGCCGTTGCTGAGCCGTCTATCAAGGACCTGGATGCCCTGACCGGAACATGGGAATTTTATGATGAAGCGACAGAGCTTGCCGGTTTCGAATATCGGGAGGAAGGCACACAGACATGCCGCTATGCTCTTGACGATTCCTTCATTCGTTGCGATGGCACCGGCACAGCGCGTGGCAAAACCCGGCATTTCACCATGTATATCAATTATAATCGCTTCAAGGGCACCTTCGAGATGGTCGGCCTGTTCGGGAATTTTCCGGAAAAATCTTTTTTCACCATCAAACCGTCGGAAGACCTGACCAAACTGGAACTGTTTGGCCGCCGCATGAACCAGCGCGACGGCAGCACAACGCAAAATTATGGTGTTATCACCTTCACCGATGCCAACAGCTTTACTTGGGAAACCCGCGTAAACAAGTCGACAGAACCGCTGAACCACTGGCCGCTCCGCTTTACCGGCGAATATAACAAGGTGGCTGACTAACCTTGTAAACCAGCCCCCTTGAAAAGCCCGCACATCACGTTAGCTCACATCTGGAACACGCGCCAAAGCGAGAAGGTGCAAAAACGGGGAGAATGTGATGAGCACGGCAACAGAAACACACTATCGGTCCTGCCATCTGTGCGAAGCTATCTGCGGCATCGCGATTGAAACCGAAGGTGACCGGATTGTGAAAATCCGGGGCGACAAGGATGATCCTTTCAGCCGTGGCCATATCTGCCCCAAGGCAACAGCCATACAAGACCTGCACGAAGACCCGGACCGCCTGCAACACCCCGTAAAACGCGTGGGCGATGATTGGCAGCAGATCAGCTGGGACGAGGCTTTTGATCTGGTGGCTGAAAAGCTGATGGCCGTTCAGGAACAGCATGGCCGCAACGCGGTTGGCTTCTTTGCCGGCAACCCCAGCGTCCATAACTATGGCACCCTCACCCATGGCGGGCTTCTGAGGAAAGCCGTGGGCACAGCAAATCATTTCTCGGCCACATCGCTTGACCAGTTGCCCCACCAGCTTGTGGGGCACCTTCTGTATGGCCATCAATTCCTGCTGCCCGTGCCGGATATCGATCACACCAATTTCATGCTGATTTTGGGGGCAAACCCCTTGATGTCCAACGGTAGCATGATGACTGTGCCGGATGTGAAAAACCGCCTGAAGGCCATCGAAGCCCGTGGCGGCAAGTTTGTGGTGATTGACCCGCGCCGCACGGAAACAGCGGCCATTGCAAGCGACCATCATTTCATTCGCCCGGGCACAGACGCCTTTTTCCTGATGGCCATGATCAATACGCTGTTTGATGAAGGGCTTGTCCGCCTTAACCACCTGGAAGCAGTGATTGAAGGTGTGGACGCCGTGCGCGAGGCGGTTACCCCTTTCACGCCTGAGATGGCGGCAGCACAAACCGGCATTGACGCGCGCACCATCCGCAGCCTTGCCCGAACGCTGTCGGAAACCGACGGCGCCGTGGTTTATGGCCGCATGGGCGTCTCCACGCAGGCCTTTGGCGCCCTCTGCCAATGGGCTATCCAGACGCTGAACATCCTTGCAGGCAATATGGATGTGCGTGGCGGCCAGATCGCCTGCACACCTGCCTTTGGCAATGTGACCCCCGGCCTGCCCGGCGCAGGTTATTTTGCGACCAAACATTCGCGCGTGAGCGGCCTGCCGATTTTCTCTGGTGAATTCCCGGCCTCCGCCATGGCCGAAGAAATACTGACCCCGGGCGACGGCCAGATCAAAGCGCTTGTCACAATCGCGGGCAACCCGGCGATCAGCGCACCCAACGGCGGCGAGGTGCAGGCAGCGCTCGAAAGCCTCGATTTCATGGTGTCGATCGACTTGTATATCAATGAAACCACCCGCCATGCCGATGTGATTCTGCCCCCCACCAGCCCACTGGAGCATGACAATTACGACATCAGCTTCAACCGGCTGGCCGTCAGGAACATCACCCGCTACAACGCCCCCGTGTTCGACGCGCCCGAAGGCACCAAACATGACTGGGAGATCATGACCGGCCTTGCTGCCGCCATCGCGAAACGCAAGGGCGAAGACTTCAAAGCCATGCCCGCGCCGCACCAGCTCCTGGATCAGGGCATACAGCACGGCCCTTACGGCAAGGCATCTGGCCACGACCTGGCACTCGATATGGAAAAACTGAAGCAGCACCCGCACGGCATCGATCTGGGCCCACTGGTGCCCGGTGGTTTTGCCGACCGGCTTTCGGCGCCTATCAGGCTGGATCAGGAGATAATGCTTGCAGACCTCAAGCGCCTGCAGGCGGCAGCAAATGAAATGGCTGAAGGTGAACTTCTGCTGATTGGCCGCCGCCATGTGCGCAGCAACAACAGCTGGATGCACAACAGCCCGCGGCTTGTGAAGGGCCCACCGCGCTGGCACCTGTTAATGCACCCTGACGATATGGCGGCCCGCGGCCTTGATGATGGCGCCACAGTTAAGATCACGTCACGCGTTGGTACCGTTGAAACAGTGGCATCAGCAAGCGACGAGATGATGCCGGGTGTTATCAGCCTGCCGCACGGCTGGGGCCATCAACAGAAGGGCGTGAAGCTTGCCGTCGCCAGCGAACAGGCGGGCGTCAACTGCAACGAGCTCACAGATAACAAGCTGATCGACAGCCTTTCGGGCAACGCTGCGCTGAATGGTGTTCCGGTTAGGGTGAGCGCTGCCTAAAAACTATTATGGCCTGTCTGCGATCTGGACGGCATCTTCGTCCGAATTGTGGGCGGCCTCATCCTCTTCTTCCGACCGGGGATCAAGCTCGTAGGCCATGGCGGTTGTGTTGGTCACCATCACAAAATCGTCCGCCTCTTCCATATCCACACCGGCCCGGCGGGTCATGCGGTAGAAGGTAAAGAGCGCCAATAGTGCTCCCATCAGAGTCAGAAACATGAACAGGCCCGCAGGGCCCAGGGCCCCCATTGCTGCCGTACCTGCCAGAGGGCCGATCACCGCACCAATGCCGTAAAGCACCAGCATGGTTGCGCCTGCGGGCACAAAATCTTCGGGTTCAAGGTGGTCGTTGGTATGCGCCAGCACCAGGCCATAGAGCGGCAAGGCCAAGCCTCCCATCGCGGCGCCCATAACATAGAGCCATGGATCATCAGGCAGCAGGCCAAGCGATACGACAATTCCTGTCACCACCACCAAAAGGGCAACAAAACCAACCACAATCCGCCTGTCCATCAGATCAGACAACCGCCCCAGCGGCCACTGTGTAATCACACCACCCGTTACCAGGAGGGTCATAAACACCGCGATCTGGTCTGCCGGCAAGCCTTTGGCCTGCGCAAACACGGCGCCCAAACTCCAGTAGCCGCCCGAGATGATGCCTGCGAACAAACAGCCCACCACGCCAACAGGGGACGTCCCGTAGAGCTGCTTGATGCCCATACGCGATGGTGGGGACAAGGCCGGCGACGGTGTGGATGTAAGCGCGATCGGCACCAGCGCCATCGAGATAATCACCGAAACAAACACAAACAGATTGTAGCCCGAAGGCGGCGCCAGCATCAGTGCGGTTTGCCCACCCGCCGTAGCAGACAGCGTGACCACAAAATAAACCGAAATCACGGTGCCACGGTTCACATTGGTGGCACGGGCGTTAAGCCAGCTTTCTGTAACAAGACACAGGGCCGCCATGCAAAAGCCTGTCATGGCACGGAAAACGATCCAGCTGATCGGATCTACGAAGACCGCATGACAAATAGCAGCCGCGCTGGCCGTGGAGGCAAAAGCCGAGAAGGTGCGAATATGGCCCACGCGCGCCACAACCTTTGGCGCATAGATGCTGCCAGCAACAAAACCGGCATAATAGGCCGACATCACCAAGCCGATCAGCAGGGTTGGAAAGTCCTCAATCCCGGCACGCACACCAAGAAGGGAAGCCTGCAACCCCATACCAAGGTTGAGTGCGCCTGCCCCCAATAAAAGGGCGGCGATCCCGATCAATGTTGCACGCAGTGTCATGATTGTTTGCTTCGCTTCTGTAAAGTCATGGCACATGGGGTAACAGCCCCTGCCCGCCTTGGCAATGATAGTCTTAACCTGCCATGAGGTCTCGGGTTTTCTGCTTTCCTTTCAAAGGCCAACCACTCCAGGGCCAAACAAAAACGGCGGCGCTGATGCACCGCCGTTTTCTGTGGTTCAGAGCTTCTGCCTAGAAGCGGCCCAGGTTCATCACCTTCACCCAAGCGGCCACGAAGTCATTGGCAAACTTCTTCTCGGAGCCCTCGTAGGCATAGACTTCTGCCACGGCCTTCAGCTCAGAGTTGGACCCGAAGATCAGGTCAACAGGTGTCGCGGTCCATTTGGTTTCACCTGACGCGCGGTCATAACCTTCGTACACGCCGGCGGTGTCAGACTTCTTCCAACCTGTGGAGATATCCAGAAGGCTGGTAAAGAAATCATTGGTCAGCATACCGGGTGTATCGGTGAACACACCGTGTTTGGCGCCGCCCGTGTTGGCGTCAAGCGCCCGAAGGCCACCCACCAGCACGGTCATCTCAGGTACCGACAGCCCCAGAAGCGCTGCTTTTTCCACCAGCATTTCTGCAGGTGAGCGATCATTTGATGCCTCGAAATAGTTGCGGAAACCGTCAGCAGACGGGCGCAGATAATCAAACGACGCTGCGTCTGTCATCTCTGCCGTGGCGTCAGTGCGGCCCGGCGTGAAGGGCACCTCCACGTTAACACCCGCACGTTTTGCAGCATCTTCGATGGCTGCCGCCCCGCCAAGGACGATCAGGTCAGCCAGCGATACTTTTCGGCCGCCTTTAGCCTTGTCGTTGAAGGAAGCCTGAATGCCTTCCAGCACACTGATCACACGGGCAAGCTCCTCCGGGCTATTGGCATCCCAGCCGTTCTGGGGCGCAAGGCGCACACGGGCACCATTGGCACCGCCACGCATGTCGGTGCCTCGATAGGATGAGGCAGAAGACCATGCCGCCCGTACAAGCTCAGGCACGCTGAGGCCAGAGGCCATGATCTCGCGTTTCAGTTTGTCGGCATCTTTTTCGCTGATGAGCTTATAGTCAGCCGCGGGCACCGGGTCCTGCCAGATGGCCACTTCGTCGGGCACCATGGATCCGAGATAGCGGCTGCTTGGGCCCATATCACGGTGGGTGAGCTTGAACCAGGCGCGGGCAAAGGCCTTCTCGAACTCTTCCGGGTTGTCCATGAAGCGTTTGGATATTTTGCCATACTCCGGATCAAACCTGAGGGCCAGATCGGTTGTCAGCATCATGGGGGCGTGGCGTTTGTTCGGATCATGCGCATCCGGCACCATCTCAGCTGCGCTTTCTTCCCGAGGCTTCCACTGCTTGGCACCTGCTGGGCTTTCTGTCAGTTCCCATTCAAACATGAACAGATTCTGGAAGAAATTGTGTGTCCATTCAGCGGGGCTTACCGTCCAGGCGCCCTCAAGGCCGCTTGTGATCGTGTCGGCACCCTTGCCGGACTTATAGGTGTTTTTCCAGCCCAGCCCCTGCTCTTCGATGGCAGCAGCCTCCGGTTCCCGGCCAACATATTTGTCAGGCCGTGCCGCCCCGTGTGCTTTGCCGAACGTGTGGCCGCCGGCGATCAGCGCCACAGTTTCCTCGTCATTCATAGCCATACGCCCGAAAGTTTCGCGGATATCCCGCGCCGCCAGAAGCGGGTCCGGGTTGCCGTCAGGGCCCTCTGGATTCACATAGATCAGGCCCATGCGTGTGGCCGCCAATGGGCCCTTGAGCTTGCGGTCAGCTTCATGCCGATCACTGCCAAGCCACTCGCCTTCCGGGCCCCAGTAAACTTCTTCTGGTTTCCATTCATCCACCCGGCCACCAGCGAACCCCAGCGTTTTGAAGCCCATGGATTCCATCGCCACATTGCCCGCCAGCACCATCAGGTCTGCCCACGACAGGGCACGGCCATATTTCTGTTTGATCGGCCACAGAAGCTGGCGCGCCTTATCAAGATTGGCGTTATCCGGCCAACTGTTGAGGGGGGCAAAACGTTGCATGCCGCCATCTGCACCACCCCGGCCGTCAATCAGACGATAGGTGCCCGCACTGTGCCACGCCATACGAATGAAGAAGGGGCCATAATGGCCATAGTCGGCGGGCCACCAGTCCTGCGACGTGGTCATCAACTCGGTCACTTCGGCCTTCACCTGATCCAGATTGAGCATCTTGAACGCTTCGGCATAATTAAAATCGGCGTCCATCGGGTTGGCGTCGGGGGTGTTCTGGCGCAAGGGCGCAAGGTTCAGCCTGTTGGGCCACCAGTAATCGTTATTTGTCATTATTTCTTCCTTTGGAGCATGGGATTTCATGCCATGGCTGTCCGCGAGGGCTGCGGGGGATACGCTTACAAGCGATGTACTCATCGCCAACATAGCAACTATGGGTAGTGTCTTCCTGAACATGCCTGCCTCCTCATATTGGCGCCGGGCCGCCAGAAAATGCCCCGGATCAATTTCGGCAAAGAGAAAGCACCCGCAGAATCGCACCATGCGTGCCTGCGCTGACGGAAAAATCCGCCAATAGCCATCGGGCGGCCACATACTCCCTCTTAAGTAGAATGCAGGTTACACCCGCATAGTGATCGAGGGAAATTGGAAGTTATTGTAGAAGTAATCGATAAAGACGATTATTTGAGCTCTACCGCTTGCTGGCGAAATCGACGATCTGGCCGTGGTGCGCGCAAAAACAGCGAAAGCGGCCCGAAGGCCGCTTCCATCAATTGGTTACCATTTACGCTATTGGTTGGCAGGCAGGCTATAGCTTGCCGTTGCCCCTGGTCCAAGCGGCAGATCAAGCCCAATCCACGCCATGGTCATCAACAGGCCAATGCCCAGCATCCACAAGGAATATGGGATCATCATCGCCGTCAGGCTGCCCAACCCGAACTGAGGCTTCCAACGCTGACAGAAAATCAGGATCAGCGGGAAATAGAACATCAGCGGCGTGATGATATTGGTGGCGCTATCCCCCATGCGGTAAGCTGCCGTTGCCATCTCGGGGCTGATACCCAGAAGCATGAACATGGGCACCATAACAGGCCCCAAAATCGCCCATTTGGCGCTGGCTGATCCAATGAAGATATTGATAAGGGCCGCAAGCAAGATCATCAAACCGATAAGGATCGGCATTGGCAAACCGGATGCCTGCAGCACAGCGGCGCCCTTGATCGCAAAAATCAGTCCAAGATTGGACATATTGAACATCAGCACAAAATGCGCGGCAGCAAAGGCCAGCACCAAATAATAGCCAAGGTCTTTCATGGCCTCGGCCATCATTTTGACCACGTCCCTGTGATCCTTGATTGTGCCAGTGGCCGAACCATACGCCCAGGCACATACAAGAAACAGCAAGAAGAAGCCCGCCACCAACGACCGATAGAAAGGGGTCAGCTGCGCCGTTTCAGACGCATCCTCGTTAATCAGCGGGGTGCCTGGTCCAACCGTAATGAAAAGCCACAGCCCGACAAAGGCAAGCAGCGCCCAACCGGCACGGCGCAGACCTTTGCTTTCCGCCTCGGAAATCGCGCCACGGTCTTCAAGGTCAATATCGATCGTCGCCTCGCTTGGATCATATTTGCCAAGCTTGGGCTCGATGATCCTGTCTGTCACAAACCAGATGATCGGCAGGAAAATGAAAGTCATCGCCATTATGAAATACCAGTTTCCCGCCAGATTGGCGTCCCATGTTGGCAGAAGCAGTTCGGCTGATGATTCGGTTATGCCAAACAGAAGCGCGTCCAGCTGGCCCGGAAACAGGTTTGCAGAGAAACCGCCTGACACACCTGCAAAAGCCGCAGCGATGCCTGCAATCGGGTGCCGTCCGGCTGAAGCATAGAGGATTGCCGCCAGCGGAATCAGCACCACATAGGCCGCATCTGCCGCGAGGTTCGCTACCATGGCCACGAGCGCCACAACGGGTGTCAGCATCGAAAGGGGCGCCCGCCGCACGCCCGCGCGCATGGCGGTGGCAAACAGGCCAGACCGTTCCGCTACACCCGCACCAAGCATCACAACAAGCACATACCCCAGCGGGTGAAAGTGCGTCATGGTAGCTGGCATATTCACCAGCATCGCTTGAATATTTGCAGGAGACAGCAGGCTTTCGGCCGCGATGCGCTCAGCATTCCCGGCGGCATCCTTCACTGTTGGGTGCAAGGCCGATACATCCAGATAGGCCATTGCCACAGACACAGCCACCAGGAAAAAGATGAGATAGAAGAAGATGAAAACCGGATCGGGCAGTTTGTTACCCGTGCGTTCGATCCACCCAAGAATGCCAGTGTTCCCATTCACTGACGCCGTATTCTCCCCAGCCATTCAACCCTCCCCGTGTTTATGGCATAAAATTCATATCCGCCTCTGGTGGCGACAATTGGGTGCGTCTTACACCCATTGCCTGCCAAGCCCGATTTGCCCAAGGGGATTGGCAGATCGCTAGCTTTCGATTTTTGAGGCACTGCTGTCAAGGAAATGCGGTGCGTGGGGTGGGGCGGAAGCTGTCGTGGTGAGATCCAAAGCGCACCAAAAATTTAAGGCCCTACCCCTGTTGGGGTAAGGCCTTGAAATTTGGTAGCCGAGGAGGGACTTGAACCCCCGACACGCGGATTATGATTCCGCTGCTCTAACCGACTGAGCTACTCGGCCA
>JABXIS010000010.1 GCA_013372975.1 Alphaproteobacteria bacterium
GCTGATCATGGGGCTGATCGCGAGTCATGATATCACGGTCACAATGACAGGGGATGCAAGTTTACGCGGCCGTCCCATGGGCAGGGTGATTGATCCACTGTCGAAAGTAGGTGCGAGCTTTGCAGCGCGCGACGGAAAATTCCTGCCACTTACAATGACGGGGTCACAAACACCTCTGCCGATTGATTACACGCCCCCGATGGCAAGCGCCCAGGTGAAGTCTGCCGTGTTGCTGGCCGGCCTGAATACCCCGGGCACTACCACCGTTCGTGAGAAAGTCGCGACGCGTGACCATACGGAACGAATGTTGAGCGCGATGGGCGCCCATATCGAGGTGCGCCAGGAAGATGGCCTGCGTGTCGTGACGCTCGTGGGCCAGCCTGAATTGAAGCCCATCTCCCTCGAGGTGCCGGGCGACATTTCATCCGCCGCCTTTGTTTTGGTGGCGGCTTCGATTGTGCCTGGATCTGACGTGACTATTGAAAATGTGGGTATGAACCCCCTTCGGACCGGTATCGTGGATGCCCTCAAGGCAATGGGTGGAGATATTGAGGTCTTGAATGAACGCACACTTGGCGGTGAACCCGTAGCTGATTTGCATGTGCGTGCTGCGGAACTGAAGGGTGTGACGGACCTGCCGGTAGACCCGTCTACGATGATCGACGAATTTCCGGTTCTTTTCTGTGCGGCGGCTGTCGCCAACGGCACTAGCCGATTCACTGGCCTTGAGGAGCTCAGGGTCAAAGAATCGGATCGTTTGGCTGTGATGGCTAAGGGGCTTCAGGCCAATGGCGTAAAGCTGACCGAACATGATGATGGCATCGAAATTGAGGGTATTGGCGCAATGGTGCCGGGTGGTGGTGAGGTGGAATCCCATTTGGATCACCGCATCGCCATGGCTTTTTCTGTACTTGGGCAAATGGCAGACAGCCCGATCACTATTGATGACGCCAGCCCGATCCAGACCAGCTTCCCAAGCTTCATCGATTTGATGACTGGCATGGGTGCCGGCCTGAAGTTAGGCCAATGATTATTCTTCCACTTTAAACTCGGCGAAGGTCACAATGTGGCCGCCGGGTTCGCGGAAGCCAATTTCGGTGGAACCATAAAAGGTTTCGCGCCAGTTCATGGCCACTTCATAGCCATCAAGGGCTTTGGCTACTGCCTTCACGTCTGGCACCGTTATGAAAATCAAAACAGGGCTACCGGTTGAAGCATCTTCAATTTCCGGGCAATCATCTTTGATGCTGGTGCGGGTTTGGAACATGATCTGCTGAGTGCCATTGACCAATATGGCAAAACCCATCCGGTCGCCTTCCGGTACTTGCACCGTCACCTCAAAACCGACTTTTCCAAAAAATTCGGCGGATGGCTCTATCTGGTCAACGGCCAGGTTGGGGGTAAGCTGTGTGATCATTTTCTCATTTCCTCGCATGCGCCACTCGGGCATTTGTTCGCTATTTGTTCTATTTATCATCAGGTGTTAAAAGAGTCGAATCCTTTTCTGGCCCCAATTCGTGCTGGCAACGGTCGCACATAATTTTTATAAGCATCGCAGAAACAAAGGGGTGATTCGCAGTGATTATTGCAATTGACGGGCCGGCAGCAGCCGGAAAAGGCACGTTGGCGCGGCGTATCGCAAAAGAGTTTGATTTTGCCTATCTGGACACTGGGGCACTGTATCGAGCCGTGGGCTTAAGCTTGTTGAAGCAAGGCATTGCCCCAACAGATGAAGCGGCAGCAGAGGCTGCATCTGCTGCTCTTGATATGGCACTCATGGATGACCCGGCTCTGCGGGCCGAAGCAACGGGCAGCGCTGCGTCTCAAGTGGCAGCAATGCCGAAAGTGCGCGCCAACCTGTTGGATTTTCAAAAGAATTTTGCATTAAATCCGCCGGACGGCGCGCCCGGCGCTGTGCTGGACGGCCGTGATATCGGCACGGTGGTGTGCCCTGACGCTGACCTGAAGCTCTTTGTAACGGCGTCAGCCGAAGTGCGGGCGGAACGCCGTTTGAAGGAAATGCAAGAACGCGGGATCGCGGCCGATTTCGACGCAATACTCGCCGATGTGAAGGCACGCGACGAGCGTGATATGGGCAGAAAAGATGCGCCTCTGAAGCCTGCAGAAGATGCGCACTTGCTTGATACGTCTAATTTGGATATAGACGCCGTGTTTTTAAGGGCGGCAGCTTTTGTGAAAGAGCGGCTTTAGCCCCAATAACCGAAGACGCTTCCACGCGGTCCCTATGGTCAGGCCAGCAGGCTTGCCCGAGAGGGATCATTTTGTTGTTGGTGTTAGAGGCTTCCGGGCCTGAGAAAAAGATGGGGTGGTCCTGTCTTTCATAACCCCGGAGGAAGACCGTCGGAACCAACCGGCTGGCACAGAAAATTATATGTTGAAAGGAAGACATACATGTCTGAAGCGGCAAAAATGCCGAGCGTTTCTGATTTTGAAGCGCTTCTGAACGAAACCCTGCCAACTGAAGACGAAGGCTTTGAAGGCCGCGTTGTACGGGGTACCGTCGTTTCTGTAGAAAACGACTTTGCAATTGTGGATATCGGGCTCAAAGCTGAAGGCCGCGTTCCACTTAAAGAATTTGCTCCGGCCGGTAAATCTGCTGAGATCAACGTTGGCGACACTGTAGAAGTGTACGTTGACCGTGTTGAGAACGCTCTTGGCGAAGCGATCCTGTCTCGCGATAAAGCCCGCCGTGAAGAAGCTTGGACTGAGCTTGAAAAAGCGTTCGAAGGCGATGCCCGTGTTGATGGCGTTATCTTCGGTCGCGTTAAAGGCGGCTTCACTGTTGACCTCAACGGTGCTGTTGCGTTCCTGCCAGGTTCTCAGGTTGATATCCGCCCAATCCGTGACGTTACGCCACTGATGAACATCGAGCAGCCATTCCAGATCCTGAAAATGGACCGTCGTCGTGGCAACATCGTTGTTTCCCGCCGTGCTGTCCTCGAAGAGGATCGTGCTGAGCAGCGTGCAGAGCTGATGGGCAAACTTGAGGAAGGCGATGCCGTTGAGGGTGTTGTTAAGAACATCACTGACTACGGTGCATTCGTTGACCTTGGTGGCATCGACGGCCTCCTGCACGTAACTGACATCTCCTGGCGTCGTGTGAACCATCCTTCTGAAGTTCTGACCATCGGTGAGAGCGTGAAGGTACAGGTTGTTCGCATCAACCCAGAAACTCAGCGCATCAGCCTTGGCATGAAGCAGCTGGCTGAAGATCCATGGGCCGGCATCGATGCCAAATACCCAGTGGGTGCGAAGTTCAGCGGTACTGTAACCAACATCACTGACTATGGTGCTTTTGTTGAGCTCGAGTCCGGCGTTGAAGGTCTGGTACACGTAAGCGAGATGAGCTGGGTTAAGAAAAACGTACACCCAGGCAAGATCGTTTCCACCAGCCAGGAAGTGGAAGTTATGGTTCTGGAAGTTGATCCTTCCAAGCGTCGTATCTCCCTCGGCCTCAAGCAGTGTGGCGAGAACCCATGGGAAGCGTTCGAAGGCAAGTACCCACAAGGTACTGAAATCGAAGGCGAAGTTAAGAACATCACCGAATTCGGCCTGTTCATCGGTCTCGATGGCGACGTTGACGGCATGGTTCACCTCTCCGACCTCGATTGGGAGCGTTCCGGTGAGGAAGCTATCCAGGATTACAAAAAGGGCGACACCGTTAAGGCCGTTGTTCTGGACGTTGACACC
>JABXIS010000019.1 GCA_013372975.1 Alphaproteobacteria bacterium
TACTCTCAGAAAGGAGAAAAAGAGATGACTTTTTCCGTAAACACAAACGCTTCCGCCCTGTCCGCACTTCAAAACCTGAACATTACAGGGCGAGGCCTAGGAAAAGTGCAAACGCAAATTAATACTGGACTGAAAGTGGCTTCAGCAAAAGACAATGCAGCAGTTTTCTCCATAGCACAGAGCCTCCGGGCTGATGTGTCTGGTTTGAATGCTGTGAAATCTTCCCTGGACCGCGCCATGTCCACAATTGATGTTGCGATTGCTGCCGGAGAGGCCGTCTCCGACCTACTGATTGAAATGAAAGAGAAAGCCGTTGCAGCGAAAGACGCTGGCCTCGATACAGCCAGCCGTACTGCACTGAATGATGAGTTTGAAGAGCTGCGCAATCAGATCAGCTCGATTGTTAGCAACGCCGAATTCAACGGTACTAACGCGGTTGATGGCAGCAATCCAATTGTTGCGATCACAAATGACGATGGTTCAAATACCATCACCATTGCCGCACAGACCTTGTCTCTCGGCAGCACTTCGGTAACTGTTGCCGGTACGACAACTATCGGGACAGCCTCTGCGGCATCCACCGCAGTTGGCCTGATTGATGCGTCTATCTCCAACGTTAACTCGTCACTTTCAGCACTGGGCGCAGGTGCGCGCAGGCTGGAGCTGCAGCAAGACTTTGCAGCGAAACTCTCTGACTCGATCGAGGTTGGTATCGGTAATCTGGTGGATGCTGATATGGCTAAAGCGTCGGCAAATCTGCAGGCAATGCAGGTCAAGCAACAGCTTGGTCTCCAGGCCCTGTCAATTGCCAACCAGGCGCCTCAGGCAGCAGTCAGCCTCTTCCAATAGAAAAGTCAAAACCATCCGGGTCGGCCTCAGGGCCGGCCCGGCATTTTTTTCCCACCAAACAACCAGAAACCGGCAACAGTTGCCTGAATAGGCATATTTTGCCCACTTTCGCAAACACGGCCCCCTTCCCCGAAAGTGGATTTTCATTATATATTTTATATGCTTAACATAAAAACCATACCGATATAGTATGGCATCAATATTGCATACATAGCACTAGGACAAAAAGTCCTGTGGGCAAAATGCCCTGTAAATAACTCCAAAAAGGAGAAGCAAAATGGCTTTTTCGGTAAATACCAATGCAGGTGCGTTTGCTGCCCTGCAAAACCTTAATTCTACAAGCAGCAACCTTAATACGGTGCAAGGCCGTATTAATACGGGTCTCGAAGTTTCCTCAGCCAAAGACAACGCAGCGGTATTCTCTATCGCACAAAAACTGCGTGCAGACGTTTCTGGTTTGAATGCTGTTAAGTCCTCTCTGGACCGCGCACTTTCAAGCATTGACGTTGCTGTTGCCGCAGGTGAAGCAGTGTCTGACCTTCTTATTGAAATGAAGGAAAAGGCAGTGGCTGCGAAAGACTCCGGTCTCGATACTGCAAGCCGCACCGCACTCAATGACGAATTCGAAGAACTGCGTGATCAGATCACTTCGATCGTTAACAACGCGGAATTCAACGGCACCAACGCAGTTGACGGCTCCAGCGCAATCGTTGCAATCACCAACGATGACGGCTCCAACACCATTACAATTGCTGCACAGACTCTGTCCCTCGGCGGTTCGTCTGTAACAGTTGCTGGCACCACCACTATCGGTTCTGCTTCTGCAGCCTCTTCTGCTGTTGCTCTGATCGATGCTTCGATCTCCAACGTGAACACGTCTCTGTCCGCACTTGGTGCTGGCGCGAAACGTCTCGAACTGCAGAAAGACTTCGTTGGCAAGCTGTCTGACACCATTGAAGTTGGTATCGGTAACCTCGTTGACGCGGATCTGGCTAAAGAATCTGCAAGCTTGCAAGCACTGCAAGTGAAGCAGCAACTTGGCCTGCAGGCTCTGTCAATCGCCAATCAGGCGCCTTCGACAGTACTTGGGCTCTTCCGTTAATAAGTGATTTAACGGGTGGGTCACCGGCACCCATAGGCCCACCCGTTATCTTCTGGATGTAGAGCCATCACGTTAAAGATTCAGTGAAGAAACACTGTTTCATGGAGTGGACCGATGACTGAGATTGGAAAAATAAGCAGTGGCGCACAGGTCGTTGACCTGAAAAACGCCAAAGCTGCTCGCCCAGCCTCAAATGACGTCGACCGCTTAACAGGCAATCAAGCCCAGCAAAGCGGGCAAACGTCAAAGCTAGAGGATGTGTCCTCTGTTGAGCAGAAAGCGCTGGAGGCAACAGCCCCACCGCTAGAGCGTGCAGCCAAAGCACTTGAGGGTTTCCTTCCGGATACGGAACTGGCCCCCAATACACGGCTACGTATTGATAAAGATGATGAAACAGGACGCTTTGTCTATTTGAACATAGATGCAGAGTCCGGGGAAGTGATCAAACAATTCCCGCCAGAAAGCATTCTGGAGTTTCTGTCCTACTATCGTGAAGTAGCTGGACTGGCAGTAGACGACAACGCATAGGCCTGAGCATCTTTGTGCTCCGGTAGAGACTGAAGGTCTCGGGCCTAGGCTAGAAATATTCGCTCCCTGTATCCGCGCCATTTGATGGTGATGGAACGGGGTTTTGGTGTTTGAGTGAAATTTTTCGGCCAAAAACCTTTGTTGGACAGGATAGCAAACTGCGCTACCTAAACATAAACACTGACAAATTCTGGAGTGAGTTGATGAAGTTCGCAGGTACCGACAATTATGTAGCCACAGATGATCTGAAAGTTGCAGTTAACGCGGCAGCTACATTGCGCCGCCCTCTTCTGATCAAAGGTGAACCTGGCACAGGTAAAACAGTATTGGCCAAGGAAGTAGCCGATGCATTCGGTTGTGAACTGATTGAATGGCACATTAAATCCACAACCAAGGCCCAACAAGGTCTGTATGAATATGACGCAGTCTCGCGCCTTCGCGACAGCCAACTGGGCGACGAAAAAGTCAAAGATATCCGTAACTACATTAAAAAAGGCAAACTTTGGGAAGCATTTACCAGTGAAAAAACACCCGTACTGCTGATTGATGAAATCGACAAGGCCGACATCGAATTCCCAAACGATTTGCTTCTCGAGTTGGACCGAATGGAATTCCACGTCTATGAAACAGGCGAAACGGTCAAAGCCAAGAACCGTCCCATTGTTATCATTACATCAAACAACGAAAAAGAATTGCCCGATGCCTTTCTGCGGCGCTGTTTCTTCCACTTCATCAAATTCCCTGACCCGGAAACAATGAAGGACATCATTGCAGTTCATTATCCGGACATACAACAAGCACTAGTGCGTGAGGCACTGAACATCTTTTTCGATATGCGGGAAGTGCCGGGCCTCAAGAAAAAACCATCAACCAGTGAGCTTCTTGATTGGCTAAAGCTTCTGATGGCCGAAGATTTGCCTCTTGATGTGCTTAAATCCAAGGATCCAAGCAAACTCATCCCACCCCTTCATGGCGCGCTTCTCAAAAACGAGCAGGATGTACATTTGTTCGAGCGTTTGGCTTTCATGAACCGCCGACAAGGTGCATAGAAAGCGATGTTTAACAGCTTCTTCTATGAGCTTAAGGATGGCGGGGTACCCGTCAGCATCAAGGAGTATCTGACACTTCTTGAAGCTATGAAAGCTGGCTGCGCGAACTACAGCATCGATGACTTCTATTTCCTAGCCAGGTCTACTTTCGTTAAAGACGAAAAGAACCTCGATAAATTTGATCGCATTTTCGGCAAGGTATTTGAAGGGGTTGAATTTATTGGTGATGATGTGGCCGAAATTCCCAAGGAATGGCTCGAGAAACTTGCCGAGCTTTATCTCAGCAAGGAGGAAATGGAAGAGATCAAATCCCTCGGCAGTTGGGACGAGATCATGGAAACCCTCAAGAAACGCCTTGAAGAACAGCAAGAACGCCATCAGGGCGGCAACAAATGGATCGGCACCGCCGGGAAAAGCCCCTTTGGGGCCTATGGTTATAACCCTGAAGGCGTGCGTATCGGGCAGGACAAAGGGCGCCACGGGCGCGCTATCAAGGTTTGGGATAAACGCGAATACAAGAACCTCGACGACAGCGTCGAACTTGGTACGCGCAACATAAAGGTCGCGCTCAGGAAACTTCGCCAATTCGCCCGTGAAGGCGAAGCCAGCGAGCTGGATCTGGACAACACTATCAGGTCGACAGCCCATAAGGGATATCTGGATATCAAGATGGTGCCCGAGCGGCATAATGCCGTGAAAGTGCTGTTATTCCTTGACGTTGGTGGCTCGATGGACCCACACATTAAAGTATGTGAAGAGCTGTTTTCCGCGGCAAAATCCGAATTCAAGCACCTCGAATTTTTCTATTTCCATAACTGCCTCTATGAAAAGGTCTGGAAGGAAAACAGCCGCCGGTTCAACGACTTCCTCTCCACACTGGACGTGATGCACACCTACCCGCATGACTATAAAGTCATTTTCGTGGGCGATGCGTCCATGAGCCCCTATGAAATCACCTATCCCGGCGGGTCTGTAGAACACTGGAACGAAGAATCCGGCGAAGTGTGGATGCGAAGACTTACGGACGTGTATTCTCGCGCTGTGTGGCTCAACCCAATTCCGGAACAACATTGGACTTACTCACAGTCCATTCAAATCATGAAATCCTTGATGGAAGACAGGATGTTCCCCCTCACTGTTGGTGGTATTGACCGTGCCATGCGGGAACTCAGGCGTTAGAAGACTGCCACCTGGGCAGTTCGGGGCAAACTAACGGCCTCTCCGGAAGCAATGTCATGCGATTATCAAAATCCGCTTTTACTGTCCGGCTTTCTACTGATAAAGCTTTTGCATGCGCCCACAGAAAAACCCTGACGGGGAGGAAAACCATGAAAACATCTATAATTAGGGCTCTTTCACTTGCCACAGGCCTGACGTCTATTGCTACTGCTACATTTTCTGGCATCGCTGGTGCAGATGAAGGTGAAGCCTGGTTCAAGGACGGTGCCGGCGCTGTAGCTGCTCGCGTTGCTGCTCCTGTCAACACGAAGCGCGCCAAAAACGTCATCCTGTTCGTAGGGGACGGCATGGGCATTTCTACCCTGACAGCCGGACGGATCCTCGAAGGCCAGCTCAAAGGTCAAACAGGCGAGGAAAATTACCTCAGTTTCGAGCGGTTCCCCTACACCGCACTCGTCAAAACCTATAACACCAACGCACAAGTACCTGATTCCGCAGGAACTGCGTCCGCACTGAACACTGGCTCGAAAACACAGATGGGAGTGATCAACACCAACCCTTCTCAGCCCCATGGCCAGTGCGCAGGCATGATGGATGCGCCGCTGACACCCATTGCCTATCTGGCTGAGAGGGCCGGCATGGCAACAGGGATTGTAAGCACCGCGCGCTTGACACACGCCACACCCGCCGCCGTATACGCCCATGCACCGGACAGGGAGTGGGAGGTAGACAGCGCCCTGCCTGACGAAGCCAAAGAGAATGGTTGCTCGGATATTGCTGCTCAAATCCTCAATATGATGGATGGAGACGGCCTTGAGGTCGCCCTTGGTGGCGGAAGACGTAATTTCCTACCCGAGGGAAATGGCAAAGGGCGCCGCCAAGACGGCCGCAATATCACTGACGAGTGGGTAAACAGCCGGGAGAATGCCGCTTATGTCAAGAATGCGTCAGGCCTCAGCTCGGTAGACGTTGACAAAACATCCCGCCTCCTCGGTTTGTTCGACAACTCTCATATGGACTTCGAGGCCGAGCGACGCGACAAACAACCCGAATTGGCGGAAATGACCGAAGCGGCGATCAAAATGCTGCAGAAGGATGAAGACGGCTTTTACCTGATGGTTGAAGCAGGCCGTATCGACCATGGCCACCATGCTGGAAGCGCCTATTCTGCCCTTCATGACACTGTTGCGCTTTCGAAAGCAGTGCGGAAAGCGCTGGAAATGGTAGACTTGGAAGAAACACTCATCCTGGTGACGGCAGATCACAGCCATGTCTTCACGATGGCGGGATATCCGAAGCGCGGAAACCCGATCCTTGGCCTTGTTACGCCACCATGGCAAGACGAACTGCTCTTGGCAGAAGACGGTAAACCATACACCACACTTGGCTACCATAATGGCCCCGGTGCAGTGAAAGGCGAACGCGAACATCTCACGCAAGAAAAGGCATTGTCACCAGAGTTTATCCAGCAGTCCCTGATCCCGACCCGCAGTGAAAGTCATGGCGGAGAAGATGTCGCGCTGTTTGGCATTGGCCCCTGGGCCCATCTGGTGCGCGGCACAATGGAACAGAATGTGGTCTTCCACATCATGAACCACGCGTTGGAACTTGATGATCGCACACAGAATTAGAAACAAAAAAGGGCCGCTCAATGCGGCCCTTGCTTCTCCCAGGCTTAATTTGCCTAATCAGTATATTTGGCAATCGCCTGATTGAGGCCTTCGATAAGTTTTTCCCCTATCTCACCACCATTTCCGCTTACACGACCACGGATTACAGCCCGCATCGCATCCAGGTGTGCCTTCACCAGCTCAACCTGATTATCTGTGATGCCTTCTCGCGAATAGGTAAAGCCATAGAGCGAGTCTGCAATTGTGGTAATGAGTGGATAGCCGAACGTGCCACCCTGCCCCTTCATATCGTGAGCGATATGGTTGATGGCTTCAAAACAGTCCCGCCGTTTTTCTGGTGTATCAACACAGCGGCCATGCTGTTCCTGAAGCTTCACAATCAGGCCGGAAACCCAATCAGGATAATCTTCTGCCATTTTCTCTAGCGCTTTTTCAGCGGCTTCAAGCGCCTCTGCGGAGATGGACACCTTGCCCGGCGCCAAACCTGCCGTTTTTTCCTTCAGCCGGTTTTTGAAGCGGTAGAACCGAACGATGACTTTTTTCCTATCCACGGATAATCTCCACGCCTTCGCTCTTGTCCGTCAGGACACGACGCTCCTGCCCCTTGTATTCCAGCTTCTGTCGCCGACGATCAGGTCCGAAAAAGTCTTTTGTATGAACAAATTGCCTGGGTCGTTCGATAATGGAAATTAGTTTTTCACCGATATTCTTAATGGTGAAGGGCTTGGCCAACATATCTGTCACGCCCATCTCACGGGCCTGCAAAACCCGCTCGGGCTCTGAATAGCTGGTGATCATGACGAACGGCACAAAACGGTCAGGGCTGTCCTTGTGTCGCCGAACCCAGCGAAGGAACATCATCCCATCGATCGGGTGCATATCCCAGTTTGATATCACGATATCAATCTGCTGAACCCCTACTTTCATGGGCTCATTCTTCACCCGCTGCAAAAAATGGATTGCATCGCCGCCGTGCTCCACGGCATACACGTTCCCGACACCCAGCACTTTGAGTGAGTTGACCAGCAGCGAACGAATGAAAGGGCTGTCCTCAGCCAACAAGACATTCACCCGGTCAAAATCATAATCGCTCATACACCTGCCCTAAATCCGCCTCGTAAGGTATCTTGAATTTGTACCGTTTCTTTTGCGGAACGGTCAATCTTTTAGCAATATTGATATAGCCTTAGCTTTTTATCTCCACCAGAAGCTCTTCCAGCCTCACTTGCAATTCCGAAAGCACAGCTTCTCGTTTTGGATCACCCAGGCCTGCAACGCCCATCAATTCAGCCCGCTCAGCCGCACGGGCCAACCGCCAGGCACCAATTCCTCGCGCCGCACCTTTTAATTTGTGCGCTGCCGATCGCCAATTATCGCAGTCTGCCGCTGACAACACATCAAGATAGCCAGGCGCATTGTCGGCGAATATCTCTAACACCTGCTTGGCCAACTCACGATCGCCGCCGGTATATCCATTGAGATGTCCACGGTCGAGAACGACTTTTTCGTCCCAGGTCGACTCAGCCATCAGTCTTTTGTTCCCTCTATGGCGGCCACGCCAGCATCGGTTAACTTACACACCAGCCAATCAGGCTTGATTGGGTTTCTGTACCAGGGCTCGCACCAGCCCTTTGAAAGGCAGGAACGAATAGTCTGGTCCTTAATTCTTTGGCCATCGCGATCGAATAAGGGCAACTTGCCTCCTGGCTCATGCAGCCCACGCTCCAGGTAGCGCCGCTGCGCCTTGCTTGGTTTTGCTTTTGCTGTATTTGTATCAGCCAGCAGCTCGGACATGATTTTTCCCTATCAACCCACTGAGGGGCACCCCTTGAACCGTTATCTTGCCATAATTTTAGGCAAAATTCTTAATTTCTTAATAACCGCCTATGTGGACCGTGTTGACGTACCAGCTGTAATCGTGAAGTGTAGCAGCTAGGTTTGGTTTCAAATGGGTGACGGAAACGTCGGGGGAATAATGTCAAAAGCGGAAATGGATTTTCCTGAAACATCGGATGCTGACGTGAGCCAGCCTGCGACAGAGCTTACTGAACAGGACAAACGAGACACCCAGAAAGCGATCCGGGCCCGCAACACCCGGCGACTATTGCCCTTTCTGTTAGCGTCATCCTCTTCCATTGTCTGGTTGGGGCTGTCTGCCTATTATCTGTTTGCTACAGGCGTATCATTAACGACCGCAGCACCGACAGAGCTCGCCGCTCTTTTGGGCGGCATGACAACACCTGTGGCAATCTTCTGGCTCGTTGCTTTGGCATTCCAGCGTACGGATCCCCTTCTTGAACGCCGACTTGCAATGGCCCAAAGCCTTAACAAGGCAGTTGCCCCGGTAGAGATCGCGGAACAACGGTTGGGCCTTTTGAACAAAGCCCTCAAGAAAGAACTGGGAAATATCGAAGCCGTCGCAGACCTTGCATCGGATCGCATAGACAATCTGGAAAAGCGTTTTCAGGAACAAATCAGCAATCTTTTCTCTGCTACAGCAGATACCGAAGCCCGCACAACCAGCATCAAGGAGATGCTGGAGCGAGAACGAGGCTCAATGATTGACCTCACCAAGGAAATTGAGGATCGCTTCAATACACTTGAAAGTATGATCGGGTCTATGGCGTCTGGCCTTAGCGGCGCTGGTGCTGATGCCGCGGGAACAGCCCTAAGCGCTAAAGAAAAAATAGATGAAAGCCTCGTGGCCCTGCATGGCGCAACCGATAACATGGAATCCCGTCTTGATAGTGCCAGCACTCAGATATCAAAAAAAGCTGAACAAGTTCAAGAGCTTACCGTTGACGTTGAGCTTCGCCTTCAATCTGTAACTGACAATGTTCTATCTGGCATGGATCGTTTCCGCCATGATGTTGAAGGCTTGGAAAGCCGCTCGGCAGAACTGTCTGAACATATGAAAACACAGGCGGGCGTCCTGAACGAATTGGCTCAGTTGGCTGCAGCAGAATCGGCAAAGATCGAAGAAGCGCTCCGCTCGCACGTTGGCGAAGTGAGGACAGCAGCAACGGACGCCCTTGCCCACACGGAAGAAGTTTCCACAATCGTGGCAGACCGGGCGCAGACCATGTCAGCAAAGGTGATTGAAACCGTCGACAAGGCCAAATCCCTTCTGGATGAGGCCGGGAAATCGCTTGAAGAACACTGTGAAGCGGCACTCACCACAAGCGAATCCGTAAACCAACGTACGCTCGCCACAACAGAGGAAACAGGCAAAGCAGTGCTGGAGCACGCCAGGCAGGTTGACCGCGTGCTGGATGAAGGCCTTGAGCGCGCAAAACGGGCGCTAGAAGAAACAATGAACGCAATCACAGGGCACAGCGAAACCGCCGCCTCACAGGCTGAAGACGTGGCAGAGCGAACCCTTCAGCATATCCGACAGTTGCGGGCAGGTGTGGAAGACCAACTGGAGGAACTGGCGCGCGCTGGCAACAGTACCGGCGCATCCCTTTCCGAAACCGCAGATCAATTGAGCGCGAAGGCCACTGAACTTGCATGCAAAATCGGAGAAGCCAGTGATGATATGGCTGATCAATTCAATGCCAAGTCCGATGAACTGCAACAGAAAGCCAGTGCCGCCAAGGAAGAGCTTTCCGGTGTTCGGGAGCAAATGGACGAACAGAGCGCCAAGCTATCCGATGTTCTGAACGAGACTCGAATGAAGCTGGTCCGCCTTGAAGAGGACCTGACAGCTCAGCGCGAAGCTCTGGACGCCGCATCAAATGACGCGGCTGAGAAGGTCATAGAAGCAGCAGAGCGCTTTGCAGCGCACGGCAAGACACTACAGGACGCCGCAAACGAGGTCGGAACCGATATTGATGGCAAGGCAGACAATCTGCTGTCGATGGCCGATCGATTGCGGGAAGCAGGCGAAAACACCACCAACAGCATCACTGAAGCCTCTGAGACCCTGAAAGGCCATAATAGCGAGCTTCGCAGTGAATTGAGCGAATCCAGCGCGGCGCTCGGCAGTGCTGCCGAAGCCTTTGCTGGAGAACGCAGCCGTATCCGCGAAGAAACCGAAAGTGTAGTGAAAAACCTCAATCAGGCGTCCGACACAATGAGCAAGGAAGTGGATCGCTTTGCCATGAGCTCCATGGAAGCTGCCGCGCGTCTGGACGCAGCAAGCCAATCCCTGATGGATCAAACCGAGCGCGCCCAAACGGAAATGAAATCGTCTGTTGATGAAACACGCACGGAACTGACAGCCAGCATGGAGGAAATCTCCAACCGTGCTGCAGAGCGTATTACCTTCCTCAGGGAAGAAATGCAGGCGACGCTGGCGCGGGTCCTTACGGAATATCAGGAAACTGCCGATCAAGCCGAAAAAGAGAGCGCGCTTCTGGCCATGCGCATTGGCACCGAGGCGGAGAAAGTAGCGCAGCGCGCGTCACAGTTCATTGATCACACTGCCGAAATTGAAAAACGCATTGCGGCCGCGACCAAAAACGATTTTGCCCGAACGTCCACATTGCTAATGGAAAGCCTGCAATCCACCTCTATCGATATCAACAAGGCCATTTCAACAGACTTGCCTGATGATGTGTGGGAGGCCTATCTGGCGGGCGACAGATCAGTCTTTATGCGTCGATCGCTCAAGATCGCAGATCGCAGTACCCGCAAAACCATTGCCGATAAATTCAAAACAGATCCCGAATTCAGGGAGGCTGTCAGCCGCTATTGCCGTGATTTCGAAGGCATGATGGAGCGGGCCATGATGGGCGACAGAGGCAGCGCCATGTCTGTTACGCTGATCTCCTCAGATATGGGTAAGCTATATATCCTGCTGGGGCAGGCACTCAAGAAATTCGGTTGATATAAGAATTACGCAAGCACCTGAGGGGGAGCACATGCGCGCACCATCTTTTGCGGCCTTGGCCGCCATTACGCTTTTATCCGGTTGCGATTCCGAAGCACCGGTCGATACAGCTGCTGACAAGGCAAGCAAACCAATCGAATGGCGAATGACCAGCACCTACCCAAGCACGCTGATCCAGCTGGGCACACTGGGAAAACGGCTTGAAACCGAATTAGACAAGATCTCGGGCGGCAACTTAAGTCTCAAATTTTATGAGCCCGGCGTTATCGCCCCTCCTTTTGAAACTTTCGATGCTGTTAGCTATGGCGCAGTCGAGGCCGGCTGGTCCACCCCAGGATACTGGGCTGGCAAAGACCCTGCCCTGCAATTGTTTTCAAGCGTTCCTTTTGGTCCATCAGCCCCTGAATATCTGGCCTGGATCGATTATGGGGGTGGCAGGGAACTGTTTGAGGAAATTTACCACAAACACAATATTCACAGTATCCTCTGCGGCATGACCCCGCCTGAAGCGTCAGGATGGTTCAAAAAAGAGATCAACAGCATTGAAGATTTCAAAGGTCTGAAAATCCGCTTCTTCGGCCTTGGCGCCAAGGTGATGGAAGAAATTGGCGCTTCACCTCAGCTTATAGCGGGTGGCGAGATCTTTCAGGCATTGGAGCTTGGCGTTATTGATGCTACCGAATACGCAATGCCCGCAGTGGACTACCGCATGGGTTTCTACCAGGTCGCCAAACACTATTATTTTCCGGGCTGGCATCAGCAATCCACTTTCTTTGAACTGATGATCAATCTTGACGCCTGGAATGATTTGTCTGAAACCCAGCAACATCAGATCAACACCACATGTGCCGCTAATGTACGCTACGGCATATCAGAGGGCGAAGCCCTGCAAGCAGATGCTATGGCCGCTCTTGAGGCAGAGGGCGTGCAAATACATAAATGGTCGCCTGAAATACTGGACGAGCTGCGCACTGCCTGGGAAAAAGTAGCCGGTGATCTTGCACAGAATGATCAGGAATTTGGGCGGGTTTGGGCCTCGCTGCAGGCCTTCCGGGCCAAATACAAAGGCTGGGCCGACCGCGGCTATCTGAAGGACTAGGCGATGGAAAGGCTGTTTTCCCAGGCACAGCGCCTTGAACGTCTCAGCACCAGCATCGGCAGGCTCGCTGCTTGGTGCATCGTGCTATTGGTGGCTGTTATCATAACAGATGTAACGTTGCGCCGCTGGTTTGTTATCGGCTCTACCAAACTTCAGGAGCTTGAGTGGCATCTGCATGGTGTCTTGTTCCTGCTCTGCCTGGGTTGGGCCTACACGAAAAACGCCCATGTACGCATTGAGCTTGTAAGCGAAAGGCTTTCCGCCCGCTCCCGGGCTTGGATCGAACTAATCGGCTGCACGGTGTTCCTGCTGCCGTATGTGGCCGCCATTGTCTGGTTCGGCTGGGATTACGTCAGCTACAGCCTGGCATACAACGAGTCTTCCCCTTCTCCCACAGGTCTACCGGATCGCTGGATCATAAAATCCGCAATAGTAGCAGGGTTCGCTTTACTGGGCATTTCGGCCCTGTCCCGCGGCCTGCAGGCGATCGTTTTCCTGTTTGCTGATGATCGGCTGGCGGCGCAAACGCCATACTGCCATCAAGAACCTCAAACGGGAGAAAGCTGATGGAAATGATCATCGAATTTCTCCCCTTCCTGATGTTTGCGGTGCTGACCCCCCTCTTATTCACAGGGTATCCAGTGGCTTTTGTCCTGGGCGGTGTTGGGCTTGCCTTCTGGTTGCTTGCCGTGGCCCTGGGGCTTGAAAATGAAAACAGCTTCTTCCTTGTCGTAAGCCGAATCTTTGGTGGCGTGGTGAACAAGCAGGTCCTTGTTGCCATCCCCATGTTCATCTTTATGGGCACAATGCTCGAAAAAAGTGGCGTCGCCCGATCGCTGTTGCAGACACTGCAGTTGATGACAAGGCGGGTTCCCGGGGGCCTCGCACTCTCTGTCACGCTGTTGGGTGTAATCCTCGCAGCTACCACAGGCATCATTGGCGCCAGCGTGGTCATGATGACACTGCTAGCTCTCCCTGTAATGATAGAACGCGGCTACGACAAAGCGCTGGCGTCCGGTACCATCGCGGCGTCTGGTACACTAGGCATTCTCCTGCCGCCTTCAATCATGCTGGTCGTGATGGCTGACCTTCTGTCTACGTCCGCAGGCGGCCTGTTCATGGCAGCCATAGGCCCAAGCCTGATGTTAGCTGGGTTATATATGGCTTACATATTGATAAGAACATGGACCAAACCGTCTCTTGCGCCCCCACTTGGCGAAGTTCAGGCAGGGGAAGAACTTACCTTCGGGCGGGTTGTCAGAAGTTTCCTGCCGCCAATCTTGCTGATCCTGGCGGTACTGGGGTCCATTTTCGGTGGGCTTGCCACACCAACCGAGGCCTCGGGCGTAGGCGCATTGGGTGCCCTTATGCTGGCTGCCTTCAACAGAAAACTTACATTTGGTACCCTGCGTGATGTTGTCGAACAATCCGCGCTCACCAGCACCATGCTGTTCGGCCTGTTTGTGGGCGCCACAGCCTTTTCATTCGTATTCGCCCTGTTGGGCGGCCATGACCTGATCCTGCATCTGATGCACACGTCTGGTGCCAGCCCCTGGCTGATCCTGTTTATCCTGATGGCTGCCGTATTTGTGCTCGGTTTCTTCTTCGACTGGATCGAGATTACATTGATCATCCTGCCTGTGTTCGCACCCGTTATCGCCAAGCTCGATTTCGGCACGCATCTGGTTGATCCCAGCCTGACGTTGTCATGGTTCGCAATCTTGATGGCCGTGAACCTGCAAACAAGTTTCCTCACGCCGCCATTTGGCTTTGCCCTTTTCTATATGAAGGGTGCGGCGCCTGCTTCAGTGAAGCTGACAGACATATATCGCGGCATTGTACCCTTTGTGCTGTTGCAGATACTTGGGCTTGTGCTCTTGCTGATATGGCCAGAGATTGCACTGTGGCTACCGCGAACATCAGGATAAGGGTGCCTAAAATAAAAAGAGCGCCATGTGGGGCGCCCTTTCTCTATCCACGAAACCGAGATAAAAACGAATCAAGCCGAATCAGATTCGCTTGATTCGACAGCTTGCAATTTGCCGATCAGATAATCCAGGTTTTCCGTATCCACATCATTTTCAACGGCGGTCAGCACGCGTTCGATCATCAACTGCTTGAACATCTCACGATCGTCACCACCACCACCGGTTTCCAGCATCTCGTCAGCCACTTCCAGGGCCGCACGGGCCATCGGCAGCGATTGCGGTGGCATTTTCGATACCTCGAACAAACGCCTGAGACCCAAATCGCCCTTGTCATGCACAAGCTTGTAGGCATTCACGACAGGAATGCCGACCTTCTTGGCCAATGCCACTTCGAAAAATGTCGTGTCGCCCATACACAGGGCACGCAGCATCAATGTGGGTGTCAAACGGTCGTTGTCATAAAGCTGGTCGACCAGCTCCTGCACCGTTGCGGATTTCTGACCGCCTTCAAGAAGCGATACTGTCGCCTTCTCCCGGCTTTCCAGCAACAGGTCTGCCGCCATCGCCGGAGAAACTTCATGATGTGTCATGATATGATCGCGGATTTGTTCGGAAACCAGCGTCACAAGCCGTTCAGCAACCGCAATAGGCAGTTCGCCACGCTCGGCCATCGGATTTTTCACCATGTCGCTATCGGCAAATTTATCAAGCACCTTGCTATAGGTGCCCTCGCCGATTTTTGCGGACTTGTTGCTGACAAGCGTTGCAACAACTTCCTCGTCGCCGGTATCGGCCAGCGCATCGGCAACGCCTTCAGACACACCTTCCCGGCCAGCTACAACCTTCTGCATGTCACTGCCGCGGGTGCGCACAATCTCAATCAAATCCTGATCCGTCAGGACCTTGGAAAACTCGACCACAGGCATGGCCACTTCGTCCACGTCCTTGGCCAGTGTTGTAGCCACATCGTGCGGAACATCCGGATTATCCTTGAGGCTTTCAGAAAGCGCATGGCGCACACGCACCGATGCATCCTTAAGCATAACACGGAAGATATCTTCAGCGATCTGGCGCTCACCTTCGGTCAACTTTGCGTCACCAAAAGTAGAAGCTACCTTTGAGGCTGCCGCCGCCCGGTTATCCGCATTTGGATCCTGCAGAAGTTTAGCTACGTCGGCGCTTGAGAGCTTGCTGCTATCAGACAATGAATTTTCCCCACATTAACCTTCTTCCTGAACGCTACGGTAAACAAGTTAACTCGCCGTTAAAAGGAATTGTACGGACAAAATGAAAGAAACTGCACAGCTCTCTTAATTTTGACCATAGTTTCCTTGAGCAGCAACCGCTTTGCCGCTAGCATGCCGTTCAATTTTAACCGGACGGGGCAACCGTCCCAAGAAGAATTTGTTCGGGCAATAAAAACAACAAAGCCCGTCAACAGGGGAAGCTACGAGTTATGTATAAACGTATATTGGGAGCTCTGGCGGCGGTTTTTGCACTCACTGGGACAGTGTATGCCGCAGCAGAAAAGTCATCCTTCCAACAATTCCTGGATGATTTCTCCGTGATGGTGAACGACACCGTCTCACCTTACACCACAAAATTTTCAGAAATCATTTTCTATCCAATTCCAATGGATTGGCTGGCCGATGATGCACCTGGCCTGCCTGTCATTGTGTTATGGCTTTTTTCTTTTGCGCTATTTTTCACCATTTATATGCGTTTCATCAACCTGCGCGGTTTCACGCAGGCTTTCCGCATTGTAAAAGGCACCTACGACAACCCCAATGACCCAGGTGAAGTGACCCACTTCCAAGCCCTGACAGCGGCCCTGTCGGCTACTGTTGGCCTTGGGAACATTGCGGGTGTTGCAATCGCAATCTCTGTCGGTGGCCCTGGCGCAACCTTCTGGATGATACTGGTTGGCCTCTTTGGCATGACCAGCAAATTCTGTGAAGTGACGCTTGGACACAAATACCGCGACATAGACGAACAAGGCGTCGTATCCGGCGGCCCGATGAAATATTTGTCCAAAGGCCTTGCTGGCCTTGGCATGCCAAAGTTTGGTAAAGGCCTCTCGATCGTGTTTGCCATGATCTGTATTCTTGGCGCCTTTGGTGCGGGCAACATGTTCCAGGCCAATCAGGCAACCTTCCAGTTGGCGGCCATCGCGGCTGAGCTGACCGGTGGCGCAGACAGTTTCTTCGCAGGCAAAGCCTGGATTTTCGGTCTGATTTATGCGGGTTTACTCTCGTTCGTAATCGTTGGCGGCATCCGCGGCATTACGCATGTAACAGAGTTTCTTGTGCCAATCATGGCTGCGATCTATGTAATCGCCGCTTTGGCAATCATCGGCTCTCATATCGCAGATATCCCTGCAGCGTTTGGCCTGATCTTCAAAGGTGCTTTCACAGGTGAAGGTGTTGTTGGCGGTATCCTTGGGGTGCTGATCATGGGCCTGCGCCGCGCTACCTTCTCGAACGAAGCGGGTTTGGGTACGGCATCCATCGCCCACGCTGCAGCCAAAACCAATGAACCAGTGGCAGAAGGCCTTGTGGCCTTGATCGAACCTTTTGTGGATACGGTTGTAATTTGTACAATGACAGCCCTCGTTATCATTCTGACAGGTGCCTACCTGCAGGCTGGTGACTTTGACGGGATCGCCCTGACATCCATGGCCTTCGACAGCTTCTTTGACGGTTTCCGTTATGTATTGACGATTGCGGTGCCGCTGTTCGCCTTTTCAACCACTATCACCTATTATTACTATGGTGAGCGTGCGCTCGACTATCTGACAAAAGGCGGCCACAAGCAGGCAACCAACATTTATAAGATGTGCTATCTGCTGGCCATCGTCGTTGGTTCCGCCATGCAGCTCACCGCGGTAATGGATTTTGCGGACGCAGCCCTGCTTGCACTTGGATTCCCGAACCTGATCGGCGTGTTCTTGCTGCGTAAAGAAGTTAAAGCGTTGCTTGATGATTACTGGACGCGCCTTAAAGCTGGCAAAATCAAGCCTTATGTACCTTCAGCAGATGATGAGGGCGGCAAACTGCCACAGGAGACTTGATCCCCATTCATGTGGTATTAAGTAAGAACATGAAAAAAGTGGCGGGGTCTCCCCGCCACAAAGTTATTGGGAGTTTTTTTATGAAGATTAGTACTGTTGCCGCCGCTGCCTTTGCTTTGGCTTTGATCCCTACTATGTCTATTTCTGCGAGCGCAGATGATGCTGCCTCAACGGCAATATCCTCCCAGGGTGATCAGGAAAAAGGCAAACGTCTCTTCAATCGTTGCAAAGCATGCCACAACCTTACAGGTACCGGCCGTTCCCGCATGGGGCCCAACCTGGATGGCCTGTTTGGCAGAAATGTCGGCTCCTACGAAGGATATAAATATTCACAGGCAATGACAGAGGCTGACTTTGTCTGGACTGAGGAAAAGCTCGACGCTTGGCTCGCAGCACCACGCACATTTATGCCAGGCAATAAAATGGCATTTGCGGGCCTGCGGAAAGAACAGGACCGCAAGGACCTTTTGGCGTATTTGCGCACTGCAACTGTAGCGGCTGAATAAGCCGCTTATTTTAGGACAACATCTTATGAAACGCCTGCTCACATCGCTTTCTTTCCTTTTGCTTCTAGCCCTGCCCGGCCAGGCGCAGGATACAGCGGTTGACGACACACGCGGTGCGATTGACTTCATCCAGCGCGTCGCAGATGAAACAATCGCCGTCTGGAGCGATGCAAAGATGAACGAAGCTGAGCGCTATCAGGCGTTTCGTGCCATTTTTGAAGATGCAACTGACATAGAACTTCTGGCACGAGGTATGCTGGGACGCCACTATCGGACTGCTTCAAGCGATCAGCGGCAGGCATATATGGCCGCAATGGGTGACTATATCATCGCTGAATTTGATAAACGCATGGCTCAGATTGGCTTCAAGACTCTGGCTGTAACCGGTACCAAACCCGCATCCGGAAAGCATGGCCATGTATATGTCAAAACGGAAGTTGAGCGGGATCAGGGCGAGCCAATCCTCGCAGATTGGCGTGTTCGCAAAAAAGATGGAAAATTCCAGATTGTGAATCTGGAATTTGAAGGCATCAACCTGATGATCACCAACCGGGATGTATTTGCATCCAAGGTAAAAGATGAAGGCGTAGACGGCCTGATCACGTGGCTAAAGGCCCAGTCAGGCCCTATACCCACTGCCGCTGCGGCTTCCGAATAGACCAAATATTTAGCTGATCGCCTCGACCTTACAGTCGAGGCGCAGGCTTCCTGCAGTGTTATAAAGTGCAGCCTCGAGCGCCGATTGCCGCCCCGCAGACAAATTGATTGCAAACCGGGTACGGTAATCAAAGCCTCCACCCTCAAGCGGCACGCGCCTGCTGCTCATACGGACAATATTTGCCTGATAGTCAACGAGTACTTCGCTAATCCGGGCCACAAGCCCAGGGCGATCGCCCCCTGTGATTTCCACAATATGTGTGATCTCGCCAGTGTCAGCTCTTTCCAGCTCATAATCAAACTGTGAAACAGTGATTCTCGCGTCAGCCAACAACTCTAGTGCCTCAAGCCCCTTCTGAAGTTCTTCCTGCCCAGTTGCTGCCGAGAAGGTCGCAACGCAGGAAAATTCAAATGCCTTGCCCAGAACAGCAAAGGAGCTATCGGCCAAATTCGCCCCAATTTCAAAGAGATAGCCAGTAACGGCAGAGACAACACCAGTTTGGTCCTTGCCAATAATCGAAACGAGAAAAGATGCAGATGGTTGGTTGCTCACCACGGTTCTCCAAGAAAAAGGTAGCCTTTTACCGGGATTTTGCTAAATAAACGCCGCGCGCACAATCAATGATTTCATTGGTGTTGCCTAAGATTTTCCGCACCGGTTGGCAGGACCGTTGCCCCAAAACGCAACAGGATGGTATTTATGGCAGACAAGCAACTCCTTCACCTTGTCTTTGGTGGACAGGTAAAAGACCCACAATCTCTTGAGTTCGCTGACCTCAACAAAGTGGACATCGTTGGCATCTACGGCACCTATGCAGAAGCAGAAGCCGCATGGCGCAGTGTAAGCCAAGCGAATGTAGACGATGCCATGACCAAATATGTTGTGGTTCACCTGCACAAATTGCTGCAGCCTGAAGAATAAATTCGGTTGGCCAAGGCCTTCAGAAACACAGAAGCCCCGCACATTTGCCGGGGCTTTTTTCTTGGATTTTTTGGGAATTTAAGCTGCGCTAAGGCTGTTTGCAAAATAGGCGTCAACGCCTTCTTTGATTACAAAACCTTGGACATCGTAGGCACCCATGCGCCCCATCATTTTATCAACGGCTTCCTGTCTTGATTTCGGGTGAAGCTTCTTCAGTTCAAAAGCTACAAGGCGGTGCAGGCCATCATTGTCGATTGTATGTGTCATCTTCTCTGTCATTTCTATTGTCATTCGTCCTTTTCTTATCGTTGATATACTAACGCCTAATTGAGACATTTTTTTTACAGCACCCAAAAGGCGTAATCCTTTATAGAAAACGGCGACAAACCAAGAGGAATGCCGCCGCTCGCTTACTTGATATATGGGGCTTAAGTGTTTGATTTCAAGCCCATGATCCAGGCGTCCACATTCTCTTCCAGTATAGAAAGCGGCACTGCGCCATTCTTAAGAACAACAGCATGGAAGCCGCGCCAATCAAACTTGTCGCCCAGTTCATCCATGGCCTTCTGCCGTAACTCCATTATTTTTAGCTTACCAACCATATAGGCTGTAGCCTGCCCTGGCATCACGATATAGCGCTCGATCGCGGCAACCACATCCCCATGCGGGTTAGGTGTGTTCTCGGCCAGATAGGTGATCGCCTGTTCCCGGGTCCATTTCTTCGCATGCAGACCCGTGTCCACAACGAGACGGCAGGCACGCCAAAGTTCCATCGCCAAACGGCCAAAATCGGAATATGGATCTTCATAGAACCCCATATCCTTGCCAAGCTCTTCCGTATAAAGGCCCCAACCCTCAGAAAAGGCAGTGAAGCGCGCAATCCGTTGGAATAATGGAACACCTTCAAGTTCCTGGCTGATGGCAATCTGGAAGTGGTGTCCAGGAATACCTTCATGATAGGCCAAAGCTTCCAACTGATAGATCGGCATGAACGTAGTATCGCGGAGATTGGCGTAGAAAATACCCGGGCGCGAACCATCAGGTGCCGGGCGCTGGTAGAAAGCCTTACCTGCTGAATTCTCGCGGAACTTTTCCACAGCCCGCACATCCATCGGTGCTTTTGGCATTAGATTGAAAAACTCCGGTACCTTGCCACGCATGTTGTCAATGATATCGCGCGCTTGCTGCAGGTATGCTGCCTTGCCTTCTTCTGTGTTCGGGTAATAAAACTGCGAGTCGTCACGTGTGAACGCGAAAAACTCTTGTAAGGTGCCTTCAAAACCCACTTTTTTCATTATGTCGCGCATGGCGCTGTGAATGCGTTCCACATTCTCAAGCCCGACATTGTGGATTTCATCCGCTGACATGTCGGTCGTTGTGTTGTTCTTTAGCGCCTGTGCGTAATAGGCCTCCCCATCCGGGAATTTCCATGCACCGTCATCGGTTGTGGCTGTTTTCTCCAGCTCGCCCAGCGACGCGATCAAGGCCTCGTATCCGGGTTTCACGCTATTCACCAATGCGGCACGCGCCCGCGCTACAAGGTCGTCTTGCGTCGCTTCGTCGATATCCAGAAGTTCAACCTTCTTTTTGAAATCGGCAAACAGAATGCTGTCATTTTCGCTATCATCGAAGGGGGCACCCTTCACGACATTGGCTGATGCACCTATCACGTATGGATACACAAATTTCGGGGCCTGTACGCCCATCGCAGCACGTTTCTGCAGGTTGGCTACAAGCTGGCCCATCAGATCGTCAATGGTATCCAGCCGGGTGATATAGGCTTCAGCATCGGCAACACCCGTTATCTTGTGCACTGTCATCAGGTGGGTTGGTATTCCGGTTTGCCAACCAAACATCTGGTTCACAGGATAGCCGTGATCGCGCCACTGATCGTTGGCGATCGACCGCTCAGCGGTAATTTTGAAGATGCGATAGCTTAGCTTGTTGGCGTCATTTAGTGCTTCGAAGTCAAACGTTTTCAAGGTGGCCAGCTGATCCTTGATCAGCTGTAGCTGTTCGTCTGCTGCCTCATCAGTCAATTGGGGCCATTTGTCGTTATTGCTGTTGTCGCCCAGGCGCTCCGCCTGCAATGGGTTCAGGGCCAGCCTAGCTTTCATTGCCTCATCGAAGAATGCCGTGATTGCCGCGTTAACTTCCTGCACCGACTCAGCTGCTGACGCTGGTGCTTCCTGTTTGGCTTCCTTGGCTGGCTCGCAAGCCCCCAATGCCAGTAAAAGTGCAAATGATGAAACTGTTTGGCGAAGCATGCCCGCTCCCCTTCCCTGAAATTGCGATTATTCTGAAAAACTTAAATTTATTAGCGCTTGGTAAGTTTTTGCCAACTTCTGTGCGCTAGAGTGACGCTGTCACACGACAAATTGCAAGGCTTGTTGACAAAAAAGCCATGGATGCCTATCTGACGCATCAGTTAAGGAGTTAGATGTCGAAATGCAGCAGTATCCAAAAGTCACCAAAACCCCGCTTTTCACCATCGGTCAGGTCGTTCGCCACAAGGTCTTTCCGTTTCGGGGCGTAATCTTTGACGTGGATGCGGAGTTTTCCAATTCCGAAGAATGGTGGGAATCTATCCCTGCGGAAATCCGCCCGGCGAAAGAGCAGCCTTTCTATCATCTGTTCGCGGAAAATGAGGATTCATCCTATGAAGCCTATGTTTCCCAACAGAACCTGATCGCCGATGATTCTGACGAGCCAGTCAACCATCCCGATGTCCCAGAGTTGTTCGGGGACCTCAGCGAAGGATTGTATCAGTTGAAAGCCATCCCGCGCCATTAAATGGATCGCACTCAAGCACAAAAAAAGCGGCCCTCATCAGGCCGCTTTTTTGTTCACTACCAGCTGTGCCCTTGGGCACAACCATCTGTGCCCTTTTAGGCAACAAAGGCAGCGAGCAGTGCCATTACAATGACAATCGCGATGGTGCTGCGCACAGTCGCCTTGATAAAGCCATCGTAGGTTTTTACCTGTTCCTGAGTGTCCATGTTAGCCATTTTAGCCTCTCATCTCTATCTAGCCCCTGAGGGTCAACAACATACATTCTTGATCGCTCTATAGCGCAATGCTCGCCTCAGGCCAAGGCCAAACCGCGCTATTTTGACGCACTTTCTCGCGCCAGGCATTGCTGCAACATAGCAGGCTCGATATTGCCACCACTGATCACAACAATCGTATTTTTGGCTTTGCCATCAATTTTGCCGGACAGCAGCGCAGCAAGCGCAGCTGCGCCGCCTGGTTCTGCCACCAGCTTCAAGGACTTAGCAGCATATCCGACTGCATCTAGCGCCTCGTCATCACTGACAGACAGGCCCTTAAGCCCCAGCCCCTGCATAATTGGAAAAGTAAGCAAACCGGCACTTGGTGTGAGGAGTGCGTCACACACAGATCGTGCGCCAAAATCTACCGTTTCGATCTCACCTGACACAAGAGAACGGGTGACATCATCAAAGGCCGCGGGCTCAACAACATACCCATCCAGCGAAGGGAAATGCTCATACAGGGCCAAATAGGCGCCCGAACACAATCCGCCGCCACCACAGTTGATAAGGGCCTGATCGGGCACAATGCCCATCGCATCCAAATCCTGCGCAATCTCCAAGCCCACCGTACCCTGGCCGGCCATAATGAAAGGGTCATTATAGGGCGGTACGACCGTTGCCCCACTATCCCCAACAACCCGGGCAGCTACGGCTTCGCGATCTTCATTATAGCGATCATATAGAATAACCTCCGCGCCATAAGCACGTGTATTGGCCAACTTCAGTTCAGGGGCATCTGAAGGCATCACGATTGTCGCTCTGATCCCCAAAATCTGAGCCGCATGTGCTATTCCCTGCGCGTGGTTACCACTGGAGAAGGCGACTACACCAAGTGCTTTTTCAGCGGCGGATAGTCGTGACAGCCTGTTGTATGCACCGCGAAACTTGAAGGCCCCTACCCGTTGCAAATTTTCGGGTTTGAGAAACACCCGCCCCCCAACACGCTCATTGAGGGCTGGCAGTTCAAGTAATGGTGTTCTAACAGCGACGCCTTCAATTTGCCTGGCTGCATCAAGAATATCGTCGTAGCTGATGGCATAGGTCATATGTCAGTCTCCTCGCTGTGCTTTTTTTTGTTCGCATTGCGACGTTGCCACCAACGGCCGAGCTTGACCTCTTGTTCGCGCCTGAAACGACGTACAGCTGGGAAGTCAACCGACAACACAAGAAACCCAAGCGGTATCATCCAGAACCCCAATACCGGCAAAAAACCCAGTATGCCTCCGATGATAAGAAGAATGCCCACCACAATGCGTCCAACGCGTGTGGCGGGCATCACCCGATTGACATGTTTTCTGACCATGAAATCTCGTTTTGGTTAACCAACGTCCTTGATGGTTTTCCGCATGATTTCACCGATCTTGTCAATATCTGATTTGGTAATATTCAATGGCGGTGCAATGGCGATATGGTCACCGCTCATGCGTACCTTGAGGCCGTTTTCGTATGAACGCTGGAATATCTGGGCTGAACGGGACATCGGCACACCATCAATCTGCGCGAACGTGAGTGCGCTCATGAAACCCAGATTACGGGCATCAACCACAACATCCGCTTCAGCCACACTGTGCACCATATCCTGGAAGTAGCCCTCAAGCGCACGTACATTCTCATATACGCCTTCTTCCAAGTAGGCTTTTTGTGTTGCGATGGCCGCTGCAACAGCCAATGGATGGGCAGAATAGGTATAACCGTGGAACAGTTCCACGCCAGCTTTGGTTTCATCCATGAACGTATCATAGATATTCTTTTGCACCGCCACAGCGCCCATGGGCACAGAGCCGTTGTTGATGGCCTTCGCCGTGGTGATCATATCAGGCTCAACACCGAACCGCTCAGCCGCTGTCGCGTACCCAAGGCGCCCAAAAGCCGTGATCACCTCGTCGAAAATCAACAGAATACCGTGTTTCCTGGTGATCTCACGCAAGCGCTCAAGATATCCCTTTGGCGGAATGTAGACACCGCAAGAACCTGCAGCAGGTTCAACAATCACTGCAGCGATCGTGCTTGGGTCATGGAGGGCGATGATATTTTCCAACTCATCGGCAAACTGCATGCCCCCGTCAGGTTGTCCTTTGCTGTATGCCATCGTCGCGGGATCGTATGGGAAAGGCAGATGGTCTACGCCAGGCAGCATTGCACCGAAAAATTTTCGGTTATTCACCATGCCACCCACCGAGATACCGCCGAATCCAACACCATGATAACCGCCAACACGGCCGATCAAGCGGGTGCGCTGCCCCTCGCCCCGCAGCCTGTGATATCCAAGCGCTATCTTGAGCGCTGTATCGACCGATTCAGAGCCTGAGTTGGTGAAGAAAAAATGGTTCAGGTCACCGGGCATTGTATCCTTGAGCATATTGGCCAGCTCAAAAGCCCCTTTGTGACCGAAGGCGAATGCCGTCGCATAATCCAGCACACCGGCCTGCTCCTTGATCGCTTCAACCACCTTTGGGTGATTGTGGCCAAGCGCACAACACCAGAGGCCAGATGATCCATCAATCACCTGCCGGCCATCGCTGGTAGTGTAGTAAAGCCCATCCGCGCTTTCGAGAATGCGTGGATTGGCCTTAAAATCCTTGTTTGGCGTAAATGGCATCCAATAGGCTGCCAAGTCGTCATTCACTCGTTTACTATTGTCAGTCATGACACACCTCATCTGTATGGAGAGGCCCGCAGGCCTCTCACATCAAGGAAAAAATGTTATTTTACAAAAGCCTAAGCGGCTTTACTCACCCCAACGATAGGTAAATTTGGCACCGAAGGTACGTGGGCGGCTAATGCCAAATCCATGCCCCGGGAAGAAATCCCCGCCTTCAGCGGTGCCGTCAAAATACACGCTGTCAAAGATGTTTTCGACATAGGCCACCACAGACCAACCATCAAAGCTTTCATAGCCAATTCGGGCGGAGAAATCTGACCAACCTTCTTGTGCATACAGCTCGATGTTATCGAGGCCGCCATAGGTTTTTGACTGCGTACGGAAATCAACAGAAGCGTTGAATTCGCCGTTCTCACCCATATTCCGGTGATACGATAGCAAACCAGAAAATGTTACCTTCGGCGTGCCCGGCAAGCGATTTCCGTCAACGCCTTCAGCAACAACTGGATCAACATTACTGATTTCGTTGCTGTTGTAAGAACCAGAGAAGAACGCATCAATGTTTTCGCTGATGATTGCCTGCAAAGTTCCTTCGAGCCCCGAAGCTTTCACCTTACCAACATTGGTAACGCGCGTGCCCTTGTCAAAATAGTTGAGCTGCAGATCTTTATACCGATAGTGATAAGCGCTCAGATCAATGCGAATGCGACGATCGAGCATATCACCCTTTACGCCCACTTCGTATGACCAAACGGTCTCTGGCTCAAACTGGTTGAGGCTGGCATTCAGTGCTACGAGATCCTCTGTAACATCATCATCGTCTGCTTCCACCGCGAAGCTACCAAAGCCACCGGCCTTGAAGCCTCGTGTCGCACTTGCATAGAACATCCAGTCGTCATTTGGGGTATAGCGAGCAATGAACCGCGGGGTGAAATCATCCCATGATTGCTTGCCCGTCACAAAACCATCAGTGGTCACACCAAATGCCCAAAACGGCCCCAGATCACTTTCGACAGGCAGGATATAGTTCCCAAAGTCTTTGGTATCCTTGCTGTAACGAAGGCCCATACCAAGCTCAAATTTGTCGCTCATGGCATACGTCAGGTCCACATATGCGCCCCAACCTTCATAATTGCCATAGACTTGGTTTGCCTCGAGAAGGCCGACAGAGTTCGGTGTAAACTCACCCCACTCATAGTATGCAAACACTTCGGAACAGCTGTAATAATAGTATACTTGGCACATGACCTCTTCGTCACCGCGCTGTTCAAACAGGGCATCGATGTTTTCCTTATAGTAGGAAACGCCTGCATACCAGCTCAGCGGGCCATCACTATTGGAAACAAGACGCAATTCCTGTTCGAAATAATCGCCTTCCTGTGTCTGGCCATAATCGTTGAACCCAATCGGCATGCCATCGAAATCTTCCGCATAGGCATAGTCGTGGTCTTTATATCCAGTCAGCGATGTCAGAGTGGCGAACCCCAGATCAACGTTGATCTCGGCGCTCAAAGACATGATTTCGCCGCGGTCAAAGTTACCTAGCTTCTGGTCAGCACCAACATCACGACCATTGCCACCTGGGAAAATATCGTCGCCGATTACATTCTTCAGGTGCTGAACAATAGACTCGTCGGCACCGTTTGGTCCGTCATCCCGAATGAGGCGATAAATAGAGCCGGTCTGGTCACGATCTTCATATTCGAACATAAAGGTCGCATCCCAATTGTCACCACGGGTAGCCGCAGTAGCGCGGAAAGCTGTTTTATCGTGGGCAACCAACTTGTCGTCGCTAGGCGCGGCTGTGTTATCCACATAGCCATTTTCTTCGCTATGATAGGCCGCAAGACGCAACGCAAAATCTTCAGACATCGGCACATTTACAGCAGCTTCAGCCTCAAAAATTCCTCGTTCACCAAGGCCCAGTTCGGCATAACCAGATGTAGCGTCAAAGTTCGGCTTCGCTGTATGCAAACTTACCGCACCACTAATTGCGTTCCGGCCAAAAAGGAACCCTTGCGGACCCCGCAGAACCTCTGCCCTTTCCATGTCAAACATGGAGGTCACAACAACACCGTTGCGGCCCTGATAGAGGCCGTTTTTGAAGAAGCCGACAGAAGGATCACCGCCTACACCAAAGTCATTCGTGGAGATACCGCGAATGTTGATATAGTCGATGAAACTGTCTTTACTGTCACCGGAAAAACCGGGCGCAAACTTCACCAGATCTTTCACATCATCCAAATTCACACGCTTGGTGAAATTAGCATCAAAGGCGGTGATCGCAACAGGCACATCCTGGGTCGACTGGGCCCGTTTCTGTGCAGTTACTACCACTTCTTCGATAGCGAGCGCGTTCGTGCCGCTATCCTGTGCAACCGCGGCACCACCTGCTAGCAGGATCGCGCCCAAGGACGCGCCAGCCGCCAGTGACAGGTTGCGGGTTCGATAGACAGGTTTCATACTCTGCTCCTCCCCTAAGGATATGCCCGAACCTTTCGGGCGTGTAAGCAGCCTCTGTCTGGTGAAAGCTGCTCTCATGTTTAAACCACTACAGGAAGGCGACCAATAGATGCGCCTCCTGCCCTACCTAATTGGGTTCAATCTTGAACCCCGCCTTCTGAAGCACCTTCTTCATGGGTTCCAGATGGCTTTCAAATTCTCTCCAGCGCCCTACAGAGCGCGTATGGGCCTTTTCCCGCACCTGTGCGGCACTGGCCGTTGTCACTGCGGCATCCTGATTATGGAAATCGATACAGGCGCTTTGCCAATCGAGGCCAAGGAAGTCGATAATTCGGCGGGCTTCAGGCTCAAGGCCCTGCACCACAGCCTCATATTCAACATCCAGGATACGGTCCCCAAGGACATCTCGCCATGTATCCATCAGCTTGCGATACCGAACGTGGTGACGCGCCATTTCTTCCTGATCATAGGAATGATAGTAGGCCTCGGCGAACAACTGTTTGTAGCTTGCGAAACAGCTATCCATCGGGTCACGCACGATATGAATGATCTTGGCATTCGGGAGTGCGGCCGCAATCAGCGGCAGATACATGTAATTTACCGGCAGCTTATCTACAAAATGCAGTGCATCCGGGCGTACAGACCGGGTTGTCTCCAGATACAGGTCTCCCAGCGCCTTCATGTCTAGGTCTGGCGCCTTCCTGACAATCTCAGCCGTCATCGGTTTAGGTGAACTCATCTCCGCAAGGCGCTTTATCGCCATGCCGAACTGCTGCAACTCTCCCGCAGACGCAACATCTGTGTGTGCAGTGATAATGCGCTCAACAAGTGTGGTACCCGTGCGCGGTTGGCCAACGATGAAGACCGGAGCATCACTCTCCGCACCACCGGGCTGTCCATCAAACCATGACTTATCGAGGGTTTCAGCGAGTGTATCGAACAACTCGCATTCTGCCGCTTCATCATAATTGATTTGCGACCGCCTGCTTTTTGCCCCGGCCTGATAGGCCTCAAAGGCGGCATCCCAATTCGCCTGATCCTCATATTCTTTACCAATGGCATAGTTGAGGAATGCACCGCTTGGATGGTCTGTAGGCAATTTCTTCAGGATTGCCTGCATTTCGTCTATATGGCGGCTATCAACAGCCTTATCAAGGCGCGACAGCATCCAGTGAGCCATACCGTCATAAGGCTTTTCCTTAAGGACCAAACGTAACGCGTCCGCAGCTTCTTCAAGCCTGCCGAGGAAAGTTAGGGCTTTGGCCCGGCTCAGTTCAAAAAAAGATGAGCTGGCGCCGGCAGCAGCCTTGTCGAACCAGATAAGCGCCTTTTCCTGATCTCCGAGAACGCTATACACATTTCCGATAACGTCCAACACCATGGCATCTGACGGATTGCCTGCTTCCGCCTTATTCAGCGTTTCCTCTGCAACGGAAAATTGGCCCATCTTTGCACAGCAGCGCGCAAGCTGGGCCCAACCAGCAATATGGTTTTCATCCAATGAAACAACGTTCCTGAACGCCCGGCGAGCCGTGATCCATTCGCCACTTTCGATACCGACCAAGCCCACAAGAAAGTGCGCTTCAACTTGCTTGGGACGGTATTTTAAAACCAGATTGCAGCAATTGCCGGCTTCCTTGAAGTCGCGCCGCATCAGGGCTTCATAGCCACGGCGCAAAAACTTGGCCGCGTCCGCCTGCCCCATCTCCCTTGGAGCAGCAGAATTCTGGCGAAGTCCAGCAATGTGGCCTGATGAATTCATTTCTTACCCCAATGCATCCTTCAATCTGTAATAGGCCATACCAACCGCCTGAATGGGTGCCTTGAACATCTGTCCGCCCGGGAACGGGGGATGTTTGATTTTGGCCATCACATCAAAGCGCTCCATCTGGCCCGAGATTGCCTCGGCAATCAGGCGCGCAGACATATGCGTTGGCGCCACGCCGTGCCCTGAATAAGCTTGCGCGAAATAAACATTTGGCGCCAGCCTCCCAAGTTGCGGGATACGGTTCAAACCAATGCCCATATAGCCACCCCAGGCATGATCAATTTTCACACCCTTGAGCTGCGGGAATACCTTAAGAACATTCGGCATAATGGCACCAATAATATCCCTCGGATGACGGCCTGAGTAAGTTGCCAACCCACCAAAAAGTAAACGATTATCGGCAGTTAGTCGAAAGTAATCCAATGCCCAGCGCTGATCACACACAGCAAAGTTCGCGGGGAGTATTTCTTTTGCAACACTCTCTTCCAACGGTTCCGTCGTCACGATATAGCTGCCCGTTGGCAATATTCGCGATGCCAGTTTTGGCACAAGCTTGCCCAGATAGGCATTGCCACCCAGAACCAGTATATCTGCGGTGATCCGGCAGGTATCCATATCGATGGTAACCTTGTCGCCATATTCGATCTTGGATACACGTGCATCTTCGAAGATTTTGGCACCAAGCTTCTCTGCAGCCCTAGCTTCACCGCGCACAAGATTAAGCACATGGCAATGACCCCACCCCATGTTGGTCAGGCCACCGATATAACGGTCTGAACCGACGTAGTTTTTCACCTCGTCAGCACCAACCATTCTCTGCTCGGGCTTGTAGCCAAAAGACTTAAGCGTTTCCATGGATTCAGCAAGTTCATCCATCTCGCGCTGCTTCATCGCAGCATCGAAATAGCCCCATTTCATATCGCAGTCGATATCATACTTGCTGATCCACTCATCAATGATATCAACGCATTCAACGCCCATTTCCCATGCAGCGCGCGCATTGTCCCGACCGAAAACCTTCTGGATTTTGGACATATTGGACAATTCAGGCCCATAACCGCCAATCACCTGCCCGCCGTTGCGCCCTGATGCACCCCAACCAATGCGGTTTTGCTCAACAAGGGCAACGTCATAGCCCTTCTCGGCAAGATGCAGCGCAGCCGCGACGCCGGTGAAACCGCCCCCCACCACGCACACATTCACATGCATATTACCTTCCAGCCGCCTGAAGGGCGTCAGGTCATTGCATGTCGCCGTATAATAGGACGGCGGGAACTGGTCGGTGTGAATGGAATCACGAATACGCATACAGGCCTCTAGATAATCCTTAAGTAGTTTTCATAGTCAGCAGCGCTGATTTGCCGGTGGAAATCCTCTTCCTCTGAGCGGCGAACCCGAAGGTACAGATCCACAAAATCATTACCCAGATAGGTGCGCATGATCTTGCTTTTCTCAAGCACATCGAGAGCAATACGCCAACGTGGAGGCAATACGCCTGCAAAATCCACAAGATCGAATTCACCCAGCGGCTCACCAGGATCGCTTTCTTCTTCCATACCGTAAAAGGCGCCGGCAAGGATGGCTGCCACAACCAGATGCGGGCAAACGTCAGCACCACACACCCGATGTTCAAACCGGCGATTTGCATCATCTGAAAGCGGCAAGCGTACGCTCAGGCGGCGGTTATTTTCGCCCCAATTCGGCACCACGGGCGCAAACCACTCTGGATCAAAGCGGCGGAAACTGTTCGCATTTGGGGCAAAAAAGGCTGTGGCCTGCGGCATGGTGCGCAACAGACCACCCACCGCGTGCGCGAGCCTAGCCTCACCTTCCTCACCCGAGAAAATATTTTCGCCTTCGGCATCCAACACGCTGACATGCGCGTGCAGGCCATTGCCCACTTCGTCAAAGATTGGCTTGGCCATAAAACTGGCAAGCAGGCCGTGCTTCAACGCCACTGACTTCACTGCACGTTTCAGAAGAAGCGCGTCATCACATGCTTTCTCCACATCGGAGGTATGCTGCAGGTTCACTTCGAACTGGCCGTTGCCATACTCGCAAACCAGCCCGATAACTTCGAGGCCCTGCGCCCGACAGCCATCTTCGATTTCCTGCATCAAGCCTTCGAAATCGTAGAAAATATCCATGTTATAGCAGTTGGCACCAGTCGCAGCCGCCATACCGTTTGGCGGCGATACTGGCACTGGAGGCACCGATCCTGCTTCGAACAGGAAAAATTCATACTCAAGCGCAATAACCGGCTTGAGCCCTTTTTCGCTATAATGATCGAGAACGCCCTGCAACACAGTGCGCGGATCCATGAAAAACGGAGATCCGTCAGTATCTTGCATTGTAACCTGAATCTGCGCGGTAGGTCGGCTTGCCCAGGGCACCACCTTCAACGTGCCAGGCACCGGCATACACACCCTGTCTGGGTCGCTACCATAATCATCGAGAATGGATTCAGCATTGGCGCCATTGGTGGTCAGAAAAGGTGTGGTAATCGGAAAAGGAATACCATTTTTCGCCAAATTCTTGAGGCCGGATATTGGCATCTGCTTGCCGCGGAAGATGCCATTCATATCGGCGATCATCACTTCCACGGTTTCAATTTCCGGATTGGCTTCAAGAAAAGCCTGTATTTCCTCAGTCATTGGCATTTGTCTATTGCTCACATTAAATCCCCGCCATGCAGAGATATTTTACTTCAACATAATCTTCGATACCGTAGCGTGAGCCCTCGCGACCGAGGCCGGATTGCTTCACGCCACCAAATGGCGCCACTTCAGTTGACAGGATACCTGTATTTATACCGACCATGCCATACTCAAGCGCCTCCGCCACACGCCAAACGCGGGACAGATTGTTGGCATAGAAATAAGAGGCCAAACCAAATTCCGTGTCGTTTGCTTGCGCCACAACGTCAGCTTCGTCACTGAAACGGAACACAGGCGCCACAGGGCCAAAGGTTTCCTCGCGGGCCACCTTCATCTCTTTGGTAACATTTTTCAGAAGAGTTGGCTCGAAGAAGCTACCGCCCTTTTGATGCCGCTTGCCGCCTGCAACAAGTTCGGCACCTTTCGACAGTGCGTCGGCAATATGGTCTTCCACTTTTTCAAGGGCTTCAATATTGATAAGCGGCCCCTGCACAACACCATCCTCCGCACCATCACCTACTTTCATTTCAGCGACTTTAGCAGCCAGCTTTTCAACGAAGGTGTCATATACGCCATCCTGTACATACATACGGTTTGCGCATACACACGTCTGCCCTGAATTACGATATTTGGACGCCATAGCGCCTTCAACTGCGGCATCAAGATCAGCATCGTCAAATACGATGAACGGCGCGTTACCCCCCAATTCCAGCGATACCTTCTTGATATCATCTGAACACTGACGCATCAAAACGCGCCCTACTTCGGTGGACCCTGTGAAGGTTAACTTGCGCACGGCCTCATTGGCGCACATCTCGCCACCGATGTCGCGCGATTTGGTACCTACCACAACATTCAAGAGCCCCTTGGGCAAACCTGCGCGTTCAGCCAACTCGGCCAATGCAAGCGCAGAAAGCGGTGTCTCTGCAGCCGGTTTAACGATAACAGGACAACCAACTGCAAGCGCGGGCGCCACCTTACGAGTGATCATGGCATTAGGAAAATTCCACGGCGTAATTGCCGCCACGACGCCAATCGCTTGCTTTAATACAATAATTCTCTTGTCCGCCTGATGCTGGGGAATTACATCGCCATACAGGCGCTTACCCTCTTCCGCGAACCACTCAATAAAGCTGGCACCATAAGCGATTTCACCACGCGCCTCGGCAAGTGGCTTACCCATCTCTGCCGTCAATATCTGAGCCAGGTCCTCTTGCGCTTCCATGATCAGCTGATACCAGCGCTTCAGAATCTTTGACCGGTCATTCGCCACACGGCCACGCCAATCAACAAAGGCAGCTTCGGCAGCCTCGATCGCACGGCGGGTTTCTTCGGCGCCCATGTTTGGCAAGGATGCCAGCACCTCGCCTGTCGCTGGATTGGTAACATTGAAAGTTTCGCCGCTATCCGCACCAACCCAGGAGCCATCAATATAGCCAGCATTCTTCAACAGACCACGATCCGATAAATGCATTTTTCTTTCATCCCACAAACAATGAGCAAAGCCACCAACCCAGCAGCGCATTACTCACCACAATACGCAATTCGGTTAACAACACAGCCTTCCAAGCGCTCCGCAATGTGATCACAAAATATAGATGCTGTCAACATCCCCAAACTGCATTTTAACGAAACTCGCCATGTGAAATAGCAGAAAATCTATATTTATAAAGAAATTCCATTATTGACGATGAGTAAATTGCTTTCTTGACGACACGTCATTTTTGTGATCACATTATCTCAAGTTTATTGCTTTTGGTGCATGCAGTGCACCGGATTTCTAAAGGTGTAATCTTGGCACAACAGATTGAACATACCGGCTCATTCTATGCAGCCACCGCGAACCAGACATTGGACCGCCCCGCTCTCTCTGGCGACATTGAAGCTGATATTTGCATCGTTGGCGCTGGCTTCACAGGCATGGTCACAGGCTTGACTTTGTCTGAGCTTGGTTATGATGTGGTAATTCTGGAAGGTGCCAAGGTGGGCTGGGGCGCTTCGGGCCGCAATGGCGGCCAGATCATCAATGGCTTCAGCCGTGAAATTGGCTATATCGAGGAAGTGGCTGGCCCAGAAGGAGCCAAGGCACTAGCCTCCCTTGCGCTTGAGGGCGGCAATGTCATTCGCGAGCTGGTTTCCCGCTACGGCATCCAGTGTGACCTTAAATACGGCTCTGTGCTTGCTGCCTATACAGACAAACAGGTCCGCAGCCTGGGCGAAACAAAAGCGATGTGGGAATCACGCGGCAGAAACGGCATTGAGATGCTGGATCGCCGGACGATCCGCGATCATGTGGGTACTGACAAATATGTTGGTGGCTGGATCGACCATAAAGGTGGTCACATCCACCCGCTCAACCTGGTGCAAGGCGAAGCGGCTGCGGCCGAATCCAAAGGCGCTCGAATTTTCGAACAAACCCGTGTCGTACGGGTTGATCACCATCTGAATACACCAGTTGTGCACACGGAAGGCGGTTCGGTTACAGCCCGTTCTGTTGTTCTGGCAGGTAATGCTTATCTCGGTAAAACCGTGAAACAGCTCTACCCCAAAATCTTGCCCGCCAGTACCCAGATCATCGTAACCGAACCGCTTTCCGATTCCTTGGCCAAGGAAATTCTGCCTACAGACATGTGCGTTGAAGATGCCAATTATGTACTCGATTACTTCAGGCTCACGGCTGACAAGAGACTGCTTTTTGGCGGCGGTACTGTTTATGGCGGTGCAGACATCAAAGATGTTGAGAAAGCACTTCGTCCCAATATGGAAAAGCTCTTCCCAATGGCCAAGGACCTGAAGGTCGACTATGGCTGGCAGGGCAACATAGCACTGACGTGGTCGCGCCTGCCCCATGTGGGCCGACTTGGCAAAAGTACTTATTTTGCCCATGGCTACAGCGGCCACGGCGTAACCAGCTCGCATATGATGGGGCGCTTGCTCGCGCATGCACTTCACGGCGATGCCAGCCATTTCGATGTCTTTGAAGGGATGCCTGCAAGAAGCTTCCCCGGTGGGCAGCTTCTTAGTGTACCATTGAGCACGTTGGGATGCTGGTGGTATTCGCTTAGAGATAAACTGGGCGTTTAGCCCGAAGGTGGGACTGTGGGGAATATTTCGATGACGGCAGAGCGGCGCATTTTAGGCCTGAAACCGGAAAGCTTGTTTCAGCTTTTTAAATACACGATATACACGCTGATTTTTTTCAATCTGATCTATTTCCTGCGTGAGGAATATCTAGCGACCGCAGCCCGCTTCCCGGAAGGCGTCGGCTTTGGCATGCTGATTGATGCCTTTTCACAGTCCACCGACTCATTCGCCTGGCTCGTTCTACTTCTCGCTTTCGAGCTTGAAACCTATGTGATCCCCGATGAAAAGCTTAAAGGTGCTGTAAAGTGGGGCCTCAATATCGTTGCAGGCATTTGTTATGTTCTGATCACGCAAGCCCTTATTGGTTATATCAACCACTGGGAAGTTATCACGGAATTCTCGCCTTATGCAGGTGTGGCGTGTAGCGTTGCGGGAACTGATGCGACGCTTGCCGTCGATCTTTATGAGTTCCTGCCCCTTACCACAGAGAATTGTGGGCAACTTGCCACTAACCAGACCTTCTACAACGCGGGCCTCAATAGCTTTGCAACTGCCGAAATGGCACCTGAACTCTATAATCTTGCACTGACCGATGTAGTGAATGCCTCAACCTGGCTGCTGATCGTCGTCGTGCTTTGGATCGACATTTTCCTGCAGTTGCGCGGTGAACTGACAGCCCGCCTCTATAAATGGAATGGCGCTGTTAAGGCTGTTCTTTACCTAACCCTGATCGCCTGCTGCTCCTATTGGGCGTGGCTTGGTGATTTCATGGGCTTCTGGGATGCTCTTCTCTGGATTTTGGCCTTCTTCTTTATCGAGCTGAACCTCTTCAAGTGGCATTCCAGTGAAGAAGCGGAGGTCGCGGCATGAAACCGATTGTAGCCATTATTTGCGATACCTCGAAGCAAGGCCCGCATATGTATCATCAGGTTGGCGATAAATATGTCGAAGCACTTGTGCGCTGTGCTGATGTAACACCGGTCCTGATCCCGGCGCTTGATGAACCCGTTACAGCTGAAGAAATTTTCGCCATCGCCGACGGCATCCTGTTTACCGGCGGATACAGCAACATCCAACGCCACCACTATGGTGAAGCGGATGCACCCGAAGGTGAGCATGAGGACCCACGCCGCGACAAAAACACATTGCGGATGGTGGCTGCGGTCTTGGAAGCAGGTGTTCCCATGCTGGGGATTTGCCGCGGCCTGCAGGAACTGAACGTAGCCATGGGCGGTACGCTCTATCCACGCGTTCATGAAATTGAAGGCCGCATGGACCATCGGGAAGACAAAAACGCCCCAGTGGACGTGCAGTATGGCCCAGCCCACGCGGTTTCCGTTCGTGATGGCGGCATGCTGCATGCCATCACCGGCGAAACCCGCTTTGATGTGAACACAGTGCACGGCCAAGCCATCCGGGATGTTGCCCCCGCCCTTGCGGTAGAAGCCGTGGCAGACGATGAAACCATCGAAGCCGTATCAGTGATTGATGCCAAAGCATTTGCCCTTGCAGTGCAGTGGCACCCGGAATGGAAAGCCTGGGAAGACAAGCAATCCACAAAGATTTTCCAAGCGTTCGGCAATGCCGTGCGCGCCCATAAAGCTAACCGAAGCTAACAAAGAGGACAGTAGGCCCAGCAATGGGCCCTGCATTGGTGATCCATGTATGATGCAAAGCGCATCGAAGAGCTGGATAACTGGCTGAAAGCCGAAAACATTGACGACATCGAATGTATGGTGGCGGACAACGCGGGTATCGCCCGCGGCAAGTCCATGCCCCGCGTCAAATTTATTGAAGGTTTGAAATCACGAGGCCTCAAGCTGCCCGAGCCTGTTTTCGGCCTGACCATCACGGGCGATTACGCCCTGAATGACCATCTGGTAGAAACCGAACGTGATGTCATCCTGATGCCTGATCTGGACACGCTGTGCATGACACCGTGGCAACCAGAGCCGACGGCGGCTGTAATCTGCGATGCAGAGCTGGAAAACGGTGATCCTTGCGTATTTTCGCCTCGTCAGGTGCTGAAGAACGTTCTGAAACTGTATGAGGACGAAGGCTGGCAACCAATCGTTGCTCCTGAGTTCGAATTTTACCTGATCGACCGGCAAGAAGATGTGGAATCTTCGCCAATTTCCCCTGTCGGTGCCTCAGGCAGAAGGGATGTGGGCTCTGCCCCCTATTCCATCGACAGTTTGGACGAATATGCCGCCTATTTCGATGATGTGTATGACGCGTGCGAGGCACAGCGCATCGATGTGGATGAATTGATCCATGAAGCTGGCCCCGCACAATTTGAGTTCAACGTGACACACGGCCCGGCCCTTCAGGTTGCGGATCAGTCCTTCCTGTTCAAGCGCATCCTCCGGGCTATTGCTATCCGACACAATATGTTCTGTACCTTCATGGCCAGCCCATACCCGGATAGCTACGGCAGCGCAATGCACATTCACCAGTCCGTAGTCGACATCAAAACTGGCAAAAACATCTTCGCAAATGAGGACGGCAGCCATTCTGACCTGTTCCTCAGCCATATCGCTGGCCTGCAGAAATACCTGCATGAATCCATGCCTTTGTTTGCGCCATTCGTGAACAGCTACCGCCGTTTCTCATTGGCGTGGTCAGCGCCTACCAATACCCACTGGAGCCGGGAGAACCGCTCAGTTGGCTTGCGCGTACCAAGCGGCCCCAAAGAAGCGCGGCGCATTGAAAACCGTATTGCAGGCTCCGATGTGAACCCCTATTTCGCGATCGCAACCTCGCTGGCATGTGGTTACATCGGCATGAAAGAAGGTCTTGAGCCTTCTCCTGAATTCAAGGGTTCCGCCTATGAAACGCGCGGCAAGGCGCTTCCACGCCACTTCCTTGAAGGCATGAAGAACATGCGCCGCTCCAAAGCGATCAAAGAAGTTTTCGGTGAGGCCTTCGTGGAAACCTATCTCGATGCCAAGGAAATGGAATATGACAGCTATTCATCTGTTCTAAGCCCTTGGGAAACAAAATATCTTTTGCTTACGGTGTAAGTTATGAACGAACAATCAAATCGCACGAAATACTGGCAAAGCCAGGACGCAGACCATCACCTTCACCCTTTCACATCGCATCCGGCGCTGCGTGAGCGCGGCGTCCGTATGATCACCGGTGCCAAGGGTATCTATCTTGAAGATAGCGAAGGCGAGAAGATCCTCGATGCCATGGCGGGTCTCTGGTGCACACAGATCGGCTATGGTAATGAAGAAATGGTAGAAACTGCGGCGGATGCCATGCGCAACCTCAGCTACTACAACCTCTTTTTCATGACGTCGAATCCTTACGCTACCGAGCTTGCCGCCAAGATCGCTGAGAAGACGCCAGGTGATGTCAATCAGGTGCTGTTTGCCTGCTCCGGCTCTGAAGCAGTTGATAGCGCGTACAAGCTGGTAAAATATTACTGGAACCTGAAGGGCCAGCCAAACCGCAAACAGTTCATTGCGCGCGAACGGGCTTACCATGGTTCTACAACGGTGGCAGCGTCTCTTTCCGGCCTTACGGGCATGCATCCGCAGTTTGATCTGCCACTTGAGGGTATCCACCATGTGGGCCCGACGCCTCATCACTACAAATTTGGCGGTGATCTCTCGGAAGAAGACTTCTGCGACCAGTGTGTTCAGGCAATCGAAGACAAAATCCTCGAGCTAGGCCCTGAGAATGTGGCAGCTTTTGTTGGCGAGCCTGTCATGGGTGCCGGCGGCATGATGCCGCCACCTGAAGGTTATTGGCCCAAGGTTGAAGCGCTTTGCCGAAAATATGGCATCCTCCTTTGGTGTGATGAAGTGATCACCGGCTGGGGCCGCACAGGCGAATGGTTCGGTTCCACCTATTACGGTATCCAACCTGACATCATCACCATGGCGAAAGGCCTTTCATCAGGCTATCAGCCGATTTCCGCCGTTGCGCTCGGTGGTGATATCGCCACTCAAATCGCGAAAAGCGATGAAGAGATGGTTCATGGCTTCACCTATTCTGGGCACCCGGTAGCCTGTGCCGTTGCACTGAAGAACATCGAAATCATGGAACGCGACGGGCTTGTGGCCACTGATGCCGCAAAAGCCCGCATCGCTTACTTCCAGGAAAAGCTGCAAACCCTTGCCGACCATCCGCTGGTCGGTCAGGTGCGCGGTGTTGGCATGCTTGGTGGGCTTGAGCTCGTAAAAGACAAGGCTACCAAAGAGCCGTTTGATCCTGCACTCGACGTTGGCTTCAAATGCCGTGAACATTGCTTTGGCAACGGACTGATCATGCGCGCTGTGGGCGACAGCATGATCCTGTGTCCGCCGCTCGTGATCACCGATGATGAAATAGATGAGCTTGTCACCAAGGCGCGCCTGGCGCTTGACCTGACAGCCAAACAGATTGGCGTGATGTAGGGAGTTTGCCATGACAGAAAAAACACACGGTTATTGGCGTGCAAAAGCCAAGGAAGCCAAAGTTCACACGCAGGCCTATATTGGCGGCAAACGTATGAACGCGGCCTCGGGCGAGACGTTTGAAACCATCAACCCCGCAACGGGTGAAGTGATCGCCGATATCGCAGCGTGCGACAAAGCAGATGTTGATCTGGCAGTGAAAGCGGCGCGTGATGCGTTCAAAAGCGGCGTCTGGGCCGATCTCCATCCTTCCGAACGCGGCAAAGTGATGATCAAGTTTGCAGACTTGATGGAAAAACATGCCGATGAACTCGCGGTTCTTGAAGTGATGGACATGGGCAAGCCCATTTCTGACGCCGTTTCCATCGACATCCCTGCAAGTGTGAATTCCATCCGCTGGTATGGTGAAGCCGCCAACAAGGTGTTGGATGAGATCGCACCAACGGATCCGTCGGCACTGGCCATGATCACCCGTGAACCCATTGGCGTGGTGGCTGCGGTTGTGCCGTGGAACTTCCCACTTCTGATGGCCTGCTGGAAGCTGGGCCCTGCCCTCGCAACCGGCAACTCCGTGATTTTGAAACCTGCTGAGCAGTCACCACTGACAGCGCTCCGGATCGCTGATTTGGCCGAAGAAGCAGGCATTCCTGCAGGCGTTCTCAATATCGTACCCGGCCTTGGCCACACAGCTGGCAAGGCGCTTGGCCTTCATATGGATGTGGACGGCCTGGCTTTCACTGGCTCCACGCAAGTTGGCAAATATTTCATGGAGTATTCCGGCCAATCAAACCTGAAGCGCATCGCACTGGAATGCGGTGGCAAAAGTCCGCACATCATTATGGACGATTGCCCTGACCTTGATGCCGCTGCCCAGGCAGCTGCAGGGGCCATCTTCTTCAACCAGGGTGAAGTGTGCACCGCAGGCTCCCGCCTGCTGGTGGACAGCAAGATCAAGGACGAGTTCCTCGCCAAAGTACTCGAGGCAGCCAAAAGCTGGGTGCCCGGTGACCCGCTTGACCCTGCAACAAACCTTGGCGCCATAGTGGACGATAGCCAGCACAAGCGTGTTCTCAGCTATATTGACGTTGCAGGCAAAGATGGCGGCAAACTCATGGCCGGTGGCGCAGCAGCACGCACCGAGACCGGCGGCTACTTCGTTCAGCCAACCATCTTTGACGGTGTAACGCCAGAGATGACCATTGCGCGTGAGGAAATTTTTGGCCCGGTATTGGCTGTGATCGAATTTGACGGCGAAGAAGAGGCCATCGAGATCGCCAACAACACCATCTACGGCCTTGCGGCCGCTGTATGGAGCAAAGACATCAGCCGGGCGCACCGCATGGCGCGCGCGCTGCAGGCAGGTACCGTCTGGGTAAACTGCTGGGACCCAACAGGCGATCTTTCGATCCCGTTTGGCGGTTACAAACAGTCTGGTTTCGGGCGTGACAAATCTTTACACGCACTGGATAAATACACGAACCTGAAAACAACCTGGGTTCAGCTATAATTTGCAGGAGGCGCAGCCACACGGCTGCGCCTTTTGATTTGGGAGGGGTTTGAATGGAAACAGCGGCAGAACTTGGCCATCAGGGCATTATAACGCTGATACCTACATTGATTGTCCTTGTGCTCGCGGTAACACTCAGGCGGCCGATCGAGGCCCTGATGATCGGTGCGATTGCAGGCATCATCATGATTGATGGCGGCGACTTCATCACCGTTACGGCAGAAACATCGATGCGGGTGTTGGCGGATGAGGACCTGATCTGGGTGATCCTCGTGTGCGGCGCCATGGGCAGCCTTATCGGCCTGTTTATCCGCACCGGGGCCCTTGCCGCCTTCGTTGATATTGTTACCCGGCGTGTCACCAGCCGCTTCAGTGCTCTCATGGCAACATGGGTTCTGGGCTGTGCCTTGTTCGTTGACGATTATCTCAACTCCATTACCGCGGGCGCCGCCATGCGCAAAATCACAGATAGCTACCGCGTGAGCCGCGAAATGCTGGCCTATGTGATCGATACAACAGCCGCGCCCGTGAGCGTGATCATCCCCCTGTCCACGTGGGGCGTGTTTTTCGCATCCCTTCTTGTGGACACCGGCCTCGCCAAAGAGGGCCAGGGCATCTGGGCATATATCTCGGGCATACCCTATATGCTCTATCCCTGGATCGCGCTATTGATGGTGCCCCTGGTAGCAAGCGGTAAAATCCCGCTTATTGGGCCAATGAGAAAGGCTGAATACCGGGCGCGTGAATATGGCCAAACCATCCCGCCCGGAGCCGAACACATCCAGGAAGCCAACGAGGTCATTACTGAAAAGGAAGGTGTGAAACGTAATATCTGGCTGTTTGTCTTGCCTCTCGCGGCACTTGTCGGCCTGACAATCCACTATGACATGGAATTCCTGCCGGCCACATACGCCACGCTTGGTTTGATGATTATTGCCATCCTTGTCATGCGCATCATGGACCATCACGATACTTTCAATACAGTAATCGACGGCTTCAAAACCATGATCGAAGCACTGGCGATCATTTTCGCGGCGTACATGCTGAAAGATATCAACAGCCAGCTTGGTCTGACCAACTATATTCTGGAACTGACAAAACCCTTCATGACGGCACAGACACTGCCCTTCATCGTGTTTGGTGTTATGGGGCTTATCGCGTTCGCTACAGGATCTAGCTGGGGCATGTTCGTGATTGCTCTGCCTGTAATTGCGGAACTGACAATCTCGTCTGGCGCCAGTGTCCCTCTGATTATTGGTGCGACGCTCTCTGCCAGCACATTTGGTAGTCACGCCTGTCTGTATGCCGATGCAACAGTGCTGACAGCACAAAGTTGTGGCACTACTTCCATCCAACACGCGCTTTCCCAGTTGCCTTATGCGGCGATTGCTGCGCTATTATCCTTGATAGGGTTCGCCTTCCTTGCGTAAGAAGGAGCTTATGAGCAAAAACGACATCAATTTCGATAAACTCGACCGCGTTGAAAACGAAACAGCCCAGGAATGGGTATACCGGGCCCTGCGTTTCGCTGTTATGTCCGGACAGGTTCAGCCTGGACGAGCCCTCACGATCCGAGGCATTGCACAGATGCTGGATGTGTCAGCGATGCCTGTCCGTGAGGCTTTGAGGCGCCTTACATCCGAAGGCGCGCTCGAATTGAAGTCGAACAGGCGCATCATGGTACCAGACCTGACACCCGCCAAATTGGCCGAACTTCTTGAACTGAGGATCATGTTGGAAGTTCATGCTGCAGAGCGCGCCCTGCCCTATGTGACCGATGAGCGCCTCGCCTTATTGCAGGAATTAAACGAGGAGCAGAACAAAGCCTTCGAGTCCCCTGACCCGCAAGGCATCATCATAGGCAACCAGGCCTTCCACAGGGCGCTGTATCTGGCCCATCCACATGCGGTGACCATGCCTATGATCGAGCGGGTTTGGCTTCAGCTTGGCCCGCTTCACAGGCTCGCACTGGCGAACCTTGAAGAGCATTATGTTACCGACAGGCATGTGGAGATCATGAAAGCCATCGAAACCCGAAACCCATTTGGGCTAAAGGCCGCGATTGAGGCCGACATCAGGGATGGCGCGGGTTACATGACCCAGACAGAGCTTCTGGAACGCTACACCCGTGATGAGGCAGAAGACCTTTCTATGCCGGGCATTGATTATATGCGGCAGCTTGCCAAAACGGTCTGATCGCTACTTCACCGGAAAATCGAAATAGGTATCGGGGTATGGCTCGTGCCTAAGCGTGAAGTGCCACCATTCCGCTTCATAGGGCTTGAAACCTGCCGCCAGCATCTGGATACGCAACAGCATACGGTTGGCGCGCGCTTCATCGGTTATATTGTGGGATGAGGGATGGGAAATAGGCCCGAAGAAATCCCAAGGGCTGCCCATATCCAGTTCTATGACTTCCCCATCCACAGTCACCCTCGCAATGGTCAGGTCCACTGTTGAGCCACGGCTGTGCCCTGATTTTTCGGCAATATAACCCTCAGGTACCAAACGGGTTTTGGAAATATCGGGATAAAAGCGGTCCTTATTCATGGTGTCTGCATCATCTTTTACCCAGCGCATAAAGTGATCCACTGCTCGCTGCGGGCGATAGCCATCAAATACCTTGAGGGTTAGGCCCTGAGCTTGAAGCTGATGCTGAACCAGACGCAGGGCTGTCGCAGCCTCTATACTCAAATAGGCCTTGGCGGCGACATATCCATCGACCGGCGCACCAACAAAATTGTCATTTCCTGCATAGCGCGCTTCAACAACGACGCCCGGCACAAACGAAGCCAGATCGACGAAACCATCTGGTGCTTCCGCTGATACCTTGGGGCCTGCGGCCACACAGCTGATCATCATGACAAAAAGAATAAACCGCAAAACCCTGTCTCCCACCTGTTGGTTGAAGAAAGACTATTGGATTAAGTGAAGGGGTAAAGAAAATTCTATATCTAACTGAAGGCAACGCCGTATCGCTGGGCACAAATGAGCACAATGTGTGCTTCCTTGCTTTTGGGTTTGGGATCTTCGATCCGCTCGAGAAGCTCACGCTCGTGCTTCTTCAACATGAAATGCCCCATCAAATAGGTGCGCAGTTGTTCGAGAGATTTCAGGAGAGGCCGTCCCTCCCCTCCTGATCTGTCTGCCCTCGCCTGCCTGAGTGCTGCAGCCAAGGCATCTGCCTTACGCTGTTCTCCGGCGAGCTGACGCTGCAGACGGATAATCTCGTCAACAAGGCGTTGGTCTTCCTGCTTGGTACTTTTGAGGATCAAATCCTCGTAGCCCATGTTATATTTTTGCAGGATCACCCGCGCTTTCCGTGCGGCAGCCAAAACTTCACCATCATAGTCGGACTGCGTCCTGGCCAAGATATTGGCCAATCTGCGTAGGTTTTCCCTATCTATGTCGCGATGATGCGGCATCGTTTTTGCTCCCTTGCGAATCACTTTAATAGAATCAACACGAATCTACAAGCGAATCGCAGGGAAAAAATAAAACCCGGCTCAAACGGCCGGGTCTTAAAAGGTTTCAAGACAACAATAGCTCAGAAGAGTTCTACATCCAAATCATCGTCTTTCACGCCAGTTTCCGGTGGCTCAGGACGGCGATCAGTGGAATGACCTTGTGACGGTGAGGCAGCTGCCGCAGGGCCTCCCGATGATTTCTCAAGCGCCGCAGCCTTTCGGTACCGCTCCTTCAGTTCATGCAATTGGATGGACCCTATGATCTCTTCCGCGATAGCATCTTCTTCCCTGTCATGGGCGTCAGACCGCCCTGCCAGGCTACCCGCAGCACTGCCGATTTCTGCATGATGGTCATCAAGGGAAGCCAGTACGTCGGAAAGCCCCTCAAGATACTGGTTTACCCTGTCCTGGAACTGGAACTGATGCACAAGGCTTGAAACATCTTTGGAAATTGCTTCACTGGTTTCATAGGATTTTGCGAGCATATTCTCCAACTCGCTATTTCCTGCAAGCAGCTCAGCAAGCCCTTCGTCAATGCGCTGTTTGGCTGTGAGGCTGGCTGTCATATCAACTTCTGCAATGCCTTTGAGTGCATCAAAACCTACATTAATACCGGTTGAGATATCTGCGATCTTGTTTCGAATATTTTCTGCGGCTTCGTTGATTGAACGTGAAAGCTCCCGCACCTCGTCTGCCACCACTGAAAATCCGCGCCCGGCTTCCCCTGCACGGGTAGCCTCAATTTTTGCATTCAAAGCCAAAAGGTTAGTTTGTTTATTGATCGCTTCAATCTCTTTCATCAGCCCTTCGGCCTGCGTAACGTTTTCAACCACATCTTCAAGCCCATAAACCACCTGGACGCTCTGTTGAGACACTTGCAAAACCTTGTCGATACTTCCGGAGAGTGTTTCGTCCAAAAATTCAATCAATCGGGCAAGCGACTTATCAGAATTGGTACTGCTGATTTCGGTTGTACGGGTAAGCAGCTTGTCAATAATTGCGCTCTGATCCCGTGTTGTTGCCACAACCCCTGAAAAGCGCTCAGACAGGGTATCTGTGGCTTCCGCCACCAAATTCCTTACCAACGTGACTTCAGAAATCATGGCTCCAAAGAGGCGGCGCTCTGCCTCCGATAAGGCAAGCCACCGACGCAGCAAATCTGTCGCTTCAGGGCTTAAATCATGCTGTGTTTCCCTTGACATATCTTCATGTGTCTCCATTGGTTAAACCCTTCGGGCACCACCGGCCAACGCGGCCGCCTGCTTACGACTTTGGGACAAAATGGCGGAAGCCATATCGTCCAAAGGCACTTGCTTCAAGACTCCGCCAATATCATGTGCGACCTTGCACATACCGTAAACTACCGCGCTGGCTTCATCCTGGCCAAGGGTGTAGGCACCTGCTTGTTGCATCTTAAGAAGGCCTTGGGCCCCATCTTTGCCCATACCCGTTAAAATAACACCAATAGCCCTAGCCCCTGCGTTTTCCGCTACCGATTCAAACAAAACATCCACCGAGGGCCTGTGCCCTGAAACCAAAGGGCCATCATCCAAAAGGCAGACATAGTTTGCGCCAGACCGGCCAAGCCTGAGGTGCCGATCCCCCGGTGCAATATACACGTGCCCTGGCAACACCCGTTCTTTGTGCCCGGCTTCCGTCACTGTCATTGCAACCTGCTTGTTCAATCTCTCGGCAAAACTACCTGTAAATTGGTTTGGCATATGCTGAGTTATCAGAATGGCAGGCGCATTTGCCGGCAACTCGGACAATATCTGGCCTATGGCTGTTACACCGCCGGTGGACGCACCAATTGCAACGATTTGCTCGGTAGTATCAAAATTTACGCTCGCCCATTTCTTGGGGGCCGTGAGGCGCGCGAGTTTGGAAGGGCTGATTTCGGCCGCCGCCAATACTTTTGAGATAATTTCGTCGGCGCGCTCAAAAATTCCGTCCTTCAAATTGCCGGAGGGTTTACCCACAAAATCAACCGCGCCAATTTCAAGCGCAGCAACAGTAGCTTGTGCCCCATCCTGCGTGAGCGATGAAATCATAACGACAGGCATTGGGCGCAATCGCATGATCTTCTCGAGAAAAGACAGGCCATCCATACCAGGCATCTCGATATCCAGCGTGACGACATCCGGATTTTCCTGCTTGATCATGCTGCGAGCAACATTTGGGTTTGGCGCCGCGCCAACTACATGCAGGTGAGGAGATGAATCCAAAACAGTAGTCAACATCTGCCGCATCAGAGCAGAATCGTCTACAATCACGACTTTTTTTGGTTCATTTTCCATATGGCTCATCAATCAAACAATTCCACATCGCCAGCAGAAGGTTTGGGCTGAATGATATCCTTCTGATAGCGGCTCTCTTCATTACCAATAACGTTGCTGTCGTCCACACGACGCAGCAAAAGCCGCTGCACCTTGCCGGTGAAAGGACAATAGTGAATTCGCCGTGGCTTATCTCCACCGAGGTCTTCCGCAACCGGCCTTAACCCCTCATTCCCTAAATATTGGCGGACAAACTTGATATTGCGTTCCCCCACATCAGACAAGATATTCGAAACATTTGCCCCGCCAAACAGTTTGATCTCCATATCCTCTTTCCGACAACCAGCTTTCATCAACTCGTTGATCAGAACCTCCATGGCATAGTTGCCATACCGGAAAGCTGCTTCCAGGCCGCCCCATGATGACGGATCACTGCCTGCTGGCAACATGAAATGGTTCATGCCGCCATATCCAGTGCGAGGGTCGCGGATACAGGCTGCCACACATGACCCCAACACCGTGACAAGCATTTCATCTTCTTCTGACGCCATCCTGTATTGTCCAGGCAAAACCTTCAGAATATGGGCGCCATAACGGGAATCATAGTACCGCTTATCTGCTGGCGCCTTGGATTTGCGCCTGCGTTCTTGGACGGTACGGTTCATGCCCCACCTTTCCTGAAGGACGACCGCCCAACATTTTCAAGGCCAGCCTTTTCCCCGGCCAATGCTTCTGAATGACCGAGAAAAAGATAGCCGCCCGGCTTGAGCTTTTCCACAAAACGCGCAACCAGTTTGTCCCTGGTGTCCTTATCGAAATAGATCAGTACGTTTCGGCAGAAAATCACATCAAACGAACCCTTGAAGGGCCATTGATGCAAGAGATTCAGTTTCTTGAACCGGATCAGGTCTTTCAGTTTTTGATCAATGACCAGCTGGTTATCCGGGGCCCTGCGCGTGTATTTCTTGCGCACCGAGGGCGGCGCGTCAGCCAGATCACTCTTGGCATAAACACCTGCTTTGGCGCGGTCCAGCATGCCCGTGTCGATGTCGGTCGCCAGAATAAGAGCGTCCCAAGCGGACAGGTCCGGCAAACTATCTGCCACCGTCATGGCGATTGAATAGGGTTCCATGCCGCTTGAGCAGCCGGCAGACCAAATTCTTAGCTTCTTCTGGCCAAGCCTTGCCGCATCCCGCACGCTCGCAGCAAGACTTTCTTTTCCCAATGTTTCAAAGTGGTGGGCCTCCCGGAAGAACCGGGTAAGGTTGGTTGTCATTGCGTTGATCAGGTTGGGCAATTCATCCTTGCCCTCTGGTGAAGAAAAATAGGCGATATATTCCTTTACCGAGAATAATCCTAACTGGCGCAAACGACGAGCCAGACGAGCATACATCATGTCAAATTTATGCTCAGCCAGCACGATGCCAGTCTGATCGTAAATCAGGCCTGAAATATAGTCGAAATCCTTTCGACTGAACTTGAATTCCCGATCAAGGGTATTGCTCATACGACAGTTGTTCCACTACCACATCATTCAGGAAGGACGCAGCGCGCCCTTCCCAACCACCAGCTTAGAATTCACTCCAGTCGTCATCATCATCGACAACAGTCGGCTTAGGGGCCTTTTTGGGGGCTGCTTTCTTTTTCGGCTTCGCCTTTGTCGCCTTTTGGGGTTTTGGCAATGCCTGAGGCTTCCTGCCCCGAATTGCGCGTACCTCTTCAAATTCACCTACCTCATCGACTGTGAAATAGGACATATCATCGCGCATGCTTTCAGCCTGCTCTTCAAGCGCGCGAGCTGCCGCCGTGTTCTCTTCAACCAAAGCCGAGTTTTGCTGGGTCATTTCATCCATCTCGGTGACTGCCGAATTGATTTCTTCGATGCCGGTAGCCTGCTCTTTGCTGGCCGCAGCGATCTCCGAAACAATCTCGGTAACACTCTTGATCGATTCCACAATTTCCTTCAGGGATTTACCTGCTTCGTTCACAAGCTTCACGCCGCTTTGAACCTGGTTTCCGCTATCGACGATCAATTCCTTGATATTCTTGGCCGCATCAGATGAACGCTGGGCCAGCGTCCGCACTTCGGACGCCACAACAGCAAAGCCCTTACCTGCATCGCCTGCCCGCGCAGCCTCTACTGCGGCATTGAGGGCCAACAGATTGGTCTGGAAGGCAATTTCGTCAATCACACCGATGATATCAGAGATTTTCTGAGACGACTCCTCGATATTAGCCATCGCCGTCACAGCTTCTTCAACAACCCTACCACCCTCAGTGGCCACATCACGGGCATTAATCCCTTGCTGGTTGGCCTGTTGCGCATTCTCGCTGTTGGTGCGCACGGTCGCTGCCATTTCTTCCATTGCAGCGGCTGTTTCTTCAAGGGAGGAAGCCTGGGTTTCTGTGCGCTGCGACAGATCAGCGCTGCCCGCCGTGATTTCTCCGGCCGCGCCGCTTACTTCGTTCGCACTCTCGATGATCCGGCTCACGATGTCTGCCAGTTGCTCGCTGGTGGTATTACAGCTTTGCTTGAGCTCGTCGAACGTGCCTTCATAATCATTGTGGATGCGTTGGGTTAGATCCCCTTCAGCAAGGGCCTTCAGCACTTCGACTACTTCGGCCAGGCCGGTTTCACATGTTTCAGAAATAGTGTTCATGCCAGTAGCAAGGTTTAGCATAAAGCCTTCCTTGCCATCGGTTGCGATGCGCCGGGTGAAATCGCCCGCCGCTACGGCATCTACAACATGAGCTACTTCAGATTCAACCTGCCGTTCTTCCGTAATATTGCGCCATTCAACGATGGAGCCCAAACGGTTGCCTTTTTCATCCATTACCGGGTTGGCGATCAGGTTGAACTGAAGACTGCCGACTTTAATCTCCGCATTATAGGTAGACGTGAGCGCACCCAGCAGTGACCGTTGGTGTGCCGGATTCTTGTGGAAGACGTCAAAGCTGGAGCCAACGACAGTATCCACCTTGAAGTTCGGCAAAGACCGCTGCAGTTCGCTTTCCACGCTGCGAAGCATGCTTTCAACCGCTTTGTTCATATAGACAATATTGGTATCGGCATCAGCCACCATCACGTTGGTGGAACAGCCATCAAGCGCGATCTTGATCCGGGCATTTTCCGCTGCAATAGCGGCAGCTGCCTCCTCGGCGGCCAATCGCTCTGTAACGTCAGACCATTCAACCGACGTGCCGAACCGCTCACCGTCCCTGTCAATCACCGGATTGGCGATAAGGTCAAACGTGCGGCCACCAATTTTGATACGACTGGTGAATGTGTCGCGCAAACCGCCCGCCAGCTTGCGCTGGTGCGAGGGGTTTGCGTGAAATCCGTCAATATTGGTGCCAATCAGTTTGCTGGCATCAAAGTTAGGCAGGTCTTTCCGAATATCCGCCTCGGCAGCATCCATCATTTCCTGCATGCTTTTGTTCATATAGATGATGTTGAAATCATTATCCGCAATCATCACATTCACTTTGGCACCATCCAAAGCGATTTTGATCTTGGCAATTTCCGCATTTTCGGCCGCTATCAGTTTTTGCTGTGTAATGTCTGTGGCGTATTTCACGACCTTGAAGGGACGGCCATTCCCATCCATGATTGGGTTATAGGACGCGTTAATCCATACTTCCTTGCCGTTCTTGCCAAGCCGGCGGAATTCACCGGCCTCGAACTGCCCATTGCGCAGCTTTTCCCAAAACATCTTGTAGTCGTTGCTGGCAGCATAGTCTGCCTCCGCAAACATGCTGTGGTGCCGGCCCTTAACTTCCTCAAGCTGATAGCCCATGGCATTCAGGAAATTCTGGTTGGCCGTGATGATTGTGCCATCGAGCTCAAACTCAATCACAGCCTGTGATCGATGGATCGCCTCTATTTGCCCAAGCAGATCAAGCATCCGCCCCTTATCTCCTTGATCGCCGCCAAAAAGGCCACGCAGGGAAGTCAGCATCCCACTGTTTTTCTTTACACCGCCATCCATCATCTTCGTCTCCTAAGACCTGTTGGTCCTTGCGTAAATTCGCTCTATTTCGCGCCTTTAACCTGCGCTACCAGCTTCTCAACATCGAAAAGCTTGTTGATTTCCAAAAGGGCGACCATTCGGTCATCCACTGTGATCAGGCCACTAAGAAACCGCTGATCCACCTGCGTTTCCACTTCGGGCACATCCAGTATCTGTTCGCAGTTGATCGTCAGAATGTCTGACACAGCGTCAACGAGCAGGCCCATGATCCGGTTTTCGACAGCCACAATGATCACCACATGCAGCGGCGTTGCCTCTGTAGGTTTGCCACTGAAACGGCAGCGCAGATCAAAGATCGGCACAATAGCCCCACGCAAATTCAACACGCCGCGCACGTAATCGGGCGTGTTCGGAAGGGCTGTCACGCTTGTCCAGCCCTGAATTTCGCGAACAGCCATAATATCGATGCCATATTCAGATTTACCCACCTGAAAAGACACAAACTGAACCAGTTTGCCTGCTTCCAGTTCCTCTTCACTTCCGTCTTTCGCGACTCCTATCTCCGAAGGGTCAAAACCTTTCGGTACGGGTTCGCGGGATGCTGCGGTATTGGCCATTTCTGCCCCTTTCCAGTTCACCCTACTCTGCCGGAACCGCAAGCGGTTCGTCCGACAGTTTTCCATAATTGACGCCCTCCATATCAGCGAGCGCATCGATATCGAGGATCAGGCAAACACTACCGTCCCCAAGAATAGTTGCCGAAGCTACGCCTTCGACTGCACAGAAATTGCTTTCAAGCGATTTGATCACCACCTGCTGCTGCCCAGCGAGCATATCAAGCACCAGCCCAATCACGCGCCCACCATCAGCCTCCACCAAAACCACCAGCCCTTTGGATGGGTCTGTTTCGGCGCCTTCAATGCCAAAGATCCTGGCCAAAGGAATAAGACGCACATAATTGCCGCGAATATTCACCACATGGCCGCCGCCTACCATTTCATTCACATCCTTTGGCTGAGGCCTAACCGTTTCGATGATGGAACCAATCGGCACCACATAGCGTTGGTTCCCTACACCCACCACCATGCCATCAAGTACCGCAAGGGTCAGGGGCAAAGTCAGAAGGAAACGTGTACCCACGCCCGGTTCCGATGACACCGATACCCGCCCACCCAGGCTTTGGATATTGCGGCGCACCACATCCATACCCACGCCCCGTCCGGAGAGGTCTGTGACCTCGTCAGCCGTAGAAAACCCAGGCGCAAATATCAGATTGTCGATCTCTTCGTCCGACAAGGTGGCATCCTCAGAAACAACGCCCTTCTCTTTTGCGAGCGATAGGACCTTGGGTCGGTTGATGCCCCTGCCATCGTCGATAATCTGAATAACGATACGACCGCCGCGATGCTCAGCCGAAAGGGTAATGGTACCTTCCTCAGGTTTTCCTGCTTCAGTGCGTTCTTCGGGTGTTTCCAGGCCATGATCAAGTGAGTTGCGGATCATATGGGTGAGTGGGTCGGCAAGCTCTTCAATCACTGTCTTGTCAACCTCTGTGCCCTCACCCTGGGTCACCAACTTCACTTTCTTACCAAGCTTGCCCGCCACATCTCGAACGATGCGGGGCATGCGTGCAAATACAGATTTCACTGGCTGCATCCGTACAGCCATCACATTGTCTTGCAGCTCCCGAATATGATTGGATAACTCTGTCATCCCCGTGCCAATACGACTATTGCGTAGTGCTTCATTTGCCTGCATTTCCTGCGACAACATGGACTGGGTGATAACAATCTCGCCCACCATATCCACCAGCTTGTCAATGCGATCCAGTTCCACGCGGATAGATCCGCCTTTGGAAGACGTTGGCGCTGCGGCTGGTGCTGTTTGTTCGTCAGGCGCCTTGGTTGGGGAAGCTGAGGCAACTTGCGTCGAGGTTGGTGCTGCCACAGGCTCGGGTGCATTTACAGCTGTTTCGGTGTCACCGCTGGGTTGAGGATTCGTGCTAATGCCGTCGTCGTCGCCAAACAATCCAAACCCATCATCATCGTCCCCAAAAAGGCCAAAGCCGTCAAAGTCCTGATCCTGCTCTCTGGCAACATCGGTCACGGAAATTGCGAGCTTGCACTCATCTTCCACAAACTCGAAAACCTCTTCAATTCGGTCTGGTGCCTCTATTGTCTCGAGATATAGAACCCAGGAGAGGTAGGCGCTTTCTGGTTCCAGGTCATCAAAGCGGGGAAGGCGCGATACATCGCCAAGAACTTCCAGGCGGCCCAGCTCTCCAAGCTCGCGAAACAGTAGAAGTGGTTCGTTTGCATTTCGGAACATCGACGCCTTCGGTTCAAACTCAATCCGGTAGCGCACATTTCTTCCGGTAGCGCCAACGCTCCCAACTGCCGACGCTGCCTTTTCAGTGGCCTGCACCGACGCGCTGCCCATCCAGCTTTCGATTTCCTTCTCAACAGAGGTTGTGGCGTCGGGGGAAGCCTCCCGGCCCTCCTCGGCACATTCAACGAGATCCTGTACAAGGTCGGCGCCCCTGAACAGGGTCCCGACCAAATCATCAGACACGGACATATGCCCATTCCGAAGCCGATCTAAAAGTGCTTCAAAATTGTGCGATACACGCACGAGATCAGCGAAGCCAAAGGTCGCCGCACCAGCTTTTATGGAGTGAATGGCCCGAAAGATGGCATGCAAGATCTCAGGGTCCTGATCACCTGCTTCCAAAAGCGACAACTGATGTTCCAGATCAGCAAAAAGCTCACGGCATTCCTGAAAAAAGGTCGCCTTGAATTGAGCATATGCCTCTGTCAGATCGCTAGACACACAAATCTCCTTTCCGTGAGCTAACTATGAAAAGGAAATCAGGGACAAACCTTGGCAATCACTTGCAGCAATTTCTCAGGAACAAATGGCTTCACGATCCACCCCGTGGCACCAGCCTCCTTCGCTTGCATCTTGAGATCAGCAGCGGACTCTGTCGTCAAAACAAGGATTGGTGTGCCACGATGCACAGAGTTTGAACGCACATGGCGCACGAATTCAATGCCATTCATATTTGGCATGTTTACATCGGTAATAATCAAATCATAAGGAGCGCCACCCAACATAGTGGTGGCATGCTGACCGTCCTCAGCCAAGGTCACTTCGTGCCCGGCTTGCTCCAGGGTGAACTGCACCATGTCGCGGATCGTTTTAGAATCATCAACGGCTAATACTTTTGTCATTTAATTTCCCCATTGGTCCAGATACTCGGACAAGCCAAGGTTTTGAAAAGAATCGGAAAAAACACTGGAGGGTCGGGTGATATGAAAGGCAAGCCCCAAGCGCTCAGCCTCGATACCTGCAGCAATCAATACCTGCACACATGGCGTAGATATCTTGCGAACCCGCGACGCATTAACAGTCAGAGTTTCTTTCTTTGCCAATTGCTCGCACATTTCAGCTTTCAACGGATCACCCGCTGAAATATCCAAAATCTCTGTTAAAACAAGCTCTTGCGCTGCCACATCCGCCCCGTTTTATCTGTGCAACGACCCCCGGAACTACCGACATAGAGAAGCACAGCTAGGGTTAATAAATAGCTAATCCCTTGATCACCACCCCAAAGAAATGTCGTTCTCGTCCGGCTCATCTTCGGGCCCCACTTCAGCCGCCCCTTTCAGGTCTTCCAAAAACGTCGAAACGGTATGCTCTAGGATCACAACATTCTGCTGCAAATCAGCTGCCGCGGCGCGCAAGGCCTCAGCGCGTTGCAATGCATCTTCGGACGTGTTCTTGACCTGTTCGATCCTGTCAGTCACTTCGTCTGTTCCGTTTGAGGCTTCGTGGATGTTTCGATCGATCTCTTCCGTTGCTCGCGATTGCTCTTCTGTGGCTGAACGGATGGCATTTGCAATTCTATGCAGCCCCTGAATAGTGCCGGCAATGCCGTTGACAGAAGATGCTGTTTTTTGCGTCCTGTCCTGCAAATCAGAAACCTGAGCCGCTATTTCATCCGTTGCCTTGCTTGTCTGCTGGGCCAGGGTTTTCACTTCCGATGCAACCACCGAGAACCCCCTACCTGCCTCACCTGCCCGCGCGGCCTCAATGGTGGCGTTCAGGGCTAGCAGGTTGGTTTGCGAAGCAATGTCATGAATTAGGGTAACGAAGCGGCCGATTTCCTCTGACTCTTTCGTTAGTATCTTGATCCGGTCGCTGGCTTCATCGGCGGCATCGTGCGCAACATTTGCTTCATCAGAAGAGGCCGCAATCTGTTTCGATATCTCATGAACTGAATCCGTTAATCCCTCAGATGCCGCCGCTATCACATGAACATTGTCAGACGTTTTCCTTGCTGCACCTGCTGCCGCTTCCGCCTGCGCCTGTGTATCCAAAGCCTGCTCGCTCATGATAGTCGCGGCCTGGTGCATCTCGCCGGCAGCGGTGGAAAGGCAGGAAACCAGTTTGGTGACAGTATCGCTAAATCTTGCCGCCAGTTCGTCATCATGATGACGACGATTTTCTTCTGCCCCCGCCAGTGTCCTGGCCAATCTATTTACTGCGTCGGATATGTCAGAAAATTCACCGCCTAACTTAGGTTCAAATTCCGGACAACCCTGCCCTGCAGAGAGAAGCCCAACGCTTCTCAATAGGCCGTCATTAAATCCAGAGATAGTCTGCAGGAACTTATTGACCCGCATGATCGTCGATGCGGCTGGCCCGTATGCAACAGCATCAGGGATCTGCACTTTCATGTCACCCATAGTGGCGAGCCTCAGTGCTTGCTCGATTGCAATCAAGGCACGCTCATGCGGGTTTTCCGCGAATTCGCCCCTTTCGGTTATTCTATCCTCAAAGGGCAACGCCACTTCGGGCGTAAGCTTTCGTTGTTCGAACATTATGCACCTCTAATTAAAGACCAGTGCCCCCCATCGTTCGATTTTAGACCCACGTCCTCCTGTGGGCGCAAATCAACACACAGCCAGCAAAACCAGCAAGAAATTGACCTGCATGATGAAAACAACCGAAAGAATAACTCAGTTGTAAGTCATCAACCATGAGTATCCTGATACATCCTTTTGGCGACTATGAGCAAGTAAAAAGGAAGAAACTGGCCAAAAACCAAGTTTTTCCATGAAAATTTAAACCAAATAACTAATACGGAGATGAATTACTTGTTGTATTCATCAATCTGGAAACAAAAAAGCCTCGCTATTCAGCGAGGCTTTTTGATGGTGATCCCTACGGGACTCGAACCCGTGTTTCCGCCGTGAAAGGGCGGCGTCCTAGGCCACTAGACGAAGGGACCATTCATAAGAACGGCCTGTCTGCGAGAATGGTGATCCCTACGGGACTCGAACCCGTGTTTCCGCCGTGAAAGGGCGGCGTCCTAGGCCACTAGACGAAGGGACCACGCTGCAGTTCTCGCTGCGACGGGGGCCTAGATACCGACACCCAGTGCCCCGGTCAACATCTTTTTACATTTTTCTTACCGTGCCTAAGCCAGCGGGTACTAAGGCAGACCGATCAATGCAACGTCGTCCAGTGTCATTTCCACTTTTCCGCCGCCAGACCAAGTGTCTTTCTTGATTTTTCCTGCCACATGAAACCGCCGCCCAATGCCAGTGCGCAGCAGTTCCCCCAATGGCTCTTCCCACTGCCGGAACGCCATCGCCTTGATGGACTTCCCGTCTTTTGACTTAAAGATGCATCGCAAGTGATTCTGCCCGACAAGGTCGGCCTTCAGAAGATCCAGTTCCGGTACCACAAAACGCGGGCTGGGATTGCCTTGCCCAAATGGCCCAACTTTATCAATCTGGTCAATCAAATCGGCCGTAACACCAGATAACGCAATCATACCGTCAATCTTCAGGGCCCTGTTTTCACTGGCCCGCTCGACACTGGCTCGCATATGATTGCGGAAAAACGCGGTCAGCTCCTCCAGCTTGTCCGGGGCTGCTGTCAGGCCCGCAGCCATCGCATGGCCACCCCCCTTCAGAAGTAGCCCTTGCTGTACAGCCTCAATCACCGCCGCGCCCATATCCACACCGCTGATGGACCGGCCTGACCCTTTTGCCTCACCGTTTTCGATACCAATCACAAAGGTTGGCAGGCCGTATTTATCTTTGAGCCGACTGGCAACAATGCCGATGACCCCCGCGTGCCACCCCTCGCCTGCCGCCACCACAACAGCATCGGGTTGCCCACCAACGCCTGTAGCGCTTTCCACCTGCGCCATGGCCGCCTCAAGGACTTCTGCTTCAATCGCTCGCCGTTCTTCATTGTACCGGTCCAGCTTATCTGCTATCTGGCGCGCCGCCATCATGTCGTTTGTCGTCAGAAGCTGGGCACCCAGATAGGATTCGCCTACACGACCGCCTGCATTGACGCGCGGCCCAAGGATGAAGCCTGCGTGATAGGTGGTAGGTGCTTCGGAAACGCGGCCAACGTCGCTAAGTGCTGTTATTCCAACGTTCCGTCGCTGTGCCATGACCTTCAGGCCCTGCGCCACATAGGCCCTGTTCACACCTGTTAGGGGCACTACATCACATACGGTGCCAAGGGCAACAATATCCAGAAGGCTGATCAGGTTGGGTTCTTTTCGGTCACCCTCAAAATATCCCGCATCTCGGAGGGCGCGATTGAGAGCCACTGCAAGCAGAAAACAAACACCGACCGCCGCCACTTGGCCCAAGTCGCTATCGTCATCCAGCCTGTTCGGGTTCACAACCGCTACCGCTTCTGGCAAGGTTGTCTCCGCCTTATGGTGGTCCACCACAATCACATCCAGCCCTGCGTCCTTGGCCGCTTTCAACGGCTCGAAGGATAGCGTGCCGCAATCGACTGTAATCACCAGATCCACACCCGCCTGCCGCAATCCCAAAAGTGCCGGGACATTTGGGCCGTAACCCTCAACCATCCTGTCCGGAATATAAATTTGAACGTCAGCGCCCAAGGCTGTCAGAAATCGATATAGAACGGCAGATGATGTTGCACCGTCTACGTCATAGTCGCCAAAGATGGCCAGTTTTTCGCCGTTTTGCAGCGCCTTGGCAATACGAGCCACGGCCTTGTCCATATCCAGTATGCTAGACGGGTCAGGCAGCAATTCCTTCAAGGAAGGGGTATAGAAGCTTTCCGCTTCATCAAGCCCGATGCCACGCGCTGCAATCAACTGCCCCACAATCGGCGGAACACCAAGCCTGTTTGAGATTCCCTCGGCGATACGCGGCACATGAGGCCTGAGCATCCAAGCTTGCCCAAGTGCAGAGCGGCGGACACCCAAAAAGGGCTCCGCCGCTCCAGATTTCGCATCCATGTCAGACAATGGAATACCCTTATTGGCGGCCTTCCGGCCCGTGGATTGCCTGTACGCGGCGAATTGTCTTGGTTTTAGACCGCATGGTGATTGTATCGGTCTCAATGCCCAAATCAGTCACATGAACACCGCTCAGCATCGAACCGTCAGTTACACCAGTCGCAGCAAAGATCACGTCGCCGGAAGCCATCTCTTCCATCGTGTACTTGCGGTTGAGATCTTCAATACCCCACTTGCGGGCGCGGGCACGTTCGTCGTCATTCCTGAACAGCAACCGGCCTTGCATCTGGCCGCCGATACAGCGCAGCGCAGCAGAAGCCAGCACGCCCTCTGGCGCGCCACCAGACCCAATATACATATCAATACCGGTCTTGCGATCAGTTGTGGCGATCACACCCGCAATATCACCATCGCCAATCAGAGAGACGCCACAGCCGAGCTCGCGGAGTTCCTTAATGATCTCGGCGTGACGCGGGCGATCAAGCACACATACCATCACATCTTCAACCGGCTTGCCCTTGGCGGCAGCTACGGCCTTCACATTTTCGGTTGGTGTCTTGTCAAGGTCAATCACGCCATCAGGTAAGCCACCACCAACGGCGATTTTATCCATGTAGACGTCAGGCGCATTCAACAGGCCACCTTCTGCAGAAATAGCCAGAACTGCCAACGAATTTGGCATGGCCTTGGCACAAATTGTGGTGCCTTCAAGCGGGTCAAGTGCGATATCCACCTTCGGCCCACCGGCCCCCACTTTTTCACCAATATAGAGCATCGGGGCTTCGTCCCGCTCGCCCTCACCGATCACAACAGTACCTTCAATAGGCAGTTTATTGAAAGCTTTGCGCATGGCTTCAACAGCCGCTGCATCAGCGGCTTTCTCGTCACCACGGCCAGACCATTTGCTTGCAGCAATGGCACCAGCTTCCGTAACACGTACAACTTCAAGAACCAGTTGGCGGTTCAGTTCCTGAGACCCCATTAGATATGCTCCCTTTTCAGGCTTCAATTCTCAGCATTGTGGGGGTCTCTAGCACACATTCGAGCTTAGTGAAACGGTCAAGTGTTGCTGCAACCGAAGCTTCTACCGTTTCATGGGTCGTGAGCACGATATAAACACCGCCATCAGCCGCCTGCCCGCGCTGGAGCATGCTTTCGATCGATACATTCTCTTCCGCGAGAACTGCAGTGATATCTGCCATAACGCCCGGCCTGTCATCAACCCGCAGGCGGATATAATAGGTGCCGCGGTGTTTTGCCACCGGTACAGGGCTTGAAGCCTTCAACTTTTCAGCCGGCACACCAAGTCGTGGGCCATTTGCCCCACGCGCGACATCAACAATATCACCAAGTACCGCTGATGCCGTCGGCCCTTCGCCTGCGCCCGCCCCTTCATAAACCGTTTGGCCTACCGCATCACCATCAACAACAACAGCATTCGTGGCATCCATTACGTTCGCGATGGCAGACCGTGTTGGCACCATTGCCGGGTGTACACGCGTTTCGATGCCTTCTTCTGTTTGTTGCGTAACACCCAGAAGTTTGATGCGGTAGCCAAGTTCCTTAGCATACTCAATATCAACTGGCGCAATATTGCGAATACCTTCGGTCGGCAAGTTTTCAATATCCGGTTCGGTACCGAACGCAAGTGCAGCTAGAATTGCCGTTTTATGCGCGGTATCGATGCCATCGATATCAAAGGTAGGATCTGCTTCTGCATACCCAAGCGCCTGCGCGTCTTTGAGTACTTCATCAAAGGCAAGTCCTTCACGCTCCATACGCGTCAAAATATAATTGCAGGTCCCGTTAAGGATGCCACGCACGCTTGAGATCGCATTGCCTGCAAGCCCTTCCCTCAAAGCCTTGATAATCGGAATGCCGCCCGCGACAGCCGCCTCAAACTTGAGAGGTGCGCCGGTCTTCTCTGCCAATGCTGCCAGTTCTTTGCCGTGCGTGGCAATCAAAGCCTTGTTCGCCGTGACAAATCCGATGCCCTTGCCTAACGCTTCTCGCGCTAATGCCAAAGCCGGACCGTCAGAACCACCGATCAGTTCGACCACTACATTCACACCACCAGACGCCAAGTCTACAGGGTTATCCACCCAATTGTATGGCGAAAGGTCGACGCCCCGATCCCGACTACGATCACGTGCAGACACAGCGCCAATTTCTATTGGGCAGCCTGCGCGCGCAGCCAGAAGGGCTTTGTGTTTCTCGACAATCTTGACCACCCCGGCCCCAACGGTGCCGAGGCCCGCAATGCCGAGGATGATCTTTCGGTCGCCCTGATTACTCATACTGATCTCCAGTTACTTATTCTGTTCGGCGTGCCAGGACGCGATAACTTCATCCTTGTTCGCCATCATTTTCTTGATATTGCGTACAGCCTGACGGATCCGCTGTTCATTTTCCACAAGACCGATACGCACAAATCCTTCACCATATTCCCCAAAACCAATGCCTGGCGCGACAGCCACCTTGGCGTGCTCGAGCAACAGCTTCGAAAAGGCCATGGAGCCCATTTCCCTGAAATCTTCAGGCACCGGTGCCCATGCAAACATCGAGGCCCTTGGGCTGGGAATATCCCATCCTGCGGCAGCAAGGCCCTCCACCAGAACATCGCGGCGTTTTTTGTAGGTTTCCCTGTGCAGATCGATGCAGTCCTGCGGACCATTCAGCGCCGCCACCGCCGCCACTTGAATGGGCGTAAAAGCGCCATAGTCCAGATAACTTTTCACCCGGGTAAGGGCCGCTACGAGGTCTTTGTTCCCCGCACCAAAGCCAACACGCCATCCCGCCATGGAATAGGTTTTCGACAGGCTGGTAAATTCGATGGCGATATCCTTGGCACCCGGCACCTGCAGGATGGAAGGTGGCGGATTATCATCAAAATAGATTTCACAATAAGCCAGATCAGACAGGATCCAGATGCCATGTTTCTTGCAGAAATCCACAACTTCTTCATAGAAGGCCAGATCCACCACTTCCGCTGTTGGATTGCCTGGGTAACACAAGATCACGGCTGTTGGTGTCGGCACGCTGTGCTGCACGGCATATTTCAGCTCGGTCAGGAAATCATGACCCGGCCCCATTGGTAAGTGGCGTACCGCAGCGCCCGCAATCATGAAACCGTATGGGTGGATAGGGAAACTGGGGTTCGGAACAAGGATTACGTCACCCGGCGTTGTGATAGCAGACGCCAGGTTCGCCAGCCCCTCTTTGGACCCAAGCGTCACCACATTTTCTGTTTCAGGGTCAATATCGACGCCAAAACGGCGTTGATAGTATGCCGCATGAGCACGCCGAAGGCCCGGAATACCTCGCGACACTGAATAACCGTGGGTGGTGTGTTTATCCACAGTTTCCTTCATTTTATCGACAATATGCTGCGGTGTCGGCAAGTCCGGGTTACCCATGCCAAGGTCAATAATATCTTCCCCCCGCGCTCGTGCTGCCGCCTTCATCTGATTCACTTCTGCGAATAGATAAGGAGGCAAACGCCGGATACGGTAGAAATCTTGACTGCTCATGACCTTCTTTAACCCTGGAAACTGAAATGTAAGCGCAGGACAATTGCCCTGCATGCGAATGCCTAGCTCTAAGGGATTATTCCAGGCAGTGCAACGCTATCACGCAATGATCGGAATGGTTTTTCTTGTCTGTTGAAATACTATTGCGTAATCACAAGATGGTCGGCCATCGCACTTGTTGGCCCAGACACAAAAAAGCCGGGACAAAACCCGGCCTCAACTGTTGATAGGTATGATAATCAATCTGCGCGCAGAGCCTGCTCTGCACTCACCAAAGCATCTTCCACCTGAGCCAGTAAAGCTTTGTCCTTGAACGCAAACCGGTGCTTGGCCAATATCTCCCGATGTTCGGTCAAACTAGTGTGCACGGCACCAAGTGTCAGTTCCTGGCTGGATTTAAGGGATTTGATCTGTTCTTCGGTCAAAAAGGCCGTCTCGCGGATGCTTTTTACATCCATCGTGCCCAACCGAGATGTGGCTTCCTGAAAGGCCTTAGCATAGGTTTTTTCCAGTGCGGCCACCCGGGCCTTAAATGCGCGCTGACGTTCCTCACAATGACCAGAAGCGGGTTCTTGACCAGAAACCTGATCAAAGCCTTCGCTGGCTTCATGCTCCATCATCATCGCACCCATGCCATCAAAAGCGAACTGGTCTTCAGCTATCGCCGTCGCGCCCACAACGCCGGCAATCAATCCTATAACTGCAACTGAGCTTTTCATGATCTTTCCCATCCCACTTGGATGAAAAAATAATGATACAATATCACAATAAGCTCAAGTAAACTTTTGGTATAAATGTGCTCACAAAAAAGAGAGCGACACCGCGTGCCGCTCCCTCGATCAATCACCGGTTATTTATTGTCTCTGGCTTTTTCCTGTTCGCGCTTTTTCATCCGTTCCTCGATACGGGCGCGCTCCCTCTTGATTTCTTCTTCTGCCCGTTTAAGCGCCTCAAGTTGTTCTTCTTCCATCAATTCCAGTGACCGTTTGGCCGAGTGCAGAGATTCCAGCCGAAGCACACGAACATCACCGTCAAGATCCAATTCCAGGTCAAGGTCGCCAAGGGCTTCAGCAATCTCTTCTCTGGCTTCCGCCAATTCCTCTTTCAGGTTACCGCGCATGGAACGGATTTCATGCTCACGATCCTGAAGCGCTTTCAAGGCACCAGCGACACTATCTGCCTCAATGCGTGCGATTTCCACTTTGGTATGTGGGGTAAAGGAATCTCGAACTCGCTGGTTCTCAAGCGACAGAATCGCGGCCTCCAAACCAGCTTTTGCGGCCTCAAGCGCAGCCTTTTCACCTTTGCTTTTGCTCTTGCCTAGGCGCGCGGTTACTTCGTTCAGCGCCTTCGCGGCTTTTTCCAATGCTTCCTTGTGTTCTTTGGCATATTCCACAAGCCCCTGGCTTGAAGCTATTACGGTACGGCCATTCGCTCCGACAACAGTAACTGGCTCCTCACCACTTTTCACCACACGAACACGGCGTTTCTCTGTTTTTTCAGCCTTGGCGTCTTCATCATGCGCAAAGCTATTGGCAGAGGCCGAGCCAGTGGTCGCCACAGCAATACCGCATACCGAAAGGCATGCAACAACCGACAGTTTTCTGATCATCTTTCGTGAGGCAGTCATCCGCGCATCTCCATCTTTCTCTCAAAGTATCCTGCTCATACGCTGTCAGCGCCAGCAAAAACTTTACTCCAGTCCGCTGCACCTGTTTCCTGAACTTCACGTTCCCATAAAGACAAGGGTGCTCGCAATGAATGGGCGAACCAAGATGGAAGCGGTGAAAAGACAGTTTTCTGCGGCGAGCAACAGTTTTTTGCGACGAGCCGAAAGGCAAGGATGAGACGAGATGAAGGGAGTTGAGACGAGCTGAAAGGATTGAGACGAATGGAACCTAGTCTACTGGCAACAGAAGGCAGGCCACCCGGCGTTCTTCCATCAGGAGAACATTATAAGTGCGTGCAGCGGCCCCTGTGTCCATCAGGTCAAAGCCTATATTTTCAGCTTCAAGGAACTGCCGAATTTCCGGCGGCAAAAGTTGCATGCGCTCTCCAGTTCCGATCAAAACAATTTCGGGCTTTTCACTGTCTTTGATGGCCTTATCGAAATGCTCGGTTGAAAGCGAAGAAAGATCATTTGCACTGATAGGGTAAAAACCGGTTGGCAAAACGATCACGCCGCCTTCAACGCGACGCCCCATCAGACGAAAACCTCCGTCCCCATATGCCTCGACGAGCAGCAGGTCATCGTCGCCCTGCTGCTCCATAATGAAACCGCTTTGCCGGATTTTTTCCGCCACCGTTACACCTGTTCAAAAGGGTTTGAAGGGCGGCTCTTGTCTACGGTCGGGTCGTTCTTGTCTTCACCAATGATTGCATCACGCCGAATATCGAACATCAGCAGCATGGGTGACGCGATAAAGATAGAACTATAGGTACCCACAACAACGCCCCAGATCATCGCCGCAGTAAAACCGCGAATACCTTCGCCACCAAAGAAGAACAAGGCAAACAACGCCAACAGCGTGGTCACAGATGTCATGATTGTCCGGCTCAAGGTCTGATTGAGCGAGAAGTTGACTATCTCTCCCATTTCCTTCTTGCGGAATTTGCGGATATTTTCACGAACCCGGTCATACACAACCACCGTATCGTTGAGGCTGTATCCCACGATTGTCAGAATGGCCGCAATGATGGACAGGTTAAATTCCAGGCGTGTGATGGCAAAGAAACCCACGGTGAGCAAAACGTCATGCACAAGCGCAACCACTGCGCCAAGGCCGAACTGCCATTCAAACCGGAACCAGATATACACAAGCACCGCCAGAACTGCGATCGTTACAGCCAGTGCGCCGTCCTGCTTAAGTTCACCAGAAACCGTTGGACTGATAAAGTTACCATCCAGAAAGATGATACCCGGAATTGCCACCGGCAGGTCGTTCCGCAATTTTTCAATAACAGCTGCCTGAGCCTTGTCGTCACCGGGCTGACGCTCAAGTCGGATCATCGCATCCCACTTTTCGCCATATTCCCGAACTGACGGGTTTATGTACCCCATCTCGGCAACCGCTTCTTTGACCCGCTCAATCGGGATATCAGATTTGTCTTCCATCTGTACTTCGACAGAAATACCACCCTTGAAATCGATTCCGTAATTCAGGCTGTTCACAGCAAACAAGGCCAAAGACCCGATGATCAGCAGCACCGAGAAGACAAGTGCAACCTTTCGCAAAGCCATAAAGTTAAGTGACGTATTCTCTGGAACGAGACGTAACAACATAATCCCCTCCCCTTAAATTGGCAGCTTGGCAGGACGCGCCCGCTTAAGCCAGGTTGCAAGGATAAAGCGCGTCAGCACCACTGCAGTAAACATCGAGGTCAGGATACCGATCGCAAGCGTCACCGCAAACCCCTGAACCGGGCCAGAGCCCAGCATGTAAAGGACAGCCGCGGCGATAAAGGTCGTGATGTTGGCATCCATAATAGTTGAAAAGGCCTCACCATACCCATGTTCCATCGCACTAAACGGGTTTCGACCATTGGATTGCTCTTCCCGAATACGTTCGAAAACCAGCACGTTGGCGTCAACGGCCATACCGATGGTAAGCACAATACCTGCGATACCCGGCAGCGTCAGCGTTGCTTGCAAAAAGCTGAGCGCGCCCATAATCAGGACAAGGTTGGTAATCAAAGCGACATTCGCTGCCAGGCCAAAACGCCCGTAGCTAAGAACCATGTACACAATGACGCCAGCAAAACCAATGATCGCGGCGATCTCACCTGCATCAATATTTTCCTGGCCAAGATCCGGGCCGATGGCACGCTCTGAAAGAACTGAAAGTTCAATTGGCAGCGAACCGGATTTCAGAAGAACAGCCAGTTCCTGAGCATCCGCAACGGAACCGATGTTGGTAATCTGCCCGGATCCCCCCATGATCGCAGACTGGATCGTTGGGGCGCTGATAACCAGTTCATCCAGAACAATCGCAAAGGGGCGACCAATATTTTCCTGTGTGTGGCGACCAAACTTGCGGGCGCCCGCGGTATTGAATGTAAAGGCAACAGATGGACGGCCATTCTGGTCATACGCAGGTTTTGCGTCTGTCAGATCTTCACCAGAAACAATCACACGCTCTTTCACCATGATCATGCCACCATCCTGAACAGGAAGGATTTTCTCGCGAAGGCCAGTACGTCCACGTGAAAGATCTTCCTGGCTTGCTGTTGTATTCACATCGTGGAATGTCAGCTTTGCCGTTCTGCCGACAAGATCCTTGATTGCTTCGGGGTCGTCTGCGCCAGGCACTTCAAGAATGATCCTGTCATTGCCTTCCATCTGAAGCACAATTTCCTTGGTGCCATCAGGATCAATACGCTTCCGGATCACTTCCATCGCGCGCGCAATTGCGTCGCGCTGCTGGATCAGGATGCCCTGCTCAGTAAGCGTCAGGGTAAATCGCTGTCCCTCTTGCGTCAGTTCAAGTTCTTTGACGCCGCCACCCATCAGTGGGTTGGCTGCTCCAACAGTTACATCTGTCAGGTCGCGCAACTTCTCTCGTGCGAGATCAATCATCTCTTCGCGCGAAACATCAAAGGACACTGTATGACCAGATATCTGAATATTCCGGAAATTGAGGCCTCTCTCGTTGCGGCGAATGTCGCGGATCTGATCCGCTACATTGTTTAGGCGCGCTTCCACCACGTCATCCACTGCGGCCCCGTACAGGAGGCGTACACCACCCCTGAGATCAAGGCCCAGGTTCAATGTCTTGGACGGCATGAATGCTGGCAGCTCATTGCGCTGCTCTTCTGTGAGAAAGTTGGGGGCGGAGGTCAGGATGCCCAGCAGCACTACCCCCAATATCATTACTATTTTCCAGCGCGGAAACGTTAGCATGCGCCGATCCTCAATTGTTATTCCAGGTCAGAAGAAGGTAGCCCGGCATTTGCCGGGCCAGGCCTCTATTTATCTTTTTTATCTTCAGTCTTGGCAGGTTGGCCCTTGCCACGCACATCAGTAAGCGTGCTTTTAACCACCCGAACTCGCACACCGTCAGCAAGCTCGACTTCAACTTCATTTTCTTCCGCTTTGACCTTGGTCACCTTACCGATCAGGCCGCCAGCAGTAACAACGGTGTCACCACGTGCCACGCTGTTCACCATCTCGCGGTGTTCTTTCATTTTTTTGTTCTGCGGACGCAGGATAAGAAACCAGAAAACACCGATCATAAGGATCAGCATTGGCAGAGTATCCATAAAGCCCGGCTGCGCCGCCTGGCCTGCTGCCTGTGCAAAAGCTGGTGAAGAAAACATGTGGCAAACCTCATTAAAACGGTGGCACTACGGCCACCTTGTAATATCAATCGCGGGGACTATAGCCGCATTGCTTTCAAATGCAACAGTAGCCTAGTCTTTCTGCGCGTGTTATGAGCCCCCTCGGGTCGCGTTCGTGTTATATATTTTTCCCTAGATGGGCACATGAGGAAAGGGTTGCAAGTGCAGACCAACGATCAAAAGCTGATTGATGCGATAAACAACCTCGCAAACGCGATAAACGGAGGCAGTTCCGTGCAAAATACAGGCCGTGACCAAAAGGCCGATGCATTCATTTATGATGCTGAATCGCGTAACCTGCGGCCTGTAAACCGGGTAGCCGCCCCCGATCTTGATCTCCTTAAAGGAATTGACCGCGCTAAAAACACCTTGCTGGAAAACACCCGCAGGTTCGCAAATGGCTTTTCCGCCAACAATGCCCTTCTTTGGGGAGCACGCGGCATGGGCAAAAGCACCGTTATCAAAGCCATCCACCGCACAATGAAGTCGGAGTTTGGAGAAAAGGCACCCGCTCTTGTGGAAATTCACCGCGAGGATATAAGTGCGCTCCCAAGCCTTCTAGGGAAGCTGCGTGACGGGAAAAAGAACTTCATCGTTTACTGCGATGACCTCTCTTTCAACCGCCCGGACCGGGATTTTAAAGCCTTGAAATCTGTTCTGGAAGGTGGATTGGAAGGCCGGCCCGAGAATGTAATTTTCTATGCCACATCAAATAGGCGTCACCTGTTGCCACGCCAGATGATGGACCAGGAAAGCGCCACTGGCATTCATCCGAACGAGGCAATGGATGAGACAATCGCCCTCTCGGACCGTTTCGGCCTTTGGCTTGGATTTCACCCATGTGACCAAGAAGAATATCTTGATATGATAAGTGGTTACATTGAAATCTTTAAGTTAAACCCGAAAGACGATTGGTGCCCCGCAGCCCTTGAATGGGCCAAAACACGGGGTAACCGGTCTGGCAGAACTGCATGGCAATTTGTCAATAATCTTGCTGGAGAACTCGGGGCGAAGGTTGGCTTCTAACCTGCCTCTTGCCCTGAGATCAAAGCTGCATTTTGGCGCCTCAGATACCTAAGCGGGTCCAATGCCCTGCGGCCCTTCCTGATTTCAAAGTGAAGCTGTGGTTCTGTAACACCGCCTGTATTACCCACGCGCGCAATCACCTGCCCCTTGGTAACAGTTTGCCCTTCTCGCACCAACAGTCGCTCGTTATGGGCGTAGGCAGTGATCCAGCCGCCTGAATGTTTCACCAAAAGCAGATGACCATACCCTTCAAGCGCATTGGACGCATAGACAACAACACCAGCCTCAGCTGCCTTGACGGGTGTACCTTGCCGGGCAAGGATATTGATACCATCATTGTGGAGGCCGCCCTCTTTGGGGCCATACCTTGAGGCGATTTTTCCGGCGACAGGCCAATCAAAGCCACTTGAGGATCGGGGCGGTGGTGTTGGCTTAGCAACGGTTCTGCCAGTTGTGGTAGCTGGCCGCACCACTCTGGGGCTAACGCTCGCGGTTTGTGTGGCTGCTGAAGCACCACCAGGCAACTTGAGGCGTTGCCCAATTTCAAGGCGATATGGCGGCCGAAGGCCGTTTTCTCGCATTAAAGCCGAAACATTCACCCCAAACCGACGGGCGATGCTGTAGCCAGTATCACCCTTCTTCACCTCATAAACCTGCGCTGTCGGTACATTTACCTTCTGCCCAACAGCCAGAGTATAGGGAGCTCGCAATCTATTGGCTGACACCAGGTCCCTTACGGGAACCCCATATCGCCGGGAAATGGCATAGAGTGTATCTCCCCGCCGTACTGTATGCGCGCTACTCGATCCGTTCGCCGTAGAAATGGATGTCGGTTGCGAATTGCCTGCATAGCCGCGCGACGGCGCAGTCGGCTTTGGTTGCGGCAGAGGCACGGGATATGGCGCATTCTTGCTTTTAGAACTGGAGATAGAACTCCAAACGGGTTGAATGATTCGTCTGTCTATGGAACTGCATGCTGTAACGGAAAACGCCAGCACCACTATGGCGCCGGTCCGCATTAGGCCACCCAAACTATCACTCCCCTTGATCATGGCTTGAAGATACCCACAAGATGTTGTTCGGGCAATCATTCCCTGATCAATAAGGCAACTTGGCGGCAATTATTCTCAGAAGGTACGGTTTACCGTCTCGCCAAGTGCACGACGGGTTTCGTGATGTGTGAGATCAAGGTGTAAGGGTGTCACGGAGATCCATTTTTCCCGTACTGATTTCAGGTCGGTCTCGTGGCCAGGCTGGCCAACCTCTCGGCCAAGGCCAAACCAGTAATATTTGAAACCACGCGGGTCGGTGCGTTCTTCGATATGGTTGCCCATAATCTGGCGGGCGCCCTGCTCTGTTACCCTGACACCTTTGATTTCATCAGGTTCAAAGGCTGGAAAATTCACATTCATCAGCACATCTTCGGTCCAGCCTTCGGCAATCAAAGTACGGATCACCTCAGGGGCAAACTTTTCCGCTGTTTCCCACTTGGTGCGCTGATCCGGACGAATGCACTGGCTGAGAGCTATAGATGGAATACCTGCCAGCGTTCCTTCCATCGCCACCGAAACAGTCCCGGAATAGGTCACATCCTCGGCCAGATTTCCGCCCCGATTAACGCCTGACAAGATCAATGTTGGGGGCGTCTCCGGCATGATCTTGTTGATCGCCATGGCCACGCAGTCAGTCGGTGTGCCGGAAACCGCCCAGCGCTTTTCCTCAAGCTGCCGCATCCTCAGCACTTTGGATAGCGTCAGCGAATGCCCTGCCCCGGATTGCTCTTCTTCCGGTGCAACAACCCACACATCGTCCGTAAATTGCCGCGCCACACGTTCGAGGATTGCAAGCCCCGGGGCATTGATGCCATCGTCATTGGAGATCAAAATCCTGGCCGGGGAAATAGCAGTCATCTTATTTGCCGCCAATCACTTCCACGCCGCGCATATAAGGCTTCAGTGCCTCTGGAACACGGATACTACCATCAGCCTGCTGATAATTTTCCATTACAGCAATAAGCGTACGGCCAACTGCGAGGCCGGAACCATTCAATGTGTGAACAAACCGTGTCTGTTTTTCGCCCTTAGGACGGCAACGCATTTTCATGCGCCGAGCCTGGAAATCACCACACACGGAACAGCTGGAAATCTCGCGGAACTTGTCCTGCCCCGGCAACCACACCTCAATATCGTAGGTCCGGCGTGCGCCAAAGCCGATATCGCCTGTGCATAGTTTCACCACACGATATGGCAGGTGCAGGCGTTTGAGAACTTCCTCGGCACAGCCCAACATACGCTCAAGCTCTTCGTCCGATTGCTCAGGTGTCGTCACAGAGACCAGCTCCACCTTTTCAAACTGGTGCTGGCGGATCATACCGCGAGTATCACGGCCCGCAGCGCCGGCTTCAGCACGGAAACACTGGCTATGAGCTGTGAAACGGAAAGGCAGGTCTTCCTCGTCCAGGATTTCACCAGAGTGCAGGTTCGTAAGCGTCACCTCAGACGTTGGGATCAGCCAATGGTCAGTTGTGGTTTTGAAGGCGTCATCACCAAATTTCGGCAATTGGCCAGTACCTAAAAGGGCACTATCACGTACCATGGCCGGCGTCAGCATTTCAGTGTAGCCATGCTCTGTCGTATGCAGGTCCAGCATAAACTGACCAAGCGCACGTTCAAGTCGGGCAAGCTGGTCCTTGAGCACAACAAAGCGGGACCCGGAAAGCTTGGCCGCACGCTCGAAATCCATCATCCCCAGCGCCTCGCCCAGATCAAAATGCTCTTTTGGATCAAAGTCAAAGCTGGAAGGTTTGCCCCAGGTGCGCACTTCTTCATTATCGTCTTCACTGTCGCCGGCGGGTACATCGTCATACACCATGTTCGGCAGGCTCATCAGATAGCCGTTCAGCTTTTCGCCAAGCGTGCGCTCTTCATCTTCCATTTCCGCAAGGCGGGACTTAAGGCCGCTGACTTCAGCCATAAGGGCCTGCGCTTTTTCCTCATCGCCCTGCCCTTTGGCCTTGCCGATAAGCTTGGACGCCTCATTCCGGCGGGCCTGCGCTGCCTGTGCCTCAGTTTGTACAGCACGGCGGGAAGCATCGAGCGCAATAATCTCCTCAGCACGGGGTTCTTCGCCGCGCCGGGCAAGGGCCTTGTCAAAAGCTTCGGGGTTCTCGCGGATAAATTTCAGGTCAAACATTACGCTCGTCTCTGTCTCGGAAATCAGATTTCAGGTTCGTCTTCCGCTTCGGCCTTTTTCTTCTCGGTCGAGGCGATCAAAATGATGGAAAGCTCATACAGGAGCAACATGGGAATGCCAAGGGCGATCTGGCTAAAGGGGTCTGGTGGCGTCAGGAATGCGGCCACAACAGCAGCCCCCACGATCATGTAGCGCCGTTTGTCCCTCAGCCCTTGCGATGTAACAATACCGGCCCTGCCAAGAAGTGTCAGCGCAACAGGCAGGAGGAAAGCAACGCCAAAGCCGAAAATCATTTGCATAACAAGCGAAAGATATTCGCTTACCTTCGCTTCCGCAGCGATCTCAATCGCTCCCATTGTCGCGGCCTGCTCAAAACTCAGGAAAAACTGCCAGGCAACCGGGATTACGACGAAATAGGCAAGGCTGGCGCCGAGCGCGAACAGGATAGGCGTGGCCACAAGAAACGGCAGAAATGCCTTCTTCTCATGCCTGTAAAGGCCCGGCGCCACAAACTTCCATATCTGTGTCGCCAGGAGAGGAAACGTCACAATAAAGGCCGCATACAAGGCCACTTTCAGCTTCACAAAAAAGCCCTCAGTAAGCGCTGTAAAAATCATACGGCGGTTATCGCCCTCTGCTTGCGCATCCATATAGGGTTGCGCGAGGATATTGAATATCTGGTCAGAGAAATACAGTCCAATTCCGAATGCGATCATCATTCCTATCAGAACTTTGATGATCCGGCTTCTCAGCTCAGACAAATGATCAAGGAGCGGTGCACGGCTGGCGTCCACGTCATCACCATCCGTTATGTCAGGCTTGATGTCTTCCATGTCCTTGAATTCGTCGGGGCCCATCATGCGGCATCTCCACCGGAGGGCCTATCGCCCTTCGACGCATCTGCGGGCCTATCGCCCTGTTCTTCCGACGCCTCTTTATCCCGATTTGCCATAATGTGATTGGTGATTTCTTCCGGGCTCATACCAGGCCGCAGGCCCTCTTTCTTCCGCAAATCAGCGAAAGGGTCGGTCTGCCTGTCTGCCTCAGCGGCCAGCTCCTCAACACCGTCTTTGAACTCTGATGCAAGTTCCCGGATTTTCCTGACAAACCCACCCACAGTGCGCAGAAGGCGTGGCAGGTCCTTCGGGCCGACAACAACAAGTGCCAGCACGGCCACAACGAACAGCTCCATTGCACCGATATCAAACATGGTTCGGGCTCCTGCCCCGCTTGGGCGTGGGGAAGAGAAAGACTAGGCTTTATCTTTCTCGGTTTCTTTCACAACTTCGCCGTCGATAGTTTTCTGGTCTTCGACAGCTTTTGGTGTTTCAGGCTCTTCTTCCAGGCCGTCTTTCAGGCCTTTGCGGAAGCTTGTAATACCTTTGGCAACGTCGCCCATAAGGCCCGAAATTTTACCGCGGCCAAAAAGCAGCACGATCAACAGCACAACAAGTGCAATTTGCATCCATCCAGGAAACATAGTTTTAACTCCCTATGGCCAGCCAAATCCGGCCTCTTTTATCTAGTCTGCGTTCATCCGCCCTGCAAGGCCGATCACGCCATATTGTCCTCTGCGGGGGCCTCAACCTTAGCTTCAGGCGCGCCGCCTACACCCCGCTCCGACGCAGCGATAGCATCTTCAAGGTCAATCTGGCCATCTGCTTCTTCGATTGCCTTTGCCGGATTTGGCATACCACCCATCTTCTCAAGCGCCACATCAACGCTATCCAACAGGCCAGCGGCCTTCAGTTCCTGCACACCCGGCAGGTCCTTGATGCTTTCGATGCCAAAATGAACGAGAAATTCCTCAGTAGTGCCGTACGTTACAGGGCGTCCCGGTGTCCGTTTGCGGCCCATCATCCGGGCCCAACCTGCCTCCATCAACACATCCAGTGTGCCTTTGGATATACTAACACCACGAATTTCTTCTATTTCGGCCCGCGTAACTGGCTGGTGGTAAGCTATGATGGCCATTGTCTCCACGGCAGCACGAGAAAGTTTGCGCGGCTCGTCCACCTCACGGCGCAACAGGAAGGAAAGGTCTTCGGCGGTACGGAACATATATTTGCCCGCAACACGCACCAGGTTTACGCCTGCTGTCGAATATGCCTGTGCCAGATCAGCAATATGCGCCTCTACATCCACGCCTTCTGGCAATCGCTCTGCAATATCTGCTTCCGAAAGCGGGTTTTCACTGGCAAACAGAATGGCTTCCACCATGCGTCTGTGCTGCATGATCTGCTCGGGATCTGTGGTGAATTGTTTTTCTTCCGTCTCTTGCATCATAGTTTCTTGTGTTTGTTATTCTGATGTTTCTTTAGCCTGGCCACTTTCTTCATCCACCCGCTGACGCAGATAGATAGGGCCAAAGGTTTCCATTTGCCTCAAATCCGCTTTTCCTGCCTTCGCAAGCTCGAGGCTTGCAGCAAACATGCTTGCAAGAGCAGACCGGCGCAAACGATCGTCTTTCAGGTTGTTCGGCAAAAACGTTGAAAGAGTAGACCAAGTGAATGTGTCCCCAATCAGGCCAGACAACCGGTCTATGGCATCTTCCAACGCATAAATCGGGCGCCGTTCAATCCTGATTTCAGTAATGGAATGGCGCTGACGATTGTCTGCATAGGCCTTAAGGAGTTCATAGAGGGTTACGTCATACGACCCTTTTTTCAGAAGCTTCAGGCCTTCGGGCTGTCCGCGACGGAAAATATCGCGCCCCATACGGTCGCGCGCCATAAGCCGGGCCCCGGCTTCCCGCATTGCCTCAAGCCGTTGAAGGCGCAGTTGCAGGCGGAAGGCCAGCTCCTCGGCTGACGGTTCTTCATCGTCATCTTCTTTTGGTAGCAACAGGCGTGATTTCAGATAGGCAAGCCACGCTGCCATCACCAAATAATCAGCTGCCAATTCAAGCTTCAGGCGCTTGGCAGCTGTCACGAAACTCAAGAACTGCTCAACGAGGTCAAGGATGGAAATCTTGGTCAGGTCAACCTTCTGGGCGCGGGCGAGTGTGAGGAGAACATCAAGCGGCCCTTCAAAACCGTCCATATGCAGGACAAGCTGGTTCGGGTCAGTCGATTGCAATCCGTCCTGCCCGTCTGGTCCATCAATGTTTTCTTCAAATTCCATCAGAAGAAAATCCCCACCACCCCTAGAATTGTTTGTGTCAGCAAATCAGCTGGCCCTTGGAATATAGCAGGAGCAAAGATGAAAATGCCAATGACAATGAAAAAGGAATAGGGTTCAACAGCCTGCAGGCTGCGCCCCGTTTCATAAGGCAGCAAAAGCACAAGAATCTTGCCGCCATCCAATGGTGGAATAGGCAGCAAGCCAATCACCGTAAAAATCATGGCCAGATACACACCATAGTAAGCTGTGTTGGTAATCCAGTCCTGCCCAGTAAATCCGAGGGCAAAAGCCGCATGAAAAACGATTGCGAACAAAAACGCCACGAGGAAACCACTGATTGGTGCCGCCAGTGTGAACTTCAGCATATCGCCCTTCGGGTCACTGAAATTGCGCGGATCAACCGGCATCGGCTTGGCCTGTCCCAGCAAAATCGGGAAATTCAGCACAACAAAGGCCACCACAGGCACCACACCTGTCCAGATCGGATCAGCGTGTGCTAACGGGTTTGCGGTCAAACGCCCGTTATAAGCAGGTGTATTGTCACCCAAACGGTGCGCCACATACCCCCTCAAAGCTTCGCGGATTGTTACTGTCAGCAAAAATGGCAACGCCAGAATACTGAGGGCAACCATTTTGCCAGAGATATAATCCATGTTCAGCCCTCTAAAATTTTGCCATCAACTCGTCATAGCGCGTTTTCAGGTCTGCCCTGTCAGCACGAGGTGCACGATCAGCTTCTGATATCAGGGTCGCCAGCCGCTTCTCAAGCTTTCCTGAGGCAACATGACACGCTGATGCGATAGCCCGCATTTCGTCCATCTCGCCATTGCAGTGAAGGACGAGATCACAGCCTGCTGAGAAAGCGCCCCGCGTGCGGTCCTCAAACTTGCCAGTCAGGGCCTTCATTGCGAGATCGTCTGACATCAAGAGCCCGGAAAAGCCCATTTTCATGCGAATAATCCGCCCGATCACAACACGCGAAAGCGTGGCGCACTGTTTGGGGTCGATATCCGTATATTTGATATGGGCAGTCATGCCAAAAGGCGCATCGGCCATAGCCTTGAATGGCATGAAATCAGTATCTTCCATCTCCGCAACAGTTGCATCCACAACCGGCAATTCCAGATGGCTGTCTGCGGTTGCGCGACCATGGCCCGGCAGATGTTTGATTACCGGCAGCACACCACCTTCCATCAGCGCATCTACAACAATGCGGCCCATGGCGGCAACAAGCTGTGGATCGTTTGAAAATGCCCTGTCCCCTACGATCGGGTCCGCCCAATCATTCATGACATCAAGAACTGGCAGACAATCCACATTAATGCCCACCCGACGAAGATCGTCAGCAATCAGTCGAGTATTCAACCGCAGCGCGCTGGCCGCAAGCGTTGGGTCCTTTTTGGACATTTCGCCAAAAGTTGCCATCGCCGGATATTTGCGCCAAAACGGCTCGGAAAGGCGCTGCACACGCCCGCCTTCCTGATCCACCAGGATTGGTACTTTATGGCGCCCTACCGTTTCCTTGAGATCCTTTATCAGGGATGTCAGTTGGTCCGGGTCTTCAACGTTGCGCTTGAAGATAATGAAGCCAGCAGGCTTCACCTTGGCGAAAAAAGCCTTCTCTTCCGCGGATAAACTGGTGCCCGCGCAGCCGAAAATTGCTGGGATCATCAACTATGCCCTTTTAGGGGTTTACAACGATGCAGGCTTGCTGCTGAGCACGCAGGCCAAGGCAAACCTCGTCAGCTGCGGCACGGTTCATCAGTGGGCCCAAACGAAGGCGATAAAGCGTGCGGTCACCTGATTGAACAGCCTCATAAAATGGCGAGAGCCCCTCAAGAATAGAAGGGTATTTGCCTCGGACAGTACGCCAGGCACGGGCTGCTCCGTCTTCCGACCCGTAAGCACCCAGCTGCACCTTGAAGCTGCCTTCCGGAACAGCTGCAGCTTTTGCAGCCTCTTCCGCAGCAGCCTTTTGCCGAGCCACTTCCGCTTCTGCTTCGCGTTTTTCCGCCTCCTGGATTTCACGGGCGCGGGCTTCCGCCTCTGCTGCAATACGCGCCTCGTCTTCGGCGTGGCTGTCATCCACCTCCGGTTCTTCCGGAAGCGTCTCCAGCGGCTGCTCAGGTTGCGCGGAAAGAGCTACCTGCGCGGAGGCCCCTGCCCCTTGGTCAAATACCTGTTTGTCCTGATGCGGCACATCCATGCCACCCGCGTCCTCGGGCTTTTCACGTACAGGCGTGGTATCTGCCGCGACGTAGCGCGGTGCCTCGTTAGACGACCCATCGTAAAGATATAGAAGAACAACCACAAACAGGGCGACAACCGTAACCGCAGCACCCGCGGTTATCAGAAGCGTCTTGCGGCCCTCAAAGAAACCACCTGTTTCCTCTTCCTCGGGAACCGGTTGAAGCCAAGGCGGAATATCCTTGTCCGCCCCTTGTCCTGGTTGTTCATTCTCGGTCATTAACGCATTTCCTCCATTGGCGTTACGCCCAACACCCCAAGGCCACTGGCAATCACAAGTGCGACCGCGCGCACAAGCGCCATGCGGGCCCGTGTCAGTGCTTTATCATCCTCAATGATGAACCGCAGGCCGGGGTTATCATTGCCCTTGTTCCAGAAAGTATGGAACTCAGAAGCCAAATCATAAAGGAAAAACGCAATCCGGTGTGGTTCGTGTGCTTCGGCGGCACTTTCCAACAGGCGCGGCCACGCTGCGCACTGACGGATCATGGCAAGCTCGTTCTCGTCAGAAAGGCGCGCAAGATCAGCCCCCGCAAGGCTGGCATCTGTTATGTCCAGGTCAGCGAAAGCATCTTTGCCTTTGCCCAAAACAGAACAAATCCGGGCATGTGCATACTGCACATAAAAGACAGGGTTATCTTTGGACTGTTCCATCACCTTTTTGAAATCGAAATCAAGGTGTGCATCGTTTTTACGGGTCAGCATGATGAAGCGGGTCACATCACACCCTACTTCATCCACTACTTCACGAAGCGTGATGAAGTTACCGGAGCGCTTGGACATTTTGAAAGGCTCGCCATCCCGAAACAACTTCACCATCTGGCAAAGACGCACGTCCAGCTCGCCGTCTTCCGACAATGCCTTAACAGCGGCCTGCATGCGCTTTACATAGCCGCCATGGTCTGCGCCTAGCACATCAATCATCTGTTTGTAACCACGCACATATTTATCGTGGTGGTAAGCGATGTCAGCCGCAAAATAGGTAAATTCGCCAGACGATTTCTGAAGCGGGCGATCCACATCGTCACCAAAATCAGTGGCACGGAACAGGGTTTGCTCGCGCTCTTCCCAGTCTTCCGGCTTCTTGCCTTTTGGGGGCTCGAGCACGCCTTCATAGATATGGCCACGATCGCGCAGCACCTGTACGGCTTCAGGGATGCGGCCACTTTCATGCAGGGACCGCTCCGAGAAGAACACATCATGCTCCACCCCCAAAGCCTTCAGGTCATCGCGGATCAGGTCCATCATTGCACTTGAGGCATCCACCTTGAATTGCGCAAGCCATTCGCTTTCATCCGCGTCAAGATACTCTTCGCCATATTTTTCCTTGAGCATATGCCCCACAGGAACCAGATAATCGCCCGGATACAGCCCCTCCGGGATTTCGCCGATATCGCGACCAAAGGCTTCCTGATAGCGAAGATGCGCAGACCGCGCCAGTGTATCAATCTGGCTGCCCGCATCGTTGATGTAATATTCTTTGGTTACATCATATCCGGCTTTCAGGAGGAGGTTTGCAAGCGCATCACCAAATACAGCGCCGCGCACATGCCCCACATGCATTGGGCCAGTCGGGTTTGCGGACACATATTCCACATTGACCTTCTCGCCACCACCCATAGTGCTGGCCCCATAGTTTACGCCGGCATCCAGAATGGTTTTCACCTGCGCCTGCCAGAATGACGCAGACAATCGCATGTTGATGAAACCAGGGCCTGCGATCTCAACGCTCTCAACAGTCTCAAGAGCTTCAAGTTTTGGTGCAACCATATCAGCAATATCGCGCGGCTTGCGCTGCGCCTGCTTCGACAGCACAAGCGCCACATTGGTGGCAATATCGCCGTGGCTGGCATCTCGCGGCGGCTCAACAGCAATATTCTTGGTATCCAGGTCAGCGGGCAGATCGCCGCTTGCTGACAGCTCATTCAGAAGCGCGTCGATGGCCTCCCGAAAATGGGTAAAAACATTCATAGCGATACTCGGTTCAAATCAAACAGTTTGGCGTGCTCACGGAAAGCGAAACGGTCGGTCATGCCAGCGATGAAATCGGCTACAACACGAGCTGTTTCAGCGGTTCCGGCGCCCTCAGCACGGGCGTTCCATTCCGTAGGCAAACATTCGGGTTCGGAGATATACAGATTGAACAGGTCTGTCACCACCCTTTTCGCCTTGCTGGCCATGCGGTTAACAAGATAGTGGCGATACATGCGTTCAAACAGGAAGCTCTTAAGCTCCCTCACCGCTTCACCCATATCCTTGCCAAAAGCAATCGTAGGCTGGCCAGCGTTGCGGATATCATCCGGGCATTTTGGTGCCAATGCCTCAATCCTCCGGCCGCTTTCCACCATCAGGTCTGCGACCATACGGTTGATCATCCGGCGAACCAACTCGTGAATCATCACATCCTTCGGCGCGTTCGGGTAAGTCCACTTCACTTCGTCTAGAACTTGTGCGACTACAGGGATCTTCTTGAGTTCATCAAACTCAAACAAGCCCGCACGCAATCCATCATCCAAATCGTGGCTTGAATAGGCGATATCATCCGCAAGTGCCGCGATCTGGGCCTCTGCACTTGCATATGTATGCAGTTCCAGATCGTTTTCCGGCAGATAGTCCCGAAAACCAAACGGCAAGCTCTCAGGCGGGTTCTTCGGATCGATTGGGCTTTCCACAAGAGGACCGTTGTGTTTTGCCAAACCTTCAAGCGTTTCCCAAGTGAGGTTCAGGCCTTCAAAGGATGCATAGCGGTGTTCAAGGCGTGTAAGTAGCCGAAGAGCCTGGGCATTATGGTCAAACCCGTCGAAATCTTTCATGCATTCATCAAGCACAATTTCGCCGATGTGACCAAAAGGCGGATGACCGAGATCATGCGCGAGCGCCAAAGCTTCCCCCAGGTCTTCGTTCAGGTGCATGGACCGGCATACTGAACGCGCAATCTGGGCCACTTCAAGTGAATGTGTCAGGCGTGTCCGGAAATGATCGCCCTCGTGATACACAAACACCTGGGTTTTATGCTTCAACCGTCGGAAGCTGGAAGAATGGATCACACGATCTCGGTCGCGCTGGTAGCAGCTGCGAGTCGGCGTTTCAGGCTCTTTGAAAACGCGACCACGGCTCTCCGAAGGCCGGCACGCGTATGGTGCCAAAGTGTCTTCGTAGCGCGGCAAACTATCGTACATGTCTTTCTCCTTGACCTTCCAGGCCCGACTTTTTTTTGGCTGGTTTTCGGCACATTATCGTTGCCCCCTCATAAGGGCAACTCTTTCTATCCATTTGTTCGTCAATCTCTGCACGCATCCATTCGTTAACAAAAGGTTAACTTCGTCTTGCCGCGATTTCCATTTTAAAATATGATAGTGATATGATTGAAAACGCAGATAAAATTGGCACTGAAGGCGCCGTCAAGGGATCACGGTTCCAGCAAGACCTTCTTGATCACTGGCGCGATATTCAACAGAGCCGCCGTTTTCCAGACAAACGCGCATTCCGTCCGCAAAAATTCCCTAAATTTCTCCCTCAATTGGCAATCGTTTCAGTAAATGACCACAAGGAATTCGATGATCGGCTGACTGGTGCGGCGGTTTCGGAAGTGCTAAAATTGAATAGTCAGGATGATCGGCTTGTCGCAGCTCCTGATACAAGTATCCGCACACTGATGCTGGATATACTTGGCCGCGCTATTGACGCCCGCGAACCAATCTATTTCAAAGGCCGCTTCAGGCCTGACGCAAGTAGCGCTATTCCGTTCACCGCCCTTGTTCTACCGTTCTCCCATAACGGCGACGAAGATATTTTGGACACCCTGATGTTGGCATTCGACTTCAGCAAAGAGCACCGAATGGAGCTGGTTCACCCTTCAGGCGAAGATAAACCCCAAAACTTTTGATGCCTTTCGCGGCGTCTTGAATTGACCATCTTGCTCGGGCTCCCTACATATAGGCGCAAGAGAACAGCAGTATGGCGAATAAACATGAATGACCGGCAGCCCCCAATTGGGCTTAGCGACAATGCGGCAGCGCGCATAAAAGCGCTGATCGAACAGCAAGGAAACCCAAACCTAAAGCTGCGCCTGACAATAACAGGTGGCGGCTGTAGTGGTTTTCAGTATGGCTTTGATTTTGATGAGAACCAGAAAGACGATGACATCGTAGTGGAAAATGGCGGCGTGATCATGCTCGTGGACCCTATGTCACTTCTTTATGTGTCCGGTGCTGAGGTTGACTTCGTGGAAGACCTTGTCGGTGCTTCCTTCCAGGTAAAGAACCCAAATGCCACCGCCTCCTGCGGTTGTGGCTCCTCCTTCTCTATTTAGCGTAAGGGCTAATATGAAAATCGCCAGCTTCAACATCAATGGCGTCAAAGCACGCCTGCCCCGCCTTCTGGAATGGCTGGACGAATTCAGCCCGGACGTTGCCTGCTTGCAGGAGATCAAAAGCGTGGATGAAAATTTCCCTCGTCTTGAGATGGAGGAAAAAGGCTGGAATGTTGAGACCTTTGGGCAGAAATCCTTCAATGGCGTTGCCCTGATTTCAAAACATCCGATCGAAGATATTCGCCGTGCCTTGCCCGCACTGGATGGCGGTGATTGCGCCGAGGACGAGCAGGCAAGGTATATCGAGGCCACGATCAAAGGGGTCCGTGTGGCAAGCATCTATCTGCCAAACGGTAACCCGCAGCCGGGTCCCAAGTTTGATTATAAGCTAAGTTGGATGAACCGCCTGATCGAACACGCCAAGCGTTTGCGTGATCTTGAGATGCCGGTCGTACTGGCAGGCGACTATAATGTGATCCCCGAAGATATCGATTGTCACAATCCTGCCGCGTGGGTGGATGACGCCCTTACCCAGCCGGAAAGCCGGGCGCGCCTCAGAAGCCTGTGGCACCTTGGTTATCTGGATGCCCTAAGGCAGATCAAACCAAACGGCGCAGCATACAGCTATTGGGATTACCAGCGCGGCGCCTGGCAAAAAGATCATGGAATCCGGATTGACCACCTGCTCCTGTCACCACAAGCGGCTGATATCCTCAAGGATTGCCAGATTGACCGCGTTCCGCGCGGCAAGGAACAGCCAAGTGACCATACCCCCATCTGGGTAGAACTAGACGTCGCCTGAGCCGGATTTATCTAGAACTGCGGACGCTATCAGGCGTCCACTGTTTCATATTTTTCGAATTCGCGATTGGCTGCAGGGTTGCCCAGACCAGCCAGATCCGGCGTGACATATTCGTCAATATCTACAATCGCATTTTGCGCATTCACATGCACGGCGCGCGAGATACGGCCCGGCAACAGGTTTGCGGGTACCAATTCATAACCCATGATGATCGCCAGATCGCCTTTCGAGAATTGGTGCGCTGCCGCGCCGTTGAGGCAAATCACACCCGACCCTTCCGTGCCTTCAATCACATAGGTCTGGATACGTTCGCCATTGGTAATATTCACAACGTCAACCTGTGTATGGGGCAGAATACCTGAAGCCTTCAAGAGCAACGGATCAATAGTGATAGACCCCACATAATCCAGATCGGCCCCCGTCACCGTGACACGGTGCAGTTTGCCGTACATGAATTGACGCTGGGCGCCGTCAAGGCTTGGCTGGCTCAAGGCATTGTCCTCTCGAAATCAATAATCGTCTGCAGGGATATGGCGCATGCCCTCCAATCCGTCAAGGTTACAAAGGCCTAAGCCGATTACCTGCGCCATTCCAGATGAACGATAGGAAACGGCCTTCCTGCATCATCGGTGGCGTCACGGCGTACATCGCGAAACTCGCAAGCGTTATAAAAAGCATGCGCTTGCGGCTGTTGTTCGTTCACCTGAACCGTAACAACATCATGGTCGGCTTTGATGATATCGATGAATTTCTTGCCAATCCCCTGCCCATGGCAGGCTGGATCAACAAACAGGGCGTCGATATTATTGTTGGTGCACCCCATAAACCCCAACGCCACATCATTTGCATCCGCAAACACGAGAAACTCTGCGTTGGGCAAATATCGATTTTTCACGATATCAGCGATTTCTGCGCGATCATCATCACTCAGGAAATCATGGGTCGCGACCACGGCGCTGTGCCAGATATCAAAAAGGCGCGGTAAATCCCGCGCCTCTGCTTTTCTAAAAGTCATACTGTGACCTACTCAAACTGTGAAACGTCCCGAACGGCGCCCTTGCTAGCAGATGTCGCCATGGCTGCATAGGCCTTAAGTGCCTTGGATACTTTCCGTTTCCTTGGTGCGACAGGCTTCCACGCGGCGGGCCCTTTGGCGTCCATTTGGGCGCGGCGCTCCGCCAGCACTTCGTCAGATACTGCCACATTGATGGTGCGGTTCGGAATATCGATTTCGATGGTGTCACCCTCTTCCACAAGCCCGATCGCGCCACCTTCTGCCGCTTCTGGGCTGGCGTGGCCGATGGAAAGGCCAGATGTCCCGCCCGAGAATCGACCATCGGTCAAAAGCGCGCATTCCTTGCCCAGCCCCATGGATTTCAGATAACTGGTCGGATACAGCATCTCCTGCATGCCCGGCCCGCCACGCGGCCCTTCGTAGCGAATGATCACCACGTCGCCAGCCACAACCTCGCCTGCAAGGATGGCCTCCACAGATGCATCCTGGCTTTCAAATATGCGGGCACGGCCAGTGAACGTAAGGATGCTCTCGTCAACGCCTGCGGTTTTCACAATGCAGCCATCTTCAGCAATATTCCCAAACAACACCGCAAGGCCGCCGTCCTGGCTGTAGGCATGCGCTTGTTCGCGGATACAGCCTTCTTGCCTATCCAAGTCCAGCTCGTCGTAGCGTTTTGCCTGACTGAAGGCTACCTGTGTTGGAACGCCACCGGGCGCCGCCTTGAAGAAATGATGCAGGTCAGCGTCATCCGACACACGCACATCATAGCGGCTGAGCGCCTCACCGATTGTGGCTGTATGCACCGTGGGGCAATCCGCATTGATCAACCCTGCCCGGTTCAGCTCACCCAATATGCTGAAAATGCCACCCGCGCGGTGTACATCCTGAATATGATATTTGTTCGTGGCCGGCGCCACCTTGCAGAGGTTCGGCACCTTGCGCGAAAGCCTGTCGATATCTTCCATGGTGAAATCAAGTTCGGCTTCCTGCGCCGCCGCAAGAATGTGAAGAACGGTGTTGGTGGAGCCACCCATGGCAATATCCAGCGCCATGGCGTTTTCAAACGCACCGAAATTTGCGACTGAGCGCGGCAGAACGCTTTCATCCCCACCCTGATAATAGCGTTTGGAAATATCAACGATCAGGCGAGCGGCGGTCAGGAACAATTCCTTCCTGTCAGCGTGTGTTGCGAGCGTTGTACCGTTGCCCGGCAGGCTCAGACCAAGGGCCTCTGTTAGGCAGTTCATACTGTTTGCTGTGAACATGCCTGAGCAGGACCCACATGTAGGGCATGCTGAGCGCTCAACTGCCGCCACCTGCTCGTCTGATACGTTCGGATCAGCTGCCTGAACCATCGCATCCACCAGATCAAGCTTGTGGGTCTCGCCGTCATAATCGGCTTCCCCTGCTTCCATTGGCCCACCAGACACAAACACAGCCGGAATATTCAGTCTGAGCGCGGCCATCAACATACCCGGCGTGATCTTGTCACAGTTTGAAATGCACACAAGTGCATCTGCACAGTGGGCGTTAGCCATATATTCCACACTATCCGCAATGATTTCACGGCTGGGTAAGCTATAGAGCATGCCGTCATGCCCCATGGCGATACCGTCGTCCACCGCGATGGTATTGAATTCCTTCGCAACACCGCCTGCAGCTTCAATCTCGCGGGCTACCATCTGGCCCAGATCTTTCAGGTGCACATGCCCAGGCACAAACTGTGTAAAGCTGTTGGCAATGGCGATGATCGGCTTTTTGAAATCATCATCTTTCATGCCTGTTGCACGCCAAAGCGCACGGGCGCCCGCCATATTGCGGCCATGGGTGGAGGTGCGGGAACGATACTCGGCCATAAGGCTCTCCAAATTCTGATAATCTCTATTCTTTGCGTTACGGCCTCTTGGCCTCAAGCTTTGGCGGAATGTAGCGGCAGCACCCGTCCCTGTCGATAATAAATGAATAGATTTTCTGCTATTTTTTATAATTTTCTTACATTTTATATTGTCCTCAAAACTCATTCCAATGTGCGCATCTATACACTGGACAAAAATGTGATCACATTTTATGGTGTCTGTGCATTTTCATAGGAGACAAAAGTGAAAAGCTGGAACGATCCCTACTCTGGTGAACAAAGCTTCATGCGGGTCGGTTTTGCCGATAGCCCCGAAGGTGTGGATATTGCCGTTATCGGCATTCCTTATGACCTGGGCACTACGGGCCGACCAGGCGCCCGTTTCGGGCCGCGTGCCGTGCGCGAGCTTTCACTGGCTGTTGGTGAGTTTGACTGGGGTGTCTGGCCATGGGATCACGATGTTCGGGATAATCACACCGTAAGAGACCTTGGCGATGTGCAGGGCTTCACCGCCTACCCTGACCGTTTATGCCCTGTGGTTGAGGAGAAAGCCGCGGAGGTTCTCGATGTTGGTGCCAGCCTGCTGTCGATCGGTGGAGATCATTTTGTCAGCCTGCCGCTTTTGCGCGCGCATGCGAAAAAGCATGGCCCTTTGGCCCTTATTCATTTTGATGCCCATTCCGACACCTGGGTAGATGAAGACCTAAACCATGGCACCATGTTCTATCATGCCATCAAGGAAGGGATTATTGACCCTGCATGCAGTGTGCAGGTTGGCCTGCGAACACCCAATCCCGAAACCCATGGCATTCAGATTCTGAGCGCGGATCACTGCCTGAAAACGCCCGCCGAAGAAGTAGCCAAAACCATTCGCGAGCGCGTGGGCAACCGCGCCGCTTATCTGACGTTTGATATTGATTTCCTCGATCCTGCTTACGCGCCCGCTACGGGTACGCCGGTTGCCGGGGGGCCAAATTCAGCCTACGCACGCCATGTGTTGCAGGGCCTCGCAGGCCTGAAAATTGTTGGTGCAGATCAGGTTGAAGTTGCCCCGCACTATGAGGGCCCCGGACAAATCACCGCGGTCGCGGCTGCCACCATCGCGGCAGACATCCTCTATCTGCTGGGTAAAGCCAGAGAATTGTGATCACAAGAAATTAGGCTGAATAAAAAGGGGCCCAATAGGCCCCTTTTCTTTTGGTATCGGTTATCGCCTAACCGAGGCGTGCCAGCGCGGCTTTCACCTTCTCCATCTGGCCCTCTAGATCAGCAAGCTGTTCCTTGGCTTCCTCAACCACATGGGCTGGTGCTTTGGCCACAAAGCCCTGGTTATTAAGGCGCCCCTTCAAGGAGCCAGCTTCCTTCGAAAGCTTATCAAGGTTCTTTTCAAGCCGGGCTTTCTCAGCGTCCAGATCCATCAGGTCGGCAAGCGGCAGGTAAACTGTGGCTTCATCCACCACCAGCTGTGCAGAGCCCTTGCTTTCTGCCGCATCAACGGCTTCAGCCTTTTCAAGGCGTGCAAGGCGGCACAGCATATCCTGAAAGCTTTCGAGCCGCGCTTTGGTGCTGTCGGACGCGCCAACCACAAGGGCTGTTGCCTTGGCACCCGCTGGTACATTCATCTCGGACCGCGTGGAGCGAACTTCGGTGATAAACTTAATCGCCCAGTTTACCTCTTCGCCCGCAGCCTCGTCGGCCTCGGTTACAGTTGGCCAATCTGCGTGGATCAGGTCATAGGCCCGATCATCGCGTGTGGCGTGCCACAGTTCTTCCGTGATAAATGGCATGAAGGGGTGCAACAGAACCAGAATCTGGTCCAGCACCCAACCCGCAACCTTGCGGGTTTCTTCCTTGGCTGATTCGTCTTCACCCCAGAATACCGGCTTGATCAATTCCACATACCAATCGCAGAATGTGCCCCACGTGAAGTGATAAATGGCGTCGGCGCTATCATTGAAGCGGAAGGCCTCAAGCGCTTTGGTGACACCCTGCGCGGCCTTGGCAACTTCACCGATGATCCACTTATTGACGGCAAGCTTGGCCTCAGGCGCCGCAACGCTATCTGAGCCTGCAATGCCGTTCATTTCACAGAAGCGTGCGGCATTCCAAAGCTTGGTGCCAAAGTTGCGATATCCTTCGACCCGCTTCTCGGACATCTTGATGTCGCGGCCCTGCGCTTCCATTGCGATCAGAGTGAAACGCAGCGCGTCAGCACCGTATTTCTCAACAAACTCCAGAGGGTCAATCACATTGCCCTTGGATTTGGACATCTTGGCGCCCTTCTCGTCACGCACCAAAGCGTGGATATAGACGTCCTTAAAGGGCACCTCACCCATGAAGTGAATACCGGACATCATCATACGGGCAACCCAGAAGAAGATGATATCAA
>JABXIS010000009.1 GCA_013372975.1 Alphaproteobacteria bacterium
AACCTCGGTCGCCTGCAAAAAGCGATCGACGACAAGAAGCTGGACGCCAAGAAGCCTATTACTGTTGAGACCCTGGTTGAAGCCGGTGTTGTTGGCAAAGTGGTTGATGGCGTGCGTCTTCTGGCAAAAGGTGAACTTAAAGCCAAAGTCGATATCACAGTAACTGGTGCATCCAAGGGTGCAGTAGAAGCTGTTGAGAAGGCTGGCGGCAAAGTAACCGTTGCCTAAGTAAAGAAGCGTAGGCCGAGATAAGAACGATCAAGGGGCTTGGAGTAGGCATTTATGGCATCCGCTGCAGAACAACTGGCGGCCAATATCAGTTTGGCATCAATCGGCAAAGCCGAAGAGCTTAAAAAACGTATTTGGTTCGCTCTTGGTGCACTTATTGTGTACCGTCTGTGCACTTACATTCCGCTACCCGGCATTGATGCCGACGCGCTTGCGAATATGTTCGCGCAAATGGGTGGTGGTTTCCTCGATATGGTGAATACCTTCTCGGGTGGTGCATTGCAGCGGATGTCCATCATTACTCTGGGCATCATGCCGTATATCTCGGCCTCCATTATCATGCAGCTGCTGACAACCATGAACAGCACGCTTGCAGGGTGGAAGAAAGAAGGCGAGCAGGGCCGCCGCAAAATCAACCAATATACCCGTTACGGCACTGTGCTTCTGACAATCGTTCAGGGCTACGGTGTGGCAACTGGCCTTCAGGGTCAGCCGGGTGTTGTAGTTGATCCAGGCTGGTTCTTCATCTTCACCACCGTTATCACCCTTGTGGGTGGTACCATGTTCCTGATGTGGCTTGGTGAGCAGATCACCCAGCGCGGTATCGGGAATGGTATTTCCCTAATTATTTTCGCAGGTATCGTAGCAGAGCTGCCGGGCACGCTGGCCCAGGCGTTCGAGCTGAACCGTTCTGGCGCCATGTCGCTGGGCGTACTTCTGGCTATGCTTGTCGGTGCTGCGGCTCTTATCTGGTTCATCGTATTGTGCGAGCGTGCTCAGCGCCGGATCATCATTCAGTATCCGAAGCGGCAGCAGGGCAACCGCATGGTTGGCGGCGACAAGTCGCATTTGCCGATGAAACTTAACGTGGCTGGCGTTATCCCGCCGATCTTCGCATCATCTCTGCTTTTGATGCCGCTGACTGTTGCCAACCTGTATCAGGCTGGTGGTCCAGAGTGGCTCGGCACGATCACTGCGATCCTCGGCCCAGGCAAACCGCTTTATATCGCCTTCTATGTGGCGCTTATCGTATTCTTCTGTTTCTTCTACACGGCGATCCAGTTCAATCCTGAAGACACCGCTGACAACCTGAAGAAGCATGGTGGTTTCGTTCCAGGCATTCGTCCGGGCAAGCGCACCGCAGAGTATCTTGACTATGTTCTCACCCGCCTGACTGTGATCGGTTCCGGTTACCTGTCGCTGGTGTGTGTGATCCCGGAAGTTCTGATCAGCCAGGCTGCTGTTCCCTTCTATCTTGGTGGCACAAGCCTCCTGATCGTTGTGAACGTAACCATGGACACAGTTGGTCAGGTCCATTCCCACCTGATGGCGCAGCAGTATGAGGGTCTCCTCAAGAAAGCACGCCTGAAAGGGGGCCGCCGGTGATCATCATTCTGTTTGGCCCTCCGGGCGCGGGCAAGGGGACACAGGCTCAACGTATTGAAAAGAGCCGTGGGCTGGTTCAGCTCTCCACTGGTGACATGCTGCGTGCAGCAGTTGGCGCTGGTACAGAGATGGGCAAGGCCGCAAAGGCTGCTATGGATAGTGGCAGCTTGGTAACTGACGAAATTGTGATCGGCATCATCAAAGACCGTATCCAGGAAGAAGACTGCAAAAACGGCTTCATCCTTGATGGCTTCCCGCGCACTGTTGCGCAGGCTGAAGCGCTTGATGCAATGCTGGCTGACCTTGGTCTGAACCTTGATGCTGTTATCGAAATGAAAGTCGATGACGGCGCATTGGTTGACCGGGTGTGTGGACGCTATACCTGCGCTAAATGCGGCGAAGGGTATCATGACACCAACCTGAAGCCGAAGGTTGAGGGTGTGTGTGATGTGTGTGAAGGATCGGAATTCAGCCGTCGAAAGGATGACAATCCGGAGACGTTTGGAAACCGTTTGAAAGCTTATTACGCAGATACGGCACCAGTGTTGCCATATTATGCGAATAAGGGGACTTTGCAGCAAGTTGATGGCATGGCTGCCATCGACGAAGTTGCTGCACAGATTGACGCGGTTTTGGCCGCGTAGAAAAACTGTCACTAGACGGTTGACGAACGGGGGTTAAATCATATAATCCCCGGCTTCAACACGTCTTGTGATTCGTATTGAGACGTGAACTTGTAATTTAGGAGAAACGGTCGTGGCGCGTATTGCTGGCGTTAACATTCCGACCAACAAGCGAGTAGAAATCGCTTTGACCTACATTCACGGTATTGGCCGCACTAAGGCCACGGAAATCTGCGAAAAGCTCGGTTTCCCCCGTGAGCGTCGTGTGTCGGAGCTCTCGGATGCTGAAGTGATTCAGATCCGCGAGATGATCGATAGTGACTTTACTGTTGAGGGTGACCTCCGCCGTGAAGTTGCAATGAACATTAAACGGTTGATGGACCTCAAGTCTTATCGTGGTCTTCGTCACCGTGCGAAACTGCCAACACGCGGTCAGCGCACGAGCACAAACGCTCGTACTCGTAAGGGTAAAGCTGTTCCGATTGCTGGTAAGAAGAAGTAATTAGGGTATCCGCTGTTTAGGACTCCCCCGAAATTAAGGGTCTGCTAGAGATGGCTAAAGACACTGGGCGCATTAAGCGCCGTGAGCGGAAAAACATCACCAATGGTGTTGCTCACGTAAATGCATCGTTCAACAACACGATGGTTACAATCACAGACGTACAGGGTAATGCAATTTCCTGGTCGTCTGCAGGTATGATGGGTTTCAAAGGTTCCCGTAAGTCCACGCCTTATGCTGCACAGGTTGCTGCCGAGGACGCTGGTAAGAAAGCACAGGAACACGGCGTAAAATCCCTTGAAGTGGAAGTGAAGGGTCCTGGCGCTGGTCGCGAGTCCGCTCTGCGCGCGCTTCAGGCTATCGGTTTTGTGATCACGTCTATTCGTGACGTAACTCCGATTCCACACAATGGTTGCCGCCCACCAAAACGCCGCCGCGTATAACGCATAAGTGTATTGGGTAGTTACTTCAGAGTATTGGCGCGAATCCTTTGGCGCTGCAGTAAAACATTAGCGTCATTCAAAATGAGGGTTACACCGTGATCCAGAAAAACTGGCAGGAACTGATTAAACCAAATGGTCTTACGATCGAGCCGGGTGCAGATCCGCTTCGTAAGGCGAAAATCGTTGTAGAACCGCTTGAGCGTGGCTACGGCATGACGTTGGGCAATGGCCTTCGTCGTGTTCTGCTGTCCTCGCTGCAGGGCGGTGCTGTAACAGCCATCCATATTGAGGGTGTGCTGCATGAGTTCTCTTCCGTACCAGGAGTGCGTGAAGACGTGACGGACATGGTCCTGAACATCAAACAGCTTCCAGTTCGCGTTCTGGCGGACGGCTCCAAGCGCCTGCACCTCACGGCTTCCGGCCCGGGTGAAGTGAAAGCGGATGCCATCAGCGAGATTGCTGACGTAGAGGTACTCGACAAGGATCTTGTGATCTGTCACCTCGACGAAGGCGCGACACTGAATATGGAACTGACTGTTTCCTCGGGTAAAGGCTATGTGCCTGCAGACCGCAACCGTCCGGAAGACGCGCCGATTGGCCTCATTCCGGTTGATGCGCTCTATAGCCCGGTGAAAAAGGTAAGCTACAAAGTTGAGAACACCCGTGAGGGCCAGGTTCTTGACTATGACAAACTGACGATGGAAGTCGAAACCGATGGTACGGTTACGCCTGAAGATGCAGTAGCATTTGCTGCTCGCATTCTGCAGGACCAACTGTCTGTATTCGTGAATTTCGACGAGCCAGAGGAAGCTGCAAAGCCAGAAGAAGACGAAGAACCAGCGTTCAACCGTCAGCTGCTGCGCAAAGTAGACGAACTCGAGCTGTCTGTTCGTTCGGCAAACTGCCTCAAGAACGACAACATCGTATACATTGGCGATCTGGTTCA
>JABXIS010000083.1 GCA_013372975.1 Alphaproteobacteria bacterium
CGCATTTCTACCCTGAATCGGCGATGGAAGCGGTGGATGTGCTCATCGAGCAGGGGGTGGAGTTTGACGGCGTTGTCGCAGTATCAGACATGATCGCTATCGGCGCCATGAAAGCGCTTGCCAATCACGGCAAGCGGGTGCCCGAGGATGTGTCTGTGATTGGCTATGATGATGTGCTTGTGGCAGCCTATTCAAGCCCTGCACTTTCCACCATCCGACAGGATGTTACCAAGGCCGGTCGCCTGATGGTGTCTAAACTGCTGCGTATGCTGGAAGGGGAGGATGTGCAATCCTCCACCCTGCCGACAGATTTGATCATCCGTGAAAGCTGCGGGTCATGATCCAGCCCCACTTGAGGGCAATTCTTCGAGCTGTAGACAAAGTGAAAAGGGCACAACCATGTGTGCCCTTCTGTGCCTTTTTTGCTATTGGGCCCATTTGTGCCCCGATATAGCCTAGGGGCCTAGCAACCCGATTTTGTATATATAGCCCAGCTGAGTGCGGGCGCCGTGTAGCCATCTGCCTGATCCCCGGCGGTGCCATCGATCAAACATCCGAAATCCTTGATTTCACTGGCTTTTACGGCCGCTGTGTCAGTTGACGTGTTGAAGATTGCCAGCACTTCGTCACCGCTTGCCGCATCTATGCGGGTGAAGGCGAGGATGCCGGGTTTCTCATCCGCTTGCAGAAACGCCATTTCCCCATTTCTGAGTGCCCTGTGTGCCCGTTTTGTTTTTGCAAATGATTTCATCGCTTCATAGAGGGGGTGTTCGGTATCGAAATTATCTTCTGCGGACGACTTTTCTGTGCCCAGGAGGTCGTTGTCGGCATAGGACGCCACCTTGCTGACAAACATGTCCTCGCGGGCATCCTGATCGTGCCCGTCGCCGATAAAGCCTTGTTCGTCACCATAATAGATCACAGGAACGCCGCGGCTGTAGAACATAAGGGCATGTGCCATAAGGTCTTTCTGAAGCGATGTTTCTGCGCTCTCTTCCGGGTTGCCGCGTCGGATGAAATGGGCGATGCGCCCCATGTCATGGTTGCCAAGGAAGATCGGCAGATTGCGGGCGTCGCCTTCAGGCAGCTCATAGAGACCATCTTTTGCCAGTGTTTCTGCCAGCACTTTTGGGCCTTTGTTTTCAGCAAACATCTGATATGTGGCTGACTGGAATGCGAAATCCAGAACATGCTGCACCTTGGCAACATTGGTGAAGTGGCTCAATTTTTCAGGTGTTGGTTCATATACTTCTCCGAAAATATAGAAATTCGGGATGCCTTCGGCCGCTGCGTGTTCCTTGATCGCGGGTGCAAAAGCCTGCCAGAAACTGTCGTTTACATGTTTCACTGTATCGATGCGGAAGCCGTCGATCTTGAATTCGCTGATCCAGTATTTGTAGATATCGATAAAGCCCTGCTGCACAAAAGGATGTTCGGTGAACATGTCGTCAAGCCCGGCAAAATCACCATAGACAGAGCTCTCACCGTGCCATTCGCTGTCACCCCTGTTGTGGTAATAGCGCATGTCATTCAGCCAGGCGGGGACCTTCACATCTTCCTCGCCTGCTGGCACATAGGGCGTGTAGGCATAGTTCAGGTTATTGATTTTGCTGAAGTTTTCTTCTGTTTGGTGTTCTGGGCCATCTCCCTTGAAACCTTCATTGATCGGGGCGCCGTCCGGCCCGCCAAGTGTGGTATAGGGGAAGTCTGCCTTGCTCCGGTAATCACACAGGGGCACATTCATCGGGTCGCTGCCGCGCGGGAAGCATTCCTCATATTTGATCACATCAGCTGTATGATTGGTGATGATATCGAAGATCACCTTCATATTGCGTTTGTGGGCTTCTGCAACCAGTGTCTTGAGGTCATCATTGGTGCCAAGGTGCGGGTCTATCTGCGTGAAATCCGTGATCCAATAGCCATGGTAGGCTGCGGTCATGTTCACCGGATTGCCCTGAACCGCTTTGTTCTTGAAGATGGGTGTCATCCAGATAGCGCTGATCCCCATGTCCGCGAGATAATCCAGCTTCTCGGTCAGCCCTTTGAAATCGCCGCCATGGAAAAATCCTTTGTGCGTCGGATCAAATCCATGGTCCTTTGCATCGCCCGAAATGCCGCCGGTATCATTCGATGCGTCACCATTCTGGAACCGGTCTGGCATCACAAAATACATCACATCGTCTGTAATCGGCCGCTCTATATAGTGGCTTAGTGCTTCTGGTCTAACGGAAGCAGCATCTTTATCTTGGGGCTCTGAATTGGCGCACGCTGTAAGTGCGAAAGCCAGAACAAGCGGTGATGCCATAGACTTGAAAAACATGGTTGGCTTCCTTATGCGCGGGTTTCGGTTTTAACAATCAGGACAGACCAACCGGCAAGAATCATCAATATGCCAGAGATCATGATCGCGTAGATTGGCTGGTTGTCAAAGAAGGTGCGCAGCACCACACCAAGCACGCTGGCGGCTGTAAGCTGCGGTATTACAATGAAAAAGTTAAAGATGCCCATATAGGTGCCCATCTTTTCAGGCGGTACGCTCGAGGACAGCAGGCTGTATGGAATAGACAGGATCGACGCCCAGGCCACACCCACGCCGATCATGGAAATCAGCAGATGGTTGGGATCCGTGATGAACATAAAAGAGATCAGCCCGAGCCCACCCAGCGTCATGTTTATGAGATAGGTTTTTTTGCGGCCGATCCTCTCCGCGGTTTTGGCGATCACGATGGCCGCAAGGGCAGCGAAGCCGTTATAGGTGGCGCCCAACACGCCAACCCAGTCCGCGCCGTCGTTATAAGCCTGGCTCGTGGTGTCCATACTGCCGAAATGGTGGCTGGCCACGGCTGCTGTCCAATAGGTCCACATAGAAAACAGCGCAAACCATGAGAAGAACTGAACCAGTGTCAGCTGTTTCATGGCCTCAGGCATATTGAACAGGTCATCAATGATATGCACGAAGCCATTGTTTGTCCGCCCGGCTTTAACCAGCTGGATCTGTCCCAGTTGAATAACGCCAAATGCCGCGCTGCCGATGGTCAGTATCAAGAGTTCCTTTGCAAGGCCGTTGTTGATGACAAGAAGCGTAAGGAGAAGGCCAAGCATAAGCCAAACCATGCCGCCAACCCAGCTGCGTTGGCGAACTTGATCGTTGTCTGCGATCACGCTGTCCTTGCCCGAGGCTTCGGCAAAGGCCCTCAGTTCTTCAGGAGAATATTCTTTGGTTCGCAGAATGGTCCACAAGACAGCAAGGAAAAGTGCCGCCCCCCCAATATAGAAAGACCATTTTACAGCATCCGGGATCATGCCGGCTTCCGCCGTGTTGCTGACGTCGAACCAGTTTTTCAGCATCCAGGGCAGGGCAGAAGCCACAACAGAGCCAATGCCGATGAAAAAGCTTTGCATGGCGAAGCCCATGGTGCGTTGGCGTTCCGGGAGCATGTCACCGACAAAAGCCCGGAATGGTTCCATCGCTACATTTATAGAGGCGTCCATCACCCAAAGCATGCCAGCGGCAATCCAAAGTGTGGGAGAATTGGGCATCACAATAAGGGCAATGCTGGATAATAAAGCGCCCGCCAGGAAGAAGGGCCTTCTTCTCCCGAGGCTGTTCCATGTGCGATCGCTCATATAACCGATAATCGGCTGTACTATCAGGCCAGTAAGGGGCGCAGCAACCCACAGGATTGGCAGCTCGTCCATTGTAGCGCCCAGGGTTTGGAATATCCGGCTGACGTTGGAGTTTTGCAGCATGAAGCCAAATTGAATACCCATGAAGCCGAAGCACATGTTCCATATTTGCCAAAAGTTCAGCTGTGGTTTTTGCATAACCAGCCCTTCCCAGTTCCCATAAACAGCGTCCGACAAGAATCGGTAACTTCCCTCGTGTTAAGGGTTTAGCATTTTTTGCAAAAAATGCAAAAAAATAATACTGAATGAAAGAATGCAAAGATTGTTGACGCTGAATTCTAACCGTTTTCTGGCGTGAACAGGCGAGGAATATCAGTATATATGCGCCGTTGCCAAGGACTGTTGCTCAAAGGGCACATTTTTGACCGCCTTTGCAATTTGTAGCAAAAATATGAAAAAATGACTTGTATTTTGCAAAATGATGCGCAAGCCTCGTCATAGGGAAAGTTGCGGAAGTTTAACTTTTGTTCATTATGTTTGTGAGCGGTAGTTGGCTTCCAGCGTTTATACAGGGAAGGGAAGGCTTCATGCGTACCTTAAATATTAAGTCTCATTTATTATCTTTCGCGTCTGTGTCCGCGATTGCATTTGCTGTGTCTCCGGTGATTGCACAAGACAGCGCTGCTGACGAAGAAGTAAACGAACTGGAAGAAATCGTTGTTACCGGCATTCGTGCATCTATCATGAACTCGATCGCGCGCAAGCGCGAGAGCAGCTCCATCGTAGAAGCCATCACTGCGGAAGATATTGGCAAGCTTCCCGACGCTTCGATCGGCGAATCGCTCGCCCGCCTGCCAGGCCTCGCGGCCCAGCGTTTTGATGGGCGTGCAAACAAGATTGCTATTCGTGGTCTGGCGCCTGATTTTACCCGCACAACGCTGAACGGGCGCGAGCTTGTTTCGTCAGACAACAACCGTGCGGTTGAGTACGATCAGTTTCCTTCCGAGTTGATCACTGGCGCGACCATTTATAAAACGCCTGATGCCTCCCTTCAGGCACAAGCGGTTGGCGGTACGGTGGATATGCAAACTGTTCGCCCGCTTTCATACGACGAGCCTGTTCTTGCCATCGGTTTCCGTGGTGAAGTTAGTGATAAAGGCGCCCTAAATGCGGGCACGTCAGCCTGGGGATATCGCGGCAATTTCGCCTATATCGGCCAGAATGATGAGGGTACTTTGGGGTATGCAATCGGTTATGCCCGGATGGTGCAGCCGATCCAGGAACAATATATTCACGTTTGGGGCTATTCCGAGCAAACCGATGCCGATGGCGATACAGGCCTGTTTATTGATGGTTCCAAGCCGTACGTAAAATCAAACGAGCTAACGCGTGACGGCCTTCTTGGTGTTCTTGAGTATCAACCTTCTGATGCATTCCGTGCGCGCCTTGATGTCATGTATTCCAAATTCGCTGATGAGCAGACATTGCGCGGTCAGGAAATCGCCGGTTACACTGCTTCGAGCCGGTCGATCAACTCGGTAGGCTCTGATGGCCTGGTAACAGATGGCACACTCCACGGCTTGCTCACGATGGCGCGGAATGACTTCTCAGACCGTGACGCTGAAACCTTTGCCGCTGGTTTCAATGCTGAATGGAACAGTGACCAATGGACAATGGAAGCTGATGTTAGCTATTCCAAGGCAACACGTACTTATAGCGCTTTCGAAGTCTACTCTGCGATCGAACGTGGTTCGACCGACGCTGGTCGCGCAGACTATGGCTACACGCTGGGTGGCGAAAACGGACTGACGTTCGACACGCCGGTTGATTTTGCGGATTCTTCCCTTTGGGGGCTGGGTGATAACCTCGGTTGGGGTGGCCCGCTATGTACTGAAGCGCTTGGCTGGCAATGTGCCAGCCAGGATGGCTTCCGTAACATGGAAAGCTCCTCCGATGAGCTGGCTGCAATCAAGCTTGCAGCCGAGCGCCAGATGGAAGGTGACTTTATCTCCAGTGTCAAATTTGGTGTATCCTACACCACGCGGGATAAGGAAAATGCTCGCCGGGGTGATTTCCTGACGCTGAATGACTATCCAGATGTGGTGCCGGTGCCGGATTCGTATCTTCTTGATCCTACTTCCCTGGATTTCATGGGTGTTGGTGATACGCTCAGCTTTGACTCTCGTGGTCTTGTAGCGGATGGCTTCTATTATTTCTCACCAGAGAATGAACTGGCGGCTGCTCGCAACGATTATACCGTTGAAGAGGACGTTTTCACTGCATATGCGATGGCAAACATTGACACCATGGCAGGTGATACGCCTATCACAGGCAACATTGGCCTGCAGGCTGTTTACACTGATCAGTCTTCCACGGGTTCCTATGGCTACAGCTTCTTCTGGGGCGAAAGCGGTATTGCGCCGGTTACTGAGGGTGCGACCTATTGGGAATGGTTGCCAAGCCTGAACCTGAGCTTTGGTGTGACTGAAGATCAGAAACTGCGCCTCGGTGTTGCGCGTGTGATGGCCCGTGCCCGTATGGACCAGATGCGTGCTGGCCGCGAGCCAACATTTGATGATGCTGGTGCAGCCAACAACGGTACTTTCTGGCGCGGTAATGGCGGTAACCCTGCGTTGAAGCCTTGGATGGCTTGGCAGTTTGATCTGTCGTACGAAATGTACTTCGGAGAAGGCGGATACGTGTCCGTGGCCGGTTTCTACAAGAAACTTGAAAATTATGTTTTCACTGAACAGGTTGCCTATGATGCAAGCCTCTTCAGTGTGCCAGCTGAGCTGATTGATACAGCTTATCCTGCGGACTTCGTAGCACTTTACGACACAGATACTGGCTTCCTTGATGCGCCAGCGAATGGTGAAGGTGGCAAGATTTATGGTCTTGAGCTTTCTGCATCCATACCATTGGGTATGCTCCATGAAAGCCTGGACGGTTTTGGCATCCTTGGCAGTGCATCCTTCACTGACTCCAGTGTTAAGGAGACAGCGGATAGCGAAGCGACCGAACTTCCTGGCCTTTCGAAGAATGTGATCAACGGTACGCTGTACTATGAAAACATGGGCTTCCAGGCACGTGTAAGCGCCCGATATCGCTCCAGCTTCCTTGCTGAGGCCTATGCGATTGGCCTGAGCCGTCAGGAGACTATCGCGCGCGGCGAAACAGTGATCGATGCCCAGCTTTCCTACGATCTGGATGATCATGGCCTTGAAGGTGTAACCGTCTATCTGCAAGGTTCGAACCTGACCAACGAACCGTTCGTTCAATATCTGGATGGCAACCCGGACAAGTTCAAAAACTGGCATACATATGGCCGCAACTTCATGTTTGGCTTCTCGTTCAAAATGTAAGTTCGGCAAAATGTAAGTCAGGCTGCTGATGGTCTTGAAAGAAACGCCCCTGTCGATATCCTGTCGTCAGGGGCTCTTTATTTGATTTGTAGAGGTGAGCGGTTCGCATGCGGAAGATTCAGAAAGTAGTGATTGTTGGCGGGGGCACTTCCGGGTGGATGTCTGCGGCAATGCTGGCGAAAGCGTTTCAGGGCATTCTGGATATTACGCTCGTTGAATCAGACGCCATTGGTACAATCGGTGTGGGGGAAGCCACGATCCCGCCCATCCGAGCTTTCAACCATTTCCTTGGTTTGGACGAAGAGGAGTTTGTTCGGGAAACCAAGGGCACCTACAAGCTCGCTATCGAATTCCAGAACTGGGGGCAGGTTGGTGAAAGCTACCTGCATGGTTTTGGATATGTCGGGCGCAAACTGGGCATCACGCCCTTTCATGTTTTCTGGCTCAAGGCCTTGAAGGAAGGTTATGCGGGCAAGTTGGAGGATTACTCGTTCAACAACCTTGCCTGTCGTTCAGGAAAATTTGCACCGGTTGAGAAAATTAACAACACGCCGCTGGAAGGCCTTTCATGGGCGTTTCATTTTGATGCTGGCCTGTATGCCCAATATCTGCGCCGTTACTGCGAGGCGAAGGGTGTGACCCGTGTTGAAGGCAAAATTACCGATGTAAAGCAGTGTCCGGAAACCGGGGTTATCGACAGTGTTTCACTGGAAGGCGGACAGTTGCTTGAGGGTGACTTTTTTGTCGACTGTTCTGGTTTTCGCGCACTTTTGAGCGCGGGTGCGCTTGGATCAGAATACGAAGACTGGTCTCATTGGTTGCCGTGTGACAGCGCACTTGCTGTGCCCAGCTCGAACAAAGGCGCGCAGATCAGGCCCTATACCCAATCCATCGCTCATTCCGCTGGTTGGCAGTGGCGCATTCCGCTTCAACACCGCACGGGCAATGGGCATGTCTATTCCAGCAGCTTTATGGACGATAAGGTGGCCAGCGATATTCTCCTTGGAAACCTGGAGGGGGAACCCCTCAAAGACCCGATGCAGTTGCGCTTCAAGGCGGGGTGCCGGAAATCTTCGTGGGTCAAAAACTGTGTGGCTATTGGCCTTTCAAGTGGATTTATCGAGCCCCTTGAAAGCACAAGCATTCATCTTGTGCAAACAGCCGTCAGTTTCCTGCTGAAACATTTCCCGTCCACGACAGCATGTGAGGGGAATGCGGATGCTTTCAACAGGCGTATGAGCTTTGAATATGAAACCATTCGGGATTTTATCATCCTGCACTACCACCAGACAGCCCGTACAGACAGTGACTTCTGGAATTATGTCAGGACCATGGAAATCCCTGATAGCCTGAAAGCCAAGATGGAAGATTTCCGCTCCCATGGGTATTTGTCTCGCGTTGATGACGAGCTGTTTACCGAAGTTGGTTGGCTACAAGTACTTGTAGGTCAGGGAATGGTGCCTGAAAATTACAATAGAATTGGAGATACAGTTTCTTCACCAGAGGTGAAGGGCTATCTGGGGAACCTGAATTCGATCATATCAAATGCGGTCCGTCAGTTGCCCACGCATGAGGCGTTTCTGAAATCCCGGTACCCCATGGCCTAATCTATTTGCAGGATAACGGACTGCAAAGGCGCGAGCTTCAGTGCAATGCCATAGTCCGGCGCCAGTTTGAGGGTTGTGCCAGATAACGCATCGACAACTGTACAATTGCCGGTTTCAAGAGACCAGGCCTGACGGAGGCTTGCTGGTAATTTGAGGGTGAATGTCCGGTTATTGGAAGCATCAAAATTACTGACAACGACCAGTCGATCTTTCCCTTTCCAGCGCGCGAATGCAAAGACCTTGTCGTCATACCCCTCAGTGTTTCGGTTGTGGGTGTGTAACTCCTGATACCTTCCCATAAGCGCTTTGCTGTTTGCTGTGAAAGTCATCAATTTTCGGTAGTAGTCTTGCAGGCCTTTTTCTGTATCTGTGAGGGCGCCACCGTCAAACTTGCCGTTGTTCATCCAGCGTTGATGCGCGGGCACGCCGACATAGTCAAAGATGCTGGTTCGGCTTGGGTCTCCAAAGCCGGCATCATCAGAACCGTCTTCTCCCACGTCCTGACCAAAATAAAGCATGGTTGGTGAGGTGCCGAGCGTTGCCGAGATCACCATCGCCGGCAGGGCAGCCTCTGGTGTACCTGCGAATTCGGGGCTCGCGATACGTTGTTCGTCATGGTTTTCGAGGAAATGCAGCATATGATGCTCAATGTCCAAGACGCTATCTTGGTGCGAGACAAGGGCGTCTGTGCTCGCGCGGCCCTGAATGACGGCCTTCAAAGTGTCGTAGAGACCAACCTTGTCATAGAGATAATCCATCTTGCCCAGATGAATATAATCCCGAAACAGCGCCGGGTTATACACCTCAGCCAGTAGCAGGGCGTCAGGGCTTCGTGTCTTAATGGCGCTGTTTAGATAACTCCAGAATTCGACGGGCACGAGCTCCGCAATATCAAACCTGAACCCGTCAACACCTTGATCCAGCCAGAAGAAGACGATATCGCGCATTTTATGCCAGGTGTCGGGAACGTCTTTACCGGCCCAGAAAGCCGCGTGATCCTGTATGTTTGCATGCTCGAAACCTTTAGGGAATTCAGGGTAGTCTTTGGTGCCGTCAGGGCGCACGCCATAGTTCAGCTTTACGGTTTCATACCAATCATCGAATTTGGGTTTGGCTGTGCGTGCGCCATTTCCTGTCCATTTGGCCGGAAACTCCTTGAAATGGCCGTCTGCTAGCGGGTGTTTGTCACCGCCAAGAGGTGTATAGGCTTGTGGTATGTCCGGCACTTCGAAGGGAATTCCCGGGACATAATAGAAGTTATTGTCCCGGGCATACGCCACCGATGTATCGTCTGTCAGCCCAAAGTCCTGAACGCCATGCGGTTTACCGGTGGAGTGATAATTGCGCGCCACATGGTTGGGGATAATATCGATGATCACTTTCATGCCGTATGCGTGGGTGCGGCGAACAAGGGACCTGAATTCCTCCATGCGATTTTCAGGGTCATCGGCAAGGGCAGGGGCCACGCTATAATAATCCTTGATGGCATAGGGTGAGCCAGCTCTGCCCTTGACCACATCCGGATCGTCGGCGGGAATGCCGTAATCTGAAAAGTCAGAAACAGTGGCGTGGTGTAGCACCCCAGTATACCAGATGTGGGTGACACCCAGTTTCCTGATGCTCTTAAGGGCTGCTTCGTTGAAATCAGAGAATTTGCCAACGCCGTTCTCTGCCAGCGATCCCCATGGCTGGTTCACCTTCTTGGTGTTTCCGAACAGTCTGGTCATTACCTGATAGATAACTGTTTTCTGTTCGACCTCTTTCTGGTCTGTGGCAGACGAGGCGGTGATGCCAAAGAGCAATATTGTGAGCATGCTGATGCGAAAGCACCGGCTGAATGCTGTTGACATTAGTTTTGGCATACCTCTTCTCCGCACGGTTGTCTGCGATCAGAGGCTAGTGGGTTCTTGTATGATTTGCAAATAAATGATCTGTATTTGCAAATTTTTGCAAAGATATCTTGCGGGCGGAAGGGCGCTATTCCTCCCAGTCGAATGCTGGATAATCAGGGAAAGGAAGTTCAATTCCTGTCTCGCCAGCTTCAACGCGCGCGTGCGCCTCTTGGCGTAACTTTTTGAGGTCCTCTGTTATGCCATAGCGCAGATCACGTACCTGGCCCCAGTAGTGGCCAAAGTCCGCCGGACGCTCTTCGGCGGCCAGCATTGGGCCAATAACCGTGAAGGCTTGATATATGCGGGCTGCATGCTTGGCTTCAAAGGCATCTATTTCGCCAAGAAGTCTCTTTAGCTCCGGCGATTGTATTTCTTTTGATGTGGTGGTGCTGGCTTGTCCTGACAGGAGCTCTAGCACTTCATCATCGGACATGGCTGCCGCATCGCGCCAATGGTGGATGGTGTCTGCATTCAGTAATTGTTTTGTTGCGGGATCGACGATCATCACAGTTGGCGTGCCGTAGATTGCTTTCAATCCAAATAGCCCAACGATATCCTTGCCATGCTCCAGAAAACCCACATCAACTGTTTTTGTCAGGTATTTTTTCTTTACAACGGCGCGGACAGCCGGTGCGTCCAGGTGACGCATGAATCCGATGCTGTCATGGCACCAGTTTGCTCCAACGATAATCATGGCCAGTTTGTGTTCATCTGCGGCCTTTTGAAGCAAACCTTTCACCTCGGCCATCGCATTTTCTGAAGGATGGAAGGGGGAAAAATTCTCGGCCTCTGCGCCGTCTTCAAGGGCGGAAAAGGAGGTGGATGCCGTGGCAGCGATGCTTTGGCAGGCCAAAGCAATCGAAAGGACCAGCGAAATATCTGCAAGTTTCCTCATATCCAAAACCCTCTCTCAATCTTTCCTAACTTCATGCAGCAGAATTTGCCACTTTGCCAGCGTTATTCGTCAGGTATATAAAGCGCGATAGCCTTTCATTCGAGCTTGGAATATAAGGCTAATAAAGTTACAAATGAAACCAAATTTATTTCTGCCGCGATCCACTCATTTAGGAGAGACTAATGTTTTCGCACCTCGAGCCGCTTCCCGCTGATCCAATCCTTGGTCTTTCGGCGCTCTTCAAGGCTGACCAGAACCCGGATAAAGTAGACTTGGGCGTTGGCGTATACAAGACAGAGGCGGGCGAAACACCGATTATGCGCTCAATTCAGGAGGCGTTTAATCGTCTCGCGAAAGCAGAAGGCAGTAAGGTATATATTGCGCCGACCGGTTGGGCGGGTTTCACTGATGCCTGCCTTGAACTTGCCCTCGGTGCACCATTGGTACACTCGCTAGATGGCAAGTTGGGAGCAATACAGACCCCGGGTGGCTGTGGTGCGCTGCGCCTCGGTTTTGAGCTGGTCAATCATGCTGCGCCTGGTACTACAGTATGGGTGTCCAATCCAACCTGGGCAAACCATGTGCCGACACTGAAAGCCGCTGGATTGGATAGCAAGGTCTATCGTTATTATGACCGCTCCAGCACTTCAATTGATATTGAAGGCATGCTTGAGGACCTGAAGGATGCAAAAGCAGGGGATCTGGTGCTCTTGCATGCATCTTGCCACAATCCGACAGGTGCGGACTTGTCTGATCAGCAATGGGATCGGGTAATTGAACTGGTTGGAGAGCGCGGCTTGGTGCCGTTTCTGGATATGGCCTATCAAGGTTTCGCTCAAGGGCTGGAGGTTGACGCAGGCCCGCTTCGTCGTGCCTTTGAAAAACTTCCTGAGGCCATTCTTTCCTACAGCTGTTCTAAAAACTTTGGCCTTTACCGTGAGCGGACAGGTGCCTTGATTGTGAAATCAAATGGCAAAGAAGCCACCAAGGCGCTGACTACGAACCTGGCCCGGATCGCACGGGAAAACTATTCCATGCCGCCTAGCCATGGTGCTGCGCTTATGACAACCGTAATGCAGGATAACGATTTGAGGGCAGATTGGGTCGCGGAGTTGGGCGCAATGAGGGATCGTGTTAACACCCTGCGCCGCACATTGGCTGACAGCCTGAGCCAGAAAGGTTTTGCAGAGCAATTTGGTGCTGTTGGGCGCCAGACAGGTATGTTCTCGCTTTTGAATCTTACACCTGAGCAAGTTGCTGTGCTTCAGAAAGACCGGTCCATCTATTTCCCTGCCAACGGACGCATTAATGTGGCGGGTTTGACTGAAGGAAACATTCCTTATGTCGCGGACGCTATCGCTGGTGTGATGTAATACGATCCAGCACGGATCTAGGGAAAAGGCGGCCAAGCAGGCCGCCTTTTTTATGGGTTGGCATAGGCGCCGCCGACGCCGCCCATGCCAGCGTAGATTGTTGCCAAGGACCGGAGCTTAGGGAACCCAGAATTCTTGACGTGTCGGCGGGTCGGCGGGAACAGCGCGTCGCCGCCGCTACAACATTTACTGCTTTCCGCTTGCTGAGGTCTCGCGGTAAACGTCGAAATCCAGGTCCTCTACCTTTACGATGCTGAGCATCAGGCCGAAACCCAAAGCGGCGCAAAATTGCATATAAATGCTGGACAGGGCAGGGTCGAATGCCTCCAGTGCATATTCGTCGGCTGCTACTGTCATGACATGGAACCAACTGATGCCAATGGAAGAATAAACGAGAGCTTTTGTGATGGCTTCGATGGTTTTCATATGGTCTTTGCTGGCCTGATAGGGATCCAGTTTCTTGCCATAGATGAAGCGTGCAATCACCGCTGCATAGATCAGATTCATGGTCGTTGTTAGGCCAACTGAGATATAAACCTCTTCGCCCCAAGGCCCAGCCGAACCTTTGATGTTCAGGTAAAACACCAGCCAAATGCTATAACTGAGGACGGCTGCCAGCACAGCGGCGGGCGAGATGAAATCGAACAAGCGCCGGGGGCGCAGGTCCGCTTTGCGTCGTGTTTCCGAGAAGGCTTTTCGCATGGCGGCATATTGGGTGTGCTCTTTATAGCCGGCAATCAGAAACGGGATTACCTGCAAAAAGAAATACATCATGACAAAAACTTCATCGCCGCCTTTAGGGTCGATTGAATAATTGTTGCCAAACATTACCCCAAGAAGCAGCAGTCCGATGACAGCGATGCCACTATTTACCCTAAGGAAAAGTCTTAACTTGTCTTCGGTCTCATCGGCAAAGTTGGGGCCAGCTGACGGATACAGCTTAGGGTATTCGCTGACAGGGAAGTTCCTGAGTATGTAGCGAATACGCTGCGCGAAGCGAGCAGGGAAATAGTGGCTGATCAGATAAATCTGGCCAATAAAGGCGATATAGTGGATCGCGAGAATGATGTTTTCTGGCAGATTAAAGGGCATTGTCTGACCCTCCGAACAGATATTTGATAAGATAGATAAGCGCGCCCGTAGTGGCGAGCATCAGTGCAATTGTCAGGGCTGCAAACATATCAGTGTCCCCCTCGTATTTTGTTTTGCATTATATTGGTGAAGGCGATCCTGATTTCGCTGTCGGTAGCGCCTTGATTGCGGCAAGCCTGGATGGTTTGGTCAAGTTGATTGCTGACCCACGCATTCAGGTCGAAATCCACATTTTCTTTGGCTTCCGGGTGCACAAATGTGCCCCGATAGCCCTTGGTTGCAATTATCTTGTCCCGCTCCAGAAGCTGGTAGGCTTTTGCAACTGTCTTGTTGTTGAGGTTCAGGTCATTGGCCAGCTGCCGGATCGAAGGCAGGGAATCGCCGGGGGATATAGTCCCGGTGCTTACTGCTAATTTGATCTCGGCCATGAGCTGGGCAAAGAGTGGTTCCTCAGCGTCTATGTCGATCATTATTTGCATGGCTTTCTCGTCTGTCGTGACTCGGGTTTCTGGTCAGAGGTTATGTTGTTCCCTATGTACCATGTGAATAAGTGGTACATAGGGAACAAGAGAGAGTCAAGCTGCAAATGCAGTTTGTTTAGCGCCGAGGCTGATCTGTAGGGGATAAAATAAGGAAGAAGGCTTCAGATATGTAGAAAACGTAATTGACACAATAAGATTGCGCCGTTATTCGTGAAATTGAGTGTACACCTATTTAAAGGTGTATTTTGGGGGTTTTCATAAATCCAAAATTTGCATGGGCCTGCCGTCGTTTGGCTGCGGCGCCTGCGTACATATGACTGGAGTGCGCCTGTGACTTTTTCCGAAACGTCTGAAGTTATTGTAAATGCCAACCTGTCTGGTAACCAGCTTTATTCTGCAGTTGCAGGTTTGTCTGCCTCGGCCTTTGCAGTGGCGTGGCAAGATGACGATGATGGAAAAGCCTATGTTCGCATATTTGATGCGGCAGGAAGCTCGATCACCGCTGCGATTGCGATTGATTCGGCGGGTTCAGGTGCGCAGGTGGGGGTCTCAGTCGCGGCCTATGATGATGGGTCATTTGTTGTCTCCTGGGCTGATGACGACGGCGTTTATGTACAGCGCTATGATTTTGACGGGACCAATCTGGTTGCGGATGGCAGTAAAATTGCCACCGATGTCGCTGGTACCAGTACATTTGGCCTGACACAGATTGAAGCGAAGGACGACGGCGGTTTTGTTGTTGCCTGGCAGGCTGGCAC
>JABXIS010000072.1 GCA_013372975.1 Alphaproteobacteria bacterium
AGCGTTGAGAGATCGGATTCAACCGCCTCGAGCGCCTTTGACTCTAGGGCGAGTTCAAAAAGCGCTACCGCATAGCGGCCTGAAATCCCGGATACTATCGCTTTGTGCGAGGTCACGTCAGACGTTCCCCTGGGTTAGGTCTGAACCTGTTTGACACATCTGTGAGACAATGCCCGAAGGCGCTGCCCACGCTCAATTTTCGACCTGTTTTAACGAACCTAACCATAGGCCCATCGCGGCCAAGGCCAGCCGAAATGCGTGCTCCCTCTAGCACAAGGATTTCGCCCTTGCAAGCCGCCATCTGCCTCATTTGTGAATCTATTTGGGGAAAGCTTCAGGGATTGTTGCCAAGGGGGCAGCAAAGCCCCCTAAATTCGGGGAAAACTTCCCAATATTTTTAGGTGTTGGCTTTTTTGCTCTTGATCAAAATGACTTTTCAATTTCAGACGAGGAAACCTGAACGCGGCGGTTCGTCAGGATTTTTCCGGCCAATAGCACCTGCCTCCGAATCGCCCGGCCACACCAACTGCTTGCCCATTGCCCAAGTTTTATCACCTGGCCGCCATAATTGGGGCGAGATGCAACCGCACAAATACCAGCAAGGGCTAGAACAAGGGAGTAAACAAATGAATCAGGCAAAAACCACACTCATGATTGCAGCAATTGCGTTGGCGGGCATTTCCGCCCCTCTGGCCCAACAGGCAGAGGCCACCATGATCAAACAAGAGCAAGCCGAACAAATGAAAAAAGACCGTGCGTTCGCTGAAAAAGTACGCGCGCTCAAAGACCGGCAGCATGACGAATGGCAGGCGCTGATTGATGGCCATGTCAAGGCGAAGGCGGAGCATGCCGAGCTGCCAGACACCGAGAAAAAGGCGCTCATGCAAAAGCATGACGAGGAAAAGCTGGCGATGAAAGAACGCCACCGCGCCGAGATGGATGCTCTCAAGGTCGAATACAAAGGCTAGCATCCGCTACATCATTCACCGTACCCGAAAACAGATAAACAGCCGGGTACATTCAGGCTTCGAGGCCAACATCCGACACTTTGTCATCCTGGCGCTACCCTTCTCTGGGTAGCGCCTTTTCTGGATCAGCCTACATAAAACTGTACGGGTCGATATCCACCTTGATACGCACGCCAGGTTTTGGCTTTACACTCAAGACCCAATCCCGCACCAGCTTCTGCACTTTCACGGCCTTCTTGGTATGCACCAGCATACGGAAGCGGTGCTGCCCACGGATGCGCGCCAGGGGTGCAGGTGCGGGCCCCACGATATCGACACCATGTTCAACAGGGGCCTTGGCCGCCAGCATGCGCCCCGTCTCCAGCACGTCCGACATTTCGGGCCCCGATAATATCAGTGCCACCAATTTGCCAAACGGTGGCATATGATAGCGGGATCGTGCTTCTTTTTCTGCCGCCATGAAAGCATCGCCATCGCCTGACAACAGCGCTTCAACAACCGGATGCTCGGGTTCATAACTCTGCAAGAGCACTCTGCCCGGCTTTTCGGCGCGCCCGGCGCGCCCGGCCACCTGTACTAGTTGCTGGTAGGTGCGTTCGCCCGCCCGCAAGTCACCGCCCCTGAGGCCAAGGTCGGCATCGACTACACCTACAAGTGTCAGATTCGGGAAGTGATATCCTTTGGTAACAATCTGGGTACCGATCACGATATCCAGGTGCCCGCCGGCGATTTCCTTCACCACAGCGGCCGTCTGGCTCGCACTCATCATGGTGTCACTTGTCATCACGCTTGTCCGGGCGTTCGGGAAGCGGTGGTTCACTTCTTCGAACAGGCGCTCTACACCGGGGCCACAAGCCACCAGGCTTTCCTTGCTTTCGCACGTTGGGCAGGCTTCGGGGATAGGTTCGTTGTGGCCACAGTGATGGCACTGAAGCTCCTGCCGGAAACGATGTTCCACCAGCCAGGCCGAACAGCTTGGGCATTCAATCCGGTGGCCGCAGGTGCGGCACAGCGTGAGGGGGGCGTAACCACGTCGGTTCAGGAACAACATGGCCTGTTCACCCGCCGCCAGCGTTTCCTCGATCGCCCGTACGGTAAGGGGTGACAGCCAAGTACCGCTCTCTGGCGGCTCGGCACGCATATCCACCGCTTTCATCTCGGGCAGCACGGCCACACCGTGCCGCTCCCTGAGCTTCAGCACCTGATATTTGCCTTCATCGGCGTTCACCTGTGTCTCAAGGCTTGGGGTCGCGCTCGCCAGCACCACAGGGCAGCCTGCCTGCATGGCCCGCACCACCGCCATATCCCGCGCATGATACATCACCCCTTCTTCCTGTTTGAAAGACGGGTCGTGTTCCTCATCCACAGTAATGAAGGCCAACTTCCTGAAAGGCAGAAATAGCGCAGACCGGGCCCCCACGACCACGCGGGCATCGCCTGACGCCACTGCGCGCCATGCCCGGCGGCGCTCCGCCTGCCCGATTTCCGAGTGCCAGACCACTGGTTCCACACCAAAGCGGGCTTCGAAACGTTCAAGCCACTGAGACGTGAGCGCAATCTCTGGCACCAGCACCAACACCTGTGTGCCCTTCTCCTGCAATGCCTCCGCGAGGCCTTCAAAATAAACCTCGGTTTTGCCGGAGCCCGTGATCCCGTCCAGCAGAAAAGGTTTGAACCCACCTTCCCAAACAGCGCCTCGAATGGCCTCGGCGGCCGCCGATTGCTCGCCTGACAGGGTTGGCCCTTTCAGGGTCGTGTCCGGCTGCGGATAGGGTTGGTCCACCGATATATCCAGCACCGCAAGGGCCCCAGCGTCCGCCAGCCCCCGCACTACCCCGTCCGACACCCCGGCCAACTCGGCCACTTCAGGCGCCATCCGGGGTTTGCCGTCAGACAGCACTTTCATCACCGCTTCCCGCGCGCTTGTCATCCGGAGGCCATCAGGCAAAGTGTCCAGCCTGGCATAATGGCGTTTCACAGGGATGTCCCCGAACGCCGACGGCGCAGACAGGCACATGCGCAAAACCGCCCCCTGCGACGACAGTGTGTAGGCCGACACCCAATCAACGAATCGCATCAGGTTTTTCTGAAAGGGCGGCACATCAATGATACGGGCAACAGGCTTCAGCTTGCCAATTGGCAGCTTTTTGCCCGTGGCTTTGCCGGAGGGATTTTCAGGCCAGACCACGCCAATGGTCTTGCGACCACTGAGCGGCACCTCCACCACAACACCAGGATAAATGCGATCAGCCAGATCATCGGGCACACGGTAATCCAGCGGCCCGGCAAGCGGCAGCGGCAGCAGAACCTGCACGCGCGCGCCGTCTTCCGCCCGAGGCGACGTATCCTCAATTCCTAGATTCAGTGCCTGCTGGCTCATATGCGTGACATGCTCCCTTGCCCGCACAATAGAAAAGCGTGCCACCGCTGGCAATTAAGCAATGCGCTTGCGATTCACATAAATCTCCAGTAGTCAGACGCCGAAGCGCGGAATTGGGTGCATCACACCCCATTTGCCTTTATATAAGTCAGGCAGCCGCCCACTGGAATTTGTGACCCACGCCAATTTTCGGCGTGCCGAAGGAGCAGACAATGAAATTTTTCCTGGATACCGCCAACATCGATGAAATCCG
>JABXIS010000023.1 GCA_013372975.1 Alphaproteobacteria bacterium
ATATGGCGGTTTGCTTTCTGTGGCACTTTCCCTGAGGTCGCCCTCGCCGGCCATTAACCGGCACCGTGTTTCCGTGGAGCCCGGACTTTCCTCCCCCAAAGAACAGGTTCCCCTATCCTTTGGCGGCGGCCATCCAGCCATCTGCCGGGGCGCACTCAATCACCAAGGCGGCGCGCCGTCAAGAATTTTGCGCCATAGACGCCTTGATACTGCCCTGATTTTAGGGCACAGTCCGGCCCAAATTCAGTTATCAAGGAAGTACCAATGAAAAAACTGGTCATGGCAACGGCTCTTCTTGCCCTCGCAGCCTGTAGCGGCAAAGGCGATGAGATTGTTTTTGATACAACGCTTGGCCCACGCTCCGAGGCTCAGGCGGATAGCCTGCCCAATACCCTGGAAGGGGATCGCGCCAATGCCCGCCACAGCGGTACCAGCGTAAAAGGTCAAGGCATGGAATCGACTGACGGCAGCGAAGACTAAGCCGTCCCCCGTTTAGGTACAGTTCAAAAATAGAAAAGCCGCCTTTCCAACATGAAGGGCGGCTTTCTTTATTGTGTCTTGATGGCGACGCCGCCGATCAACCCTTGCGGTAAAGCTTCAGGAAACAGTCCACCGCATCGGCGACATGTGCATTGAAGGCTGCTTCATCAAGGGTGTCATACAAGCCGATAGACATTTCAAAATGATATTTACCTTTAAGCAGGGCAATCAGATGCGCCCCCGCTTTTTCCAGGTCATCGATAACCAGCTCGCCAGCATCCACCCACTTCTGCAGGAAGGCAGATAGCTTTACGATCATTTCCGCAGGCCCAGCTTCCCAGAAGATTGTGGCAAGCTGTGGTCCACGTGGAGCTGCTGAAACAAGCACACGATGCATGGCCATAGCGTCCTTGCTCATCAGCAGTGTGGCAAACTTGGCGGCTACGGCAGTCAGGTCCGTTTCCAGTGTATGAGTTTGCATGCCTTGAAGAGCCTGATCCGGGAAATATTTCTCGATCGTGATGTGGATCGATTCCGCAAAAAGCTGCTCTTTTGAAGAAAAATGGCTGTAAACCGTTTGCTTGGAAACACCGGCCCGCTTGGCAACTTCATCCATGCTGGTGCCGTCAAAGCCCTTCTCCAGAAACAGCATGCTGGCTGCATCAATGATTGCCATGTTCTTTTCAACATCGCGCGGACGGCCACGACTAGGCTTTTCGATATTCTCTGGTTTGCTGGCAAGCGCAGTTTCAGACACAGTCTTCGCCTTCATCTCTAGTTACAAATTCAGCCTTCCATAACCGCAATAAAGCCGGGATGCAAATTTCACATAGCTGTCATGCATATTTTTTAGACTGTTAAGTCTACAAATAGCAGAATGGATATCCTATATGCAAGCAGACATTGGGTTACCCCAAATGTGACGTTACGGAACCATGGCCTTCATTATTTACTGGACTAGGCAGTCTAGTTTAATTATACAGGCGGGAAAGACGGGCTCGAATATTCATTGAAGCCCGGAACAAACAACCGGCCCCAGTGGCGACAGCGAGACTGAAAATGCGTTCGAGTTTGAAAAACTTCACTTCCACTGGCGTTGCCAAGACTATTGGCGCCCTTGCCATAGTTGGCGTTATCAGCAGCGTAGCCGCCATAAGGCTGACTGCCCAGCCACAGACAGATGATGGCCTTTCGCGCGCACTGCCCGTTCGCACCGCAGAAGTGGTCATTGAACCCGGCTATCACGCACGCCGCAGTTTCACAGGCCGCGCCGTCCCTGGGCGTATCAGCCGAATGGCGTTTGAATTAGGCGGCAGCATCGAATCCATCCTGGTTGACCTTGGCAGCAAAGTCTTGGCTGGTGACACGTTGGCATCTTTGGATACCGCACGCCTTCAGGCACAAAAAGCACAGTTGCTGGCAGAGCAGGAAGAAGTGGATGCCCGCCTGTCGCTGGCGGAACGCACGCTCACCCGCGCGCGGGAAACCTATAACCAAGGGCATGCTTCTGCCCAACGCCTTGATGAGGCAGAGGCACAAGCCATTGCACTGAAGGCAAACAAAAAGCGCCTTGAGGCCGCACTTTCGGCCCTTAATGTAGACCTGGAAAAATCAAAGATCACTGCACCCTTCGCGGGTGTCATCACTGCCCGCATGCTGGATGAAGGCACAGTCGTGGGTGCCGGCACCACCATTCTGGAAATCTCTGAAAACAGCCGTATGGAAGCCCATATCGGCATGCCCCCGGAATATGCTTCTGCCGTATCCGCTGGCGCACCAGTTGAGCTGCGGGATGGCCGCAGGCAGGTGATCAGCGGTGCTACAGTTCGTTCGGTCGTGCCCTCGATCGAAGGGCAAACTCGCACCATGATGGTCACCTTCGATCTGCCCACCAACAGTGCTGCCCGCGGCGAACTTGTTACTGCTGTGGTGGAAGACTGGCAGGAAAGTGAGGGCACCTGGCTGCCGCTTAGAGCGCTATCTTCTGATGTACGCGGCCTTTGGCGTGTCTATAAAGTGATCGATGGCGCGAACGGCACGCAGGTGCGGTTTGAAAATGTGCAAATTCTCTATACTGAGGCAAACCGGGTCTTTGTTACCGGCACCATTTCCAATGGCGACAAGGTAATCGCTGACGGCATCGAACGCCTTGCGCCGGGCCAAAGGGTGACTATCCAGCCTGCAACCGCTGACGTGCGTGGTTAGGGGGCTGATATGAAAGGTTCGCTCTATAACCACCCCCGTGTGGTGTGGCTTATCCTGTTGCTGATCATCATCGCAGGCTTCAACAGCTTCTACACCATGCCCCGCCTTGAAGATCCACATATGGAAAGCCGGGTTATTCAGGTAACCACCCTTTATCCCGGCGCAGATGCCGAGCGGGTGGAAGCCGAGATCACTGAAAAACTTGAGCGCAAAATGCGTGAAATCCCTGAAGTGAAAGAAGTGTGGAGCGTATCCAACCCCAGCGTTTCCCTGATCACGGTTGAACTGGAAGACCGGGTGGACAACGCCAAACCGATCACTGCGCGCCTGCGCGACAAGGTGGCCGAAGTAACTGACCTTCCGGCTGGTGCCTCTGCCCCTGATTTTTCTGACACCCGCATCTATGCGCATTCCGCCATCATGTCCCTTACATGGCATGCCGATGCACCGATCAACTATGCCATCTTGGGCCGCCACGCGCGCGAAATCGAAAGCCAGATCAGGAACCTGACAGGCACCGATTTTGTCGATGTACTCGGCCTGCCACAGGAAGAGATCCGCGTTAGCATTGATGATACCGAATTGGCCGCTTATGGCCTTACCATGGCCGACGTAGCCGCCCGCATCCGGGGCTCGGACGCGCGCGGCGCCGCTGGCGTGGTGTCAGACAGCGAAAACCGCTTGGTGGTGCAGGTATCAGGTGCGCTCGACAGCCTTGACCGCATTCGCCGTATCCCGCTCGGGCTGGACCGCACAGGCGCAAGCCTGCGCCTTGGCGATGTTGCAAAGATCGAGCGGGGCTTTGAAAACCCGCCCAGCCGACTGACTTATCTAGATGGCCATTATGGCGTGGTGATCGCCGCACGCATGTTTGAAAATTCCCGTATTGACGCATGGTCCGACCAGCTTGGCGAGTTGTTGGCATCGTTTGACGATAGCCTGCCATCGAGCATCAAACTGGATCGCATTTTTGACCAGCGCGACTATGCCGATGAACGCCTTGGTGGCCTGATGGGCAATCTGGCCGAAGGCGCCCTTGTGGTGCTGACCGTGCTTCTGGTTTCCCTTGGCTGGCGTGCGTCTCTTGTATCCGCTTCCATCTTGCCGCTTACGCTGCTTGCGGCGCTGGCTATCACCCACATGATGGGCCTCCGGATTGAACAGGTTCTGGTTACGGGCATGATTGTGGCGCTGGGCATCATGGTGGACAATGCCATCGTGATCACAGATGAAATCCAGCATCTTCGTCTGATGGGAGAACGCCGGTCGGTGGCAGTTGCCAAAACTGTGCGCAAGCTGTGGTTGCCACTGATGGGATCTACGCTCACCACCATTATCGCCTTCATGCCGCTTGTGCTGATGCCCGGCAATGCAGGTGACTTCCTTGTGGGCGTGCCTGCAGCCGTGATCGCTGCGCTGATCTCATCTTATGTAATTGCATTCACCATCATCTCCGCCGTTGCTGGGCGTGTGGTGGAGGGCCGCACGCCGGGGCAAGCCCACGAACCGCTTTCCCGCATATGGTGGCGCGACGGCATTGATGGCAAGAGGGTTTCAGCCTTGTTCCGCAAAAGCCTGGAATGGTCTGTTCGCCGCCCTGTCAGGTCCATGATTGTAGCGACAGCTATTCCGCTCATGGGTTTCGCACTCGCGGGTCAGCTCACCGAACAATTTTTCCCGACAAGTGATCGGGATCAGTTCCGTGTGCAGCTTTATATGCCGTCACAAACCTCGATTGAGGAAACGCGGCAGGTGGTGGAAGATGTATATGCTGATCTGGGCGCAATTGGCGAAATCCAGACCCAATATTGGTTCATAGGTACCCGTCCGGCCAAATTCTTCTACAGCATGATGGCGCAAAACGATGGCCTCGTGAATGTGGCCGAAGGCCTGATCACCGTTGAAGATTTTGAACAAATTCCCGATCTGGTTCCCCGCCTGCAGGAAGAACTCACTGAGCGCCTGCCTGAGGCATTAGTGCTGGTGCGTGAGTTTGGCACCGGCCCGCCTATCGCAGCACCGATCGAGGTGCGCGTGCAGGGCCCTGACCTTGCTGTACTGGAGGACCTTGGCGAGCAGGTGCGCGCTGTCCTGAGCCGCCTGCCGAATGTAACCTTCACACGCACAACCCTGAAAGCCGGGCGCCCCATGGTGGACGTGCAGGCGCGCGAAGATGATGTTTCCGTGACCGGCCTTACACTCAGCCAGGTGGAAAGCCAGCTACAGGCCCTTACAGGCGGCATTGTTGCCACCTATGTGATCGAGGAAACCCAACAGGTACCTGTGCGCCTGATCGCAGACCGCGCCAACTGGACTGACATTTCCTCCATCGCCAATATGATGCTGATAGCGCCAATGGTTGAAGGCGGTACGGGGCGATTTGCCGAAGTGCCCGTATCTGCGGTGGCAGATGTTGCGCTCACTACCAAAGTGGGCACCATCGAACACCATGACGGCGTGCGCATGAACAAGGTTCAGGCTTATCTTGATTTCGGTATCCTGCCGGGTGATGCCTTCAAAAAATTGAAAGCAGCTATTGAAAAGGAAAATCTGGTGGTGCCGCCGGGATACCAGATCCAGTTCGGCGGCGAGACCGAAAAACGCAATGAAGCCATGACCCAGCTTTTTGGCACCGTTGGTCTTTTGATGGTGATGATGCTTCTGGCCATTGTCCTCACTTTCAACAGCTTCCGCATGGCGTTTGTTACCTTCATGGCTGCTGTACAGGCGGCTGGCCTTGGGCTCTTTTCCCTCTGGTTCTTTGGCTATCCGCTCAGCTTCGTGGTAATCTTTGGCCTGATGGGTCTTGTGGGTCTGGCTATCAACGCCGCCATCGTGATCCTGTCGGAACTGCGCGGCATCAGAGAAGCGCGCGCAGGCAACGCTGATGCCGTGGTTGACGGCGTGATGAAAACCGGACGGCATATTGTGTCCACCACAATCACCACTGTGGGCGGTTTCACACCACTCATTTTGGCTGGCGGCGCCTTTTGGCCACCCTTTGCAGTGGCCATCGCAGGCGGGGCCTTCCTGTCGATGATCGTCAGCTTCTATTATGCCCCGGCCGCTTTCCTCTGGATTACCCGCTGGAAACCCGTAACAGCACCGGGCGGCGAAACACCGGCACCGATACCCGCAACAGGGCCCAATCAACAGGCATAAAAAAGGCCGCCTCAGGAGGGCGGCCTTTTCTTCAGGACGTTGATTGTGCCTGTTCCCCGATTTTCCTATTCAAGGAGCGGCGCCATCAGCGCAAGTGCCAGTGCCTGATTATCGTCATCTTCCATGGCTTCCACGATCTGGCGGGCCAAATAAAGATCGGTGTTAAAAAGCGCGCCCTCAAGGAGCGTCAGGCGTACGATATCGCGCTCGTACGCACCCTGAAGCTCATCCACCTCAGCCATCAGCTCGCGCACTTCGGCAGCAAAGATGCTCTGGTTTGAACTGGCGCGAAGATCAGAAAGATATTGGGCCTTTGCATCCACTTCCGTGAAATATTCAAGGCGCGAAAGCGCTGTTTCCACATCGCCCCGCGCAGCCTCGATCGGGCCCACTTTTCTGGCAAAGTCGGCCATCGCTGTATTGCCGCGCAAGCGACCACCATGCAACAGCGCAAGATCATAACTTTCGCGGATGAAGGCATCATCCATACCGGCATCGAACATAGCCCGCGCGCGGTTGGCTGCGGCTTCGGCGCGCGAAGTGATCCCGATAATGGACAGGAACAATTCATCGGCCTGGGTCAGATAAACGTTGCGTTCACCCGGCATTCCCTTTTGGCCAGCAACGATCGCAAGCTGTACTAGCCCAAGATATTGTTGCCCCGGATTGGATAGCGCCCGCACTTTCGCGTCCATTGGCGCCAGGTCAACTGCCTGCAAGGCTGCCTTAGGGGCACGTGCCAGCAGGCTCATTTCCCGCCAGAACGCCTTGGATTGGTTGGACATCTGCCCCAAGGCAACACGCGCATCGGCCAACTGGCCAGCATCAATGGCCTCTTCAGCAATCTCAGTGAGCACCACGTCCTTGATGCCGTCATTCTGAAGTTCGCCAGCCAGGGCCAGGCCGCCAGCTACGTCGCCAGCGCGCGCAAGCAAAGGTGCGATTTCGGTGATTTTTTCCTGCGTTACCAGTGTCAGGCGCACAGACCTTGCTTCATCAAGCGCCAGCATCAAGGTCTGGATCGCCTGATCGCGTTGGCCCGTATCGATCATGGCGCGTGCCACACCGATCAGCACCTTCGACCGTTCAATCCCGAACTCTTCGCCAATCACAGTCTGCAGCGCGGCGGTAAAGGCACAATCGCGCGTTGGTGCCTCAAGGCAGGCAACGGTGTGCTCGTTCGGTCGGTGTTCGGTCGTCACGCTGTCTTCCTGCGCGAAAGCAGGTACAGCTAGAACGGCAAGAAAAGTGGAAAAAAGGAATTTATTCATAAACGTTCCCCAGTGTTGCGCATCTGGTTGGTGATATCTTCGAGCCTGGCTGCAGTTCCCGCATCGAATATACCAGATACTGTTTCGGGTCGCCAATGGGCCTGAAAGGCCCGGATGACATACTCTGTCGAACAGTCAAAACAATCTGTGTCAGAAACATGATAGCCAACGATGCCTAATTGTTTGTTAAGCTTGTTGATTATTGGCCCCTTATCCCCCTTTTGGGCGATTGGGCTGGCATCCCGGCCATCCACGCCTGACCATACCCCAAAACCTTCGCGCGCCAGCCTTTCCCAAGGGAACCGCTCGCCAGGGTCGGTTTTACGGTCCGGCGCGATATCGCTGTGGCCGAGGTAACGACTCGGCAAAATCGAATGGCGCGATGCAATTCCCTTCAACATGGCCAAAAGTGTGTCGATTTGCGCTTTGGAAAAATCCCGATAGCCAAACTCGTGGCCGGGGTTCACAAGTTCGATCCCGATGGAGGTATGATTGAGATTATCCCGCCCCGCCCAATGGGACACGCCGGCGTGCCATGCGCGCTTGTCCTCTGGCACCATCTGGAACAGGCGGCCATCTTCCTCGATCAGATAATGGGCTGACACCTTTGCATCAGGATCGCAAAGGCGATCAAGCGCGGCTTCGCCACTTTCCATCCCGGTATAATGGATAATCACCGCATCAATGGTGCAGCCCTCGGGCCGTTCGTCCCAGTTGGGCGATGGGCTGTGATTTATTTCGGGTGTCATCCTAACGCTCGTACCAAACAGTCTTGTCTCAGGTTAATTCTCATTTTCCGGGCTGGCAATCGCCTGCGCCCGCGCACTGTTCCTGAGGGTCACAACCAACACACCGATCAGGGTCAGCAAGCCACCCAGCGCCATGCGCGAGGTAAACTCCTCATCGAGGATCACGATCCCACCCAACACGGCAAATACCGGCATCATCAGGAAGTATGGCGACACCACAGACACCTCATACTGCCGCAAAAGATAGTTCGCACCCCCGTGTCCAATGAGGGATGCAGCAATAGCAGAATAGATCACCCCGCCCCAGGCCAGGTCACCTGCATTCATCAGCGCATCCACCTGCCCTGTTTCAAACGTAAGCGACAGGATACCGGAACCTATCACACCTGCCGCCCCAACCCAGGCTTGCGTGGTGACGGCGCGCACATCCTTCAACCGCCGCATCAGGATGGCCGACACACTATACATGAAGGCTGCAAACACGATGATCACAAGCGCATCAATATAGGCAAACACTTCAGGATCAAAGCCAAGCACCATCACGCCCGAGAAACTAAGGGCAATACCCAGCACCCGTTTCCAGCCCACCGTTTCCCCAAGGAACAGCACGGCCAGAAGCGTGGCAAACGGCACATTCAGCTGGGAGGCAATCGCCACTGCGCCCACACCATCAGCTACCTGCATGCCCAGGAACACGGCGCCAAAGTGGATCACCCCAAGGCTGACCGCGGCCAAAATCAGGTCGCGCATGCGCCCCTTGATGATTTTCAGGAACGGCGACAAAGCCACCAGAACAATAGCGAAGCGGATGGCGTTGGCCAGAAGCGGCGGGAAATCCACCACCGCCCATTTCACCGCGATGAAATTCAGCCCCCAGACAATGGTGATCAGGATCACCAGCAGGATATCGCGCTTTTTCATCGGCTCATGCCTCCTGCCGCTTTGCGGTCGGCTACGATCTTGTCATAGGCGGCATTGATCTCGGCCGCGCGGCGGGTTGCCACCGCGATGAAATCATTGGGCACGCCCTCTGCGATCAGGCGGTCCGGGTGAGTTTCCCGCACCAGCTTGCGGTAATGAGATTTAAGCGCCGCGTCATCAATTGAGGGCTCAACACCCAGCACACCATAGGGGCATTCAGGGTCTGCCCCCACATGGCGATAGACAAACTGGTCAATCTCCGGCTTTGAGAAACCAAAAATCTTGGCAACGGCGCGGATATAGTTCAGTTCGTTGGGGTGCACCTCACCATCAGACTTTGCGATGAAAAACAACGCTTCCAGAAGGTCCGTCAAAACCGGGCGATTGTTGCGCATCAGCCCGGCGATTTGCTTGGCGTAAGCATCAAATCCCGCCGTTGCCTGCCGGGCCATATCAAACACACGGCCCACGTTGCGCATCTCTTCGGGCGGCACGCGGAACACCTGCTTGAAGGCATCCACTTCCTCACGCGTCACACGGCCATCTGCCTTGGCCATTTTGGCCGCCAGCGCGATCACCCCGATGGTGAAGGTAACCTGTTTGGTGGCTTCCGGGTCAGCCGAGGCGGCGCGCACGCCCGCGTCCACGGCGGCACCCGCCGCCACGCCCAGAAGCGCGCCGATCGGGCCACCCAATGCAAGGCCCGCCGCACCACCAATGATCTTTCCCCAAACAGACATGCCATTTTCGTAGCATAGCCCCACCCGCTATCCTACAGAAAACTAAGCGATTTTTCGCATGGCTGATATAACGGGAATGATTGGTTGGCTGTTGGGGCAAAAGGCAGTATATCTATGCGCCCATTGTAACAAGCCCGTCATAAATCGGCGTAGAGCGGGCGCGAAAAAACAAGGAACTGTTTGGTATGGTTGATGTAGTAATTTCGGGTACTGGTCTTTATGTGCCGCCGCACAAAATCACCAACGAAGAACTGGTGAAAACCTTCAACGAATATGTTGATGATTTCAATGCCCGCAACAAGGCCGACATCGACGCTGGCCTGATCCCGGCCAGACAGCACTCCAGCGCGGAATTCATCGAAAAGGCATCGGGCATCAAGGCCCGCCACCTGGTGGATGTTGAAGGCGTGATGGACCTTGACCGCATGATGTCCAAAATGCCGGAAGGCGGCCACGGCGACGATGAGCGCCCCTGCTTCCAGGCCCATATGGCCATCGAAGCGGGCAAGGTTGCCATCAAGAACGCGGGCCTTCAGCCTGAAGATATTGACCAGATCATCTGTTCCGCTGCCCTTGTGCAGCGCTTCTTCCCCGCCATCGGGATCGAAGTTCAGAAGCACCTTGGCACCAAAGGCAGCGCGCTGGATATGGTGATGGGTTGCTCAAGCGCAACCTACGGCCTGATCGCAGGCGTGAACGCCATCAAATCAGGCGCAGCCAAGCGCGTGTTGATGGTGAACCCCGAGATTTTCTCCACCATGGTGAACTTCCGGGACCGCGACAGCCACTTTATCTTTGGTGATATTGCCTCTGCCGTGGTGCTTGAGGATGCGTCCATTGCCAAGGGTGATGACCTCTGGAAAGTAACGGGCACAAAAGCCGAAACACAGTTTTCATCGAACATCCGCACCCATTATGGCCCCATGACCCGCCTTGATGACGACAGCATGTTCCGCGACGACATGTTCTTCGTGCAGGAAGGCCGCAAGGTGTTCAAGGAACTGCTGCCACTGGTGACCGAATTCATCTCAAGCCAGCTTGAAGACGAAGGCCTGAAGGTTGAGGACCTGTCGCGCATGTGGCTTCACCAGGCCAACATCAATATGAATATGTATGCCGCCAAAAAGCTTCTGGGCCGCGAGCCTGAGGCACACGAAGCCCCAACCGTGCTGGACCAATATGGCAACACCGCAGGCGCGGGCTCGATCGTGGCGTTCCATGAAAACCACAAGGACCTGAAGGCAGGCGACAAGGGCATTATCTGTTCCTTTGGCGCGGGCTATTCCATCGGCAGCCTGCTGGTGGAAAAGCTCTAGGCTTCACCCATACCAACCAATCACAGAAAAGCCCGGCCTCACCCGCCGGGCTTTTTCGTGGCATGGTGTTCGTTTAGACGCAGTCACCCATTCACTTTAATTTCAATAACGCTGCCGTCAGGAAGGTTTCGAATCTGGCTGGCAATAGGCCCTCGCGCTCTCATTCCTTCAATTGAATTGACCACTTTAAGGTTTGAAACGGAAAACTCGCCTCCTGCGAAAAATGGCTTCAATGGAAATAACCGACAGCCAGGCTCAAGCGGACCGAACTGTCTTTGCCATTCATGGGCAATAGGATGCCCCGTTACTACCTTGTAATCATTGATAACTTTTTCAGCCCAAGCCTCGAGTGTGTTGGAAAAAGGTTGTGCCTCTCCTGTTTCCGGATCGAAAATGAATATGGCGTCCTCTTTTGCACAGAACTGATACCCAAAAACATCTTCCGCGAAAAAAAGATAGCCTTCTGCCAATCCCTCGTAATAGCGCCTCCACAAATCATGCGAATTCCAATCTGAAATTCCAATGACACCGCCTTCGTTCGTCATCGGGAAAACATGTAACGCAGATTCAAACGCATAAAATCCATTTCGACAACTTAGGAGACACATCAGTTCCTCAAAGAAATGCGGCGCAAGAGGCCGAAGATGTTCTGCCCCAGCAGGACTTGAGGAAGCAAGAGGTTCGGAAGCAAGCGTTATGAGCTTTTCGATGTGTCTCACTTACAAATCGCCTTCATAAATATTGGAGTAATTTTGCTTCCCTATGGGTAGGCTTCTAAGTCCCAACAACGATTCTAACCCGCCGTGAGGTTGCTGGCCAGCTCGATGCGGTTTTTGCCTTCCTGCTGGGCGGCGCGCAGGGCCTTGTAGGCGGCGTCCATCATGCTGTCGGGCGTGAGGTCATCACCGCGCGCTGTCATCACCCCGAAGCTGACTGTCAGGCTGATATCCTTCTTGCCCACCTTGAAGGGATAGCCGGTGACAGCATCGCGCACCCGGTTGGCCACAAGGGCCGCGCCTTCTTCGTCTGTGCCCGGCAACAGAAGCAGGAATTCTTCCCCGCCAAAACGGCAGAACACATCCTGCGCGCGGCGGCCTTCCATAACACCCTCTGCAAACTGGGTGAGGATCATGTCCCCCACCATATGGCCATGGCGCAGGTTGATGCGCTTGAATTTATCAATATCCAGCATGATCATCGAAACCGGCTCGCTTGACCGGCGGGACCGCGCCAATACCGTGCGCACCACTGTCATGAACGCGCGGCGGTTAAGCGCTTGCGTCAGCGGATCCATCATCGCCTGGATGCGCAGGTCTGCCTGCACCCGTTCGGCAGTCATCACAATGGTGGTTACCGTAAGACCAATCGCGAAGATAATGCCTTCCATTTCGGTGAAGCCCGCCAGCGGCAGCTTGCCGGCGTCCAGAATATTGCCGTCCTGACAGGTCATGGATCGGTACAGATAGAAAATCGCATGCACAAGGAAAGTGGCGGTCAGAAGCGTGGCGCCAATGGTTTTGCGTTTGATCACACCTTTATATAGCCCGACGCGCCCGCCCAGTGCCTGCACCATCGAAAGTGTTGCCCCCAAAGCCATGCCCGCCACAAACAGTGAATAGGTAAGCGCCCGCGCTTCAATCGAGCCACCTTCCAGATGATTATAGCCAAGGCTTGCAATGCCCATCAGCAACAGGCCGTATGCCAGAAAGCTGATGTTGCGCCCGCGCACACCCCAGAAATCTGCCACACCAAACCAGATGAAAAGCTGCCCAAACAGCAGAAGCACATCACCACTGAAAGCAAAAAGGGCACTGGCCGTGCGCACGTCCACAGGCTGCAGCATCATGCCCACAGCCCCCATGCTGGCCCCTGCCGCGATGCGGCCAAGCCCGATGAAGCTGATGTTCGCGATCCAGTGCGCCGTAAGGATTACAGCACAGGTCCCGAGCAGCAGTGTCGTCACCATCATCAAGGATGGGATATCAAAATCCACAAGCGATCCCCAATTCAATGCGCCCCGCGAACACCTTATTGGAACTTCTTTAAAAAGCAACTCCCACAAATCACTCCGCCTCAGAGGTGGCAAAAAGTTTAGGGGGGATTTTTCCGATTGACGGACTTACTACACGTGTAGTAATCATTCTTCTACACATGTAGTAGAAGGTGACAGCATGAGCGGAAACATCAAACTGAGCGACCAGCAATATCAAATGGTTCAGGCCCTTTGGCACTTGGGCGCGGGATCAGCAAAAGACGTGCAGCAGGCGCTGCAGGATGTATCGCTGGCCCACACCACCGTGGGCACCATCCTGTCCCGGCTGGAGAAAAAAGGTGTTCTGGCATCTGAACCCCGTGGTCGCGAGCGGGTATACCGCCCGCTGATCAGCGAAGGCGATGTGAAACGCTCGATGGTGTCGTCGCTGGTGTCCACCCTCTTTAAGGGCGACAGCAAGGAACTGCTGGCGCATCTGGTGAAGGAAGGCGAACTTGATGGCGACGAACTCTCTGACATCAAGGCGCTGATCGACAAGGGGGCAAAATAATGTTGGACCTTTTTTCAGATACACCTTTCCTGCTGCTGTTTATCAAATTCATGGTGGCAAGCACGCTTCTCATCGGCGCCGTATGGCTGATGGAAAAGCTGGGCCTTCTGAAATCGCCCGATCTGGCAGAGCTGGCGTGGAAGCTGGCGATTGCAGGCTCCTTCGTGGCCCTGTTGCCTGTGGGGGACTGGATTTCAAAACCCATCACCATCGAACACGCACGCACGGCCGAGCTGGTGCGCCAGTTCGATGAGGCCCGCCCGCTTGCGAACGATGCGGCGGAGGCTGCCCCCCAACGACAATTTGGCGAAGGCCCAATCTTCGCGCCGCGAGAGCTTCCCGCAATAACAACAGAAACAGTGGTTGAAGAACCACAAGAAAATACCGTGGCAAACACGGAACCAAGACCCCTGAGCGCGGGGCCGTTACGTCAGGAACAAGACACCGGCCCAGTCACAGACAGCGAGACTGACCCTATACTAGCAAATGAAAAGTCGGGCAGCTTCTGGCAATATGTGACGGCCCTGCGTACCAAGGATCTGGCGATCCTGGCCTGGACAACACTTGCCATCATCGCCGCCCTCTTCCTGATTGTCGCCTATATGGGGGCGATCCGGTCGCTGGGCAGCCGCAAACGTGTGGGGGCGGAACATCCCGCCAACCAGACGCTGCGGGCCATCTGTGAACGCGCCGATATCCGCCACGTGCCGTATCTTAGCCGCTCGTCCGACATCAAAAGCCCCATCTGCCTGCCACGCAAGGAAATCTGCCTGCCGGCGTGGGCCTTCGATGACCTGCCGCAGCAGGAGCTGGACAGCCTTTTGGCCCACGAAGTGGCCCATATGGTGCGGCGCGATCCGCTGATGCTGATGGTGCTTCAGATTTTGTCACGACTGTTTTTCTTTCAGCCGCTTTTCATGCTGGCGCGCAAGCGGCTGACAGACCTGGCGGAACTTTCCGCCGACGAATGGGCTGCAACCCGGTTTGCAAACGCACACTCGGTTGCCGCCGCCCTCTATACATGCGCCACAAAAATACATGAAAACCGACAGATACAATGGGGATTAGCAATGGCTGGAAATAAATCCATGCTCCGGAAGCGGGTCGAGCGCTTGATAGGCAGCGACAGCGCACCCTTCAAAAAAACAAGCCTTGGCGCCAAAACCGCCGTCACCACAAGCCTTCTGGCCATCACACTTGGCCTGCCGAGCATCCAGTTCGCCGATGCGCTCTATGCTGAAATGCCGCTTGAGACCATGGCGCTTGGCGCCGCCCACCCGCACGAGCCGCCAACCGAAGCGGAAGTTGAAGCAGAAATGCGCCGCGCCATCGCGCAGGCCCGCGCCGAAGTACAGGTACAGGCCCGTGAAATGGCCCTTGAAGCCCAGCGCATGATGGAAAGCATGCCCACACCAACCGAGGAAGAGATCGCTGAAGAGATCCGCAATGCCCTCGCCGCAGCAGAGATGGAATTGGCGGGGCTAGGAGATGGAGCTTCTGAAGAGTCCCGCGCTGCGATCCGCCGCGCGATCGACAAGGCACGTGCGGAAATCCAGGTACAGGCCCGCGAAATGGCCGAGGAAGCCGAACGCATGATGCGGGAACACCCGGTGCCAACAGAAGAAGAAATCGCTGAGGAAATCCGCGAGGCCATCGCCGAAGCCGAGGCTGAAGTGGCGGAAACAGCGCGCGAAGCCGCAGAGGAAGCCCGCATGGCCATGGCCGAAGCCAAGGCGGCGCTTGAAGAAAGCCGTGCAGAAATGGGGCGCCACAGGCACCACATCACCCACGAAGATGGCAGCGGCAACATCACCTGGCATGATGATGACCGCGTTGTAAAAATGAGCTGGGACGGCAAGTTCGAGCTGACCGATGACGACCGCGGCATCAAATCGCTGGACGACGATGGCCGCATCAGCATCCAGAGCCAGGAAAAAGGCATCAAGCGCAAGCTGCGCGTTGAAAGCGAAGACGGCAAGCTTGAGTATACCTACTGGATCGATGGCCAACGCGCTGACTTCGATAAAAAAGGTCAGGACTGGCTCGCCGACATGACATTGTTCATGGTGCGCGAAATGGGCCTCAATGCTGAAGAACGCATCGCCCGCTTCCTCAAGAAGGGCGGCGCCAAGGCCGTCATCAAGGAGATGAAAAACATCGAAAGCGAGTTTGTGACCCGCATCTATGTCTCCCATCTTGTTGATCAGGCTGATATGTCATCCGGCCAGCTTGAAGATATCGTGGACCTGGTCGCCAAATTCGACAGCGACTATGAAACCCGCCTCGCCCTTACTGCCCTGCTGAATGAAGACAAGCTGAACAAGAAAGTGCTGCCAAAAGTACTGAAAGTGGCAAAGAATATCGAAAGCGATTATGAGAACCGTTTGCTCCTGACAGCCTATATCGACCGCTTCGGTGTGGACGACAAAGCCATCACCATGCTGCTGGATGTAGCCAAGGAAATCGATAGCGACTATGAGCTGCGCCTGCTGCTCAGCTCAGCTCTCGCCAACAGCAAAATGGGTGAGAAGAACCTGGAAACCTTCACCCGCATAGCCACCGACAATATCGATAGCGATTATGAGCTGCGCCTCCTCCTTGGGTCTGTGACGCACCAATATGGTTCGTCCAAATCGGCAACCAATCTGGCGCTCAAGGCCATCGACCATATCGGTGGGGACTATGAAAAACGCCTTGCGCTTTCGGCCCTTGTGAACACCGGCGCGTTCGACAAGAAGAACTGGCTGACAGCCCTCGATGTGGCTGCGTCGATCGATGGCGATTACGAAAAACGCCTCGTGCTTTCCGCCATCAAAGGCCGCCTGCCAGACGACAAGGACCTACGGGAAGCGTTCGAAAAGGCCGTTTCCACCATTGAAGGCGATTACGAGCGCCAGCGTGTGGCAACGGTGGCACCAACACCACGCACCCCGCGTGTGGCCCGCACCCCGCGCGTGGCGCCAACACCGAAAGTTGCGCCAACACCAAACGGACGGTAAGGCTACCCCTTACCGCCAACTGGAAACACAATCAAACTCCCCTATGTCATGGCGTAGGGGAGTTTTTATATGACCACCACACGCAAAATCCTGCTGGGCCTTGGTGCCCTTATTGTCGTTGCCTATGCGGGCCTGCGCCTTGTGGCGCCACCACTGGTGGAAGGCAGTATGAACCGTCAGGTGCCGCACCGGCCCTACACCGTGCCCACTGACGCGCAAGCTGTGCACAACACCCTCACGGTGATGGACTGGCACGCAGACACCCTCCTGTGGCAGCGCGATATGCTTGACCGCAGCGACCGTGGGCAGGTGGACCTGCCGCGCCTGCAGGCGGGCAATTTTGCGTTGCAGATGTTCACCACGGTTACCAAAACCCCGCGCGGCCAGAATTATACCGCCAATGACGCCTCATCGGACAATATCACCCTGCTGGCCGTGGCGCAGGGCTGGCCCATGCGCACATGGGGTAGCTTGCTGGAGCGCGCGCTTTACCAGGGCCAGCGGCTGGATGATTATGTGGCAAACTCGGGCGGCGCGCTCATGTGGGTGCGGTCCCGATCAGAATTGCAGGCCTTATTGGCTGCCCGCGCAGGCGCGCCCGACACCAAACCCATCGGTGCCCTTCTGGGCACGGAAGGCGCCCATCCTCTTGAAGGCAATATCGAGAATATCGACAGGTTGTATGACGCTGGCTTTCGCATGGTGGGCCTGCTGCATTTTTTTGATAATGAAATCGGCGGCTCCCTTCACGGCACATCAAAGGCTGGCCTCACTGATTTCGGCAGGGCGGTGGTAAGGCGGCTGAACGAAAAAGAGATGATCATCGACCTTTCGCACGCATCCGAGCAGGTGGCATGGGACGTGCTGGCGATCACCAACCGCCCGGTTGTCATGTCGCACACAGGCCTGAAGGGCCACTGCGACACACCGCGCAACTTCCCCGATGACCTGATGAAAGCCATCGCAGCCCGCGGCGGCCTGATCGGCATTGGCTTCTGGAAAGCCGCCATTTGTGACGACACGCCCGACGCCATCGCAGAGGCGCTTCTTTATGGTGTCTCGCTTGTGGGGGCCGATCATATCGCCCTTGGATCAGACTGGGACGGAGCGGTGCAGGCGCTGACGGCAGAAGATGTGCCGGCCATCACGGCCGCCCTTTTGGAAAAAGGGGCAGACGCCCAATTAATCAGCAAGATAATGGGCGAAAACAGCGTTCGTTTCCTTAACAAATGGTTACCGAAAAACTGAACAAAATCAGAATTATAGGTAAAATTTTATGCATCTCTTCACAGCCGGAAAAACTTCTGTCAAAAAGGCCTCAACAAGATAAATCTTACCGGCTTTGTTAGGAGCAAAACATGATCGGAAGCGTTTCATCCGGCGCAGCACTTCAACTGAATACCGCAGGTATGGCCCCACACAAATCAAATGGCGGTGGCGCAAAGCTGGATCTGAATTCCGTTCCTGAAAGCAAGGTCAAGGTTTCGGCCCCGCACACCGAGGGCAAGGGCCTGAAGATCGACATCAAGGTCTAGAATTTGCCAAATCTGGCGAAGGATACGGCGTGGCGCAGGCTGCGCCGTTTTGCATTTTTGGGGCGCGCCTTAAAGTTTGCCACCCTTCTGCACCGCAAGTTCAAGCGCAGACAGGAAACGCGACCTGTCTTTGCCGGTGAAGCTGGCATTGAAGCCGCGATCTTCCCCCATATCCCGAAGCTGGGATTTAAGTTCCCGCATCGCCAGCGCCATGCCGATGTTATCAGGCGTGAAAGGTTTGCCGTTGTGCCCCAGCACGAGCGCCCCACCTTCAAGACAGCGGGCTGCAAGCTGGATATCGCCAGTAATGCAAACATCGCCCGCACCCGCGCGCTCTGCGATCCAGTCGTCCGCCGCATCAAAGCCGTCGCTCACCACTACCTTGTTGATCTTATCGCCCACAGGGATGCGAAGCCAGCTATTGGACACCAGATGCACCACCAAATCATGCCGGTAGGCCACCTTAAGCACCTCTTCCTTCACCGGGCAGGCGTCCGCATCCACATAGATTTCCATTTGGGTTTGGCTCCCTCTTGGGCCGGACAATCCGGCAGGTCAAACATTTGCGCCCATTAGCATGATTACGCCCTCCCCAACAATGGCCAAACAATGCTAAACTGAACAGAAAACATGTTAGAGTACTGATCACCATGCACTTTTATAAAAAAATCCAATTCCTTTTCCCGCTGATGCTTGTCGCCGTTTCGCCTGTGGCCGCAGAGGAAACTAGCTCCGAAACCCAAGCCATGAAGTCCATGCAGCATGTGCTCAAAAGAGCCGAAGTGGTGCGCCTTCTGGCCGCAGAACACCTGAACTATCTGGAGGGCGAAGGCGCCACCGCCGATGTACGCATGATGGAAGACGGGGCCGAAGTGATGGCCTTCAGCCTGATCTGCGATAGCGCCGGGCTGGACCCCAAGATGCTGAACCGGATCGCCGCTGAAGCGACCATGAAAATTGCCCTCAAGGTAGAGACCTCCCCCATCAAGGACCGCATGACCCAGATCATGGGCGATATGCGCCCGGAAGACCGGCTCAACCTGGTGGCTGATGTATCCTCAACGGCGCTTATGTTCAAAATCGGCCGCCGTCGTGGTTTGTTTGATGCACTCTTGACTGACTTCGGCACCGGGCGTTTCTGCCGCGGCATGGGCGGCGCCATCAAGAAACGTTACAATGACCTTGCGGAATTCCTGAAGGACGAGGGTTAGGTTTTATGAGACGCAATAGGCTAGCGAATTTGGTGCAGATTGGTGGGCTTCTGACAGGACTTTCCTCAGCGGCTCTCTTCCCTGAGCTTCCTCCCTACACGCTATTCGCACCCCTCCTGATTGGTTTTGCTCTATCAAATGTTATTGGCAGATGTCCTCAATGCGGAAAAAGCCTCACCTATATATCGCGATTTTTTGTTAGCCCGGTGTTTAGGAGCAAATGTGCTCATTGTGGATTTGACCTAGCCAACAGTTGAAAACACCATCCGCTTGTCCCGCCCTTGCCTCCGCTTGCCGCAACCGTGGTTGACCATAGGAGCTGCCGCCTGTCTACTGCCGTGAATTAATGGGCACATATATGCCCGACATATAAGACAGCAGAGAGAACCCCGGCATGCCCCTACGCGCACACCGCAAAAGCCTTATCATTGGCGCCGCAACCATGCTTGCCCTGTTCACCGGCACAGCGTTTGCGGCGGACTATGAAAAAATGCGGCCGCCACGGAAACTGACAAAAGCGCAAAGCGAGCGGGCGGCAGAGAATTATCAGAAATATTGCTCCCTGTGCCACGGCGTAAACCGCGAAGGCTATGCCAACGATCACGCACCTTCCCTCAGAAGCCAAAGCCTGTTCGAATCCGGTGTGCCACACGCCGTGTTGCGCCCCTTGTCCTATGGCCGCGAAGGCACGGCCATGGGCGGCTATCTGGATGAAGTGGGCGGCCCGCTCACGCTTGATGAAACATGGGACCTGACCTATTGGCTGTTCTGGCAAGCGGGGGTGGATCGCGTGCGGCTCTCCACCAACCCGGTAGAAGGTGATGTGGACCGTGGGCGTCTGCTGTATGCCGAAAATTGCGCCACCTGCCACGGCGAGAACGGCGAAGGCGTGGACGCACCAGCGCTTGGGAACCAGTCAGCGTTAGCGCACAATACGGATGAGGTGATCCGCTATGCCATCCGGCATGGGCGGCAAGGCACACCCATGCCCGCATGGGAAGACAAGCTCCCGTCTGACGATATCGATGCGCTTACGGCTTTCCTCAGGTCAAAAGCCAGCGGCTGGACACAACAGAAACCGGTCCTGAAGGCCATGCCAACGCCGGACCAGTATGTTTTGAACGCAGATGGCGAAAACCCGGATTTTGACCTGCGCGATGGCCGTTATGTGATGGCAAAAGACCTGTTGGCTGCTATGGAAAGCGGCAAGCGCATGGTGCTTCTGGACACACGCGTTACATCCGTGTGGCAGCGGGTGCATCTCGAAGGCTCGATCCCTATCCCCTACTATACCGATTTTGACGAACTGACGGCAGAGCTGCCGAAAGATGTGATGATCATCGCCTATTGTTCCTGCCCGCGCGCGGCGGCAGACAGTGTAATCAACAAGCTCAGGCGGCGGGGATACACCAACACCGCCGTGATGTATGAAGGCATTTTTGGCTGGATGAATATGGGATACCCTGTGATGCGCGGCGAAATCGCCGGGATGGCAGACAGTGGATCAGGCCACTAGCGCCATTTGGCTGGCGCTGTGCCCTCGCCTAAGGTACCCTGCGCGCAACAGGGAGCGACGCAGACAATGTTTACATGTGTGATCACCTATGAAGTGGCGCCCGGTAAAACCGAGGCCTTCCGCGACTATGCTCGCGCCTGGATCACGCTTGTGGAAAAATATGGTGGCACCCACCATGGCTATTTCAGCCCGCCGCTCGACCATGAAACCGCGCTCCTGCCCGAGGCTGCCTTCAGCTTTCAGGGGCTTGGGCACCCGGCACCGCCAAATCGGGGATATGCGCTTTTTTCCTTCCCCAACAGAAAGGCCTACGAAACCTATCGCACCAAGGTGGGTGAAGATGCCCTTTGCCAACAAACCACAGCCCGGTTCGAGGAAGACCCTTGCTTCCTGCGCTATGATCGCAGCTTCAGCATCCCGATCTCCTGCGCTTAGGCACCCTCCCGCTTTACTTGAAGCACAGCTCCTGTAAAACATCCTTGAGCGATTTTTATGATCAAGGGTTCGGAGGGGCATGTGAGCGGCAATTGGCAATTTTGGATCGATCGGGGCGGTACTTTCACGGATATTGTCGCCAGCCACCCTGACGGCACGCTCACCAGCCACAAATATCTGTCTGAAAGCCCTGGCCATTATAAGGATGCCGCTGTGCATGCCATGCGGGATATCATGGGTGTGGCGGAAGACGCCCCCTTCCCCGCCGATCAAGTGGCCGCCATCAAGATGGGAACCACCGTTGCCACCAATGCGCTTCTGGAACGAAATGGTGAACCAACTCTCCTTCTGATCACTGAAGGATTTGGTGATGCCCTTCTGATCGGGCAACAACATCGCGCCGATTTGTTTGCGCTCAAGCCTGAACGGCCCGAGCCGCTTTATACCGACGTGGCCGAAGTGCCTGAACGCAAGGACGCAATGGGCACTACCATATGTGCCCTGTGTGAACTTTCTACCCGTCGTGCCCTTGAAAGTGCCCACGCAAAAGGCCTCAGAAGTGTGGCCATCGCCTTCGTGCATGCCTACCGCTTCCCCGACCATGAAATCAGGGTCGGTGAGATCGCGCGCGAGGTCGGTTTCAGCCAAATTTCCCTCAGCCATCAGGTCAGCCCGCTGATGAAGCTGGTGTCCCGTGGCGATACAACCGTGGCAGACGCCTATCTGACCCCGATTTTGAAGCGCTATGTGCAGCAGGTGGAAGATGCCACCGGCGGCGCCAAACTTTATTTCATGCAATCAAACGGCGGGCTTGCAGCCGCCCATGCCTTTGAAGGCAAGGATGCTGTGCTATCGGGGCCGGCAGGCGGCATTGTGGGGGCGGCCAAAACCGCAGAACGCGCGGGATTCAGCAAGCTGATCGGCTTTGATATGGGCGGCACCTCAACCGATGTTTCCCACTATGCAGGCGCTTACGAACGTGTGTTCGATACCATCGTGGCAGGCGTGCGCATGACCGTGCCGATGATGGATATCCACACGGTAGCGGCAGGTGGTGGGTCCATCTGCACGTTTGAAGACGGCCGGTTTCGCGTGGGGCCCGCGTCTGCGGGGGCTTACCCCGGCCCGGCAGCATACGGACGCGGCGGCCCAATCACAGTCACTGACTGCAACGTAATGCTGGGGAAACTGTCACCTGAACTGTTTCCCACCGTGTTTGGCGAAGACGGAAAATCGCCGCTGGATGTACAGGCCACTGTGGCCGGTTTTGAAGCAATCCAAAAACAGATCGTATCCGAAACGAGCGCTGATTACAGCCTTGAACAGATCGCCGAAGGCTTCCTCGCCGTGGCCGTCGAGCATATGGCGCGGGCGATCAAACGTGTGTCCGTGGAACGTGGCCACGACATCAAAAAATACAGCCTTCTTTCTTTCGGTGGCGCGGGCGGCCAGCATGCCTGCCTTGTGGCCGATGCCCTCGGGATAGACCGCGTGATCGTGCCGCCTTTTTCGGGCGTATTGTCCGCCCTGGGCATGGGCCTCGCCGACCAGCGCGTGATTGTGGACAAGGCGCTTGAATGTGGAACAAACGATTGGGACCTTGTCGCCACCGAAGCCGCCAATGTATCGCAACAGGCGCAAAACGCCCTTTCCGATCAAGGCGTTGGCCGGAACGCGCAGCAGCTGAACCTGCATCTGCGTGTGAAATACAAAGGCACGGACAGCACCATCAGTGTACCTATGTGCGCCCGCGAAGAGCTGCGCCAAACCTTTGAAGCAGAGCATAAAATCCAGTTCGGCTTTACCGAGCCAGAGCAGGCAATCGTGATTGAGGCGGTTGAAGCCGAGGCCACGGGCGGCGGCGCAGCCACGGCGCTCAATCTGTCGGCATGTGGCACCGAAACCGAAGCACCCTTGTCACAGCAGATGTTTGCTGAAGGGTCTCGCACGTCTGTGCCTGTGTACCAACGGGAAACGCTTTGCCCTGGGCACCGGATCACCGGCCCGGCCACGATCCTTGAAAACGGTGGCACCACGACGCTTGAACCCGGCTGGACCGCTGTGCTGACGGTGAATGACACCCTGGTGCTGGAGCGCACAGAGGCCCGCTCCCGCAAGGCGGTGGATGCTTCTCGCCCTGATCCGATCATGCTTGAAATTTTCAACAACCTCTTCATGTCGGTGGCCGAGGAAATGGGCGGTGTACTCGCGAAAACAGCCCATTCGGTGAATGTGAAGGAACGGCTGGATTTCTCCTGCGCCGTGTTTGACGCAGAAGGCAACCTGATCGCCAACGCGCCCCATATGCCCGTGCATCTGGGCAGCATGGGCGAAAGTGTCTCCAGCATCATCGCTGCACGCGCAGGCACAATGCAGCCGGGCGATGTGTTCATGCTGAATGATCCGTTTGCAGGCGGCACCCACCTACCCGATATCACCGTGATTACACCTGTATTTATTGATGGGCGGGATAAACCGCATTTCTACGTGGCCTCCCGCGGGCACCATGCCGACATCGGCGGCATCACTCCGGGTTCCATGCCACCAGCCTCTCAAAAAATCGATGAGGAAGGCACCCGTTTCACGGACTTTAGGCTGGTAAGCGCGGGGCGGTTTGAAGAGGCAAAGGTACGGGAAAGCCTTGCGGATGGGCCCTACCCCGCCCGCAATCCCGACCAGAATATTGCCGACCTGAAAGCGCAGGTTGCCGCCAACGAACGCGGCATCGCCCTCGTACGCAAACTTGCGGCCGATTTCGGCCTCAATGTGGTGGACGCCTATATGGGGCACGTGCAGGATAACGCCGAAGAAGCTGTCCGCCGGGTGGTGGACCGCCTCGCAGACGGGCACTACCGCTACCCGATGGACTGCGGCGCGGAAGTGTGCGTATCCCTTAAGGTGGACAGAGCGCACCGGTGCGTAACCGTTGATTTTACGGGCACAAGCGAGGTGCAGCCCAACAATTTCAATGCGCCACTTGCCGTTACAAAAGCTGCCGTTCTGTATGTGTTCCGGACCCTCACAGGGGAAGATATCCCGCTCAACGCCGGTTGCCTCAAACCCATCAACCTGATCGTACCCGAGGGCAGTATGCTGAACCCAACACCGCCCGCCGCTGTGGTGGCCGGCAACGTGGAAACCAGCCAAGTGGTGACAAACGCCCTATTTCTTGCGGCAGGCACAATGGCTGCCGCCCAAGGCACTATGAACAATCTGACCTTCGGCAACCAGACCTATCAATATTATGAGACCATCGCAGGCGGCACTGGCGCGGGGCCAAACTTCAAGGGCACGGACGCGATTCAGTCTCATATGACCAATAGCCGCCTGACCGATGTGGAAGTGATGGAATGGCGCTACCCTGTGCGGATCGAAAAGTTTGGCATCCGCCCGGACAGCGGCGGTGAGGGCCAATGGGAAGGCGGCAACGGCGCAATACGAGCAATTCGTTTCCTCGAAGACATGGAGGTGTCGATACTTTCAGGCCACCGTACCCAAGGTGCACCCGGGCTCGATGGCGGAACGCCAGGCAGGCCTGGCAGCACCACTATTCGCAGGATAAACGGGGATGAAATTACGCTCGGGGCCGCAGATCATTCGAACGTTTCAGCTGGCGATTTGGTGATCATCAAAACGCCGGGCGGCGGTGGATATGGCTCTCTATCTTGAGGTCCTTCTGATCTATTTGACAGACGCCCAACTCGCTTTATAGTTATTTTCTGGACTGACTAGTTCCGATTATATTGTCCTGGCTGTATCAATGTCCTTGGGGAGGGGTAAACAGTTGACGACACATGCAGGCGAAAGCGGTAACGGCGCCCCGCACATCACAGACATTCCGGGTGAACGAGGCCTTCCCATTATCGGCCATACCTTTGATATCATCCGTGATCCGGTAGCATTCGGCAACCGGATGCGCAGCAAATATGGCCCGGTTTATCGCAGCCACAGTTTTTTCCGCGACAGCATCACGCTTATTGGCCCTGAGGCCAACGAATTCATCTTGATGGACAGAGGCAAAAATTTTTCCAGCGAAAAAGGCTGGTGGCCCTACATCGGGAAACTGTTCCCTCGCGGCTTGATGCTGCTGGACTTTGACGAACATAAAGCCCACCGCCACATCATGACCGCAGCGTTCAAAAGCGGGCCGATGAAAGGCTATCTTGAGCGCCTGAATGACGATATCCCTAGCCGCATCAAAGCGTGGGGAGATAAAAAGAGTTTTCAATTTTATCCCGCCATCAAACAGTTATCGCTTGATATGGCCACCACAGTATTTCTTGGTCTTGACCCGGGCCCGGAAAGCCAGAAAGTCAACAAGGCACTGACAGATATGGTTGCCGCCAGCATGGGCGTGGTGCGGGTGCCCGTGCCCGGCACCAAGATGGCGAGGGGCATCAAGGGCCGCCAGTTCATGATTGAATTCCTGGGCTCATTGATCCCGGAACGCCGTGGTGGCGACGCTACCGATATTTTCAGCCAGCTTTGCCGCGCCGAAGACGAAAATGGCAACCGTTTCACCGATCAGGAAATTATCGACCACATGATCTTCCTATGGATGGCCGCACACGACACCATCACTAGTTCGGTCACAACACTTGTTTACGAACTCGGCCGCCATACCGAGTGGCAGGAAAAACTGCGTACTGAAATCAAATCCCTCGGCTTGAATGACGACAGGGTTCCTTTCGACAAATTGAATGACCTCACTCTTACAGAATATGCCTTCAAGGAAGCTTTGCGCATGAACCCGCCGGTGCCCGCGATGCCAAGGCAAACGGTAAGAGACGTGGAATTTTCCGGCCATATTCTGCCCAAAGGATCAATAGTGGGGATCAGTACTGTCGCGACCCACCGCGATGAGGAAACCTGGCCTAACCCGCAATCTTTTGATCCAATGCGGTTTTCTCCCGAAGGCGGCGCCAAAGAGCGGCACCGCTACGCCTGGATACCGTTCGGTGGCGGCGCCCACATGTGCCTTGGATTGCACTTTGCTTATATGCAGGCGAAGGTCATCATGGCGCATCTGCTGCCACACTATGAGATTGTGTTGCCTGAGGGTTACAGCACACAATTCCAGATCATGCCCCTTATCAAGCCAGTGGACGGCTTGCCTGTAACATTGAAAGCGATCTCATGAGCGAAAAGATATTTGATTATATTGTGGTTGGTGCGGGTTCTGCCGGATGTGCGATGGCGGCCCGCCTAAGCGAAAATTCGAACATCTCGGTTCTGCTCGTGGAAGCCGGCAGCAAAGACAAATCCATGACAATCCACATGCCCGGCATGATTGCCAAGGTGGTGGCACCCAATAAGCACAACTGGAACTATTGGACAGAGGCACAACCCCACCTGAACGGCAGGCGGCTATATTGGCCACGTGGTAAAGTGCTTGGCGGCTCTTCATCTATCAACGGGCTTTTATATGTACGTGGTCATGCTCGCGACTACGACGAATGGGCGCAACTGGGATGCAAAGGTTGGTCCTTTGACGATGTTCTACCCTATTTCAAGAAATCCGAAGGTAGCGACAGGCCCGCAGATGACTTCCATTCCGATGACGGCCCACTAAAAACCACACAACACACATCGGACAGCCCTTTGAATGTTGCCTTCCTGAATGCCGCAAGCGAGATGGGCTTGCCGTTCACGGATGATTTTAACGGCCCTGCCCAAGAAGGCGTGGGCTGGTATGATCAGACCATCAGAGGTGGAAGGCGGCAGAGTGCAGCACAAGCCTATCTGCGCGAGGCGGAAAAACGCGAAAATCTGACGATCCTGACAGACGCTCAGGTACGCTGTGTTACACTTAAGGGTAAAAAAGCGACCGGCATAGAAGTAACCCGCAAAGACCGTAGGGAAACCTGGCATGCAGGTCGGGAGGTTATCCTTTGTGGTGGGGCCATCAATAGCCCTCAACTTCTGCAGCTTTCGGGGATCGGCGATCCAGCTGACATTCAGGCTGTCGGGTTGCCGGTCTTCCACGACCTTAAGGGTGTTGGCAAGAACATGCAGGATCATTTGGACCTCACTGTCTATGCCCATTTGAAGGAACCCATTTCCTATCTGCGTTACAAAGCGCCGCATCGCGGCATCACCGAAATGGTGAAATGGATGCTGGGCCGCCCAGGCGTTCTTTCCGACTGTGTGACACCAGTAGGGGCGTTCCTGAAAACTGACAAAGCGCTTGAACGGCCCGATATACAATTCCACATTATGCTGGCAATGGCAGACGAGCCCCACGGCTTCGCTGATCCGCACGAACATGGGTATGGCATTCATATTTGCCAGCTTCGTCCGCATAGTCGTGGGACGATCTCGCTTACTTCCAGCGACCCACTTGCTCCTGCGAAAATTGATCCAAATTACCTGTCAGAATCAGAAGATCTTCGAGTGATGCGCGAGGGCATCAAGGTTGTCCGTCGCCTGATGCACCAACACGCCCTTTGGGATCTGACGGAGAAGGAAAAGGCGCCATTTGATGGCGTGGACATAGACGATGATGATGCAACGGAAGAAATCATCAGACAGAAAGCAGAGACCATTTATCATCCCGTAGGCACCTGCGCCATGGGGCCTGCAGACAATGCCCTGAGTGTGGTGGATCCAGAACTCAAGGTGATCGGCCTTGAAGGTCTGCGTGTTGTGGATGCGTCTGTAATGCCGCGCCTAATAGGTGGCAACACCAATGCGCCAACAATCATGATTGCCGAGAAATGTGCCGATATGATCAAGGCTGGCTTGAAGCTGGAACCTGCTTGACCGTTGTCAAGGTCCGGCTGATTCAAATAGCCTAACGTTAACCGTGTAGAAGTCCTGCACAGGAAACGGAGGGCCACATGAGCAAGAAACAACTTTATCTCGTCGCTGTAGATGGCAGTGAATGGGGAAACCGAGCCGCTGACCATGCCATTCGTCAGGCTTCCCTTACTGGTGCGGATGTTAAACTCCTGACGGTTATTCCCTGGTCTGGCTATCAACCGCTTACAGTAGAAGAGATTGTCAATCGCCCGCTCGAGAAAGAGCAGGAAGAAAAACGGGCGCAGGAACAAATTCTGGACCCGATCAAACAGAGACATGCAGGCACAGATGTCCATGTCGAGAGCGCCTATTTCTGGGGCCACCCCGTAGACGTCATTCGTCGCCTCTCGAAGGAGGAAGGCGCCGCTCAAGTTTTCATCGGTCGGCGGGGTCGCTCTCGCGTCGCCGACCTAATTTTGGGAAGCGTAGCCAACTCATTGGCCCATTCGCTGGGTGTACCGATTGTTCTCGTACCCTAGTTGCAGGCCATTGCCGCACTGACTTTCTGGCATTTATTGCGCGGGCCATTGCTTCCAGCAGGGTTTCAGGATTTACCGGTTTGCTTTGGTAACCATCCATACCGGCGTTCAGGAAAATCTCACGATCACCTTCTAGGGCATGTGCGGTGAGCGCCATAATCGGCGTATTGCCGCCTTTGCCAGACAAGGACCGAATAAGCGCTGTTGCCTCAAGGCCATCCATGACCGGCATAGCAATATCCATCACTATAATATCGAACGGTTCTTGGATTTGGACTGCGTTCACAGCTTCCTGCCCATTTGAAACCACGACCACTTCGTGCCCCTTGTTGGCCATGATGCTTCGGAACAATTCCTGATTGACAGGATTGTCCTCTGCTAACAGCACGCGCCATTTGCCAAAATCTCTTTGCGTGCTTTTGTTTGCTGAAGGCTTCAGGTCTGTGACCTTCTTTTGCGCAGCTTCCATAGGCAATCGAAGAGTAAACTTCGTGCCCTTACCAATTGCGCTCTCCACCTCAATATCACCGCTAAATAATTCGACGATTTCACGGCATATATAGAGGCCAAGGCCTGTGCGATTATAATAGTGTGCGCCTGCCTCACTTTGATTGCCTTCAAAGAGCAGGCCGAGCCGGTTGGTCGGTATACCGATTCCGGTATCAGAAATCTGCACTTCCAAACAATCACTATTCCGCCAAGTTACAAAATCAGCAGTCAACGTAACCGCGCCTTTGTGCGTAAATTTGAATGCGTTGCTCAAAAGAATAGTCAGAAGCTGGCGGAGCTTCTGGTGATCGACCTGCACATAGTCCGGTATCGCTGGACCAAGCTCAACAACTGTGCCCAACCCCTTGTTCGCAGCAGTGGTTGCATAAAGGTCGACGACATCCTGAATCAGATCGGGAAGTTGTGTAGGTTCGGCTTCCAGCGAACTACGCCCTGCCTCCAGATAGGACAAGTCGGTCAGTTCGTTCACAAATGCCAGAAGGGACTGCCCGGACCGGACCAAAAGGTCTGCATATTTACGCTGCTCATTTGATAAAGCCGTTTCGCGCAGCAACTCAGCTACGCCCAAAACGCCATTTACCGGCGTCCTTATCTGGTGCCCTACTGTCGCCAGGAAGTTGAGTCGCGCAGCTTCCTTCTCACTATCTTCGGATTCTGCATGCTGTCGATCATTGCGAGGAGCCTGATGCCCGGCCTGCAATCGCCTGATCTGAATTAGGCAAAGTGTGTCGGCCACTTCTTCTCGCATTGGCCGCAGGGAATGTACATAATGGCGCCCTTCAAGCGGTTGAATGGTGATATCTACCGGCTCAGACAATAGGGAAAGCCCATCTTCCGATTGCGGTACATTCGCAGCAACCCCCTTTTCGATCGCATTCTGCACACGTCCAATCAACTCGGGCGTAAAGGTGTGCGGCAAAATCTTGTTGGCCGCCTGATTGCAGGCTGTTTCGGCTTCGATGCCGGTCGCCCGTTCCATCCATTTATTCCAAAGCCTTACATCCAAGTCGGGGCCAATGACAACAAGCCCGATATTGGCGGAATTGACAATTTCCTGCAGCACAAACCTCTCCTCTTCTCGCCTGACCGCCTTTTGGCAAATCAGGTTTTGCCTGCAAAAATACGCCTCCCCAGCTTTTCCATGCAGCGCACTGCATGCCCAATTTTCCCAACGCCCCCCATTGACGTTTTTGCGGATCAATAATCACCACTCGGAAACAATGATATAACCACAACTAATGATAGGATATATTAGTAAAAAAACAACTAATAGTATTTTCTTCTGACATTTTTATAGTTTCTTGAATAATGGCGAAGATGCAGGAAGGAAATATTTCATGCCGTTTCTTTTATCTGCTGCCTAAAAATTCTATAAAACCAAGAAATTGGATCAAAGCGTCTGGAGAAATTTGTGCATAAAGGCCAAATCATAATGCTCGGTGCCGCCAACGGCATGATAGCAACCGGTTTATCCGCTATAGGGGCTCATGCCCTGCCCGCCACCATGACGGCATTTGACAAAGCCACTTTCGCACTGGCCACCGACTTTCATCTCTTCCACGCCCTGGCGTTGCTTTTAACCGGCATGCTCGCAAGCGTGCGACCAAACACCAGGCCCTTTTCCATCGCGGCATGGCTCTATCAAGTGGGTATCATTGCATTTTCTGGTAGCTTGTATTTGCGAACCGCACTCGGGCCAGGCAGCCTCGGCTTTTTTCACTGGGTAACGCCGATTGGTGGATTAGCTTTGATCGCAGGTTGGGGGGCGCTGATTTTGGCGGGATACACTATCTCACAAGAAAGAAGCTGATCTCTATTTAGCCGGAAGCCGCAGGATAACGGCAAGGCCGCCGAGCCCGGATTTTTCGATTGAAGCTGAGCCTCCATATAACTCTACTATATCACGGACAATTGCCAATCCAAGGCCTGTCCCCGGCGTTTGCTCATCCAACCTGCGACCTCGCTCAAAAAGCTGCTCCATTTCGCTTTCCGGCACCCCGGGACCATCATCGTCCACTCTGAGCACGAGGAATGGTCTTCTGCCCTCGCCATTCAGGCGCTGGACGGTAATTGCAATCTGGGTATTTGCCCATTTTCCAGCGTTTTCGACAATATTTCCAACGACTTCGTCGAAATCCTCTTTTTCACCATCAAACTTTATGCTCGCCTGCACCGAAACAGAGACTTTTAGCCCCTTTTCCTGATTCAATCGTTCAATAGCGCGGGCAATTTTCTCAACACGGTCCTTTACTTCGAGGCCAGGCCCACTACCCCCACCCGCAATTCTGGCGCGCTTTAGATGGTGATCAATATGCCGCTGAATATTTGCTGCCTGAGCGCCTATTGCCTTGCCACTGGCATCTTTCGCGCCTTCCACCTCATTCAAGATAACGCTTAGTGGTGTCTTGAGCGCATGCGCCAAATTGCCTACATGAGTTCGGGCTCGCGCCACCAATTTCTCGTTCTGGTCAATAAGGGCGTTTATTTCCAGCGCCAGAGGTCGTAAATCCTCCGGCCAATCGCCTTCGATACGCGATGCACTTCCAGACCGCACGTTCACAAGAACACGGCGAAGGTTTCTAAGCGGCCGCAGTCCATACGCAACTTGAATAACAAGGGCCAGTGACACCGTCAGCATGATAAGCCCCAAGGCGCTAAGGAGAAGCCAGTTGAACTCCTTTATAGCCTCGCGGACCTCAGCGGTATCCGTTGCCACCTGATACCGAAAAATTCTGTCTGCTTCGGGCAAGATGATGTCCCGCTCGGCGACACGCACAAGCTGTCCATCCGGCCCTTCAACTTCCGATAGCCTTAAAGAAAAGGCTTTTGCCGAAAGGTCGGGAGAAAGTTCAAAATCCCAAAGCGACCGAGACCGAAAAGCCGCGTCCCCTTCCTCCGATATCTGCCAGTACCATCCCGAATAGGGGGTCGCGAACCGTTGATCGAGGAGAGGCTGGTTAAACCTGAGAACGCCTTCAGGAGAAATTTCGCTAATGCCAACCATTGTGTCGATCAGCATCTCAAGCTTTTCATCGATATCGGACAGGACATAGTTTCGAAAAGCGAGAGACAGCAGGAAGCCACCAGCAACCAACGCAGCGCCCGACCAAAGGATAGCAGAGAGCAACAAGCGCCCTGTCAGGGTTTTCATGAACCCTCGAGGCAGCAATCCCTGTCTTACGTCATTACCGGAAACCATATCAATTCAACAGCCTCAGAAGCCTCAGCTTTTTTCCCATTCCAGGCGATACCCAAGGCCACGCACTGTATGTATCAGTGGGACATCCAATTTCTTCCGCACTCGGTTCACGAACACTTCGATGGTATTGGAATCGCGATCAAAATCCTGATCGTAAATATGTTCTGTAAGCTCGGTTCTGGAGATCACCTTGCCCTCGTGATGCATCAGATAGGAAAGCAACTTGAATTCCTGAGCCGTAAGCTTGACGGCACTACCGTCCACAGATACCCGGCCATTGCGAGTATCCAGCATAACTGGGCCGCATGTAAGCTGAGGGCTGGTCTGACCGGCAGAACGGCGAATCAACGCCCTGAGCCGGGCCAGAAGCTCTTCCATAATGAAGGGTTTGGTTAGATAGTCGTCTGCACCTGCGTCCAAGCCTTCAACTTTTTCGGTCCAGCCGTCGCGCGCTGTCAGTATCAACACAGGCATGGCTTTGCCGGCTGCACGCCATTTCTTCAACACGCTTGTGCCGTCCATGATAGGCAAGCCCAAATCCAGGATTATGGCGTCATATGGTTCCGTATCGCCAAGAAAATGACCGTCTTCACCGTCTGACGCATGGTCAACGGAATATCCAACATCAACCAAGCTGGATTTCATTTGCCCTGCCAGCGCCTCATCATCTTCCACAATCAACACACGCATATTCTAGTTTCCTCGCTTTTTTGGTTTTGAAACATCCAGAATGTCACCTGTCTTGGCATCGAGGACAGCTGATATCACAGTGCCACCTTCCTGACGCAGGCGCAGGAAATATTGCCATCCACGGTTAGTACGTCGGAGCCGTTGGCTCACCACCACACCTTTCAATCTCGATTGTGCGATATTCTTGATTCGCGCCAATGACATGATTTCACCACGCCGAAGCGCCTGCATGACATCATCATGTTCGTCGCGAGCAAAGGCCGCGGGCAGCAAGCCAAGCGTAGTAGAAGGCGGCGCCAAGGAGACAGCCACCCAAACAACGATCAAAAGTAGAATACTAACAATAGGTTTCATAAGGTATAGTTCTATAGATCCGGCGGTGAATGCTTGATGAACCAAATTGACCCTGATCAAGGACATAAATCAAGCCTGTCGCCAATATAATCTGAGCAAATTCCACGGAGGCTCCTGATATGAAATCTATATTGCTCCCGCTAACTGCACAGATTGAGACTGACTCGATCGCACGGATATCAGCAACACTTGCAGGCCAGTTCCAAGCCAGCCTCACAGGGCTTTTTGTGCGCACAGATCCGCGCTCTGCTATTCCATTCATGGGCGAAGGCCTCACCGCTGACATGATCCAGACACTTTGTGACGGAGCAGAAAAGCAAGGATGCGATCAGGCCGACAAGGCAAGGGCTGCGTTCAAAGAAGCTCTTGAGGGATCCGGTGTAACATGGGCGCCCGAGGCTAGCACAGGTGCTCGAGCATCCTGGACAGTCGTGGTAGGTGAAATAAGCGATCATGTCGGCCGACGTGCCCGCACAGCAGACGTGGCCATTTGCAATAGTCCCTGCAGTAAATCGCCGGATGCGCAGGACATATTCCTGGAATTGATATTCAGGTCGGGGCGTTCGGTATTGATGGTGCCTGAAAACTATAGAGGTACCGTTGGAAAACATGTGATGATTGCGTGGAATGGACGCGCAGAAGGGGCAAGGGCAGTTACTGGCGCTCTGCCGATGCTGCGCGACGCCCAGAAAGTGACCATTGTTCAGGTTGGAGACATCGGGGAGGACCGACCTCAGCTATCGGCAATTGCCCACTATCTTGCAGAACACGGTATAAATGCCGCTACGCAGGCCATTGACGCAGCAGAAAAGTCAGTAGGCGCAGTTTTGTTGGAAACTGCTAAAAGCATTAATGCAGATACTTTGGTTCTTGGCGCATATTCACATTCTCGTTGGCGCGAGATGGTCCTGGGTGGGGTAACAAAATATGTAACCAACAAAAGCTGCCTTCCTGTTTTCATGAGCCACTAGCAGGGGAAAGTGGAACCACTCTTGACCTTGCCTCCACTCGCCAGTAACCCTTGAAGAACTGGCGCGGGAGCAACCATGTGACGAATCCTTTGAAACTACTGCATGTTTTTCCTTCTTTTGAGGTGGGAGGGGCACAAAGGCGTGTGGTGAGCTTAATTAACGCCAGAACGGGTAACTTCACTCATTCTGTGTATGCCATGGATGGCTGCTATGATGCCTTGCCACTCATTCGTGGCGCCGAAAACCCGCCCGAGCTACCTGAAGCTTTTGCAAAAGCTGGGATGCCAAAATCCATATTCGGATGTAGAGCTCTATTGAAAGACTATGCTCCTGATTTGCTGGTTACCTATAATTGGGGCTCTGTGGAATGGGTTCTTGGAAACCGCTTCTTCCCGCTGTGCCCCATGGTTCATGTACAAGACGGATTCGGGGCAGAAGAACAGGAACATCAAATAGCCCGGCGCCGGATTATTCGCTCCTTCGCTTATCGCGGCTGTGACGCAGTTGTGGCTCCGTCCCGCAAGCTGGAAGTGTTGGCCAGAAATCGCTGGGGCATTTCGAAACGCAAACTGCACTATATTCCCAATGGAATTGACGTCGATCGCTTCATACGACCGGCAGACAAAAGCATACTCACTCACTTTGGGCTTACCCCTGAAGACAGGATCATTGGAACGGTGGCAGCACTGCGGCCAGAGAAAAACCTTGGGAGGCTGATCGAAGCTTTTCATCAGGTTGCGGAACTCTATACCAACACCAAACTGGTCATTGTGGGTGGCGGTATGGGGCGATCGGCCCTTCAGATGCTGGCAGAGCGCATCGGCCTGAAAGACCGGGTGATCTTCACCGGCCCGATGCCGGAACCCGAAGCCATCATACCGGCATTCGAGATTTTTGCCTTGTCATCCGATACAGAACAGATGCCGCTTTCCGTTGTCGAAGCCATGGCCGCGGGCCTACCTGTCGTCAGCACTGATGTGGGCGATATAAGAGCCATGGTTAGCGAAGGAAATGAGGATTTCATCGAAGGGAAAAGTGCCGCATCCCTTGCCAAATCACTTTCCGCCATGCTCGACAGGCGTGACACCGGGCACCGCATTGGTGCAGCAAACCAGCACAAGGCAAAGAGCGAATATTCACTGAAGACGATGGTAGAAAAATACGACACCCTGTTTCTGGATGTTCTTAAAGGCTTCAGAAAATAGCTTCTTCATACCCAGGCACCATGCGGTCGATGGTTGCACGAACATCCTGAAGAGCATCATTCTCAAGGCACTTTTTCATCAAACGCAACACGCGCGGCATATGCTTCAGATAGATGGGTTTTGCATCCCGTTTGCTCAGGCGAATGAAAATTCCCGCCACTTTGGCATGCCTCTGCGCGCCCAACAGGGCCATATCCAGCCGAAGCTTTTCCTGATCCTGAAGGGAAAGCCCCTCCGAATAACGGGTGACACAGGCCTCATAGACGTGAGGCGAAACGTCACGGCGGGCATCTTCAACCAGTGAGACAAGATCATAGGCCCGCGATCCAATCAGGGCATCCTGATAATCGAGGAGACCACAGGACTCAACGCCCCCCAAACTGCCTGTTATCATCAAATTGTCCACGTGATAGTCACGCAGCACCAAAGCATCTCGCGTAAGGGAAATTCTCTCCAGTGCTTTTTCCCACGCGTCCATATAGGCTTGCTTTTCCGTTGGCGTAACATTGCTGCCACGGCAGGCGGGTACAAACCAATCCACAAACAGCTCAACTTCACGCAACAAGGCCACCATGTCATAAGGCGGCAGGTCTAGGTCAAGCGCCCGGTCGTGGGTATGCAGTTTCTTGAGCACGTCCACGGCCAGAAGATAGAGCGACAGTTCGTCATGCCCTGCATTCAAAAGCCGGGTGAAGGTGTCGTCGCCCATATCTTCAATCATGGCAAAACCATTTGGTTCATCCACACCGAATGTATCAGCGACCCGAAGCCCAAGGCTCCGCAAATGCGATGTCACATCAAGGTAGGCACGCAAATTTTCGTGGCTCGGCGGCGCATCCATCAGCATGCGTTTCTCTTCGCCTCGCTCAAGACGGGCATAACTTCGGAACGAGGCATCTGGCGTCAACGGGAACACATTTGCGTCTCCCCAGCCCTCACCCGCCAGATAGCTGGTGCGCTCAATCGCCCTTTCCTTGGATATTCCGGTCATATGTCCTCCCAAACACGAAACATGAGGCTGATCATATTCAGATTTCAGCACAGGTAAAGAAAGCAATGGCGGAGGAAACCCTCCGCCACCACAAAGCCTATGACGGGAATGAAAGCCGCGTCATCATTTGGCCTGTTGCTTCGTGAAAATATTCGTGACGATGGCGGAAGCCATATTGGTCGTAGAAGCGACGGCCCACCGCATTGTTTGAAAAGACATCCACAAACACCGCCGGGTACAGTGAGATAACCTTGTCCATTAGGGCTCTGCCATGCCCCTTCCCATGGGTATGGGGTGCAAGGAAGATAGCCCCTACTTCGATAGTTCCATCCTCGTGATGTATCAGGCTTGTGAAGCCTTTAACTTGCCTTTCAAGTTCTAATACCCAGGTTTCAGTGTTGGGTAGATACAGGTTACGGATATTTTCTTTTTCCTGAGCGAGAAATTCCTCACTGAGAAACGATGTTGCCAGTTTGCTGGCTTTATACCAGACAGCGATTACTGCGTCGGCATCTTCAGGTTTATATTTTCGGATCAATTTTCGTGTCCTGATAGCCGGGCTGGACGCCCGGATTTAATAATAATGCGAGACACAGAAAACCCCGCGCGAAAGGCCGCGCGTTATTGGTTTCGAATCTGTGGTGGGTGTCAGCTTCCCGACACCGGCATTATCAGGACATAAAATCTCATATTGATTTGATGTTCTACTTATAGTGATCTTCAAAAGCCGTTTCAATGATTGTCAATGGCATTTCTGACCCTGCGGTAGTCCAGCCCAATCGCCACGGCAAGGAGAACAACAGCTACCGCATCAATGGTTGCCACGCCAGCCAATCGGCCTGATACCCCGGGGACAATAAGATACAGAACATCAAACCCCACCATGCTGGCCATGCCCGCTATTGCAGCCATTGGCCTGAAAGCTGGGTGAAATGCCGCGACCAGCAGGAAGGCACCGACAATACCCAGCAACAGGGCGCGATGTTGCATCAGAAGCAAAAGGTCAGCAGAAGAGAAGGAGGCGCCATAAAGCGCCTCCAGTTTTGCTCGTCCGGTCACACCAAGAATGGGAATGAAGTTGATGAGCCCCACAAGCAGATACAAAAAGATTATTGCTTTCGCCCGCATGTTCTAAGCCCCCGCTGCCGGGCTAAAATCCATGACGCTATAGAGAAGGCCTGCGCCCAGGAGTTCCGTCGCCAGAAAGGCAAGGGGCAAGGCACCGGGGCGCTCGACCACAAGGCTGATAATCCGGCCCATAGCCATCCCAAGCAACAGCACCATTGCCGTCAGTAAAATGCCTTGATGCAGGGCACCCAGGAAAGGCGCTTCAACAAGCAGGACCGCGAGGGCAAGGCACATGCCGCCATAAACGGCACGCACTTCATTGCGGCTGTCCGGGGTTTCAAGGGAAACACCGAAGTGGGCAAAGACCCGCCGAGGGGCGAACAGGCCATAGATGCCTATAGCGGCAAAAACCAGTGCAACAATGATAATCTGGGCCGACATGATATCCTCCGGGTTGGATTAGCGTTCATGTCGAACAGCCTGCAAAAACAGGCCTGCCTGCGCAATTACGCGGCAGGTAATATTGGGTACTTTTCTGAAAATTTCGCAGTTTCGCCAGTGTCAGGCAACAGCTTCGCGCAGCAAGCTCTCAATAAAGGCGGCAGCTGCGGCATTGGCTGGAAAGAAAGTCTCCACCCTTATTTCGCCGATCTGGGCATCCCGCGCGGTGCCTACTGTCACCAATGTGGTCTCAAAAGCTACTTCCACGTCACCGCGCCGCAAAACCAAAGGCAGGTGTGCGGTGGGGCCGTCCTCGTCCCTGTCCAGCACCCGCGTCGGAAGCGGCGTTCCCGACGCATCAAACTTCAGTTGCGACTGCATATAGGCCATGATTTCGTCCATATTGACGATTGCATCCTTCAGGAAACGGTCTTCCATGATCATCTGGATTGTGGACAGGCCTTTCATAGAAACTAAATCCGGGCCTGGCGAAAAGTAATTTACCAAGCGCCGGGCGGCATCATTTGCGCCCATCAGCGTCCAGTCTTCCCGCAGGATCACGGCAGGCGTTGGCATTTGCCATCCCAGCATGCGCTCTGCCGCGTCCAGCATCTTCTTGGCGGCCGGGTTGGTTTCCGCATCTCTTTTAACGGGCGCAAAACCCGCGGCAATAAGAAGCGCATTGTGATCCAGCTGCCCAAGCGACAGGGTTTCCGCAATCAGATCCAGGAGCTCGCGGCTGGGGCCGGTACGCCCCGTTTCCACAAAGCTCAGGTGCCGCTGAGAAATATCTGCCTCACAGGCAAGGTCTAACTGGCTCATGCCCGCTGCGGTGCGGTAGTCCTTGATCAATGATCCTGCTGTCGGCTTGTCCATATCGCTCTCCTCGCCCCTGTATTTAAGCACAGCTTATGGAATGCGTCATCATTCCGCTGGCATAGGCGCAGGCACCTTGCCCCAATTCACTTCATTACCAGGCTCTGGTTGGTCAGGCACATTGAAGGATAGTATGAGCGAAACAGCAGCCATCAGGGCGCCTGCGATGAAAACGAGCGATGGGGATATCGGCCACAGGACCGCACCGAACACTGCGGGGATCACCACCGCCGCAATATGGTTGATCGAGAAACTGACACTTGATGTAGCCGCAATATCTTTCGCGTCCGCGATTTTCTGCAGGTAGGTTTTCTGCGCGATCGCAAAGGAGAAAAACAGGTGATCAAGCACATAGAGAACCGCCGCGACTTCCGCCGTCGTCGTTAACGCATAGCCCATAAACACCACGATCAGTCCAATATATTCAACGATCAGGGCACGCTTCTCACCAAACCTGCTGATCAGGCTACCCAGCTTTGGTGCAAACCAGGTGGTAACAATGTGGTTCAGAAGGTAAAGGGCCGTCACCTCCTCGGCAGCATAATCGAACTTCGTAACCAGCAGAAAACCGGCGAAAACCACAAAGATTTGACGGCGCGCCCCGCCCATGAAAGTGAGCGCATAGTAAAGCCAGTAGCGCTTCCTAAGAACCATATGTTTATGCTGGACTTCGTGGCCATCGATACGCGGGAACGCCGCCCAGATGAACAGCGCCATTGCCATGGTCACACCGCCACCAAGGGCATATAGCCATTTGAACTCTACCCCAAAAAATTCAAGCATAAGCCAGATCAGGCTGTATGCCAGAATAGCACCAACTGATTTGGCAGACATCTGTCGCCCCATCGCCTTCGGGGCTACGTCCTTTGGTAGCCACTGCAGAGACAAAGACATCTGCATGGTCTCAAGATAATGAAACCCCACAGACATCAAAACGGTGGTGAAATAGAGCCCGTACTCCGTTGGGAAAAAGCCGGTGATAGAAACACCAAGCCCGAGAACCGCGAGCGACAAGACAGCAAAAACCTGTTCCCGCAGCACCAGCAAGATGAAGACCGCAGTGAAAGCAAGGAACCCCGGGATTTCCCTCAAGCTTTGCAAGATGCCGATTTCACGGCCGGTAAATTGCGCCGCTTCAACAGTGAAGTTGTTCAGGAGGGCCATCCAGATGGAAAAACTGAACGGGGCAGCCGCCGCAATCAGGATCAGGCAAAATTCAGGTGTACGCCAAGTGGTTTTATCTGCTGTCGGTATCATATGGTTCTTTCGGCAAGAGGCTTTCGCCCAGAAATACAGGATTTCGGGCACAATATCTATTTTTGAAAGATTTTTCTATATTTATTATTGCATGACAGCAATGCGCCAGGCGGGCAGCAGGCGAGAGGCTTCCACCTCTCGCCCGGAGGTCAATTACCCAAAATTGGGTTCACGTTTTTGCATAAAAGCCATCACAGCTTCCGCAAGTTCTGGCGATACCAGTTGCTCGCCAAAATATTTGCCTTCAAGCGCCATCCGGTCACCGACCGCAGCGATATCCCCGCGCATCAATTCCTTGGTGCGGCGAACGGATTGTGGGGCTTTCTTCGCCAATGCCAGCGCAGCTTTCTCAGCGGCAGGCAACAGGTCATCTGCTTTGAAGACACGGGAAACAAGCCCCATCTCAAGCGCCTCAGCTGCACCAACCTTGCGGCCAAGCATCACAATTTCCGCCGCGCGCGCATGACCAACACGGGCAGGCAGCAAGAGCGACGAGCCAGCTTCAGGCACGAGCGCCAAGTCAACAAATGGCGCTGTCAGCACTGCATTTTCAGAGGCATAAATAATATCGGCATGCAACAACATCGTCAGCCCTACGCCCACGCCTACGCCGTTCACTGCCATAACGATTGGCTTCTTGGCCGTCAGCAGGCAGTTGAGGAACTGCGCTACCGGGGAATCTGCTGCAAGGGGCGGATTATCGCGAAAGTCGATCAGGTCATTGCCTGCAGTGAATGCTTCGCCAGCCCCTGTAAACAATAGCGCCCGCACACCATCATCCTCTTCCGCCGCCTTCATCGCTTCTACCACTTTGGCATACATGGCGTGGGTCAGCGCATTCTTCTTATCTGCCCTGTTGAAGGTAATCTTCAACACGCGGTCCTTGATCTCTGTAATGATATGGTCTGTCATCGTCCTCTCCTCATCCTCTTCTCATTGCGCGGCTATAGGTCCAGCGCGCTTCGCCCTGTGTCATACGCATTTGATTTCTCGATCACGCCCTCGAGGAACCGGGCGATTGTTTGCCGTTCCTCTGGCGTGAAACCCTCCAAAAGGTGATCATTGGTTGCCCTGATCAGGGCATGACTTTGTTCGGCGATCTCCCGCCCCCGCGGTTTGAGTTCCAGTTCAAAAGAGCGACCATCGTTGGCGCTTGGACGCCGAGCAATCAGCTCGCGCTTTTCCATCCTGTCCACCAGCCCTGACGTGGCCGCATTCTTGAGCCCCAGGGCCGCAGCCACGGAGCTCATGCTCGCCCCCTCGTTCTTCTCAAGATACAAGAGCAGAGCATTCTGCGACGCTGTTATATCGTGACGAACTGCAAGCAAACGGTCCGCAGCCCGGAACAGCGCCCGATGCGCCATATGAAGCAAATGGAAGATTTTTGGCTGAGTCATGGTCCCTCAAAACTATTTCGTATCCGAATTATTTAGTTCGTATGCGAAATATATGGCAGACGCAAGGTATTTCTGATGGTGGCAGAAAGTTAGCTGCGGAAAAGAGCTGTCAGGTGGGCCGCCAATGTTGCTTCAAAGTCGTGGCACATGCCCTGCAGTTCCGGTTCGGTTTCCAGAACTTCACGCATAGCGCCAACTGGATGGGTCATGTGCCAAACACCGATCAGCGCTTGCTGGGACTGCATCAGCACTCCTTCTCGATCCCCGTCGAACTGAGGTCCTAACCACCCCTGCATGACTTCCCCCAAATGAGTTGCGGCGGCTTTCACATTAAGCTTAAAGGCCAATGCCTCGGCATAGGTCAGGTCTTTCTCAAGCACCGTATGCAAGATCGCACAAAGGCGGCAGTAAAGTGGGTTGGACGCCAATATACCGGCAACAGCCTCTCCAACCTTTTCAGGCTTTGGCGCTTTCAGGAAAGCCTGCATAAGATTTCCGATCTCGCGCTCAAACAGCGCAAGAAACAAAACCTCCTTGCCACGAAAATACCGGTAAAGTGCAGGTTTTGTTATGCCGATAGCCTTGGCAACATCGGCCATATTTACGGCTTCATAGCTGCGCGCCATAAACATCTCCGCCGCCGTATCCAGCATTTGTTGGCGGCGGTAGGCTTTTTGTTCGGGGCTAATCGCGCGTTTTTTGATTTCAACCATCTCAACACCTTGCATCTACACTGTTAGATAGCATGCATGGCTGGCGATGGGAACGAATTAGGCTGTCACAATCCTGCCGCGATATTGCGCCACCCTTCAAAAGCTGCCTTAATAACCATCGCAAACAATTGCGCATCAGGATGGGGGATATCATGAAATATAGAAATATTGCTCTTCTACTTGCTGGCGTCTCAGGCCTTTCCATCGCTTCAGCTGCGGAGGAATTTACAGCTATTCCTGCCATCACAGACGTAGCCGTTTATCGCGATGGGGGCGCGACTGTCACCCGGCGCGGTACCTTGAAGGTGCCTGCAGGCAGGCATACTCTTATCCTCGATCAGCTAACGGAATCGTTGGATGAAGAAATGCTGTCTCTCAGTTTCGAGGACGGCGAAGTCCGTGTCTACAGCCAGGAGATATCACCATCCTATTCCACAACACCTGCCTCTGAGAGGCAGGCGGCGATTGAAGCGCAAATAGCTATTCTTCGTGCCCAGGACAAAGACCTGCAGGCGCAGGAACGAGGCCACCAGATGCAACTGGATTTTATCCGGTCACTGAGTCAGAAGCAAAATACCGAAACCTCTCTCAGCTTTACAGATTGGCAAAATGCTTTGGCCTTCGTAGGCCAACAATCTGTTGATCTTCTGCGTAAAATCGAGGCGCTCACCCTGAAACGCACAGAGATCGGGCAGGAAATTCGGAAACTTGAGCGAGAGCTTCGAGACACTGGCCCGGACAGAGAAGATTTCACCAGCGCACGTTTTGAATTGATGGTACCAACAGAGCGCGAGGTTACATACAGCTTGAGCTATTTTGTCGATGATGCTGGTTGGTCACTGGCGACAGAGGGCGCACTGAATACCACCGAGAAAAACCTGACAATCCGAGCGGCGGCAATCGTTGAGCAAACCACGGGAGAGGACTGGTACAATGTTCGCCTTTCCCTTTCCAACAATGCGCCGACAGACGAGTTAGGCAACATTGATCAAAATCCGCACATCCTAACACTTGTAGAACCAAACCGGATGGAAAGAAAAGCTTACTCAATGGCACCGGGGCCGGAAATGGATGTCGCCATGGACGCGGAAGAAATTGTCGTGACTGGATCCCGCGTTACTGCCAATTCCTCGGCGTTCGATCGCATGTATCATATTGCAGGCACAGTATCGCTTTCCTCTTCGGGAGAAAGCGAAATCATTGACCTCAATGAAACGACATCAAAGGCAGCGCTGGTCGTCCGGGCAATTCCTGAGCGGGATACCACAGCCTACCTTTTCTCGGATACCAAACTGGATAACTTCCCGACACTCAGGAACATTAGCCCTACACTCCGGCGCGATGGCCATTTTGTCGGCACCGGTGATTGGCCGGATCTTGTCCAGGGCGCAGACCTAAAGCTGCCCTATGGTCCCGACTATGCGGTCACAGTTGATTATATCGAAGAGGCGCCAGAAGACGGCGACAGTGGTTTTTTCGGCAAAAACAACGCGCAGGAAAAGCGAGCACTAATCAAAATAACAAATAGCCACACAGAACCTGCAACTGTTGAGATATTTGATCAGATCCCCGTTTCAGGCCATGAAGACATCAAGGTCCGCACGCTATCTGATGCCACAACGCCTACGGAAACGGATATGGGCGGAAAACAGGGCCTGATGATGTGGCGAAAAACGCTAAAGGCGGGCGAGACGTGGACGATCCGGCATCAGTATCGGATCACCTACCCGTCTGACATGCAATTGATCAGCCGCTAATTAGCGGAAACAACGGAAAGGGACCCTGCAGTCATTCGGCCATTGGGGCCTTCGACAAGTTCAAATCCGATCTGCTGGTCTTCCTGCAGGTCGGCAAGCCCGGCAGCCTTCACGGCAGAAATATGGACAAACACATCGTCGCCTCCCTCATCAGGGGCAATGAAACCAAATCCTTTGGCTTTGTTGAACCATTTCACTGTGCCTATAGCCACTTTACCTCTCGCTGCGCTTATCTGTTTGGCATTGCAGGCCAATTCACCACCCAACAGCCCTGCCGTCAACTCCATTTTGCATTACTGCTTCCGGTTTCAGCCGCCTGCCCCGCCACTTTTTTTCAGAAAAAATACATCGCTTGATCTTCATCAAGTAAGCAGCCCACCCAGAACAGTAAAAAGAAAAGGCCTTCACGGATCGGGCGTTTAGGAACAGAGGGCAGAAACTGTTCCACAAGCGCATGGCAGAACCAAGGCCCTGAAGAAGCGGCACTAACCATCTCTCCCGCCGTTTTGGACGGAACAGTATTTTGGCCCTGTTGCACATTTCGCTTCCCGCTGTGATGTGGCCCGAATACAGCCCCTTGGTAAACCGGCCCGATTGCCGAAGGTTACTGTTGGCGCCAGGTTTGATGCTCCCCCGCAAGAGCCTGCGCGCCAGCCGCAACCAACGCCCGTGACGGTGGATTAATATCCTCTTTTGTTCCAGATTGGGCCTGCACCGACTTCCCTGTTGGTCGCAGGCCCTTTCCCATTGTTGTTTTGGCACGAAATTCTTGAATGTTTGGCTTGGCCTGAGCGCCATTCTGAGTTAGGAGTGATCCTCAATTTTTGTGGAGGCCCTGCCCTTTTCCGGGCTTCCTCCGTGAATAAGGGCAAGTTGCTCGACCAAACAATCAGCTACGAAGACAAGACAGAGTTAAGGTGAAGTAGAAATGAGCGATAATCTGGCTGCAAACGACAGCATCAATATCAAGCTCCCCGATGGTTCCTCGCGTGTAGCTGAGCGGGGCACGACACCACTTGATATTGCCAAATCCATCGGCCCAGGCCTTGCCAAAGCAGCCATCGCTGCCAAGGTTGATGGCGAGCTGCGCGACCTGACTTTCCCGATGGACGCAGATGCTGATCTGGCCTTGATCACGCAGAAGGACGAAGCCGAGGCGCTTGATCTGGCGCGCCATGATTTCGCGCACGTTCTGGCCGAAGCCGTTCAGAACCTGTTCCCAGGCACACAGATCACGTTTGGCCCATCCACAAGCGATGGCTTCTATTATGATTTCGCGCCAAAGAACCGCCCGTTTACCGATGCCGACCTCCCCGCGATTGAGGAAGAGATGCGCCGCATCATCAAGGCGAACAAGCCGCTGGTGCGTGAAGTTTGGGAAAAAGACCAACTGATCAGCCGCTGGCGCGACATGGGCGAGCATTTCAAGGCCGAGTGGGCCACAGAACTGCCGGATGATGCGGAGCTGACTGTTTATTGGGCCGGCGAACCGGGCAAGGATGGTTCATGGATGGACATGTGCCGCGGGCCGCATCTGGCGTCCACTGGCAAGCTAGACCCTACGGCCTTCAAGCTCACTCGTGTTTCCGGCGCCTACTGGCGCGGCGATCAGAATAATGAGCAACTGAGTCGCATCTACGGCACAGGCTGGCTCAATAAAAAACAGCTTAAGGAACACCTGCACCGTCTTGAGGAAGCCGCCAAGCGCGACCACCGCAAGCTTGGACAAGAGATGGACCTGTTTCACCTGCAGTCGGAAGCGCAAGGCTCAGTATTCTGGCACCAGAAGGGCTATATCATCTGGCGCCAGCTCGAATCCTATCTCCGCCGTCAGCAGGACACGTCCGGCTATAGCGAGGTAAAAACCCCGCAGCTGATGGATGTGAACCAATGGGAACGCTCCGGCCACTGGGGCAAATATAGCGAAAACATGTTCGCTGTACCCGACGAAGTTCCGACAGCAGATGGCGAAAGCCCGGTTTTCAAAGGCGATGGCGACATGATGGCGCTCAAGCCGATGAACTGCCCGGCCCACGTACTGATCTTCAAGCAAGGCATCAAGTCATATCGTGATCTGCCGATCCGCATGGCCGAATTTGGCTGCTGCCACCGAAACGAACCTCACGGTGCCCTGCACGGCATCATGCGCGTTCGCCAGTTCACACAGGATGATGCGCATATCTTCTGTAGTGAAGACCAGTTGATCGATGAAATCGTTCGATTCTGTGACCTGTTGCACAAGGTCTATAGCGAGCTTGGCTTCGAGAAATATGAAATCAAACTGGCCCTGCGCCCTGAAAAGCGCTTTGGCTCTGACGAGGATTGGGACCGCGCGGAACAAATCCTGCGCGATGCTGTAGCAAAGGCTGGCCGCGACACAGAAGAGTTCGGCTGGGAAGAACTGGAAGGTGAAGGCGCTTTCTACGCACCCAAGCTGGAATTCCACCTGACAGACGCCATTGGCCGCACATGGCAGGTGGGCACCATTCAGGCTGATACAGTTCTGCCAGAACGCCTCGGTGCCACTTTCGTGGGTGAAGACGGCGAGCACCATCACCCTGTGATGTTGCACCGCGCCATCATCGGCACGTTCGAGCGCTTCATCGGTATCATGATCGAACACTATGCTGGCAAGCTGCCGCTTTGGCTTGCGCCCGTTCAGGCGGTTGTTGCCACGATTGTTTCAGAGGCCGATAGCTATGCCGAGGAACTGGTGGCGAAACTGCGTGCTGCAGGCGTTCGTGTTGAAATCGACCTCCGGAACGAGAAGATCGGCTATAAAGTACGCGAACACAGCCACACCAAGGTGCCAAACGTTCTTGTGGTTGGCCGTAAGGAAGCCGAAGAAGGCACAGTAGCCCTTCGCCAGCTTGGTTCTGACCAGCACCAGAAGATGATGACGGCCGAGGAAGTGATCGAATATCTGTCTACCGAGGGCACCGCACCTGACCTTCGCTAATAGGCAAAACCAGAAAAGCAAAACACCCCTTACCCCCGTGGCTTGAGGGGTGTTTCTTTAGAAAACTCCTACTTGCCAATTCAGCCTGACAGTTTTCCTTTTGGTTTGGCACGCGCTGTCGCTTGTGCTCCCGCTGGATCATCTGGCCAAAAATGGCGCGGATACCGTCCCTTCATTTCTTTGGCTACTGCAGCCCATGAGCCGCGCCAAAACCCGGGCAAATCCCTGGTCATCTGTATCGGGCGATGCGCTGGCGAGAGAAGAATTACCAAAAGTGGCGTCTTTCCTCCCATGATAGTCGGGTGTTTAATCAGCCCAAAGAGTTCCTGTACGCGAACCTCAATGGCCGGTGCTGTCTCATGGCCATAATTGATTGGAAGGCGGGACCCGGTAGGTGCTTCAAAATGAGATGGTAGCAAGCTATCGACCTGTGATCTTAATTCCCACGGTAACAACGCCGCGAGGGCGCCTTCAAGCATATCATGGGTGACCTTCGAAACTGCGGTGACGTCATATATAGAGGGTAGCAACCAGTTCGAAACATCGTTTCCCAAGGCACGATCGCTCAGGTTTGGCCATGGCGCGCCCAGCGCTTCATGCAAATAGGTTACACGAGCGCGTAGCGCCAACTGCGTTTTGGTCCACGGCAAGGCATCCGGGCCAAGTTCTTCGATGCCGGTACACAGAAGTGCTGCTGCCGCTTCTGTGTCCTTGATCTTGGCCGAAGCATCCGAAAGAACCACCTGTTCAAAGGCCCGCACCCTGCGTGCTCGTACACTGCGAGAGCCGCGATCAAATTCAAGACGCGTTTCCTCGACAATTTGGCCTGAGAATGCCTCTTCAATCTCCCCAATGTCTATTGGTGCAGCGGCACGAATTCGCCCACTTGCCGCCTGCCCGCCAATATCAGTCACCACAAGGAACTTGTGTTTTGCCAGCGCATCTGTTGCAGGCAGGATAGCCGCACGGCCATTTGCAAGACGGTAACGACCGGGTGCTCCCGCCGCTTGCGCGAGGCGATCAGGATAAGCATTGGCAAGTATCTGTCCGATACTCATCTTCCCACCACCCGAGTTCATGCCCGGTGCACGCCCCGCCAGCTTCACCCACCGGCTTGCCAGCGCTCTGGCGTCCCGGGCTCTGGGGGTTTTATCACTACGGAAGAGGTGCAATCGGTGTTCAATGTCTATGGCCTCGCCCCCCAACCCATGCTCGGATAACAGCGCTGCAATTTCAGCCGCCTCCTTTGCCTGTCCACTGGCGTGCGCGCGAAGGATCATATGCGCCAACCGCGGATGGATGGGAAAAGCCGCCAGTGCACGCCCCTCTTCCGTTATCTGTCCGTGGCTGTTTATGGCATTCAATTTTCTGAGGAGCGCCCTGGCTTCTGCCCAAGCCGGCCCAGGCGGTTGGCTGGGGAATTGCATCTGCGTGGGGTCAGCAACGCCCCAAGCCGCCAAGTTTAGCGCTAGCGCCGCGAGGTCCGCTGCAAGGATTTCAGGCGTATCGAAGGCCCGCAAGGCTGCGGTCTGACCCTTGCCCCATAGGCGATAGCACACGCCGTCTTCCGTGCGGCCAGCGCGGCCCTGCCTTTGCGTAGCAGCCGCCTGTGAAATGTTTCTGGTCTCCAACCGCGTGAGCGCAGTGGCGGGTTCGAATACCGGTACCCGTGCAAGCCCACTGTCAATCACTACGCGGATACCCTCAATGGTCAGGGAAGTTTGCGCAATCGTTGTTGCCAGAACAACCTTGCGTCGACCTTCTGACGCGGGTGCAATGGCCCGGTCCTGTTCCCTTGGAGAGAGGCGTCCAAAAAGCGGTACAACATCCACAGTATGCGGAACCTTGCCGGAAAGGCGTTCCGCGACACGACGAATTTCCGCTTCACCCGGTAAAAACACAAGGATTGACCCGCGTTCGTCTACGAGCGCCTTGTTCACTGTGAAGACTATATGGTCCTCAATCCGAACGTCAGCTTTTGCTGGCACATAACGCGTTTCCACCGGGTAAGCACGTCCTTCGCTTTCCACAATAGGTGCATCTGCGAGCATCTCTGATATCGCTGTGCCATCAAGCGTTGCCGACATGACAAGAATGCGCAGGTCCGGCCGCAGGACGGCACAATCAAGCGCTAGGGCTAACCCCAGATCGCCATCCAGGCTACGTTCGTGAAACTCGTCAAAGATCACCGCCGCGACCCCATCCAGCTCAGGGTCGTCAAGGATCATACGGGTAAAAACACCCTCTGTTACCACTTCGATCTTTGTCTTTGGGCCTACACGCGCATCCAGCCGCACACGATAACCAACCGTTTCGCCCACATCTTCACCCAATGATGCCGCCATCCAGTGCGCTGCTGCCCGCGCCGCAATGCGCCTAGGCTCCAGCATAATGATACGCCCCTCTGCTCGCCAGCCTGCATCCAGTAGATACAAAGGCACACGTGTGGTTTTACCAGCACCCGGTGCTGCCACCAGAACAGCAAAACTGTTATCACGCAGCGTTTGGGCCAGCTCCGGCAAAACGGTATCAATCGGGAGAGGAGAGCCAATGTTGGTCATAGACTCTACATAGGTGAAACATAAGGTAAAGCCAACGACATTTGCCTACCTCATGACTGTCGTTGCCCGAAAGTAAGCCGGAAGGATATCGATCCTCATAAAAAGCGAGAAATCAGGCACTCATTCAACAAAGCAAAGGGAGCGCTTTCTGACCAAGAGTGGTCATCGGTTAATCGAAATGACAGTTGAAAAAGCCTTAAGCACTTCAATTATTTCCCGCGCATGCGAGGGGCTGCCATCCCATACCTCCTCGCAAGCCCGATGGATATCTGCCAAGCAAAATGCGGCATGCTCTTTCTCTTGCCTCTCGGCTTCCGCTAGAAACCGGAGCAAGGAAAACACACGCGGTGTGACCTTTGTAATACGGCCGTTCTTGATCTTGTTCACCCAGCCCTGAGATACGTTGCAGCGCCTGGCAAGTTCCTGCTCAGTCAGTCCGAGGCGTTTCAGATAACGCACCATGAGGTCGCTCGCATGCTCAATTTCTTGATTGCCTGTTTGACCATATTTCCCCATGTCGGCAAATTGCTGCGTTAGTGCTGTCGCGCCAAAGAATTTCCTGCAAGATGACCGGTCAGTTGCCCCTGCCGAATGGCGAGTTTTCCGTTCACGAGCAGATATTGTACGCCTACAGAAGGCTTTGCGGGTTGCGCATATGTCGCGATCGGCCCGAACACTTGCGGGTCAAACAGCAAGACATCTGCAAATGCTCCCTCGGAAATCACACCGCGGTTGACCAGCCCAAAGGTACGGGCAGTCAACAATGTTGATTTGTGCACAAAATCCTCAAGTGGCAACAAGGAAAGTTCGTCAACATACCGCCTGAATTTGTTTGGGAAACTGGCATATTTGCGGGGGTGTCCTGCCCCGCCATCCGAACTGGTCATGACCCAAGGTTGCGCCATAAACGCCTGAATATCATCTTCATGCATATTGAAGGATGCAATACCAGCATCTCCTTCATGCAGAATATAGTCGGCCGCTGCGATGGCGCTTTCCCCTCTGACTTCGGCAAAATGGGCAAGCGTTTGACCCCGCCACTCAAACTTGCCACCGGTAAGCAATATCGCCTCAGCGCCGCCACGCCTGCGAAGATTTTCCCACATTTGTTCGTGGATCCGACCTTTGCTTTCTGGTGCCTTCAAGCGCGCCAGCATCTGAATGCGCCCTCCAGCCATCGCCCAACGCGGCACCAGGGCATTACTGATGCGTGTCCCAGACGCCCGCCACGGATATTGATCAGCTGTAACACGGATGCCTTCTGCCCGGGCAGCATCAATGCGGGCAATAACTTCATTGCTTTGCCCCCACACATCCACACCAAGGGCCTTGATATGCGCGATATGAACCGGTACGCCAGCAATCCGCCCCACTTCGATCGCTTCCTCAATCGCCGCTTGAAGCCCGATCGAATAGTTGCTTTCGTCACGGATGTGAGTTTCATACACGCCGCCGAATCCTGCTGCGACACGTGCCAACTCAACCACTTCTTCCGTTTTGGCAAAACTGCCCGGTGCATAGAAAAGCCCAGAGGAAACCCCTAATGCCCCAGCCTTCATGCTGGTGATAACCAGTTTTTTCATTTCTGCCAGTTCTTGTGGGGTTGGCTCTCGCGCATCCATCCCCAGTACCTGCCGACGCACTGTACCGTGGCCCACGAAGAGCGCCATGTTTGCCCCCAGCCCTCGCTGTGCAAGTTCACCCAGGGCCGCGCCCACATCCGATGGGCCCTTGCCGTCATTCCCGGAAAAAACTGTTGTAATGCCCTGTGTCAGGTAGCTTTCAAGGAGGATGCCCCCCTGTGCTCCGCGCTCGTCCCAGGCGTGGGTATGGGGATCGATGAAGCCGGGCGTGACGACCAGCCCCTCCGCATCAATAACGTCTTTGGCGTCGAAGCCTTCTCGATCAGGTCCTACATAAACGATCCGATCTCCCTCGATACCTATGACAAGGCGCTGGCCCGCAGCCCCGGTGCCGTCAATGACCAATCCATTTCGGATCAATAAATCCCACTTGTCGTTGGCATGAAGGGATGAGGAGATGAAAATCAATAACAGCAGGAAACACCGCATCTCATTCCCCCACAGCTTTGCGTTCAAGAAGGTTTTTCATCAACTCTTCCGCAAATATCCGGGCAGAGTTGGCAATTGCCTGTCGATCGGTCTCGTCCCCCACTTCATAGGTGATGGCTGGCACACCAAATGTCGTGAACACATAATTTTTGGAGGTAGGCGTTTCAGTGACCGGCCGTTCAGCATATTCAAAGGGATACACCCCTTCTCTTGCTTCAGCGTCTGAGAGCCAAGCCCTCGTCAATCCTTCAGGGTTTGTCCGTTCATTGTCTGCCTGAACGTAAAAGACGTTCCGCCTTGTGGAATGAAAATCCGAGAAAAACCAAATCCGATCATCCTCATGGAAACGCTCAAGCTCACGCCGGATGGCTTGTGTTTCGGGCTGGGTAAACTTCACCCAGTCTCGGTTAAGGTCGATATCACCAAGGCTATGACGCCAATGCCCCTGCTGTACGCCATCGGGGTTAAGTTCTGGTACGATGATAACGCCAAATTGCTGCCTGAACATCCGCGCAGTTTCGGTGTCGCTCATGATGGTTTCACTGAATGCAAGAAGGGCCAGCGCACCGGTTACCTCAGGTGGGTGCTGCCGACCGATCAGGACGATATAGTCACGCGAACCATCTTCGGCCGAGGATTCCAGTTTGTAGAGCGGCAGCCCCCCTTTTGATTGCCCCAACACAGACAGTTGCATCTTTGCATTTTCTGCCATGGCTGCAGCCCATGCCTGATGTCCTTGATGTGTGAAAACCTCCTGAGCAGACACGTGCAAGATCTGGGATTGCGTGCCCAATGACAAACGGATCACCCTGTCGTTTAATGATTTCACGGCTTCAGAAGCCAGAAAATACCAGTGTATGCCGTCCCGACTGACCTTGGGCCAATACCGGTGTTTTGCATGCTGGTAAACTAGATCCAGGGTAACCTCTACCTGTTGGTTTGGTTCAATCCGGAAGCTATACCATGGACTAGGGTTTATGGGCGGTTCATCCTCGGGGGTGATCAACAGACGGACAGTTCCGTCACCTTGCATTTCACAGCCATTGATCCGACCCGCATCGAAGTCAGAGCGCACCACAAACTGGTCATACGAACACACACGCTGAGGCGTGTCTTCCGCCTGAATGCCCGCAAGGCCGATCAAACCCGCTATCAATGCACCCAAAATTCCTCGCAGATTAACAATCATGCGGCCACTCCCTTTTCGTTATTTCGACGTTTCTCAAGCATGAGATCTGCGAGCCGGTCAGCACTGCCACAGGCGAAGGTCCAGCCGAACATGCCGTGGCCGCAATTCAGATAGAGGCCTGCCATCCTGCTTTTGCCAGTAATCGGCAATCCATCGGGTGTCATTGGGCGAATGCCGGCCCACCCAGAACAGGCATGATCGTAATCACCCACGAACGGCAATGCTTCCTGGGCAGTCTGCTTTAGCAACTTCAACCTATCTTCCTTCAGCGACGTGTCTGTGCCATCGAAGTCGGCCAATCCTGCCACTCTTATTTCATTGTCAAGCGGCGCGAAAACTATTCTTTTGTCGGCGTCCGTCAAACTAAGCCCTAAGCCCATGCTCTCTGAAGCGGGCATGGAAAAACTATAGCCTTTTACCGGCATGATTGGCGCATGGATGCCATATCTCTCCAGAAGCGGCCTGGCTCCAGCACCCAATGCAACGACTACTGCATCGGCCGTAAAGTCACCCCCGCTTGTGGTGACCCCAACAGCACGATCACTGTCCGTAAGCAATCCGCGGATGCGACGTTTCAGTTTGATCTCAACGCCATATTGGCTACTGCAAATCATGGCCAACGCTTCCGTAAAGCGGCGCGCATCCCCGACGGCATCATCAGGGGAATAGATACCTCCGGCAATTGTCGGTAACTGGTCATCTAGGCCTGATGCCAGACCATGACATTCGCTTGGTGACAGAGCATAGACGTTTAGCCCTGCCCTTTTCTTGATCTCGGCCTTGGCCCGCATAGCATTGAAAGCACGAAGGCTCCTGGTCACAACGAGCTTACCAGCAACCCGGTGCCGAAAAGAAATGTTATGCTTGCCCAACAAAGAATTCAGGGCTGCACGCGATTCAAGAGCCAAGGTAATTGCGGACTTGAGGTCGCGTGTTCGAAAGGGAGCAAAACTATGCCCCAACAATTTGATGCCCCACCGCATCAGTTGGCGATCGAACGGACAGTTAAACCGAATAGCCGAATTCCGGCCCAACAATATCCCAGGGAGGGATGCCACCATCTGCGGCGAGGCGAGGGGGTCAACAAAACTGTAGGAAAGTTGGCCGCCGTTTGCGAAACTCGCGCCGGCCGCGACCGAGCAAGCCTGGTCAACAACCGTAACCTTGCACCCTTTTCGGGCCAACTCATATGCCGTGGTTATTCCCACAACACCCGCACCAAGAACGAGAATACGCATAATCCTGATCCTGCCTGCTATTGGTATGAAAACCGGGGCCTGTGACCAGCCCCGGCCTCAATCACTCAGGGCTTAGAACTTCTTGCTGATATCTACATAGAAGAACCTGCCGGTGCCGCTATGCATGGAGCCGTAGAAGCCAAAGTACTCGTCAGCCAGTGGCGGATCACGATCAAACAAATTGTTCACACCCACCCGAATGCGCGAGCCATCAAGCAAACCGTCTTCGAAGCGATAGGAAACATTGGCGTTCATCACAAACCAGTCGTCTACCCGATATTCAACGGTTTCGCCGTCAACTTCCATATCGACGCTGGTATCATAGAAGCCACCAACATAGCGCGCGAACAACCCTGCGCCCCAGTTGGCATTTCGCCATGTCAGGCTGGAAGAGAAACGCCAATCCGGGCGGCCATTCTGCTCACGCAGATCACCAAGCCCAGTCACTTCCACGGAAGCTGGCAAATCCCCGGCTTCGATCGCATCCAGAAGCTGTTGGCCAAGTTCACCAGCATCCTGCTGGAATTTACTCAGTTTCGCAGCATTGAACTTGAAGCGGAAATCACCAAGCTTGTCAGCATTCCAGTTGTAGACGAGCGCAAAGTCATAGCCTGCAACCGTCCGGTCATCCAAATTGGTATAGGGATCATGCACTTCAATAATTTCCCCCGCTGCACTAAGGCTGCTTTGGGCAAACAGGTCGATTAGGTCCTGATCAGGCGTATCCCGCACCACATTCGGGTTGGAGCTTCCCTGGCTGCGCAGCAGCAGATCAAGCGCAATCTGGTTTTGATCACCAAAGATGCCGACCACACCACTCTGTTCAACACGCCAATAATCAGCGGTCAGCGTCAGTCCTGGAATAGCGGCGGGCTGCAACACCACACCAACATTATACTGTGTGGTATTTTCGTTCTTCAGCTCTTCCGTACCGGTACGAACGCTTTGCGTGCCCTGCCCTGAACAATCGCCCAGATCGGCAATCTGGCCGGCATCGACCTGCGCCTGGCAGATGACAAAGTCATCACGGCTATTGGAACGCGTGGTACCCGGATCAAAAATCTGCACAAGGTTTGGCGCCCGGAAACCTTCAGACCATGCGCCTCTGAACATCAGGCCATCCACTACGGTCCAGGCTGCTGCCACTTTCGGCTTGAAGGCCGATCCCGAATAGTCGAAATCCTCAAAACGGCCAGCAATCTGCAAATCCAGGCTTTCCATCAAGGGAATATCCATGTCCGGGCTAACAAGCGGCACCGAAAATTCTGCGAACGCTGATTTCACCCAGCGGCTACCTGACGAATCTGGTGTCGGACTTGAACCAAGAACGTCGCTTTCCGAGACCAATTCACCTGTAACAGAGTCAGTGAAAGTGATTGTACCATCAAGGCGATCATCACGATCATCCTCAAAGCTTTCCCGGCGGGCCTCCACGCCCACGGCGAACCCGACATCACCTGCTGGCAACGCGAAAAGCTCAGCATTGGACACTTTGAAGTCTGTCAGGAAAAGAGTGGTCTTGCCGTCACGCGAGACATCAATGCGGAAGCTGTCGATTGTGCTTTCGCTATTTGGTGTGTTGGTGCCTACGCCTGTCAAATCAGTCAGGCTACCACCGGCAAACGGGTTATAGGCATCAGCCGTATTGCGAGAGATTGCTTCCTGAAATAACGTCATGGAAATCCGGTTATTGGTCAAATCTTCCGTAGTTGCTTCAGAATACAGCACTGCTGTATCCCAATCCCAGACACCCCAATTCCCGCGCAGGCCACCAAGGACACGGAAACTCTGGTCGGTTACCGTTGTAATACGAGGTCCTGCATCCACGGGGCGCAGGTTGCGGACTTCAATATTATAGCCTTCATCAGGCACATCCGTCAGGCCTGCGATACGGTTCGGATTTGGCGAGCCATCAAGAAGCGTTGTCGCACCAAACGGATTATAATAAGCCGTTGTCGGGATCATGAACCGTTGCGCTGTTAGCACCTGCCCCTGGAAGGAATGCCTAACAGACTTGGCATGGTAGTAGGCCGCTTCGGAATAAAATTCCATTCCGCTATCAAATTCGTGCGTCAGGATACCGAAGAAGTTGAAGCGATCCCGAGCCGAATGCAGCGTATTGCGCGCGTCGAAATCGAAACGCAGTTCGTTTTCAAGCGACGTGCCGTTATCAAAGCAAACCCCGTCCCCCCGATCCAGCAAACAACTTGATGCATAATCACCGGACGCTGGCTGAACGTGGAAATCATCGTCACCAAGCTCAGCAATACGCTCATCCGCCCGGAAGCGACCAAACGGCGAGTTTACAGACGAGTTGAAAAACTGTGAATCACCTTCCCACTGCGTACCAACCACAAGTGGAAGCCTGTCTGAAGTTGCAGAGAAATCACGTTCAGAAGCTGGTGTACGATTGCGGTTATAGTAAGAGCCGAACACCGCAAGATGGGTAGCGCCACCATTGAAATCAAACCCGGCCTTGCCTGTAAGCGTCAGGTCCTGGCGGCCTGTGTTTTCAGCAAAACCATAACGGCCCCGAAGCGTGATACCTTCAAAATCATCATCAAGAACCGTATTCACCACACCGGCAACAGCGTCAGCGCCGTAAAGTGCCGCAGCGCCATCGCGCAGCACCTCAACACGTTCCACACCAAAGGTCGGGATGGTATTCGTGTTTGGCGTAACCACCGGAACAAGATTTTCAGTTTGGAAGCCAGGGTGTAAAACCATACGGCGCCCATTCAGAAGGGCCAGGGTGTTGCCTGTTCCCAATGCGCGCAGGTTGATGGAATTGACGTCACCGCGGGCTGCATTCACACCTGCGCCAACAGCACCTTCATTAAAGGCCACAAAGCCAGCTTGCGGAATCGACCGGAAAAGCTCGTCACCGGAAACCGCACCAGTAGCCACAATGTCGTCTGTGCTTACTACAGACACAGGCAAGGAACCAGAAATGCGAGCGCCCTTGATCTGCGATCCGACAACGATGATTTCCTCAAACATCATGTCATCGTCAGCAGATGCATCGCCTGAGGCATTATTTCCGGGCGCCGCCGCTCCTGCCCCGGCTTGCCCCACATTTGCCGTGGCAGTCCCGTTCTTTTTTTGGACGACATACACCTTGTCTGAGACCTTGCGATATTCAAGATCACTGCCCGCCAAGATTTTTGCTAGCGCAGCCTCAATACTCATGGTGCCGGAGATGGCGGGTGACATGGCGCCGTCAGTGAGCGATGGCTCAAACATAATCTGTACAGATGCCTGCTCAGCAAGGGTCAGAAGCGCGTTTTCGGTTGCCTGCTCTGCTACATTCAAACGCACATCTTCTGCAAGCGCACCTGTGGTCGAAAGAGTAAGCGCAATCGCTGTTGCACCCAAAAGTCGGCGTGCAGTTTTTTGATATGACTGGTGTTTTCCCTCTAGGCGCATTTTCATGCGAACCTCCCTTTTCCTCTGCCCGCTAGGGGCGAAATGGAACAATGTTTCCAAGGGTGATTACGCACTGGGGAAATACTCCCTCCAATTTTTCATGAAAAAATTACTTTGATGCGAGAGCAATCTCGATCCGGTCATCATAGCGGGTAACTGAAATCGGCAACATGGCTTCAAGCCCCGCCAAAGCGCCATCAAGGTCATCGTGATGGAACACACCGCTGATGTTCATGACTGCGGCCCGTTCATCTTTGATTGTTATTGGCGTTTCTGTATAGCGGCCAAGCTCACCCACCACGGATGCCAGTGACTGATCACTAAATCGCACAACCCCCTGCCGCCAGGACTGATGGCTCTCGGCATCCGCCACTTCCACTGACCCTACCAGTTCAGCGCTCTTCTCAAACGTTCCGACTGATCCGGCCTCTAGCAGATAATGTTGAAAACCAACGGCATCGGTCGCTTGCTCTGACGTTGCAAACAGCGTGCGCGCATCTTCTTCAAGCCTTTCAGGCGCAATATTTTCATGCACGGCAACCTTGCCTTCAACTACGGCCACAGTCAGCTTCACGCCCTTGCGTTGTACATTGAAACGAGTACCCAAAACCGTCACAGACTGGGAGCCCGCTGTCACGACAAAGGGTCGCGATGGATCTTTAGTGACGTCAAAGAAAGCTTCGCCACTATCCAGGATAGCCCGTCGCATATTATCGTTGAAATCCACAAATAGCTTGGTCCCCGTATTGAGGGTAACAACAGAACCGTCCTCAAGCCTTAACTCACGCGTTTCACCGACACGCGTTGCATAGGCTTCCACTGCCTCATTGCGGGCCTCAGGGTTGTCTGGGCTTATCAAATTCAAACCAAACACCGAAAGCATCAACATCGCGGCTACGGCCATTGCGGGTCTGAACCATCTGCTAACGATCGAAGCGCGGCGTGCCTGTCCTCTCGGCGTTACCAATTCATCCATGGCATCTCTGCCAAGCTCGTCCCAAACCTCAAGCATATGGAAATATTCAGCCTGGTGCCGCGCATCTGCTGCAAGCCACTTTTCAAGAGCTTCTTCATCGGATTGGGATGCATTGCCGGAATAGGCCCGCGCAACCCATTCCGCCGCTGCCTTCCGAATTTCTTCATCCACAATATTTTTTTTATTCTTCGTCACCGATCCAGCTCCTGGCGAAGCGCCAATAATACTCTACAAATATATTTTTCAACAGTGCTTACCGACACTGCGAGGTCGTCCGCGATTTCGCGATAGCTCTTGTGTTCAAAACGGCTCAACATAAATGCACGACGGTGATGTGCCTTCTGTTGCCTAAGCGTTCTCTCTACCACACCAATATTTTGGCGGCCGGATACTTCGCGCTCCGGCGAAATAGCCACCGACAGATCATGATCATCTATGGACTGATGCTTGTCTGCTGCCCTCACCTTGGCTCTACGCCCGCGGTCGCGGATAACATTGCTTGCTATCACAAACAGATAACTTCGCACCGTATCTGGGCTTTGGCTAAGGCGCTCAACCAGGTCATCTATCTTGGCAAGCTTCAGATAGACGTCCTGCAAAACATCTTCCTGGTCATGGGGCGACAATTGCCGCATGCGTAGAAAGCGCCTGAGTGCACTGTCATGCTCAGCAACGATTTCTGACAACATACGATCCCGCGCCGAAAACTTGCGGACAGGAAAACGTAATATGTTCGCTTTGGAAACCACCATTTCTCCATGCAAAGTCACAGATTGCTACACTACCACACAACCATGATTACGCACACGATGCCGACCCCCTCCATTTTTTTTGGAAAGTTGATCAATTGTCTGCACTTGGCGAGAGAGCGACCACCGGAGTGGTCGCTCTGAGTGTCTGCTTTTAGATTTCCAGCTGCTCCGCAACTTCAAGGGCATCATCAACATCGATACCCAGATAGCGAACAGTGCTTTCCATCTTCGAATGGCCCAACAGTAGTTGAACTGCCCTCAGGTTCTTTGTCTGTTTGTAAATCAGTGAAGCCTTGGTCTGCCTGAGTGAGTGCGTTCCATAACTGCTAGGATCTAGACCGATGTCTCGGATCCACGACTTCAAAGCCCGAGCATATTGTCGCGTGGAGAGATGCCGATTTCGATCGCCCCTGCTGGGAAAGAGGTAGCCTGAATTCCCCAATCCAGATTTCGTGATCCACTTCAAAATCGATTCCCGAGCTTGTTTCGAAACTTCAAACCGGACCGGGTTGCCTGTCTTTTGCTGTAGAACCAATGCGCGGTGCTTCACCTCCGATCCGTCACACACATCAGAGACCTTCAGCTTCACCAAATCGCAGGCCCTTAGCTTGCTGTCGATCGCCAAGTTAAACAGGGCAAGATCACGAACCGCAGCCTTCATCTGCAGGCGAATGCGGATCGCCCAAATCTCCTTCAGTTTGAGAGGTGGCTTTTGCCCAATCAGCTTTCCCTTGTTCCAGGGCTGATGGAAATTTTCATGTTGAAAGAAGAGTTTCATGATCTGTCTCCTTTTTGATCAGGAAACGGTCATTCTACTCCTATCAACTGAGTGCGCTTTCTGACCCTTCGCTGCCATTACCTCTCCGTGACCACCACTATTTTCGCACTCTTCCTTGCGCCAAGAACGGAAAGACAACCAATGCCAGAAACACCGCAAGCCCGGCACCATAGGCAATCTCCAATCCAAAACGGCGGGACGGTGGAAAATCCGATAGTGCGAAAACCGAAAACCCTATCATGATGGCCAGGGTGGAAATGACAGCTGGCCAGCTTTGGCTATCCAGTGCAGCACGCCACACCGCCCGTTCTGTCATCGAACTGCCTTTGCCTGCCTCTACATATCGCCTGGCCGTGACCGTAAGGTGAATCATATCGTCAACGATAAGCCCCAGACAGATATTGATTGCCGGCGAAGAAATAATATCTACCGGGATACCGAAAACGCCGAGAGTTCCGAGGACAATTGCAGATATGACGCCTGCACAAACAACCAGCGCAGCAGTAACACGCAAGTTTCGGCTCACACCATAGGCGACACAACCAAAAATGATCAGCAACATAATGACGCCCACTGTCATGCTGGAAGCCACGGCACTCGCGAGCTCCCCCTGCAGGTAATAAGTGCCACCTGTTATGGTTAGCTCAAAATCGTGACCCGAAGGGATCTTTTGGATATCCTCCATAATTTCCAAACGAGTTCGTTCTCGTTCACCTTCCCGCATCCTGAGCATGAACAGTGCGTGCGTACGGTCAGGCGTCACAAAGCTCTTTGCCACGCTCCCAAATTCCGGCTTGGACAGAATGTCGAGCAACCAATCCCAGGGCAGCAGTCCACCCAGCCAGTGACTGTCCCCCTCCGCCATAATCACGGGTAAGGAAATTACGGATCCAACGGCCTCATGGCTGTCCAGCGCTTTTTGGAGCTGCCACAAAGCCTTGTAGGATTCCTCATTGTCCAGTTTTTGAGCAGCTTTACGCCGGACAACAAGTAAAAGAGGATTGCTGCCCCCATTCTCATCTACGTAATAGAGCCCCTTGTGCAAAGGCGTATCCTCGTCAAAATACGCGAGCAGAGAGGGATCTGTGTTCAAGCGCATGAACCCTGTTCCGCCGATGACAATGGCTCCGAGCAGCGCTGCACCAACAATGATTTTCACGCCCAGCCCGCGGCGCGGCAAAAGGGACGCCAATCGCTTGCTGGCGTTACTGGGTTTTACCTTCGACAGACCAAGAAATGCAGGGAAAATCAGATAGGCACACAAAAGAGCAGCCGCCGCACCAATGGTACCACCTATCCCCAACTCGTTGAGCGGTTTGGCTTCGACGAATATCAAGCTTACAAATCCCAGAAGCGTGGTAATACCAGCCCAGAATGAAGCCTTGAATGTGTGCCTCACTGTTGCAGCCAGACGTTCTTCGGTATTGTCTTTTTCAGATTGCACCCAGTTGGACACCAGAAAAATCACATGGGTCAAGGTCAGGACAAAGATGATCGTACCCAGGTTTGCCGTCAGCACACCAATGGAAATGCCCATAATGCTTTGAACGGCCAAGGTAAGCATGGCTGCAGAAATACAGGCAATCAAGGCGCCCGCGACAACAGCGAGGGATCGGAATACAAGCAGGAGCACAATTGCGCTGAGACCGATAGCACCCAGCGTGAAGCTTTTCATATCAGCTGTGAGGTTGCGCCTGATCTGTTCAACAACATAGGGCAAACCGGAAATCCGGACCTTGAACCAAGAGGGTTCCTCCGCCGCCGCGGCCAAGTCTTCGACATCGTACACAAGAGCCGAAAAGTCATTTGTGTCAACAAAAGCGATAATGAAACTCGACTCTTCGTTGTTACCAATCAGTATGCGACGCCAAAGCGGGTTTTCTCGGGCTGTCTTCAGGCTCGACGGCCCCCTTGTAACACTTTGCACTTCTGTAATGCCGTCGAGGCCGAGCAAGCTCTGTGTCAGGTCATCAATTTTTCCAATATAGCCTTTATCATCCAGTCCCCTTTCGGCAGATATGTTCAGCAAAATCTGTTGCTGGGAAGGAAAGACATCAGTGACCCGTTTATTGGTGTGATAGATTTCGCTGTCGGATGCAAAGAAGAAGTCCGGTGTAATTTCCGGCTCCAAATCCACATACGTGAAAAAAGCACACAGGACGGCGGCGACCAGCATGGCCGCAACGCCGCCACGGGTTCGCACAAGCAATTTGAAACCATCTGTGCTGAAGCTAATCACATTCCCCTCCTGCCTCGCTGGCGGTCAGCTTTGTATTTCCCACCAGCGAACATATCCCTATTCCACCTCGCTTCTCACCTGGGCATAGCTCACGAGCGCAAAGATCGCACTACCTCCAACAATATTGCCGGCCAGGGTGGGCAGGAAGAAGCCGAACACCATCTCTGCCAAGCCAATATGCCCAAGAAACACCAAATGAAACGCCTCTACCGATCCGGCAACAACGTGTGTAAATTCACCGAGCGCTATCAGCCACGTAAAGAACAGGATCGGCCAGAATTTGCCCGCCCGAACAGTCGGCAGCACCCAAACCAGCGCTGCGATCAACCAGCCAGCGGCTATGCCTTTGAAAAACATCTGCGACACACTAAACGCCATCATGTGTTCGCTAACATGTGTGACGCCCTCGGCAATATCTGGCGAGAGAAATACCGATGACACCGTTGCCAAGGCAAACAGGGCACCCCCTATCAGGTTGGCTAAGAGCACAATCGACCACAACCTCAGCATATGCCTGACACCAGCCCAAGACCTGCTGGTAATGACAGGCAACAGCGCTGTGATGGTGTTTTCAGTAAACAGCTGCTGCCGCGCCAGAATTACGATGAGAAAGCCCGCCGCATATCCGAGAGAGATTATCGGTTTTGAAGAAGCCTCAAAGCCGAGAGCTGTTCCGATTGCTGCCGTTGCAACAACCGAAAATCCAATCGAAAGGCCCGCTGCAATCCCTGACCACCATAGAGCTGAAAAACTACGACCAAGCTCTTCCTCGCCTTCGCGCATCACCGCGTCATAGACCTCGGCGGGGCGTGCAGGTTTATCAATGCCTTCAGGCTTTTCACTAGTATCGGAATTCTTGGGCATCACAGCCTCCTGACCAGGGAATGAAAACGCCAACCCGTTACTCAGAACATATGGGTTGGCGCCGCTCCGCAGAGCAAAATGGTGGTAAATTTATGAACGGTCGCGAATGGTGTTTGCCAACGTCTGTGCATCATAATAGCGGCCACCATCTGGCTTCTCGCCATCGCCCATCACAAACTCGAGAATGGTTGCAGTGGACTCTGTGCCGCTCGGGCGGTTTTCAGCATGTGCGCTGTCGATATAAGTCGGGCGCGTCACAGTGCGGCAGGTCAATACACCACATTCACGATAGGTCGTTGCATACACCCGTGTCGTTACCATGCCACGGTCTTCGCGCTGCTTGGACGTTGTGTCACGATCAACCACTTCAAACCAATCGTAACCGTTTTGGAGCGTAATTTCAGAAGCACGCAACAATGCATAATCACGGGCTTTTTCCGGGTTATCACCACGCGACTTGTAAACAACACGATAGCGCTCATCACCTAGTGCGGTCTCGTAATATCCATAGTCGCCTTTGGAATCTGCGGCCATGTAGTTATCGCCAGATGACGCACAGGCAGCCAACAGCAAAGCAGATGGGATTAAATATCTAGCGGTCTTCATTTTCGCCTCCTTCGGCATTCAAATAAATCATGATCAAACTACGAAGGAGTTAGTGAATTCTCGATATGGTTGATGCGACATTGGTATAAAGAGCCCATAAAAACCCATGCTCTTTATGGACAATTTATAGCGATCTTGGGGCAACCGTCTCTCGCTCTGACATGTTTGCCAATATTATCAGGCAAACCTTTTGGGAGCATGACCGATGAACCAGACGCAAGAACAAGCGCCACAGCCTGCAGAGCCACCAATGCAACCAGAGGAGCAAGCTATTGCCTACGTCGAAACGGCAATAGAGGAGACGACCGACTTCGCCAAATGGGCGATCGACTATCTCCAACAAGACGGTACATATGCCCAACTGGGAATGGTTGGTGCCATCCTGCTAGTTGCGATCGGTATAAGAGTCTGGATCGCGCAACGCGTCAAAAGTGTCGAGACGGAAAAAACACAGACACCAAGCACGCTGCGGACCTTGCTTCAGAAAATAACCCAGCTAACTGCGCCGTGTTTCGCACTATTGCTTCTGCTTCCTGCAGCGCGGCTCAGCTTGTCTCTCTATGAGACGGCCACAACGATCGAGACAGCAACACGGTTGGCAACTGTCTGGCTATTGTGGACTGCTGTACGGTCACTTATCGCCAGCCCCATGGTACGCACCATTGGCTCCTGGATATTGGTACCAGCAGCCCTGCTTCATATTTTTAACGAACTGGACGGTGTCATCGCAATGCTTGAAAGCGCGGCGTTTGACTTCGGTGAAATTGAAATAACCGCCTACACCATTGTCAAGGCCCTGGTCTTTTTCACAATCGTCTTCTGGTTTGCACGGTTTCTCAGCCAAATGGGGGGCGAATATATCCGCGGCAACGACACACTGACGATCTCAACCAAAGAGCTTTTGATCAAACTGTTTGATATTGCCCTCTATATCCTGATGTTTGTTTTTACACTGGACCTGATAGGCATAGACCTCACAGCACTTGCCGTATTCAGTGGTGCACTTGGTGTAGGACTGGGTTTTGGCCTGCAAAAGATCGCATCCAATTTTATCAGTGGCATCATCCTCTTGAGCGAGCGCTCGGTCACGCTTGGAAATCTGGTAGAGATGGACAATGGCATCTTTGGCTACATGCGCAAACTGGGTGCCCGAGCGAGTGTGATTGAAACACTTGACGGCAAGGAGGTGATGGTCCCGAACGAAGATTTCATCACGTCGCGGGTATCCAACCTCACACACTCATCCAATCGAGGCCGTGTAGATGTAGCTATCGGGGTCTCCTACAATACTGACTTGAAGAAGGCCCATGATGTGATCCTTGAGGCCGCCAAGAGCTATGATAAGTGCTCAACCGACGAAGATTATAAACCCGAATGCTGGCTCCGGGAATTTGGCGACAGTTCGGTAGACTTCCTGCTTATTTTTTGGCTGGATGATGTACAGCAAGGCCGATGGCGGGCGAAAAGCCACGTCATGTTCCTGGTTTGGGAAGCCCTTAAAGAAAACAATATCGAAATCCCGTTCCCACAACGAGATTTGCATATCAAAAGCAGCGCCATACCGCTTGGCTTACCGAGTGGCGAAAAGCCTGACGGTGATGATGAAAATCAGCATGCCCTTGAGGATGAAAACAAAAGCGACGATGTCGCCACCGGCAATTCAGACACCTGCAAAGAGAAAACCAGTTAGTCCCCAACAAATGCCGACAGGAAGGTTACGCGCAGATAAGATCTGGGTCTAACCTTCCATCACTTCCATGCGGTAGCCGATCCCCGGCTCGGTCACGATATAATCCGGGCTCGAGGGGTCAGGTTCTACCTTCTCCCTTACCTGGCTGATATAGACACGTAGATACTGGGTATCGCTGCCGTGTGCCGCACCCCAAACTTCATGCAGTATCTGCCTGTGGGTCAGCATTTTGCCGCGATGTACCATAAAATAGCGCAGCAGATCATATTCCTTGGGGGTGAAATCTACCCGTTCACCGTCAATTTTCACTTCATGGCGCACAAGGTCCATGGTGATCCGGCCATTGACTAGTTCTGGTTCGCCAGCCTCTTGTGCTGCAGCTTTTCTGAGATTTGCAGTTACCCGGGCAATCAGGACGTCAGGATTGAAAGGTTTGGTGACATAGTCGTCAGCCCCAAGATCAAAAGCCTCAATCATTTCCTTATCGCTATCACGCACTGAACAAACAATGATTGGCACCTGAGACCATTCTCTGATCTGGGCGATAACATCTTTACCGTCCATATCAGGCAACCCGAGATCAAGCAGGATAAGATCCGGCTTCAGGGAAACCGCCAACCTTATAGCCTCGCCTCCCTTCTCAGCCTCTTCCGGCTTCATGTCATGGGCTTCCAGCGTAATGCTATGAAGCTTCCGGATCTGAGGTTCATCGTCCACAACAAGAACGACATTCTTCTTCTGTTTCATTATCCCCCCTAACGGTCAACACCGTGCATGAACTTGATAAACATCATCAAAGCCAACATCTTATATCAGTAGGCCATTGATACAGCTATATCAAACCAGACTTGGGCAAAAAAATGGGAGCCAAAAAGCTCCCGTTTGAGTTGGTGCGAGGAATCGCATAGTCTTTGCAAAATGATTTTCTTAGCCTCTAATCTCGCAGGCTGCGGTTCTCGGCGAGAGACGGTGCACCCTGATGAATAATGTCGGAAAGAGCATCAAGTTCCTTCTTCAGGTGCTCAATTACACGTGCCCGGCTTCCAGCGATACTGGCGTCCAACTGCAGGTCAATCATGGCTTTCTCCGCATCCTGGAGAGCTTCACGGGCACCCTCGTACTCACCGGCACGGATCATGAATTTAGAGAGAGCAATATGGTCCCGTGTTTTTACCTCCGGGTCTGCGACACTGACAAAATCACGGATCATGCTCTTTTGCGCATCCGCCACTTCACCACGGGCATCGTCCAGATCGTCTTTCGCAAGCTGTTCGCGCGCATCATTCAATTCGAAAGCCAGTTTGTTGCGTTGAACCACCAGATGCACATAGCGCACCTTTGCGTCTTCAACATCCCCACGGTCGATGCCGCGCAGATCAACCAGCCGCTGAAAAGCCTCGACAGTCAGAGGGGTGTCATCCAGCGGGACAAAAACCACTTTCGGAAGCAAGGCACTGCCATATTTCAATTCAGCAAGCTTGACGACTGCCGTCTCAACCAGGGCCTCGTCCTCGATGCCTTCTTTCACAAGGGCTTCAAGCTGTGCCGCAGCTTTGTTCAGGCCAAACTCAGCCTCCTCAGAGGATCGGCGCTCGAGGCTCATCTGCACATCAAACAGCGTTCCCACCAGCGCCTTCTTCTCTGCCTCAAAGACCATAACATCAGCAGGGCCAGCTTCCTCGGCCCCGGCAGTAACTGCAAGGAGCGAGGTGCCCAACACAGTTGCTGCCATCATGGTTTTACCGATCATCCAGACCTCCTACCGATAAGTGGTTAGAATGAGCCAGAACTGGTTAGTCCTTGGCTTCTTCTTCGATGGCGTTACCCACAGACTCGATATCCTTACCCATGCCCTCAATTGTGCCGCATGCAGCAAGGGCTGCGAGTATGGAAAGGGCGAAAAGTTGTTTCATACGGTTCAGCATAATTGCCTCCTGAATTTGATTACGATTTCAGGGTACGCCGCACTGCGTCAGAGATCGATTTGGAGGAGAGAGGTTTGAAGTAAATTTTTGATAAAGAAACTATGGCGACAATGAGACCGCTGAAATCAAGCCCTCATCAGCGCAGAGAAGGGCATCGTGCCCCTTGCCAAAGCCGACATTGGCAAGCGTGGCCATGCAGGAAACACTATACGAAAGGAAAAGGCGGACCGGTTTTTGATAATTAGGGAGGGGGAGGAGAACCGGTCCGCCTGGGGGGGGGTATGTGACCGCATGTGCGGCTTCATTTGAAAGTATTGCGGGTGTTGTCAGGAAACTATTCGCGAAAAACATGCTTGCATAAAAAGCGTGTAAATATACGCAACCATATACTTCGAGTACTGTCTATCGTGTTTTGTCGGCAGGGTCGGAAGGTTCTTCAGGCACGTGACTTGGCGGCACGTCTGCAGCCTCCGGGCGAGATTTCATACCTTCCACAAAGGACCGGCCCACTTCCACTGCAATCTCCATAGCAAAGTCCTGTAACACAAGCCCCGGGGCCTTCTGCTCTGCGGCAGCCTGAGCAGTTTTTTGTGTTTCTTCGTTCCGCTGGCGCACCAACTCCCGATTGGTCAGCCAACCAAAATATGCCCAGGAAAGGGCCGCGATCACCAAAAGGCCCACGCCAACAAACCCCAGCGCTGCCACAGGTGTCAATCCGACATCAAGCAGCCCAAGGTAAAGGCAAAAACCAAGCGCCAGCAATCCGCCGCCCGCGGTTATTGCCGCCACCAGCGCACCAGCTATACCATATTTCAGGTGGGTTATCGGACGCTCAAAAGCAGGCCTTGAAGTCAAAGCCTGCTCTGAGATCAGCTTGATAATTGTTTCAAGCATGATGAGCCTATTTGCGGCTAATCAAAGTTGCGACAAGGGCACCACCTGCAAACGCTGCTGCTGTTGAAGCAAACGGGCGCTCTTTAATGGTTTTTTCCGTTTTATCACGGGCAACCTTCATCTGGCCTTGCTTGTCCTCAAAGAACTTACGTGCCTTGATGCCAGCCAAACGAGCACGAGCTTTCATTTCCTGAACATCAAAGCGGCTGGTTTCAGCGTCTTCAACAGCCTCTTCTGCCTGATCGGCAACAGCCTTCTTCAGGTCGGCAAGATCTTCTTTCAATGCTTTAATTTCCTGCTGAGCGGTAGCCATAGAAAAATCTCCTATAATTTACTTTTGCGACGCTCCCGAGCAATTTGATCAACTGATCGTGCGCCACACCCTGAAGATGCTTTTTCCCAGCTTAAGGAACAATGCGGAGGGAAACGAAGAATATAAAAATGCCGTAAAAACAATGTGGCCTGATTTGGCCTGAATGCACGAAAGGGTTATTCGCAGCCGTTGCCGCTCACGTCGCCCTTGTCTTCGTCAATATCATCGCGGAACTTCGCCCTCACGACACCGAGAACGCCCAACACAAGTGTCGTCGCAAGCGTTAGCAATATCGCCAATGTGTAAAAACCGAAACCACAGGCAATTCCAATGGCTCCTGATACCCAGATACCGGCACCGGTTGCTACGCCGGTTACCCCCTCATTCCGCTGCAGTATGGCACCGCCGCCCAGAAAACCAAGGCCGGTAACCACACCTTGAACAATGCGTGAAGGATCAAGCTGGATGTCAACCCTGATCGCCTGAAAATAGGCGCCGATTTCCTGAATAAGAATGGTAAAGCCAGTGCAGCCCAGACACACAAGAATATAGGTACGAATGCCAGCGTTCTTGTGCTTTACTTCGCGCTCAAGTCCAATCAACAGCGCGCACAACACAGCCGCCCCGAGACGGAGCGCAATTTCAGAGAATGTGAGCGACTGCAACACCTTCCTAGGCCACCGCTTTTTCCATAACCTCTACAAGATCTTCCATCTCAAAAGGTTTAGTCATATAGGCATCCGCGCCAAGCGCCATGGCTTTTTCCTTCACCTGCCGTTCACTACGAACAGTCAGAACAACCACCGCTGGGGATTGCTCGCCGGAAGCCTTCAACTCAGGCAAGATATCCAGACCGTCCCTGTCGGGCAAACCAAGATCAAGTACAATCACATCTGGAGAAAGTTCTTCGCTTTTGCGCAAGCCATCTCCGGCTGACGCAGCTTCATGGAAATCAACGCCCTGATCAATAAGCGATATCCGCAAAAAAGTACGTATAGCCGCCGTATCATCTATTGCCAGGACGGTTTTATCCTGGAGACTACTCATTGGATACTCCTGTCTCTTTACTGGTTACTTCAGGGAAGTACAAATTGAACACTGCCCCTCCACCCTTATGGTTTTCGGCCCATATTTTACCCCCTTGAGCCTTCATGATAGCGCGGGAAATCGCCAACCCAAGGCCCGTCCCCGCCACCTGGCTGTCAGCCTTGTTCAAGCGTTCATATTTATCAAATATACGCTCCAGCTGATCGTCCGGAATGCCCGCACCATGGTCGCGCACCCGGTAAACAAAGCCCTCGTCCATCCGCTCCAGCAGAACATCAATTGCTTTCCCGGCCGGCGAATATTTGGCGGCATTGTCAATCAGGTTTTGAAGGACCTGACCGGTCATCATACCGTCCATTCGCACAAGAACGCTATCGCTGGCATCCTCGATAGTCAGGTCACGCCCGCGCAGCCTCGTTCTCAACGTTTTCCGCACCTGCCCAAGGGGCTCCATCGGGTCAAACAGATCCTGCTTGAACTGGATATCGCCACTTTCCAATTTGGTCATGGACAAAATATTGGTAATAAAGCTGTCCAGCCGTTGAGCTTCATCCAGCGATGTTTCTGTCAAGGTATCAAAATGTACGTCGGAAAGGCGGTCAGCCTTCTTCAGGCTTTTCATAACGCTCATGCTGCCAATGATGGACGCCAGCGGCGTTTTGAGGTCATGTGAAACACTGGATAGCAGCATGGAACGGAGTTTCTCGCGTTCCTCATTGAAGCGGCTTTCCTGCATCTGGGAAACCGCATCAACTCGTTCAAGGGCTGTTGCTGCATGATCTGCCAGCGCCGAAACAAGCTGTGAAAATCCAGGGTCCAGACGAACATTCAACGGGACGTTAACAGCCAGAACGCCATAGTGGTTGTTCACTGTTGAAATGGGCTCGAAATACCAGAAGGCCCCTATTCCTTTAAGGGTACCAAAACCAGTCGTCATTTCTGATCGCCAGCATTTCTCCAGCGCCCGTTTGTCTGTTTCAGACAGACTTACATCTGCGGGATAGCTGACAAAATCTGGAACATCACCCTTTAGAAGTTCACTTTCGTCCCGAACTGCCTCACAAACAAAGAAAGCTATCTCCATATGCAGAAGCCTGCTCAGTTCACGGTTCAGGATTTCCATCAACTGGTGTTTGTTCTGGGCCTCTGACGTCAGCTTATTGATTTCATAAAGCGCGCTGGTACGCTGTTCACGCCGCTGTGCGCTCTCGGCCCCGGCCCGCACATGGCCTCCAAGAAAGGCGACCACAAGTGCTGCAAATAGAAAGATGCTGATGCTGATCAGATCAGTCGTTGACCCGATATTGAATTTGTTGATGGGTACAATGTAGGCAAAGTTGATAAGCCCAACACTGGCCACCGAGGCAATCAGCCCCGCTACCACACCAAACCTCAGAGACACGGTCACACAAGCCAACAGAAAGACGAGTGTAATATTAGGCGTATTAATCTTGTAAAGTATCTGCGGCAGCATCGCGAGCATGGCTTCCGCCGCTAGATAAGCGAGCGAAACGGCGACCAACGGCGCAATGATAGTGCGCCATGTCAGCTGGCCCAGATCAAATCTATCCCAAAAACCGATACTGCCAACTTTCCCCTCAAGGGGAATGATGGTTACCTGCGACGTGAGGCCAAATTGGTTCGCAATTTTTTGGGCCAGGGTCTTTCTGGGCAGTATCCCAGACAAACCTCCACGGTATTGGCCAACGAAGATGTGACTGAACTTTTCTGCCGATTTGCGGCAAAGCTTCAGATATTCCAGAATTGCGCGAGAGCTATCGGCAGCGCGTTGGTGAATGATACTGGCACCGCGTGCCTTGGCCCGGTCCATCAACCGCAGCAACGCCTTACTGCGTTCGGTGCATCCAACAGCCTCGTCACCCTGCTCAATAAAGACAAGACGCCAAGGAAGTCCCGTTTCACGGGCTTTCTTGAACCCCGCATCCACCAAAAGGTGACTTTTGGGGTGACCATCGATGCAAACTAGAATGTGTTCTGTCATCTTTATTCCCACCACACTGTTTCAGGCTATCGGCGCGGATATAAATTTTCCATAAGTTTTTGAAATCCAGTGGCCTAACACCATATTTGTACCCTGCGCCACCCGATTATTTCGGCCAGCCGCCCACTGTTTCTCCTGAAGCAGGCTGGTCAACAAAACCGGCTTCGGCTTCGGCATCACCCCTCCGCACTAAAGCGAAGGGGAGGACAACTGCCGCAAGGCCAAGCAAAAGGTCTAGCACGCTGATCACATCGCCCTCCTACGCCAGAGATGCAGACAGCATCCACGCTGCCTCATCATGAAACCGCATGCGCTCCACCATCATATCGATGGTAACCTCATCGCCTACTTTCTCCGCGACCTCCAGCGTATTGCGTGCCTCTCGCGAACAAATGTCATGGGCAGCCCTCAGGCTCTCAAGCATGCCATTTGAATTGTCAGGTAGCTTGTCGTCATCCCTAATGACGGACATATCTGAAAATGCCTTCAGTGTTCCGGGCGTGAAGAAACCCAGCGCCCGAATACGCTCCGCCAGATCATCGCCGGCGGCATGAAGGTCCTGATAATGTTCTTCAAACAGCGCATGAAGAGAATGGAAATTGGGCCCGGTCACATTCCAGTGATAAAACAACGATTTAACATAGAGGGAATATGTTGAAGCCAGCATCACACCCAGTGCGTCAGCAACTGCACGGCGCTGCTTCTCATTGGTCCAGGCCTGTACATTTCGGCTGTCTGTTTTTGGTTTTACAAGTTTCATTGTTCGCCTCCTAAGGTTTCTATTTGATCTGGTTCTGGGCACGGCCTTCATGCGCCTCGGCAACCGCCATCAGAAAAGCATCCAAAGCATCGGAAACAGCCGAGAATGCCTTTCGGCAATCTTCCTGTCTGTGATCAACGACCGAAGCAGTATTCTCGACTTCCGCAGATACACGTGGATGCTCTTCAAGGGACAGGAGAAGTCGCTCTCGCATGGTCAAAAGCGACAACAGCCCATTGCCGGCAACAGCGTCCCTTATGGTCAAATTCCTGCTGGTTACCTGCTTGATCCAGTAGATCAATGCCCCCAGCTCCGCCGCCATACCTTGCTGGGCCAAAATCGCCTGATTTTCCCTGAGGCAAAGATGAAGTGCTGCCGCCAAGTCCTGAAAGCGCTCTTCTGTCTCTGATGTCATGTCACCAATCATCACGGCCTCTACTCCTAAACCGTGATCAGGATCATCCATCGAACGTGAAATTACGATACGGAGGGCATGGCAGGCACATCAATTTTGTATAAATGTTCGGCCGTTTCTGGCGAGAAGAAGACTATAAATACGCCCCGCACCAATGGCTGCTTTGCAGAAAAAGCGGACCTGTCAGCATGGCGCCTGAGTGAAAGATATTTCAAAACAATGACTTGATAGCTTACAGCCGAACACTCGTGTTCGGCTCAAGGATGGTGTCGCTGTCCGGATATCGTGAGATATGCCCGATTTCTTATGAGACTTAACATAAGGTGGGGTGGTGGGCCCGGAGGGACTCGAACCCCCGACCAAGCCGTTATGAGCGGCCGGCTCTAACCAACTGAGCTACAGGCCCCAACCACGGGTGGTTAGGTAGCAAATGATTTTCCTCTTGGATAGCGAAAAATGACGCTTTGTCTTAAAGAGCGTCAATCTCTTCCTTCAGGCGCTCGCGCTTGTCCGTGATAATACGCTCAAGCACCTGCACCCGCTGGCGAAGCTCGGCCAATTCAGCCTTGGCGTCATCACTGAGTGATTGATTTCTCGCCTTCATCGCATCACCCTTCACTTTCATCCAGTGCATCAGGCCTGCGAACAGGAATGATCCGAATATAATGATTAAAACAAAAATCTGGCCGTCCATAGCGGTGCCCCTCTCGCTTGAATTTTCTGGCAAACAGCGCCTTAAAGCGCGTCAATTTCTTCTTTAAGACGTTCGCTTTTATCAGTCACGATACGTTCCAGCACCCGCACGCGTTCTTCAAGTGCGTCAATGCGGCTGTTGGTTTCACCATCAGCTGAATCCTGACGGGATTTCAGTTTCTCGTGCTGCAGTTTCGCCCAATGTTTGAATACCCCGGCCCCCATCACCGTGATCACGATCAGCACTACCATTGCATATTGGTTCATAAGATTGTCCTCGCATATCCCCGTGGGCACCCCTTCGCACCCATCTTCTTATCCCTTTCGATATAGGAAGACGCAACAAGGTTTGCAATGGCAACGCTGGCATTCTAGGGTCATGGCCGATGATGATTTGAGGTTTTCCGGAGGGACACGATGAAAATAGTTTGGCGCTCGCACACAAAAGCAAAAACAGCGCTGATGCTTGGGGTAATGCTGGGTGGACTGACACATCCAAGCCTGAGTGCCGACAAGGCGGATTGCACCCAGGGCGCCTGCGAAAGCGCCTGGGCCAATGCCAGCATGGCAACCAAAAAAGCGGCAAACGATTTTGGCGAATCCTACAAGGCCTTCCTTCACAAGGCGCGCACAGAACTTACAACCGTCGCCGCCATCCGTGAAGCCGCGCAACAAAAAGGCTTCAAGGAATGGGCACCCGGCACCCGCATCAAGGCAGGGGACCGGTATTTTCACGTCAACCGCGACCGTGCGATGGCCCTGATCATTGGCGGCTCTGCCCCTGTTGCCGAAGGCATCCGCATCGTTGCAAGCCATATCGACAGCCCGCGCCTTGAATTGAAAGGTCGGCCCATTGATAGCAATCAGGGCTTTGCCCTCTTTCAGACCAACTATCATGGTGGCATCAAGACCTATCAATGGACGAATATTCCACTGGCGCTTATTGGGCGTATTACCCGGCGCGATGGCAGCAATGTCGAGATCAACATCGGCCTGAAGGATGATGATCCGATATTCATGGTGCCTGATCTGTCGCCTCATACGGCGCGGGACCAGATGAAGAAAAATGCCCGTGATGTTGTGGCTCACGAAGACCTCGACCCCGTGGCTGCCCATGGACCACATGGTGAGGAAGGAAAATTCCCGGCACAACAATGGGTATTCCGCTTCCTGCGCTCGAATTACAATATTGAGCCAGCCGACCTTGTATCTGCCGAACTGGCGCTAGTGCCTGCGATGAAGCCGCGGGATCTGGGATTTGACAGGCGCCTTGTGGCAGCCTATGGCCAGGACGACAGGCTCGCCGCATATGCCAGCATGGAAGCTGCCTTTACGCTTGATGCGCCACCGCAAACAACCGTGATCCAGTTCGCTGATAATGAAGAATCCGGCAACGTGAATGTAAGTGGTGCTTCGAGCACATATCTGCCTGATCTTGTGGGGGAACTACTGTTTGCAGAATTGGGGAATAACTACCGCCAACCGCTGTTCACACGTGCCCTGCGTGCATCAAAAGCTTTGTCGATTGACGTAAACCCGGGCGTGAACCCAATGAACCCGGGCGCTTGGGAGCTGACCAATGCACCGCTTTTGGGATATGGCGTAAATATCAAGCTATATGGCCGGGGCTTCAATGCCAACAGCGAGCATATTGCATGGACACGGGCAGCTCTGGATGAAGCAGGCGTACCATGGCAAACCACCACTTATAAAGTTGGTCGGGCTGGCGGCGGCACGCTGGGCAAAGAGCTCGCCAAACTGAATATCGACACCATCGATTTCGGGGTTCCTGTGCTTTCGATCCACACGCCTGTTGCGGTGAGCGACAAGATGGACGTCATGGCACTCAGGGACGCGATCACAGCTTTTGTGACCCACTAATGCCTGAATCGACGTACTGCCACCCCACACCCCTGGGGTGGCATCCCAAGCGATAGATTGCATTTTAAGCTTTGCTTCAATTTTCCGCAGATTTGTGCCATAATGCGCGCAGGTAGAATACCTGTCACCGGAGGGGTCCGGTGACCATATATGGGTGCAAAAATGGTAAACTCGATCAACACGAACGCCGGCAGCTTGCTGGGCGTGCGCAACTTGCAGCGAACGAATTCGCTTCAAGCAAAGACGCAAAACGAAATTTCCACTGGCAAGAAAGTCAATAGTGCGAAAGATAATGCAGCGATCCTATCGGTCGCACAACTACTGAAAGCCGACGTTGCCGGCCTCAATAGCGTTAAGGGCTCCCTTGACCGGGCAATTTCCACTGCGGATGTTGCCTTGTCAGCAGGAGACGGCATTTCCAACCTGCTTCTTGACCTCAAGGAAAAGGCCGTGCAGGCCGCAGATCCAGGCCTTGACGACGCCAGCCGCCTTGCGCTGAACGATGAATTCACGGCTCTTCGGGACCAGATCAGCTCTCTTGTTGATGGCGCCAGTTTCAATGGAACCAATGCCATCGCATCCGGTGGTGATGACATCAGCGCGGTAACAGGGGCAGACGGGCAAGGCGCGGTGACAATCCAGTCACAGGACCTTTCTCTTGGTGGCCCAAATGTAACGCTGGGTGCAGCGCAGGACATCTCGTCTGCGTCGAATGCACAGGCTGCTGTTTCAGCGATCGAAGACTCGATCTCGAACCTTTCCAGCGCGCTATCTGAAATTGGTGCAGGGGCAAACCAGCTTCAGCAAACCAAGGAATTTACCGAAGCGCTGAGCAATGCCACTGAAGAAGGCATAAGCAATCTGGTTGACGCTGACCTAGCTTCTACCAATGCAGCTTTCGAAGCAAACAAAGTGAAAGAGGCCCTGGGCATCAAGGCCCTTTCCATTGCAAACAGTCAGCCAGCTTCGCTGCTGTCACTGTTCCGCCAGCCCTGATTGGCCAAAAATGCAAGAATTCAGAGTGGCGTGACCGTTTAGCTGATTCAGCCTTCGGTTACGCCATATTCCTTAAGTTTTGCGGCCATCGGCTTAAGATGTTCGCTATACGCCTGCCAGCGACCGATACCCTTTTGATTGATAGGCGCACGTACCTGTTGCTCACTAATCGTAAAGGTTGGCGTGTCCAGCTTTTCCGGCTCCAGGCATGCGGGTGTCCATTCAAGACCACAGAAATCCACAATCCTTCGAGAATTTGCCTCCGGATCACTGACGAGATCCTCAAAACGAACCCTCAATATTCTGTCAGGGGCCTGCGATGACCACCCGGCTATATATTCACGACATTCCTTGATAGCGTGAGCCAAAAACTCCTGATCAACTGCAAAGTTGAAATCAGGCAACATTGGCCGCTTATAAATGGACCAGCCAATGTCCATCGGATCACGCTCCAGATAAATGATTGGTGCGTCAGGGAACATTTTCATGATCCATCCGGCCCAGCGAAAGTTCTGTGGCAACTTATTGATAACATGGCGACCATGCACCAGTGCTCTCGTCCAATAGGATTCCGCCAATCCTTGCCAAACCGCTTCTGTCATCTTTGCTGGTGGCTTGGCCCTCCTGCGGACAATTTCATAAGCATATTCATTTACAACATTAACCAGCGCCGGGTCTTCACCACCCATTGCCACACTCGGAATAGCGCCCAGCATTCTCTCAAGCAAAGTCGTCCCTGAGCGAGGCATGCCAACAATAAAAATGGGAGTTTGCGCCGAAAAGCCACTGCCCCGAGCCAATTCCTCTGGAGAGAAATCAGCAAACATCCCCAATTGTTTTTGACGAACCAGTTCCATTTTTTCAGGCCGATATTCTCGGCCACTTGCCGCAATCAGGCCTTTATAGAGGTTGTTTGCTTCACGGTAGGCGGCAAAGGCTTTGTCTGTCTCCTTGATCCGTTCATACATACGGCCCAGATCATACTGAAAAGATCGCTGCTGGATTTCGGAAAGCTCTTCCTTTGCAAGGATATCTTCAATCTGTTCAGCCAACGGAGGAAGCTCTTCCTTGGTGACCAGTTCCGAAAGCCCCTGCCATGCCGAGTTAGCCAATGGATTCACCGCGATCAATGCCCTGTAGGCTTGCACCGCCTCATCCGTTTTTCCCCTTTTTCGGAGGCAAATCGCCCTTGCCGTTAGAATATTGGGATCATCTTTTGTCTCGGCGGGAGCTTGAGCTAACCAGTTCTCGGCACTATCAAGGTCATCGTTTTTAATACACAGAAAGACAAGGTTCAGAATTTCTTTGGAATCAGGCGCCCTGCCCTCCAGACTATTGACAAAAGCCTTGATCGCAGCTGGCGCCCGCCCGGCAACTCCAGCCAATCCCGAAATCTGCTTCCATTGATCCGAGGTCATCGTTGCCGTGCGAACCAGATGATCACAACATTTTCCAACGCTAACCTTGTCTTTTTGGGAACGAAGTATTTTTATGCGGGCAAACGACTCATTGACAGTTTCAACGTCAGCCAGCTTGGGCAGACATTGCGAAGCCAGTTTCTGCAGGCCGACTTCATAAATGGTATCGCAAATCGCCATCCGTACATGATACTGACCGCGGGTAAGATTGACTGCGCGCACGAATTGCTTTGCGGCCCTATCCTTTTCGCCCGACATATAAAGCAGGCGGGCATGCTGGGCAACAATCACAGGATCATCCTGAAACTCAACGACCGCAGCTTCCAAAATCGCTTTGTATTCTGCCGTATCGCCTGCCTTTTCTGCCTTTGCCAATCGTGCAAACGTTTCTTGCCGTGTCAGTGTCATAAAAGTCCCTAATATTGTCTTCAGCAGCTCTAAGGCTGCCTGACATAGATTTCCCATTGAGCAAAATCGATGGCAATTGCATTTGATTGCAACAAGACATCTGCTCCCAAAATCATTGCCGGGGCATGATAGGCACCAAGGATGCGGAATACCGGTAGCTGCGCCGTAGCAATTGATTGTTCATCGAGACGCCAGTCTCCAATTTCCAGGGCAGGCACGAAAAGCCTTCTAGCCTGAACCGAGCCAGCAGCCGAGGATAATCCAGTCGTGCCCTCTATCCAATCGGTGGGCATCTCATCTTTCAGCGCTTCAAACGCCGGGCCATTGATTACTGTAATCTCTGATCCTGTATCAACGACCGCAGGCAAAGTCAGTGATCCTATTTTCACCTCGACGGCAATGGCCCCCCTTCCAACCGGGCGGCCATTGATTTTAAGCCACTTTCCATCGGGCAACGAAACTTCTGGATCCTGAAGAAATGCCGCAGTTGGCATGACGATCAGGCGTTTTCCTCGCAAAAGATCCTGCCCGAGCGTGCCGTAATGCTCTACGCCCAATTGGTCAGGCATGGCAACCATCTCTGGCACGTCCAACTCGCGCCCCAGTGCAATCAGCGAACCAACACGGTAAACCTGAACTGACCTTGTGCCGGTTGCAGTGAAAACACGCTCCGACCGAAAGGGAATGGCTTCCAGATCCAGCAACGACACCAAAGTTCGGTAAAGAACAGTCTTTTCCGCCGCTGTATCCAGAAGGAAAGGATACTGGCTTTCATGCCCTTCCACTGCCACGCTTACCAGCAGTCGCCCGCGAGAATCCAGCTGCAAGACCGACCCTACGGCTTCGCTGTCCTCTGCAAGGATCCGGTGATTGACAAAAAAGGAGAACGCCAAACCAAACAAAAGGGGCAGCCAAAGCGGCAGCCCCTTCATATATATATCAGCACGCGCCACAAGCGCCCCTAAGTATCGAGGAAGCTTCTGAGCTGACGCGAACGGCTTGGATGCTTCAGTTTCCTGAGCGCCTTCGCCTGGATCTGACGAATACGTTCCCGTGTTACAGAGAACTGCTGGCCAACTTCTTCCAAAGTATGGTCTGTGTTCATGCCGATACCAAAACGCATGCGAAGCACACGTTCCTCGCGCGGGGTCAGGCTTGCCAATACGCGGGTCGTGGTTTCACGCAGGTTCGACTGGATCGCTGCATCCACAGGCAGAATCGCGTTCTTATCTTCGATAAAGTCACCCAGGTGGCTGTCTTCCTCGTCACCGATTGGTGTTTCGAGGGAGATTGGTTCCTTGGCGATCTTCATCACCTTGCGCACTTTCTCAAGCGGCATGGAGAGACGCTCTGCCAGTTCTTCCGGCGTGGCTTCCCGACCGATTTCATGCAACATCTGGCGACCTGTCCGCACCAGTTTATTGATCGTCTCGATCATGTGCACCGGAATACGGATCGTGCGCGCCTGATCGGCAATAGAGCGCGTGATCGCCTGCCGGATCCACCATGTAGCGTAAGTGGAGAACTTATAACCACGGCGATATTCGAACTTGTCCACCGCCTTCATCAGGCCAATATTGCCTTCCTGGATGAGGTCCAGGAATTGCAGGCCGCGGTTTGTGTATTTCTTGGCGATCGAAATCACCAGACGGAGGTTGGCTTCCACCATTTCTTTCTTAGCGATACGGGCTTCTTTCTCGCCCTTCTGCACCGTGCGAACGATGCGGCGGAATTCTGCAACATGCAAACCGGTACGGCCCACAATCTCGCCTACCTGATCACGGATATTGTTGATCGCCACACCTTCAGCGGTCACAAAGGAAGCCCAGCCCTTGCCTTTCAGCTTGCCGACACGCTCGGCCCAGCCGTCTTCAAGTTCGTTACCCTGATATTCCTCAAGGAAAGCGGTGCGGGCAACTTTGTGGCTTTCAGCCAAACGCAGCAAACGGCCACTGAGGCTCATCAGGCGTTTGTTCAGGCCATAGAGCTCATCCACCAGCTCTTCGATGCGCATGTTGTTGAACTTCACGCTGCTCACCAGTTCGATCAGCTCTTCACGCAACTTTTTGAAACGGCGCTCCTGTGCGGTTGACAACGTGTCGCTCTGCACTGCGGCCGCAAGACGCGCATCCTGCAGCTTGGCATACTTTTTATAGGTCGCAGCAATCAGGCGGAACTTGTCAATCGTGTCCGGCTTCAGATGCGCTTCCATGGCGGAAAGCGACATTGCCGCTTCTTCGTCATCATCGTCATCGTCTTCATCATTGTTGCCAGAGCCGTCGTTGTTCCCGTCGCCCTCTTCAGCGTCGCCTTTGTCGTCGCTGTCGTCTTTATCATCAGCGCCTTCGGCACCCTCTTTCATGACATCGCCGCCATCCTCGTCCTCGAGGTCAGCACTGTCAGGCTCTTTGCCAAGAGTGGCTTCAAGGTCGATAATATCACGGAGAAGCATATCTTCATTTTCAAGGCGCTCGGCCCATTCAATGATGGCGCGGAATGTCAGCGGGCTCATGCAAAGCCCCTCGATCATTGTAGCCCGGCCAGCCTCGATCCGCTTGGCGATGGCGATCTCGCCTTCGCGTGACAAGAGTTCAACAGACCCCATTTCGCGCAGATACATGCGCACAGGATCGTCCGTGCGATCACCGGCTTCTTTCTTGTCGGTGGTCTTGAATTCTTCTTTCTCTTCGCTTTCTTCCTCGGAAGAATCGTCACTGTCTGAATCGTCAGGCTCGTCACCATCGGTCACGTTGATACCCATCTCAGACAGCATGGTCATGATGTCCTCGATTTTCTCGGACGACATTTCCTCTGTCGGCAAAGCGGCGTTCAGCTCATCATACGAGATGTAGCCACGCTCCTTTGCCTTTGCGATCATCTTCTTGACGGCAGCTTCCGTGCTATCGCCCATCGACCGTTCATTGTTGTCGTCGGAGCCGGTTGCTTTTTCGTCTTCCTGATTCGCATTCGTTGCCATGTATTTTTTCTCCAGATCTGCGCGAATCGCAGTCTATACCATATTAATTGAAAGAAAACCTGCCTGATTCGAGCCGGTAACCCTCTTTATCTGCTTCTTTTTCCTCAAGGGCCCTGAAAGCCTCTTGTGCCGCCAAAAATCGGTCCTTGTTTTCTTCTGTCATATCAGCCGCAAACTCGGCTTCGGCCTGCTCGTAAGCCGCTTTTGCCGCCGTAATATGCTGAAACCGGGAGACAATATGCTCGAATCCGGTAAGGGCGTCTGACAGTGCCGCCTCGCTCCAGGCGAACCAATCATCCCTGAGCGCGCGTTCACCGAGCAGTTTCTCAAGCGCCACCATCTCTGGCCTCGCTTCCAGATAGGTAATCACTGCCTCATGGTCAAGAGTATCTCCAAGCGCAGCCTTCTCCAGCAGTGCATTTCTGAGACCATCAAGCCCCTGGGTGCCGAACTCAAGGCCCGCGACAAGCTCTTCATGTTTGATCAGGATTTCGGGGTGGTGAACAAGCGTCAGGATAATGACCTTTTCCATCCGATCTGTTACCGGGCGTCCCTTGTCTCCTTGAGCGAAGGCAGTTCTCCCAAGGCCGCCGCCTTGTTGCCACGGCTGGAACGGGCCAGCGTTCTTCTTTTGAAAACCACCTGTTTTTACCTGAGGCCGACCCTGCGGCCCGCGTGCGCGCCCCTGCGCGGTATCTTTGCGCTGTGGTTTGAAATGCTCCCAAATCCGGTTTCGGAATTCGGTTTGATAAAGCTTTTTGACATTCTCGTCCTGAATTTCAGAGAGCGTGCCAAAAATCTTCTTCTCAAGCCCCGCCCTACGCTCAGGCGTATCAGCGGACACACCTTCCGTGAGATTGCGCCACAGCACATTCACCAAGGGGTCGGCCTTGTCGATCAACCTTTCAATCGCGGCCTTGCCTTCGCGCTGCACCAAGCTATCCGGGTCATCGCCATCCGGCATAATGATGAACCTGAGCGATTTACCGGGGCGCAGCATCGGCAGCGCCCGTTCCACCGCGCGGCTGGCAGCGCGCATGCCTGCATTATCCCCATCAAACGAAAGGATCGGCTCGTCCGCCATATGCCACAAGTGGGAAATCTGTTCTTCTGTGAGAGCGGTACCGAGGGGCGCCACAGCATAAGGGATGCCATACTGCGCCAGCGCAATCACATCCATATAACCTTCAACCACCATAACCTGCCCGGCATCATATGAAGCCGCGCGTGCATTGGCCCAATTATAAAGCGTCGCCCCCTTATGGAAGAGCGTGGTTTCAGGGCTGTTCAGGTATTTAGCTTTCACATCCTTCGACAGCGCCCTGCCACCGAACGCAATCACGCGACCCTGACGGTCTGTGATCGGGAACATCAGGCGATCCCTGAACCGGTCATAGCTGGCGCCACCGTCCTCGGGTTTGATCAACATGCCTGTTTCGATCAGTTGATCTTCACCAATACCGCGCGCGATCATGGCGTCCTTCAGCGCCGTGCGCGAAGCCGGGGCATAGCCAAGGCCGAACTTCTCGATGGTTTCGTCCGTTAGCCCCCTGCCCTTGACATAATCGTAAGCAGCGCGGCCGATCTGGCCCTTGAGCTGCGCCATATACCATTTGGACACCGTCTCCATTGCTTCAGAGAGCGTGCCACGCTTTTTGTCCCGCTCGATCTGCTGCGGGGTCTGTCGCGGCATTTCCATGCCAGCTTCACCCGCCAGCACTTCGATGGCCTCCATGAACTCCATGCCCTGTGTGCCCATCACAAAGTCGATCACACTACCATGGGCGCCGCAACCGAAGCAGTGGTAGAAGCCTTTCTGGTCATTCACAGTAAAGGACGGTGTTTTTTCATTGTGAAACGGGCACAAACCCTGGTGCTCACGCCCCGCACGCGTCAGCTTTACCTGCCGCCCGACAACGTCGGACAGGGTAAACCTGTGTTTCAGCTCATCCAGAAACTGCGGACTAAGCACAATGACCACCTATTCGAAAGACAGAAAAACCGCCTGTTGGCAGGATGCCAAGCTCTTGCAACTTGTTTAGCGGAGAAACCTTGCACGAGTCTATATCAGACGAACATGAAAACAGTCTGGCATCAGTTTTCCGTCAGAAATTGCTGCAGATCGATTTCCATTTGATCCATTTCGTCATGCAGCCATTTCACAAACATCGCCACATTCTCCGAGGGCGGCTCCTCTGACGCCACAGTATAAAAACAAAACCCGTTGCTGGACGCTTTCCCTTTCACGCACCTGAGCCTGCCATCAATGAGCGCCTGCGCGGCCGTTGCCAGGGGGGCCATTCCAATTCCAGCACCCACAATAGCGGCCTGCACCAGAAGGCCGGAATGGCTATAGGTTTTCCCGAAGTCAGGATTGTTAAGCTCCAGCCCGTTATGAAACAACCAATCGTTCCAATAACTGCGGTCCTCATATCCAATCAGCGGGAAGTCACCAAGCTCCTGGGCGGTGATATCGCGCCCGCCTGCCAATTCAGGAGCATAAACGGGCATATATTTTTCGATGCGCATCGGCTTCACACCGGGCGGCAACTTTCTCAGCCACCCACCGCGAATGGCCAGATCATAGCCTTCCGCGGCCACATCCACCTGGTGGTCATCCGCATTCACCCGGATATCAATCTCAGGGTGCGCCATATTGAACCTCGGCAGGCGAGGAATAAGCCACTGGATCGCAAAGGAATGATAGGCAGACAACCGGATCACATTGGGTTCATGTCGACGCATCAGCGTGGTGATCCTGTCATCAATGCCCTCCAGCGCCTGTTTGACCGACTTGGCCAAGGCCCGCCCTGCTGGCGTTAGCTCAATCTCGCGCGGACGTCGGATGAAAAGCGCAAAACCAAGCTGATCCTCCAGCCCCTTCACCTGTTGGCTAACGGCAGATTGGGTTCGCCCCAGTTCCTTGGCCGCCAGCGTCAGGCTGCCGTGGCGCGCCGCTGCATCGAAGGCCAGCAGGCCGGAAAGGGAGCGAAGCTTGTATCGCATGAATATTCCTTAATATTTCTAAGTCAAAGCCTGAGAACTACGAATTTGTATATTCCCCACATCAGTATCATATTCAAGCCCATAACAAACGACACGAGGCGAAAATGACTGATAAAGCAACAAGAAATACTGACGACACATATAAGAGGGGCTTTCTCTCACGGCTTCTGGTTAGTCTTGCACCCCAAGATGAACTTATGCGGTACGCGGCCATGCAGGCACCCAAGGACGAGCGCATCGGTGAAGAAACAGACCATGAAGGCAAACCGATGATCATCCTGACACGATCCGCCAGGCACCTGGGCACTGTATGAGCCCGCGAAGATCCTGGCGAACGACCTTTACCCCCACGACAGCGAAAGGGGCTTGACCACCTCGCGGCCAAGCCCCTTATAAATTCCGCCCTAAAAAAATCGCCCGACACAGATGCGCCGAGCGATCCTGATATAAACGCTTAACACCTGCTAGCTGAGCATGCCCTTGATGGTAACGCTGGCTTTGGCAAAATCCATCTGGCCTGCATATTTGGCCTTAAGCGCCCCCATGCAGCGGCCAATATCTTTCAGACCCTCAGCACCCAGTTCCGCCACAACGCTTTCACACGCCGCTTTGATTTCTGCATCGGACATCTGCTTTGGCAGGAATTCTTCGATGATCGCGATTTCTTCTCTCTCGCGCTCAGCCAGTTCGCAACGGCCTGCTTCTTCATAGGCCTTGATGCTGTCCCGGCGCTGCTTGACCATCTTCGACAATATGTCGGTGATCACAGCATCATCGTCCCGATCAGCGCTATCGGCTGTCCGGAGCTCAATATCTTTTTCTTTAATCGCCGCCAAAATAAGGCGAACAGTCGACAATTTGCGTGCTTCTTTCGCCCGCATGGCAGCCTTCATAGACTGGTTCAGTTCGTCGCGTAACATAAGGTACCACCCTGACTTTACGAGTCGGAAGCGCCCATCATACCGTATCCACCGCCAGCAGGCAAATCGGAAGCGCCATATAACCCATTGTTTTTATTGGATATTTTTTTAAATTCTTTACTTGACCCTCAAGGTCGTTTTGCTTATTGTCCCGTCAATTTGGCCGGCGCCCACCGGCGCGCAAAAGCGTGCCGTTCTACCGGCAACCCCTTTGTTTTGCAAGGGGGATCTTGTGTGAAACCAATGGCAGGAGGAACCAGCCCCCATGACCGACTCCACACTCCCCACTCAGCGACCAGCTGAGGATATCACCGCCGCTCTTGTTCTTGCAGACGGCACAGTCTTTTGGGGATATGGATTCGGAAGGGTTGGCGATGCCGTCGGCGAAGTCTGTTTCAATACATCCATGACAGGCTATCAGGAGATCCTGACCGACCCCTCCTACGCGGGCCAGATCATCACCTTCACATTCCCCCATGTGGGCAATGTGGGCACAAATATAGAAGACATGGAGCGCGAAGGCGCTGCTTCCCGCGGGCTTGTGATCCGCGAGGACATCACCGAGCCTGCCAACTTCCGGGCGCTCAAGCACCTGAATGACTGGTGCGCCGAGATGAACCTTGTGGGCATTGCGGGCGTGGACACACGCAGACTGACTCGCCATATCCGGGCAAACGGCGCACCGCACGGTGTGATCGCCTATAATAAGGACGGCGAATTTGATATCCCGGCGCTTCTGAAAAAAGCAAAAGAATGGCCCGGCCTTGAAGGCATGGATCTGGCGAAGGATGTAACCTGCAGCACCAACCGCGAATGGACCGGCGCACGCTGGACCATCAAAGACGGTTACGCTGACCTTACGGACGCCAAGGCCCATGTGGTTGCCGTCGATTATGGCGCCAAGGATAATATCCTGCGATGCCTTGCCGCCACCGGCGCGCGGGTAACGGTTGTGCCCGCCACAGCAAGCTTCGACGAGATCATGGGCCTGAACCCGGACGGGATTTTCCTGTCGAACGGCCCGGGTGACCCGGCGGCCACAGGCGAATATGCCCTGCCGGTGATCCACAAGATGATCGAAACAGGACTGCCGATCTTCGGCATCTGCCTTGGGCACCAGCTTCTGGCGCTGGCGTTCGGCGGCAAGACATACAAGATGCACCAGGGCCACCGGGGTGCGAACCACCCGGTGCAGGACCTGCGCACCGGCAAAGTGGAAATCACCAGCATGAACCACGGCTTCTCGGTAGATGGCGACAGCCTGCCCGAGAATGTGAAGATCAGCCATGTTTCCCTGTTTGATAAAACAGTGTGCGGCATTGAATGCACAGACAAGCCGATCTTCTCGGTGCAGCAGCACCCCGAGGCCTCGCCCGGCCCGCAGGACAGCTTCTATCTGTTCGAACAATTCATGGACATGATCCAGAACCACAAAAACGCAGCCTAAGATCAAGGGACCGAAACAATGCCAAAAAGAACTGATATCGAAAG
>JABXIS010000060.1 GCA_013372975.1 Alphaproteobacteria bacterium
CGCCCACATTGTGGTGCGATTTGATGGTAACCGACGGACCGCCTATGAACGATACAGACTCAATCACATCGGGATACAGCGTACCCTGCGCCAGGAAGTCAGCACCACCAACAGCTTTTGCCTCTTCCTCGAAAACATCAATGAATAGCTTGCCGATGGTTTTACGCTTCACTTCAGGGTCTGTTACACCTGCCAGCGCGCCCAGGAAAAGATCAGACGCGTCACGGTGCACCAGATTGATATTATAGTGCTCGCGGAACAGGCTAACCACCTGATCGCTCTCACCCTGGCGCATCAAACCGTGGTCAACGTAAACGCAGGTCAATTGATCGCCAATCGCCTCGTGGATCAGGACGGCAACAACCGAGCTGTCCACCCCACCGGAAAGGCCGCAAATCACCTTTTTACCACCAACCTGCTCGCGGATTTCTTTGATCTTGGTCTCGCGGAAACTGGCCATTGTCCAGTCCCCCTTGCAACCACAAATCTTGGTCACGAAGTTACCGAGAAGTTGAGCGCCGTGAGGCGTGTGTACCACTTCAGGGTGGAACTGAACGGCATAGAGCTTCTTGTCTTCATTGGCGATGGCTGCATATGGCGCACCTTCCGATGTCGCAACAACTTTGAAACCTTCAGGCAATGCGTCCACATGGTCACCGTGGCTCATCCAAACCTGCTCGCGATCCCCCACGGCCCAAACGCCATCGAACAGGGCACAGCTTTCTTTCACATCCACGAACGCGCGGCCGAATTCCTGATGGTCGCTGGTTGTAACGTTGCCGCCCATTTGGGCTACCATCGTTTGTTGGCCATAACAGATGCCAAGGACTGGAAGCCCCATTGTAAACACACGCTCAGGCGCGCGTGGCGTATCGGCGTGTGTCACACTGGCAGGACCACCTGACAGGATCACACCGGCGGCGCCAAATGTGTCCAGCACTTCGTCTGCTTTGTTGAAGGGAACGATTTCACAGTAGACCCCCGCTTCCCGCACACGCCGTGCGATCAATTGGGTTACCTGTGAACCGAAATCAATGATCAGAATGTTTTCATTCATCAACCGGTCTCGCTTTTCTCGGTCATATCACCACGGCAACAAGGTTGCCGCCTACAAGTCAAAATGGGGCCGCAGGGCCCCATCTTTCAAAATCCTATTCGCCGTCCTTCTTGGGCGGCTCCACACAGCGAATGTGCAGTTCTCGAAGCTGTTTCGGCTCTACCGTGCTTGGCGCGCCCATCATCAGGTCTTCGGCTTTCTGGTTCATCGGGAACAGAATAACCTCACGGATGTTTGGCTCGTCAGCAAGCAGCATCACCATGCGGTCAACACCCGGCGCAAGGCCACCGTGCGGTGGTGCGCCATATTTGAAGGCATTCAACATACCACCAAATTCGGCTTCGACAGTCGCTTCATCATAACCTGCAATACCAAACGCCTTGATCATGATGTCTGGGCGGTGGTTCCGGATGGCGCCAGAAGACAGCTCAATGCCATTGCAGACGATATCATACTGATATGCGAGAATCTCAAGCGGATCTTTGCTCTCAAGCGCTTCCATTCCGCCCTGCGGCATGGAGAACGGGTTGTGGGAGAAATCGATCTTTTTGTTTTCTTCGTCGTACTCAAACATTGGATAGTCGACGATCCAACAGAATTTGAACTCGTCGTCAGGGATCAGCTCCAGGTCTTCACCAACCTTCGTACGGGCAAGGCCTGCAAGCTTGGCGGCACCGGCTTCTTTGTCACATGCAAAGAAAACACCGTCGTTCGGGCCAAGGCCCAGTTGATCGATCAGCTGCTGCGTACGCTCTTCACCCAGGTTCTTGGCAATCGGACCGCCAGGCACACCTTCCTTGATATTGATGTAACCAAGGCCTGCGAAACCTTCACGCTTCGACCAGTCATTGGTGCCATCAAAGAACTTGCGGGACTTGAGGCCCGCTTCAGGCGCAGGAATTGCACGAACCACGCAGCCGTTGTCCACCATCTTGGCGAAGATACCAAAGCCGCTGTCACGGAAGATCTCGGTTACGTCCTGAATTTCGATCGGGTTCCGAAGATCAGGCTTGTCGTTACCATACTTAAGCATGGATTCGGCAAACGGGATGCGCGGGAATGGCGCTTCAGTGATCTTCTTGTCCGAGAATTTCTTGAATACATTTACGAGTACTGGCTCGATGGCGTTGAACACATCGTCCTGCGTCACAAAGCTCATCTCGATATCAAGCTGGTAAAACTCGCCTGGGCTACGATCAGCGCGTGCGTCCTCATCACGGAAACAAGGTGCGATCTGGAAGTAGCGGTCAAAGCCCGACACCATGATCAGCTGCTTGAACTGCTGCGGCGCCTGCGGCAGCGCATAGAATTTACCCGGGTGCTGACGTGCAGGCACGAGGAAGTCACGTGCACCCTCAGGGCTGGAAGCTGTCAGGATAGGCGTTTGGAATTCAGTGAAGCCCTGATCATGCATTTGATCACGCAGTTCACGGATCACACCTGCGCGAAGCAGGATGTTATTGTGAATACGCTCGCGGCGCAGATCGAGGAAGCGGTACTTCAGGCGAACATCTTCAGGATATTCGGTGTCACCGAACACAGGCATTGGAAGATCGCCCGCACCGGAAAGCAACTCCATCTCATCTACGTAGATTTCCACGGCACCGGTTGGCAGGTCATTGTTGACCGTCTCTTCAGTGCGGGCCTTCACACGCCCATCAATGCGGATTACGCTTTCCGCGCGCACAGCTTCAGCTTCAGCAAAACATTTGCTGTCCACGTCGAATACGCATTGGGTCAGGCCATAGTTGTCACGTAGGTCGATAAACAGGAGACCGCCATGGTCTCGCTTGCGGTGTACCCAGCCGGAAAGACGGACAGTTTCGCCAACATGTTCTTTGCGAAGCTCGCTACAGGTGTGTGTACGGTAATCGTGCATGGTTTCCTACGTTCTTTGGTGTCTTCTGGAGAACAAAATCCCCGTAAATTTTGCCCGGAAAAGCGCATGAATGGACGCGAATGTCAAGACCGCGTTAAGAGGAATGTAGAGAAAGGGTGACGATTGGCTTCATGTTGTGTATTAGATGCGCCAAATAGAAACGGATTTTTTCATGCAACCGATTACTGATACAGAAGAGTTATCCAGTCTTTGTACCCGCCTTCGCGAGGCGGAGTTCGTTACTGTGGATACAGAATTCCTGCGCGACAATACCTATTACCCAAAGCTTTGCCTTGTTCAGGTAGCCGATGATGAAGGCGCATTCGCAATTGATCCCCTGGCGGAAGGGCTGGACTTGAAGCCGCTTCTTGACCTTTTGGCGGACGAAAAAGTTCTGAAAGTAATGCATGCCTGCCGTCAGGATATGGAGATATTCTATCATCTGATGGATGGCCTACCTGCCCCCATCTTTGACACCCAGGTTGCAGCCATGGTCTGTGGCTTTGGTGATTCGGTTGGCTATGAAACTTTGGTGAACAAGATCACCAAAGCACAGTTGGATAAATCAGCGCGTTATACAGACTGGTCGAAACGCCCGCTGACGGACACACAGCTGAGCTATGCCCTCGGTGATGTGACTCACTTGAGGCAGATTTACCGAACCTTGAAGGTCGAGCTTGAACGCGAGGACCGCGTAAGCTGGGTTGATGAAGAAACCGCGATGCTGCGTGATCCCGGTTTGTATTTTGTGAATCCGGATGAGGCTTGGCAGCGGTTGAAAGTTCGTACCAACAAACCGCGCTTCCTTGGCGTCCTGAAGGCACTTGCTTCATGGCGCGAAGTTCAGGCACAAGAGCGCGATCTACCACGGAATCGCGTCGCAAAAGACGAAACCTTGTTCGAAATCGCGGCCCATCCACCGAAAGATTTAGCAGGTCTAGATCGCATCCGCAGTATCCCAAAAGGGTTTAGTCGTTCACGTGCGGGTAAATCCTTGATGGAGGCTTTGGAAGTCGGCTTGAATATGCCGGAATCTGAACTGCCGCAGATCGAGCGCGCAAAACCACGCCCAGCAACCCCGCCAATGGCTGATCTATTGAAGGTACTGCTGAAGATCAAATGTCAGGATGCGCGTGTGGCCGCAAGAATGGTAGCATCTTCGCAAGAACTAGAAACTTGGGCCGCAGTTCCAAAGACCGATATCCGCGCAATGCATGGTTGGCGCTATAAAATTTTTGGCGAAGATGCGCAAAAGTTAATGAGGGGTGACCTTGCCCTCACCGCATCAAAGGGTGATATTGAAGTTGTGGAGTTGGAAGGCGAATAAGCTAGCCTTCCAACTCCAAGTCTGCGGGAAACTCTATCACTGCCCGCCGACCCATGAGCTGGCCAAGTTGCGCGAGGCGTTTCAGTACGACCTCATTTGCGATGTCTCTGTATGCCTTCGGCACGCCTAGGTAAACCTTTCCCTTTGTTACCCTTAGCCGGCTATTTTCCAGCGGTGCAGCCGTCCCGCCTGATAACCGCTGCGCCAATCGCAGGGCTGCGCCAATCATACGCGCTTCCAAAATTTCGTTGATTTTGAGAAGTGGCAGGATGTGAGCAACATGCGCTAGGTCAATAGACGCACCATATGCCTGGTTCATGGCGACCGCCAAATATGCCCTGTCGTGGTGGGAAATGCCAACAAAGTGGCCATGTAATACAGATTCTACAGCCTTCTCGGCACGAAAATCAGGATGGCCACGCCACGCAATATCGCCCAACAAGCAAATTGCCTTATGCAATTTTTCTCGCTTCTCGGGATCTTTCACTGAATGCCAGAAAAGCGGCCGAGTCCATTGGTATATTAGATCGCTGTGTTCTGCAAAACGGCATCGTTCCGCCGCCAAAACATGGCAGGTAAAGAGGAATGGATCAAATTCCCGATCTATTGAATTGATATTGTCGTATATGAATCCTTCACGAAGCCCATATGTAGAGACAACAGCTGACTTCGCCTTCATATAGGCCATTACTTCCATCATCAGGATAGCGGCAATCGGCATCACTTCCCGCCTTCTGGATGGCAGCATACTGGCAAAGGGAATATCGTCGGGCAGTAGTCGGCTGATGCGCTTACAATAGTTGGTGAACTCGGATCGGCTACTTTGATATCCCTGCAATATCGGCAGTGGGTTCGATTTTTCGCGCATCATCAGCTTGGCAATATTCCGCCATGCGCCCCCAACGAGATACAGGTTTTGGCCTGAGCGTTCGGATAGCCAGGGAATATCGTCAAACAGCGAACGAAGATGCTTGCGAATATCGCGCCGATTATCACCAAAAAGGCTCTTCAGTCTCAAAGGCCCAATTGGCAAACTGATTGTTTCATGAACCTTGCCGTTTTCAAGGCGGGCTAGTTCCAGCGAGCCACCACCAAGGTCACCCATGATGCCGGTGGCCGTCGGCTCGGCAGAAAGGACCCCATGAGCAGCCAATCGAGCTTCCTCGTCACCATCAATCACCTTGATCTCAAGGCCGCATTCCTTTCGAACTCGATTGATGAAAGAACGACTATTCCTGGCATCCCTGACCGCCGCGGTGGCCAGCACCTCAATGCGTGAGACTTCCATCTGATCACAAAGAGCTCGAAAACGCTTTAGTGTGGAAATGGCGCTATTAATGGCATCTTTACCCATCCTGCCTGTGGTGCCCAGTTCCGCACCCAGACCACACATTAATTTTTCATTGAAGATTGTATCAGGAACACGCTTGAGGCCTGAAAACACCACCAAACGTACAGAGTTGGACCCAATATCGATCACTGCAATATAATCGTCAGTCCGTCCTGCCGCTTCAAACATAAACACTTATTCCTCAATACTATAGTCTATCAGTGGAGTTATTTTCTTATCTTCGCCCAGGGCTTTCCCACGACCAGACAATGATGAGTTGGTCATGAAGTAATGGTGCAAGATAAACTCTTCTTTGTCCGCCTCAGGCAGGTTCCGAGCGAAATCACCATCCGGGCCCATGCTCCAGGATTGTCCATTGTCCTTAAGATTGGCGGCCATCACCTGCCCCATGATCTGGTCGTGGACTGTAGGATTTTCTATAGGCACCAACGTTTCCACTCTCCGGTCAAAGTTTCGGGGCATCCAGTCTGCCGAAGAAATGAACACTTTTGCCTGCCGGGATGGCAGCCCATGACCGTTCCCGAAACAACAGATCCGTGCATGCTCCAGAAAACGTCCCACAATCGAGCGCACTCGAATATTCTCACTTAGGCCCGGTATGCCAGGCCGCAATGTGCAGATGCCACGGATAACAAGGTCTACCTTTACGCCATTCATCGATGCCTCGTATAGCTTATCGATGATTTTTGCATCCAATAGAGAATTCAACTTCACCCAAACCGCACCGGGGCGGCCATTGCGCGCATGTTCAATTTCCTTGTCGATCATGGTCATTAAATAATTGCGCATCATAAACGGCGACAGAACAAGTTTTTCTACGCCGGCCGGTTCAACATAGCCTGTTAGATAGTTGAACATCTTGTTGGTATCGCGGGCCAGCGCAGGATCCGCTGTAAAGAAGGACAGGTCCGTGTAGATACGTGCCGTTACCGGGTGATAATTTCCCGTACCAAAATGCATATAGCTGCGAAGCTTGCCATTTTCCCGGCGAACGACCATCGAGACTTTGGCATGTGTCTTCAGGTCGATAAAACCGAATACAACGTGTACGCCTGCGCGCTCCAAATCCCTTGCCCATTTGATATTCTGCTCTTCGTCAAAACGGGCCTTAAGTTCGACCACAGCCGTAACCGACTTACCCGCCTCTGCTGCTTCAATCAGGGCTCGAATAATCTGAGACTGCGAACCAGCTCGATAGAGCGTCTGTTTGATCGCCACCACATCCTCATCGTGCGCAGCTTGTCTAAGGAAATGATGGACCACTTCAAAGGACTCATAAGGGTGGTGAACCACAAAATCCTTGGCGGCAATAGCCTTGAAGATATCGCCGCCGAAATCGCGAACTCGCTCTGGATAGCGCGGATTATAGGGAACGAACTTAAGGTCAGGAAAATCATCTACAATCAGTTCGCCTGTCTGCTCGATGCCCAGGATGCCATCAATCAAAACAACGGTCTCTGCGTCGGCATCAAGCCTGTTGATCACAAGATTTCGCAATGGTTCTGGCATCGATGATTCAATCTTCAGGCGGATAACCCGTCCACGGCGACGCCTCTTCAGTGCGCTCTCAAAGACGCGAACAAGGTCTTCTGCCTCCTCTTCGATCTCGATGTCGCTATCGCGAATAACGCGGAAAACACCGCAGCCATCAACACGGTATCCTGGGAAGAGTTGATCCAGAAACAGTTCCAGCATGCGCTCAAGCGCAATGAACCTCACCTCACCCGTTACGTCATTGGGCAAGCGGATAAAGCGCTGTACGTGATGCGGAACCGGCAACAACGCCACCATCTCCTTGTTGTCTCGATGTCGCATCAACGAAAGCGCCATCGTAAACCCAAGGTTTGGAATAAAGGGGAACGGGTGCGCAGGATCGACGGCAATCGGCGTCAGGACCGGGAATACATTCTCGAGGAAATACCCCTCAATCCATTCCCGTTCATCCTCTGATATCTCGCCAAGTTCCAGGACCGTGATATTGTTGTTGCGCAGTTCGGCGTTCAGCTTCGCCCAAACGTCCTGCTGCTTGTCCATAAGGGTCTCAGCAAGGTCATTAACTTGTTGCAACTGCTGGAAAGGTGACTTTTGGTCGTCGGAAAATACGTCCAATTTCAGGTCACACTGCCCCCGGAGGCCCGCAACCCGCACCATGTAGAATTCGTCCAGGTTGTTACCCGAAATAGAAAGAAATCGCAGGCGCTCAAGAAGCGGATGCCGGGGGTTCTCAGCTTCCTCCAGTACCCTCATATTGAACTGCAGCCAACTTAACTCCCGGTTCAGGTACTTTTCGCTGCCCGGAAGGTCCCTTACGTAAGCTGCAATGTCTTCTCGGGGGCGTGTCACTACATTTCCGTCTGCAGCTTTGGTCTGCCCTACCATCTGATCGCCATCCGCCATGAAATCCTCACCATATTTTATGAAAGGCTCGCCATACCGTCCAATTGTTACAATTATCGGACTGTTAGCTCTTCAAGGCAAGTTTTAGCCAACTGTTTCGTGATCTTGCGTTTGCCTGCGAGCGCATTCTTGTCGATCAACCCAACAAGTTCCTTCACGGCATCAAATGATCGTTCGATACGTGGCAGGAGGTAATCCACCACTGAAAGATCAACCTGTAACTGTCTGTCAGAAAACAATTTTACCAGCAAAACCATAAGCAAATGATCATCTGGCTCTAAGATTTCAGCCACAGGCAGCGTGGCAAGCCGTGATTTGAGATCTGGCAGGCGAACTCCCCACAGGTTTGGTGCAGTATTCCCGGTAAGCAAGAGACTGCCACCTGTTTCTTTTGTCCAGTTGAACAAATGAAACAGCGTGTCATCCAGGGCATCCGCGCTATCCGCACCGTCGACAAGGATGTTGGCGCCTGCGTCTATGGGCGTAATTGGGCTAGTTGCATCGACCTGGATTGCACCGGCACGTGACGCCCAAGCTTTTGCCAAATGTGTCTTTCCACAAGCCCTCGGCCCGCACAGAGCAATAGCGTGATGCGGCCAATTGGGCCATGCATCAATCAATGAAAACGCAGCCTCATTTGACGCAGATACTATGAAATCCGCCATGTCGAAGCTGGGTTTATGCGGCAGATCAAGCGGTATCTGTTTTGCCTGTTTCGCCATTTTCTTCGGATTCCTTTGAACTCTCAACACTCCGTGCAACCATTTCGACATCAGGTCCTGTGGCAGGTGTGATTTCATAATGCTCGAGATACACGTCTATCCAATATCGAACCAACACTGCGATCGCCGCAGCAGCAGGTACAGCAATTAACACGCCGACAAATCCCATCACTTCGCCGCCTGCAAAGACAGCAAACAGAACCCAAACCGGATGTAGCCCCACCCTGTCGCCTATCAGCTTTGGCGTCAGGACCGCACCTTCTATGAGCTGCACAACCATAAACACGCCTACCACCATAGCTATATGCTGCGGATCAACGCCCCACTGCCCGATACCAATCGCTACAGCAACTGCGGCGGCAAACAAGGCGCCTACGAAGGGTACAATTGACATCACGCCGGCCAATACCCCCAAGACCACGGCGAAATCCAGCCCTACGAAGGACCAGCCAATGCCGTATAAAATACCCATACAAGTACTTACCATCAACTGGCCCCTGACGAAGCCCGCAAGTACAGTATCGATCTTGGACATCAATTGGCGAACAACTGGACCATTGGTGGGAGGAAGCCAGCTGTCCACTTTGGCAACCAGAAGGTCCCAATCCCTGAGCAAATAGAAGGCAACCACTGGAGAGATCAAAAGCAAGCTAAGAACGTTAAACAGCGCCAATCCGCTTTGAACAGCGCCCCCTGCCATAGCCTTCACTTTCGCAAAAATCTCTGCCGAGAAGGATGCTAGCAAGCTGTCGACATCGCTGCCAACACCACTTCCAAATTGGTCTGAGAGCGACTGAACAAATTCATTCAACCATGGGCGTAAGCGCGCAAGTGTCTCAGGCAGGGTTTTAGATGCTGCTACGATCTGTGCCTGCAGGACGGGCCAGAACGCAAGAACAACGCCCACAATGATCAAGAAGAAAAGTGTAATTACCAAGGCAGCCGCAACGCCACGGGGTATCTTACGTTCTTCCAATTTGTCAGTTACTGGGTCCAGGAAGTATGCGACAGCGAGGCCAGCCAAGAACGGCAGCATCACACCCCGCGTTAAATACACAAACAGGACTAAGAGCCCTGTCGCTATAATCCATGTCCACCTTGTCATATACCCCTCCCCAAATAGGTATTAATTGTTGTTCTCTGGACTGCGAAGGGCAAGAACTGTTTTTTCACCATATTTTTCCAGTGAGAGCCCTGCATATCTAAGCGCTAACCTGAGTTGATCTTCCCTGCCCGCATACCTGAACCTTATTTGACTGAACGGCAAGCCAATCTCCAGCGTTTCACGTTCGCCGATCAGGCTTACGTCTGCCAAACGGCTAATAACCAGATTATAGTCAGTCAACTTTGATGTGGGGACCAGAACGTCGAGCGCACCACCAACGCCGGTATCAACCAACAATTGCGCACGCCAAGCGCTATCAATTCTATCGAGTACCACATCGTACATTTGCGTTATTGCAGCATCCTCGCTATCGGCTACCAAGCTATCTGATGGTGACGAGATTTTCTCGTCCGATGCAAAATAGGAATATGTCAGTCGTCCATTATGCCACACAGACCTCAAAAGCAGTACCGAACTAACGCCGTATGAACGCGCCATTGCCAATGCGTCTTGGCTGTCAAAGCTTGCTACCTCTTCAAACGTAACGGCAGCTCGTTCCTCAACTGTTCCGACAGGAAAAACATACTGACGGATTCTATTTAACCAATCCACATCTGCTCTCGACGCATCCAGTGTAGGATCTTTCTCCCAGAGGATGCCTGCAAAACTGCGTTTGTGAGCATGGAGGACCAATACACCACGTCCGGTACCCAAAACATGTGGAACCTTATACTGTGCCAGAAACTGGCTTACTAACCCCGGTTCAAATCGTATATTCAAGGTTGCCAGATAACGTCTGGACGAAGATTGCTCGCGAACTACTTCGATTCCGCTGATCATCGCTTGAATTTCTTGTCGTGAAAGCATGGGAAGGCGCTCACGGGCCTCTGGCTGTGTCAGTTTCCTCAACAAAACCGCATAAGCTTGTAGCTCGGCCTTTGCCAAGGCTGTTTCCCGCGCGACACTTGCGCGCGCCGCTGTTTCGTCAACTTCAACGGCCTTGATCGTGAAAAGGCGATCCAGAGGGTCTTCTGTCTCGGTTACCTGCGCAAAGGAAGGCGCACACCAAATCACAGAAAACACCATAATAAGCTGAAAAAGGCTTTTATTTCCCAGAAGCTTGCGCATAAACACTTTCATAACTGATCCGGCGCCACTATAACGCGCTTGAAATCAATTGCCAGAGGGTCTTAGGCTGACAATCAAATTTGCCCAATTTGTGGCCAGCCCATTGGAAATGAAACCCGTGCGGATCACCCTGCAACAGTGACCGCCACCGTTTGGAAGAAGAAACGTGAGCGCCCAGAACAAATCATATACCTACAAACAGGCCGGTGTTGATATCGATGCAGGCGAAGCCTTGGTCGACAACATCAAGCCACTCGCAGCCTCGACCCGTCGCCCTGGGGCAGATGCTGACCTCGGTGGCTTTGGCGGCTTGTTCGATTTGAAAGCTGCAGGCTTCAGCGACCCTATTCTCGTGGCTGCTAACGACGGCGTCGGCACCAAGCTAAAGGTCGCCATTGATGCAGGCATCCACGACACCGTTGGTATTGATCTTGTTGCCATGTGTGTGAACGATCTTGTGGTTCAGGGTGCTGAACCCCTTCTCTTCCTTGATTATATGGCAACAGGGCACCTGGATGTTGCGCAGATGACCGATGTGGTAGCCGGCATTGCCGAAGGTTGCCGCCAGGCTGGTTGCGCACTCATCGGCGGCGAGACCGCTGAAATGCCGGGTATGTATCAAGGAGCCGATTATGATCTGGCTGGCTTCAGCGTTGGTGCGGCAGAGCGCGGCACGCTTCTGGATGGTTCGACTGTTGCAGAAGGCGATGTGCTTCTGGGGCTTGCATCCAATGGTACACATTCCAATGGCTACTCGCTCATTCGCCGCATTGTTGCCGACAAAGGTTATGATTACGCAGCCCCATCCAATTTCGGTGACGGCACGCTCGGCGAAGAACTGCTGGCCCCAACCCGCATCTATGTCAAAAGCTGTCTGGCCGCAGTGAAAGCCGGATACGCGAAAGCATTCTCCCACATCACCGGTGGCGGTTTCCTTGAAAACATTCCGCGGGTGATGCCAAAGGGTACTTTGGCTGAAGTTGATACCGGCACTTGGGCCCTTCCCGGCGTGTTTGACTGGCTGCGCCAGGAAGGCAACATCGAAGCTGGTGAGATGGCGCGTACTTTCAACTGCGGCATCGGAATGGTTGTGGTTGTGGCTGCAGAGAATGCCGACGCCGCCAAGGCCCTGTTTGAAGAGCATGGCGAAACGGTTTACACGGTTGGCCAAATCACTAAGGGCGATGGCAAACCAAAATGCCGGGTAACTGGCAAGGCTGGCACCTGGGGCTCCCAGGACGACTGGTGTGCCATCACAGGTGAAGGATAAGGCGCATGCGTAAACTTCGCCTTGGCGTCATGATTTCCGGCAGCGGCACAAACCTGCAGGCTCTGATTGATGCCTGTGCCGCAGCGGACTATCCGGCAACGATTGAAGTTGTGATCTCCAACCGGCCCAACGTCCGTGGTTTGGAGCGTGCGGAGCAGGCTGGCCTCAAAGCGGTTACGATCGACCACAAAGCCTTCGACGATAAAGAAAGCTTCGAAGACGCCCTTCATGAGTGTCTCTCTGACCACAAAGTTGAGCTGGTTTGTCTGGCTGGCTTCATGCGTCTCCTGACTGCCGGCTTTGTAAACCGCTGGCGCGACCGGATGATCAACATCCATCCGTCACTGCTGCCGTCATACAAGGGGCTCCACACCCACGCGCGTGCCCTTGAGGATGGTGTAAGGTTTGCCGGATGTACAATCCACTATGTACGCCCGGAAATGGATAACGGCCCCATCGTCATGCAGGCCGCAATTCCCATCGCCTCAGATGAAACGGAAGAAAGCCTGATTGCCAAAACCCTGACCTATGAGCACAAGATGTATCCGGCGGCAGTTCGCCTGATTGCCGAAGGGAAGGCCCGGGTTTCAGGCAACAAGGTGGCCTTTAAGGATGTAGACCTGGTTATGCCAGGTCTGATCAGCCCGCTACCGTAATATCACTTAGGCTACGCGCGATAGAGATCAAGTTCCGGGCTTTCCTGACGTTGGTCGGGAAATTACGAATACTGCAGCACATGCCAGAACAATTATTTGCAAAACTAACGCCCACGTCGGAGGGTCAAACAAAGCGGTGATTGCTGGCGTCAGAATCATAACCGTTAAAGCACAGACCTTGGTGCGCCTGTCGATGGCGCCGTATTGCTCCCAGTTTTTGATCAACGAACCCAGATAAGAATGCGCTGTAAGCCAGCGATGTAATCTTGGCGAAGATCGAGCGAAACAGACTGCTGCAATCAGAAGAAAGGGTGTCGTAGGCAGAAGTGGCAGTACGACGCCCACTGTTCCAAGCCCTAGCGATAATCCACCCAAGAGCATCCATAACATTCTTGATGTGTACTTAAGCAACTTTGCTCCCATCTAGCCACGGCAAGTGTACGGTTGGTTCTTCATTAATTGAAGATAAAAAAGGGTCGTTCAATTGAACGACCCTTCCCTCTCGCGAGCAAGCCCGCGTGCCTAGTTAGCTCCCAGGCAAATTATTGTGGCTGATTAGCCAACGATCTCGTTACCAGAGAAGAACTGAGCGATTTCGATCGCTGCATTTTCTTCGCTGTCAGAACCGTGTACGGAGTTTTCACCGATAGACAGTGCGAATTCTTTACGAACTGTGCCTTCCGCTGCTTCAGCCGGGTTAGTTGCGCCCATAACTTCGCGGTGTGCCAGAACTGCGTTCTCGCCTTCGAGAACCTGTACAACAACAGGAGCAGAAGTCATGAATTCAACCAGCTCGCCGAAGAAAGGACGCTCAGAGTGAACAGCGTAAAAAGTCTGAGCTTGCGCTTCAGTCATCTGGATACGCTTCTGCGCAACGATGCGCAGGCCAGCTTTTTCAAAGATGGCATTGATAGCACCAGTCAGGTTACGGTTGGTTGCGTCTGGTTTAATGATGGAAAAAGTACGTTGCACAGCCATGTGACTATCCCTTTAGCAAATGGGGTTAAACTTGATTCGCGCGCCTTATAGCACAATCGCCCGTAAAGCCAAGCCCTGCGTTCATATGCCCTGCTCTATTGTGATTGCGCGCCACGGGGCCATGTGATACTTCGCGTGGCCATGTTGCATATCAATGACATAACCTACCGGATTGGTGACCGCGTCCTTTTTGAGGAAGCAACTGTTGGCGTGCCCGCGGGGCACAAGGTGGGTCTGGTTGGCCGAAACGGCGCCGGAAAATCCACGCTTCTGAAGATGATTCTGAGGGAACTCAGCCCCGAAGCTGGTGACATTAAGGTCCAGCCCCGTGCTATCGTCGGCCACGTCGGTCAGGAAGCCCCCGGCGGGCCCGAGAGTCTGCTGGAAACAGTGCTGGCCTCCAATAAAGAGATGACCGCATTGCAAGCCGAGGCAGAAACAGCGACAAACCCACATCGTATTGCTGAAATTCACACCCGACTTGCTGATATTGGTGCGCATACGGCGGAGTCCAAAGCGGCTACGATTCTCTCCGGACTGGGCTTTGACGAAGAAGCGCAGGCACGACCATGTCAGAGCTATTCGGGCGGCTGGCGTATGCGAGTGGCGCTGGCATGTGTTCTCTTTAACGAGCCCGACCTGCTTTTGTTGGATGAGCCCACAAACTATCTCGACCTTGAAGGGGTGATGTGGCTTGAGAACTTTCTCAGGAACTATCCCTACACGGTAATTATCGTCAGCCACGACCGGGACCTTCTGAACAAGGCCGTCACTCACATCGTTCACTTAGAGAATGCCAAACTGAATATCTATACGGGCGGCTACGACCGCTTCGAGGAACTCAGGCACGAACTGATGGAACGGCAAATGGCGCTCAAATCCAAACAGGAAGCCGAGCGTCGCCATATTCAGGCATTTGTGGACCGCTTTAAAGCCAAGGCTTCAAAGGCCAAGCAGGCGCAGAGCAGGATCAAAGCTCTCGAGCGTATGAAGCCGATTGCCACGATGGTTGAGCAACATACGGTACCGTTCAATTTTCCTGCGCCTGAGCCGCTTAGCTCCCCACTGATTGCCCTTGAAAGTGTAAGTGTGGGTTACGCGGTGGGCCATCCGATACTCAAGAATCTTGAGCTTCGGGTAGATATGGATGACCGGATCGCGCTTCTGGGGGCAAACGGCAACGGCAAATCAACCTTTGCCAAACTGCTTTCAGAAAAATTGGCGCCGATGGAAGGCAAAATGCGCAAACCCCGCGCACTGGGCATTGGCTATTTTGCCCAGCACCAGCTGGACGAGTTGATTCCCAAGGCAAGCCCCCTCGATCACCTGGCGAAACTGATGCCCGATACCATCGAGGCCAAGGTTAGAGCCCGCCTGGGTGCCTTTGGCTTCGGCGCAGACAAGGCAGATCGTCCGGTGGAATCTCTGTCAGGAGGCGAGAAAGCGCGCTTGATGTTTGCGCTTTGCACCTTCCACAAACCGCAATTGCTGATCCTTGACGAACCGACCAACCATTTGGATGTAGACAGCCGTGAGGCGCTTATCCATGCGATTAACGCATACGATGGCGCAGTGCTGCTCATCAGTCACGACAGGCACCTCGTTGAAGCTTGTGTGGACCGACTCTGGATTGTTGAAAAAGGCGATGTTAAGCGTTTTGACGGTGACCTCGAAGACTATAAACAACATTTGCTAAAAGAGCGGGCTGGCGAACGAGCGGAAAAACGCGGCCCGCGGATCGAAAACCAGAAGAAAGCAGCTCGCCAGAACGCAGCGGAACTGCGCCGAAAGCTTGCACCCTACAGGCGTGCCATCGAGAAAGCGGAAGCCAAGCTTGAAAAGCTGACATCAGACAAAGAGAAGGTCGATGCACGCCTTGCCGACCCACGGCTATATGAGCCGGGGCAGGAAGAGAAGGTCGCCAAACTTTCCAAGATGGCCGCTGACCTAGACACCCAGATTGCTGAGACCGAGGAAGCCTGGATGGCGGCCGAGGAACGTTACGCTGAAGCACAAGAAGCCGTGAACGGACAAGCTGCGCCTTGACGCCCCCTTCCTCCTCGGGCTAACTGCCGGAAAAAGAGAGGGAGAGTGAAACATGTTTTCAGCAGTTGATCGGTTGCGCCCGGGCGCACAAGCTACCGGTTTTATTGTCACACTCTCTCTTGCCACATTATTGATCTGGTTCGGCCTTATGAATATTTCGGGCATCAGTGAACCTGTGGTGGACCGGTGGCTCAAAGGTCATATGTTCCTCTCGGGCCTTCGTGAAAACAAAGATTGGATCATGTGGGCCTTGGGCGGCTTGCAGGCTCTGGCCGGGCTATTGATCGTTCTGCATTCTGTGCCGGAACATATCAAACGCTATGCCTATTGGTTCGTCGTGGTATGGGCTGGCGCGTCGCTGAGCCTCATGTTCACCAACCCTGTGTGGATTGATGAACTTGGGGGCTTCCCTGCCATTGGTGCCGGACAAGGTATTATCAAATATGTTGCGATCGCGGGCCTAGCCCTTTGGTGCCTGGGGTACCACAATGCAAGGCCTGTCATGCTCTTGGGGCTGATCCTTGTGCTTGGCTGGATTGGCGGCATGAAATTTACGATGGTTGAAGCGGACGGGATCGAACCGCTCCTTAAAACCAGTCCGGTTTTCAATTGGTGGCTACCGGTTTACTTCACCAAAATGCAGGCATCATATGTCATTGGTGTTATTGAACTTATTGCTGTTCTGGGTCTCACCGGCTATTGGTGGAACAGTCGGCTGTTTGACTTGGGCCTGCTCCTCAGCCTTGCAACCTTCATTGTCACCCTAAGCTTTCTGATAACATTCGATCCGGCCTGGACAAAGGCAGGTTTCCCCTATCTCAGTTCGGGAGGGCAATTTCTGCTGAAAGACTTGCCGCTGCTGGCGGCCACATTCGTCTTATGGTCGCGGTCATAGTTCCCTGCCTTTTCCACCTCTGGTCAGACGGGCTTTGAGCTGGACATTTTCTGAAGTGCCCAGTGGCTAACAAGGACAAGTGCCATCAGAAGCCCAGCCACTAGTAAAATTTCTATATTAAGGAGGTTGGTAATACTGTTCATGGTCATCAACTGCTTGCCCATCAGCACATAAAAGATAATCCATGGAATAGACCCCAGCAAGGTTGCCAAGCCGAATACGACAATATTAATGCGGCTTAGTCCGGCCAGAAGGTTGGTTAACCCTACCGGAATTCCGGGGGCAAGCCTCATCAGGGTAACATACATCCATCCAGACCGCTTTACCGCCTTGGTCACCTTACGTGACTGCTCCGGGAACCTGTTCTCAACCCATTCATGGCAGAAATATCTCGCCGTCATAAACGCCAGCAAGGAACCAAGCGTTACACCAAATAGCGCGAATACCGTGCCCGCTGCGGGTCCAGCCACGGCTCCAACAAGAAGGTTCAGAAAAAGCGGGCCTGGAAGATAAAAACTGACGATGATTGCATAGGTAGAAATGTAGATTAGCGCAAAAATAAGGGGCTTTGATTGATAATGCCCCTGAGCCTCGGACAAAGCACCTTTGATCGCATCAAGAGTTAGATAATCACCGCCGAGGATGTAGAAGGTGGCTGCAACTAACATCACGCCAACCAGCATTATCAATTTCTTCGACACGTTCTATACCCCTTTTTCTGCTTTGGTATGAGGTAACAATTTCAGAAGGTCTGTAAGGGCGAAATGCGAAAAGCCAGCTCCGATGTAAAGGCTGCATAAGCTTGGCTATCTGCAGAGTATTTATACCTTTCTTACATTGTGTTCCCCTAGCCGTATCTATTCTTGATCCGCTCTTTCGTAGAATAGCCGGAGATAAAGAGGAGTTTTCCGGTGCAATCTACAGACAGAAACAATGACATTGAACCGACCGAACGCTCGAGAACCGTCGGATTCGAGCTTGAATTTGCAGGCGTGGGACTGGCTCGAGCCGCTGACATCATTCAGGAACTATTCGGCGGAAGGATTGAGAAGCACTCACAAGCCGAACTCACCGTCAACGACACAAAACTGGGTAGCTTCCGGCTTGAACTGGATGCTGAACCCATCAAAAAGTTGAGTCAGTTTTTGGAAAGTCAGGATAATTCCAAAGAACCGCTTGATAGTTTATATCAGCAATCCGCTCAAACCTTCTCCAGAGCCGTAAATGAAGCGGGTGCCAAAATCGTTCCTTACGAGATTGTCATGCCACCAGTTTCAATCAGCAAGATCAGCGAGATGGACAAGATCAGAGCCCGGCTCTGCGACGCCTCGGCAAAAGGCACCCGCGAAGCCTTTTATTATGCTTTTGGCCTGCACATCAATCCGGAAATTGAAGAAGAAAGTCCCGAGTATTTGCTCGCGCACATTCGGGCTTTTTCCCTTCTTGAGCCCTGGTTGAATGTTGCTCATGATGTTGATGTCACACGCAAACTCTCGCCCTTTGTTGAGGCTTATCCAAAAGCTTACCTGCATCACATATTTACTGAAGGGTATCGCCCGAATTTGGATCAACTCATCCAAGATTACCACTACTATAATCCTAGCAGAAACAAGGCCCTGGATATGCTTCCTGTTTTTGCACACCTGAACAATGATCTTGTAAGAAAGCTTTATGGACCTGAGGAAAAAATCAACGCCCGCCCAACGTTTCACTACCGCCTTCCAAACTGCGACCTCTCAGATCCCAACTGGTCGCTACTGAAGGAATGGGAACTATGGTTGAAAATCGAAAAGCTCGCCTCCTATCCCGCCCAGATGTCAGAGTTGTTTTCGGCGTTCATGGATACTGAAAAGCGAAACGCGGTCACTCTTCTGCACAACAAGGACGAATATGTCACTGAGGTTCAGCGCATGATGGATGGCTGCCATGCGGCTTAAGCTGGAAAGAACGGTTCGCCCGATCATTGGCATTACCACTGGAGAACGGCCAAATCCAGTGATGTTGGCTGCAATGAAATGGATCATTCATCGCTCTGGTGGCCGTCCTGTGCACATTACTGTGCGGAAGAACCTGGAAATAGTTCCATTTCTGTCGGGACTTTTTTTGTCTGGAGGGGCCGATATCGATCCATCGCAGTATCAGCAAGAGAATGTGGCCAGCAGAAACACTGATAATGAACGAGACGCGCTGGAAACAAATCTGATATCGCACGCGCTACGCTTTAACCTCCCGATTCTTGGTATTTGCCGCGGCGCACAGATGATCAATGTTTGCCTTGGCGGGACCTTGTATCAGGACGCTCCCATGGTTTTCGATGGCTTCATTCCCCAGAGTAGCATCCTTGGTAAAGTCTTTGCTCGGAAGAAGGTATGTATTGAACGCAATAGTTATCTATTTCATATCCTTGAAGGCTCTCCATCACTCTGGGTTAACAGCCTCCACCACCAGGCGATTGACGAGCTTGGAAGCGGCTTAAATGTGGTTGCCTGCGACGACCATGGACTGGTTCAGGCAATCGAGGGAACAATGCAAGGAAGCTATATTCTTGGCGTTCAATGGCATCCTGAGTTGATGCTCTATTCCACCCTTCAGCGCAGAATTTTCAAAAGTTTCGTAAACGCCTGCACCGCTGCTGTGCGGCCTGAGAAAGAACCGAGTGGCGGACGGCCTACATTTACCGCAGATTGTGACCATCCAATCAAGGTTCAATAGCTAACGTGATAAAGTCACCTGTTTTGGTGCAACGTCGCTGCCCCATCGCTTGGCGATATCGCTGCGCACATCCGCGCGCCACGGGATGTCATAGTGCGTCCCGCCAGGAACTGTGACAAATGTATCATCAGCCCCCAATACGGCTTCAAGCGCCTTCCCTGATTGGTAAGCAATGATCTGATCATCGGTACCGTGATAGATAACGATCTTCCCCCCGGCTCTTGCCAGCTTCTCTATATTCCGAAGGGGATATTCAGATAGCCAGGCTACAGGCAGGTAAGGATAACGACGCTCTGCTACATCGACGACAGATTTCATCGGCGCGAACAGAATAACATCCGAAACATCTCGCACAGCAGCCACATGGCTTGCAAAGGTGGTGCCCATTGAATAGCCCAGAATCCTGACCTCACGGTCGGCATACCTTTCTTTTGCATAGTCATGCCAAAGCTCAGCGTCCTTCAATAAGGACGCCTCAGACAAAGCCCCTGTGCTTTTACCAAACCCTCTATAATCCATGGACAGAACATCAAAACCAAGCTGCATGAAAGGCTCAGCGATCTCTTCCGACCAGCCTACATTGCCCATATTGCCTTTGTAGTAGAGAACAACACCTCGGGAATGTTCACCCTGCCGGAATAAAATACCATGCAGTTTCGCACCTTCGTTCGACAGGAAAACATCCTCATAGGGCATGTCAAATTCATACACGTGTCCCTGCGCAACAGGCGCAAAGTGAAACATCAGTTCTTCTTGAAAACTATAGATAGTTGCAGCTAGGGCAACATACAAAAAGGCTGCAACGGAAGATACTCGGACAACTGCTTTCAACATACGGCACACATCCCGCGACAAGGGTTACATGTGTCCTCCCCATCCAATGAGTGTATATCGAAAGCGTAAAGAATCTGTAACTAGCAATGAGATGCGCTCGAGGTCCAAGATGGTCTATTAAGCAGTATCGCCATATAGGATCTTGTAGATATCCGGGCTCAGTTTTTCCATAAGCCGGTCTGGCTTTGCTGGTTCATTGAAACCAAATTTACGATAGAGGGGATGCATATCCGCGGTGGCCAACATGATACGCCTCAATCCCTGAAGTTCCGGATGGGCCATGATCACTTCCATCAGCCAATAGCCTAGGCCACTGCCCCGTTCCGAGGCATCGATATAAACATCTGCCAGGTAAGCGAACGTTGCCTTGTCTGTGATCATCCGGGCGCATCCTACTTGCCCTTTTTCCTTGTGGAATAGGCCAAAAGCCAAGGCATTGGTAAAGCCTTTTACTACCGTTTCCATCGGTATACCTTCAGACCAGTAGGCATTCGAAAGCCAATGATGAACCTTCACAAAATCAAAATCGATTATGTTGGTGCAGATAAAGTAAGGCTGGCTTTCATGCTCGACACAAAAATCACTCACGCCTTCTTCTCCCAACCGCCCTGGTCACGCTGCTGCCAATATGACATTTCAGCACCTGTTTCCTTAAATGCCTTCCAATCTTCCCGCGCGGCGGCGACTATGGTGTCGTTTCGCCCGTCGAACATATAGAGACACCGGTCATACTTCCCGGTATCGGCTGCTTTTACAGCGTCGATCAATACCAGAATAGTAGCCCCGTTGGGGTTTTCATCGCCTGTGGTCAGATAGATGGGTTGCTCGGCTGGCGCTTCGCATCCTTCCCTGTCATGCGGGATAAAGCTTGCGGGATCGAAATCCCACAAGACCTTGTCTATGGTTTCCAGAAGGCCTTTACCAGGCACTTTCACCACAGCATTCTGACCCGTTTCATACACCTTGGCCATAAGCTGGGGCAGAGCCTGCTCCAGCGTCTGGCGTTGCAGATGATAAAAACGAATCTCGGCCAATGGAATTAACCTTCATGATTGTCGGCGACAAACTTGTCCAGCAAGCGTACGCCATATCCTGTACCGCCCTTCTCTGAAAGCGGCAGGTCTTTGTCAGACCAAACGGTACCCGCAATGTCGATATGGCACCAAGGCACGTCGTTCGTATATCGCTTGAGGAACTGCGCGGCGGTAATCGATCCAGCACCACGGCCGCCAATATTCTTCATGTCAGCAACTGCGCAATCGATCAGCTTGTCGTAATTCTTGTGAAGCGGCATCCGCCAAACTTTATCTCCTGTCGCATAGCCCGCTTTTGAGAGCGCTTCGGCCAGGTCGTCACTGTCAGTGAATATGCCAGCATGTTCATGGCCAAGAGAGATAATCATTGCACCGGTAAGGGTAGCGAGATCGATGATGAACTTTGGCTTGAAACGATCCTGACAATACCAGATCGCATCCGCAAGAACCAATCGCCCTTCTGCATCTGTATTCAGCACCTCAATAGTCTGGCCGGACATGGAAGTAATCACATCACCCGGTCGTTGCGCATTGCCAGACGGCATATTTTCAACGAGCCCAACAATGCCGACCACATTTGCCTTGGCTTTTCGCCCGGCAAGTGCCTTCATAAGACCCACGACGGTGCCGGCACCGCCCATATCCCACTTCATCTGCTCCATGCCTTCACCTGGTTTAAGCGAAATACCACCAGTATCAAATGTCACGCCTTTGCCGACAAAAGCTAATGGTTGATCATCCTTGGTGCCGCCGTTCCAGCGCATAATAGCAAGTTTGGATTCCTTGTCAGAACCCTGCCCGACGGCCAGAAGCGCCCCCATACCCAGCTTGGCCATCTCAGCCTCGCCGAGAATCTCCACTTCAAGGCCATCTGCGCGTAATTCTTCGATGCGTTCAGCAAAGCTCTCGGGATGCAAAGTGTTGCCGGGCTCGGAAACCAGATCACGAGTGAGGAAAACGCCTTCAATAACAGATTTACGTTCGTCAAAGCTTGATGCTGCATTCGCGGATGATGTTGCAACCACAACTGATGCCAGTGTCGGTTTTTTGGCCTTCGGCTCTTTTGTGCGGTATTTATCGAAACGATAAGACCGAAGAAGCGCACCTTCAGCCAACGCAACCTCATCAACACCTTCGGCCACTATGGTAGCGGTTTCGCTACCGGTCATCGCTAGCGCCGCAACAGCGCCAGCGCCTAGCTCTACTACATCCTGCGAACTCAATTCGGAAAGCTTATTCACGCCCATCAGCAAAACGCGCTCTGCAGCCAACCCAGATGGCGCAACAACCTCAAGCTTCTGCCCGCTCGCACCGGTAAACCGCGACGTCTTCATCGCTTTTGTCAACGCACCGTTTGTTGCGGCATCAGCTTCAGCCGCCACTCCGGCCAGCCCTTTTTCCTTCTCAACCAGAAGTACCATTGCACCGCCGGACGCCAACTCCAGCGCAGAAAAAGTAATTTGCATGGGGTTATCCCTTTTCTTTATTCACCTTCGTGATTTCAGGCTGAAAACGCCTATATTTTCTTCTCACAACCTAATGCACCGTATCACCTACAAGTGCAAGGGTCGCTCGCGAAATCGCCACATTTTTCAGCGAAGAAATGTAAATGCCCGCAAAAAGACAGATGCGGGAACCAACTAATTACTTTAGGTCGTTGCGGTTATCGCCCGCAAAGGCTATCAAGGCTCAAACAGTCAAGGGTGGACTTCCTAGCGTGTATCGTTTCATTTCCATGCCCCGCGCAATTGCGGCAACATTCTTGTTGAGCACCTCCGCGCTCACCACGTTCGCTGTGCCTTCATTCGCAGAAGAAACCGTTCAAAACGAGCAGGTTGAGCTGGCCGCTGATCAGATAACCTATGATGCAGAGGATGGCGTTATCAGGGCGGTGGGAAATGTGTTGCTTGTTCGCGATGGCTATACCCTCAAGGCCGGCGAAATTCTCTACAACGAGAGAACCGGCAAAGCCGAAGCCTTCGGCGCTGTGGAATTACTGGCACCAAACGGGGACCGTATCGTGGCACCTCGCCTTGTTCTTGAAGATGAACTAAGGCATGCGTTTGTTGAGGATATTCGCCTTATTTTGGCTGACGGTGCGCAGGTGGCGGCGTCGACCGGTGAACGGAATGAAGACAAGACGGTTCTGGAGCGGGCGGTCTATAGCCCCTGTAAAGTATGCTCGGATGGGACTGGGAAGGCACCTCTGTGGCAGATCAAAGCAGTCAAGGTGACCCACGACAAGAAAAAACGACGCCTTTACTACGAAGATGCAAGCCTTGAATTCCTTGGGCTGCCTGTACTGTGGACTCCTTATTTTTCACACCCGGATCCAACAGTTGACCGCGCAAGCGGGCTCTTACCCATGGAAGTTGAGACCACTAAAAACTTAGGATTTGTCTTCGGCGTTCCCTATTACCACGTGTTTAGCGAAAGCGCAGACGCCACGGTGACGCCGACGGTAACAACAAAGGAAGGCCTTCTAATGAAGGCCGAGTATCGTCAGCATCTGGGTTTTGGTCAGTTCGAAGTCGATGGAAGCATCACTTACGCCGATAAACGGGATCCGATTACCAACCTGACAACGGGCAGTCATGAATTCCGTGGTCATTTTGGCTCGGAAGGCCAGTTTCGCCACTCAAGCAGTTGGCGTTCGACTTATCGCCTCAATTGGGCATCAGACGACACTTATCTGCGTCGTTACGACATTTCTAATGCCGATACGCTCATCAGCGAGTATCTTCTGGAAGGCTTTTTTGGTCGGTCCTATGTGTCTGCACGGGCAATAGGGTTTCAGGGTTTGAGGATTGAGGATATCGCGGGGGAAACCGGGTTCGCTCTACCACTTATTGATGCTGAATTTATACCTAAATTCAAACCATTAGGCGGAACAGTTAAATTAAAAGGTAATGCGTTGGCGCTACACCGAACTGATGGCCTTGATACACAGCGTGTCTCGCTGTCGGCAGGTTGGCAGCGGCGCTGGATCACCGCAAAAGGTTTCGTGATTGACGCTGATGCCCTGATCCGGACTGATGCCTACAACCTCAACGATGCCGACCGTCCAGACGATATTGCCTTTGCAGGAACCTTCGGGAGTGAAGGCGGGAGCGAGTGGCGTAACCTTGCACGGGTAACAGGAACTGTCACTTGGCCGCTTGTGAAGTTCACAGATGGCGGAAGCCATACTATCGAACCAATTGCCGAAATTACGCTCTCTCCGCGCCGCGGTACACCCGACAATATCGTGAACGAGGATAGCCGCGCTTTCGAATTGAACGATCTTAATCTGTTTTCGCCAGAGCGGGCTTCAGGCTTCGACCTTTGGGAAGAAGGTAGCCGCCTCACCTATGGTATGCGCTGGCGTTTTGACGGGCAAGATTGGCGCACAGATATCATGGTAGGCCAGTCCTGGCGCTTGAGCGGAACAGAGTTGGTGTTTGCTGATGGTGCGGGCCTGGAAGGTGATTTATCCGATATCGTGGGCAGAACTACGGTCAGCTATAAAAATTGGCTGGATTTCGAGCACCGTTACCGCGTTGATGAAAATAGCTTTGCCGTCCGCAGGAACGAGATTGACGTTACTGTGGGTGATGAAAAACGTAGTATCACCGTCGGATACGTGAAACTTGACCGTAATCTCAACTTCATTAACCGTGAAGATCGCGAAGAAATCCGAGCGCGTGCTCAATATTGGCTGGATGAAAACTGGCAGCTACACGGCGGTTTCACACACCGCCTGAAGGGCGCTACGATTGGTGGTGTTTCGGAGAAAGATGGTGGTGTGGAATATGATTTCGGCGTTGCTTACAGCAATGAGTGTATTGAACTAGGTCTGCGCCTCAGAGAAACATTCACTCGTGACCGGGACGTAGAACCCGGCACATCGATTTTGTTCCGCCTTAAATTAAAGAATTTGGGCTAGTGCATTGCGGGAAAAACCGCTACAAGGCTTAGCTTGTTGGGGGCCTTCCGGGGCGGAACAAGCTTTTTTAAAATGATTAGAGACAGTAAAGTTTGGGCATGGCGAGAGTAGTGAAAAACGCGAAAAACTGGGTAAAACGTGGGCTGATGGGTGCAAGTTTGGCAATTATGGCCACTGCTTCAATATCCGCTCAGCAGCAAATCAACAGTATTGAAGTGCTGGTGAACGACGAACCGCTTTCCACTTTTGACATCAACCAGCGCCTTCGTCTCGTTATTGCTGTTTCTGGCGGGGTCCAATCCGAGCAAGAATTCCTGAAAGTACGTGAACAGGTCATTCGCTCCATGGTCGACGAGCGCCTTCAGCTACAGGAAGCCGCAACTGTTGAGCTCGTGATCGATCAAGCCCAGCTTGACGAGTTTTTTGTACGCCGGGCCCAGGGTCTTGGCCAATCTCCCGAGCAGTTGGAACAAGCTCTTCAATCTATTGGCTCCAGCAAGAAAACGATGCAGGACCAGATGGAAGCAGAGATTTCATGGTCACAACTTGTTCAAGGCCGTCTTGGGGCGTTCGTGAGCGTGTCCGATGAAGAAGTCGAAGCTTTTATCCAGCGTATTTATGATAACCGCGGTAAATTTGAATATCGGCTGGCGGAGATCGTCTTGTTGGTTGATTCACCTGAGCAAGAAGCGGCAGTTCGGGCAAATGCTGAACAGCTAGTTGAACGCATCAAGGGCGGAGCATCTTTTCCTGAAATTGCACAGCAGCTGTCTGCATCGTCTTCCGCCGCGGTTGGCGGCGACATAGGGTGGATCGTTGCGGATGATCTTGATGGAGCGTACAAGACTGCGGTCGATAAGGTTGATGTGGGTGAGGTTTCGGAGCCTATTCGAACACCTGGTGGATACGTGGTTCTTGCTGTTCGTGACCGCCGCCGAATTTTGACCGCTGATCCGCTGGATGCCCAAATCAGCCTCCGTCAATTGCTTCTTTCAAACGAGAAAGCGGCAGATGCGGAAGTTGCCGCCAAGTTCGAGCTGGCCGTGCAAGACCTCCACTCCAAGGAAACCAGCTGCGGTCAGGTTGAACAGTATGCCGAGGTATCTGGTGCAGACCAACCGACCGAAATTGGCGTTTTACGCCTTAGGGATCTGAAAGGCCCTCTAAGAACTGCCGTTGAATCAACTGAAGTTGGCAAGGCCAGTGAATTGATGAGAATGGAAGACGGCCTTCGCGTACTGTTCGTATGTGACCGTCAGGAGCCACAGGTTCAGGAGCCCGATTTCGACGCAATCTATGATCAAATCGAGCAGCAGCGTCTTTCAATGATGGCGCGCCGTTACCTGCGCGATCTGCGTCGGGATGCCATTGTCGATTACCGCTAAGATACAGGCTATATTTCATGAGTGACCAGCCCTCTCCCACCCTAATACGGCCTCTGGCTGTTACGATGGGAGAGCCTGCGGGGATCGGCCCTGAGCTTATTGGCAGAATTTGGGCAGCACGGCACATCCATAAGCTACCGCCACTGGTTTACATAGGGGCAATTGATGCCCTGAAGCAGGCTTGTCCCGACATTGAAATTCATGAAGTTGACGTGGTGGACGATCACGCTCTGGATACAGACGCCCTGCCCGCCATCAATATCCCGCTCGCTGCGCCCAACATTCCGGGAACCTTGAACCCCGACAATGGAGGCGCTGTGATTTCTGCGATTGATAAGGCCGTTTCTCTGGCGTTAAGCGGAGACGCCTCAGCTGTGGTAACCGCTCCAATTCACAAAGCAGCCCTGTATCAGGCTGGCTTCACAGCACCAGGCCATACAGAATATCTGGCCCGGTTGTGTGGCATGCCCGAAACGGCCTCTGTTATGATGCTGGCGGCAGAAGATCTTCGTGTAGTACCTGTTACTGTCCATATTGGACTTAAGGAAGTCGCCCAGACACTGACTGCAGATCAGATCATTCATGTAGGAATGACAACACACCGTGATCTGCAGAGCAGGTTTGGTATAGAAAAACCGCGCATCGCCGCTGCCGCCCTTAACCCTCACGCGGGCGAGGATGGCGCGATGGGCATGGAAGAAGCCACGCATATCACACCGGCAATTTGGGCCCTTAAAGATCATGGCATCCATGTTGACGGCCCGCTGCCTGCGGATACACTCTTTCATGCAGAGGCCCGCAAGAACTATGACACTGTAATTTGCATGTATCACGACCAGGCGCTGATCC
>JABXIS010000050.1 GCA_013372975.1 Alphaproteobacteria bacterium
GTGACGCTGATTTCACCGCCGCCACACCATGACATCTATTCAATCGAGGATCTGGCGCAGCTGATCTATGACCTCAAGCAGATCAACCCGCGCGCCAAAGTATGTGTGAAGCTGGTTTCCTCTGCTGGTATCGGCACGATCGCGGCGGGTGTGGCTAAGGCACACGCTGACGTGATCCTTGTGTCTGGCCATTCCGGCGGCACGGGCGCAAGCCCGCAAACCAGTATTAAATATGCCGGTACGCCATGGGAAATTGGCCTCGCTGAAGTAAACCAGGTACTGACACTTAATGGCCTTCGCCATCGTGTAACGCTGCGGACTGACGGCGGCATTCGTACTGGGCGTGATGTGGTGATTGCCGCCATGCTGGGCGCCGAAGAATTTGGCGTGGGCACGGCCTCTTTGGTGGCCATGGGCTGCATCATGGTGCGCCAGTGCCACTCTAACACCTGCCCGGTGGGTATTTGTACGCAGGATGAGGCGCTTCGGAAGAAGTTTGACGGCACGGCTGACAAGGTTGTTAACCTCTTTAGCTTCATCGCCGAGGAAACGCGTGAAATCCTGGCGGAACTGGGTGTCGAGAAGCTGGATGATATTATCGGCCGCACCGACCTGTTGCATCAGGTAAGCCGCGGCGCGGATCATCTGGACGATTTGGACCTGAACCCGCTTCTTGTACAAGTGGGTGGTCGCAACCGTCGCGCTGTTTGCACGCTTGAAGGCCGCAACGAAGTGCCAGACACACTTGACGCCCAAATGCTTGATGATGCCAAGGCAGTATTCTCGAAGGGTGAGAAAATGCAGCTTACCTATTCTGTGCAGAATACACTGCGCGCTATTGGTACACGTTTCTCCTCTGAAATCACGCGTACTTTCGGCATGACAGGCCTGAAGCCTGATCACGTGACAGTCCGCCTTCGGGGGTCGGCAGGTCAGTCGCTCGGCGCTTTTGCGGTGCAGGGCTTGAAGCTTGAAGTGGCCGGTGATGCCAATGACTATGTGGGTAAGGGTTTGTCGGGCGGCACCATTGTTGTGCGCCCCTCCAACCGAGCGTCATTCAATTCGAATGACAATACCATCATTGGCAATACCGTCCTCTATGGTGCCACCAGTGGTAAATTATTTGCAGCAGGCCAGGCGGGCGAGCGGTTTGCCGTTCGGAACTCTGGCGCGACCGTGGTTGTGGAAGGGTGCGGCGCCAACGGCTGTGAGTATATGACTGGTGGCACCGCCGTTATCCTTGGCGGTGTGGGCGATAACTTTGGCGCCGGGATGACGGGCGGCATGGCCTTTGTGCTCGATGAAGGAGGCAAGTTCGAAGAGAATGTCAATTCGGATACTGTTCTCTATAACCGGCTTTCAAGTGCCCATTGGGAAGCTGAACTTAAAGCCCTTATCGAAGAACATGTGGCTGAAACCCATTCACGCTGGGGTGCGACCGTACTTTCCAATTGGGAAGCCAAAAAAGGCTCCTTCTGGCAGGTTGTGCCCAAGGAAATGGTCGGGCGGCTAAATCATCCGGTGTCTGATGATCCGGAAGCCGAAGCACTGACCGCTTAAGCCGCGCCAAACAATCGCCAGATTTGGCAAAAAGTATAGCCCTGAAGGAAGGTTTCTTTCTTCGGGGCTTTTTTACATTTCACGACACTTTTCCGGATTGGCGCGGGTGCGTACATCGGCTAAGAAGGGGCTATTATGCCAATACTTTATCACCACTGGCTTAGTCCATCTGCCCGGTTCGTGCGCGCGCTTCTCACTGAGAAACGAGTGACATTTGAGCTGCGCCTCGAGAAAGAGTGGGAGCGACGTCCGGCATTTTTGGCGCTTAATCCTGCGGGTGAAGTGCCTGTGCTGGTGATGGATGACGGGCATGCCTATTCAGGCACGATGGCGATCGCGGAATATCTTGAAGAAGTGATCCCCGAGCCCCCCCTTTTGATCGGGGATGCGGAACAGCGCTATGAAATCAGGCGCCTTACCGGCTGGTTCCATAACAAATTGGGAACCGAGGTAACGCGCCACACTGTTTCCGAAAAACTGTTCAAGCGGTTCCTGCGTATGGGAGAGCCGGATTCGGAAGCGATCCGGTGTGCAGCCCATAACCTGAAAGTACATCTGAAATATATCTCTTACCTGTCGGAGCGGCGGCACTATCTTGCCGGTGCCCAATTCACCATGGCGGATGCCGCGGCTGCGGCCCATCTGTCGGTGGTGGATTATTTTGGTGATATCGCGTGGGAGCAGTGGCCACAGGTGAAGGAATGGTATGTTCGGGTGAAATCCCGCCGGTCTGTACGGGCACTTCTTGAAGACCGTATTACAGGCCTTACCCCGCCCAAGCACTACGCAGAACTGGATTTCTAGATGCCCGAGGGTCCAAAATCCGGGCCCGAAGACATCCGGGCACCCATTGAGGCCAAGGCAAGAGAGCTGGGGTTCGATGCCTTTGGTATTACCCACGCAGAAACAAGCGACAAGGTGGTTGAGGGACTTAGGAATTTTATCGCCCTTGAACGCCACGGCAGCATGGCCTGGATGAAAGAACGGCTGCATCACCGCGAACACCCCCAGAACCTGTGGCCCGAGGCCCGCACAGCGATCATGCTGGGCGTAAATTATGGCCCCAAGGAGGACCCGCGCTTGTTGTTGGAAGAGCAAGGTTTCGGCAATATCTCGGTTTATGCCCGCGGAAAAGATTATCATGATATTATCAAAAAGCGGCTGAAGGCGCTGGCGCGCTGGATGGTGGAAAGTTATGGCTGCGAGCTGAAAGTGTTTGTAGATACGGCACCGGTGCCTGAAAAACCCTTGTCTGCCGCTGCAGGCCTTGGTTGGCAGGGCAAGCACACCAATATGGTCAGCCCCGAGTTTGGCAGTTGGCTTTTCCTTGGTGCAATCTATACCACGATGGACCTGCCTGTGGACGGCCCGCACCGTGACCAGTGTGGTAGTTGCCGGGCCTGCCTTGACGCATGCCCTACGAACGCATTCCCTGCCCCCTATGAAATCGATGCGCGACGCTGCATTTCCTATCTGACGATCGAGCACAAGGAGCCGATACCGGTTGACCTGCGCAAGGCATTGGGCAACCGCATCTATGGATGTGATGATTGTTTGGCCGCCTGCCCCTGGAACAAGTTTGCTCAGACTGCCGCCGAAGCCGCTTTCCATGCCCGCGTGGAATTGGGCGCGCCGGAACTGCGGGATCTTGTGGAGTTGGATGACACGACTTTCCGCGAGGTGTTTTCCGGTAGCCCAATTAAACGCATTGGACGGGATCGGTTTGTGCGTAATGTGCTGTATGCTATTGGAAATTCAGGTGATGATAGCCATCTATCAATAGTGCGACGGCTTTGTGACGATGAGGCAGAAGTGGTTCGCGATGCAGCCCGGTGGGCGCGCAAGGAGCTGGAGAAAACCGAGTGAAAAAGCAACAGATTTTTGGTGCAGTTCTTGTGGCGGTAGTCCTTTGCGGTCTGTGGTGGTTTTCCCGAATACCGGCAAAACCATCAATCACCGTAGTTGCAGAGGTGGTGAAGCTGGAAGATGTGCCGGGTGGTAAGGGAAAACGCCTGATCACCGTTCGATTGGGCGGCGGCCAGGAAATGATGATCGAAACACTGGCGCCTTTCTTCTTCAAGCCCGGTTACAAGGCCAAAGTAGGCATTTTCGAACGCACCTTGTTTCCTGATGTCTATGATATTGTCAGCGATAGCGTTGATTAGTTCAGTTTCATTATCGGGGTGGGTTTGGCCTCGACGCCTTCCTTCAACACGCCGCCCTTGTCGTAGCTCGGCCATTGGCTGCCCGCCACGAAATAGAAGCCATCAGGCGTGCTGACGCCAAGCGTCGGTTCGCCATATTCAGTAAAGCTCCGTGCCAGGACAGAGACGCTCGCTACGCCTGACGCATCATCTGTCAGGTTGATTTCCAGTATGCGGTGGGGCGAGACGCCGTTTTGAAGGGCGATCAACTTGCCGTCATGCCATACAAGGCCATCAATACCGTGCAAAGTGATGTTCTGTGGGACGCCCATGAGGGATGCCTTGCCTGTCTCGCGGTTCAACAGCCACAAGCCGCGGCTATAGTCTGCCATAACAAGGTGGCCATTTGCGGTTTCTGCAATACCCTGAGGGCTGCCAAAACCGCTATGAGCGAATGCGGGGAACAGTGTATCTCCTGTGATTTGATAAACTTTTTTACCAGAGGCGTCGGTGACGAATATGGCGCCATCATTTGTAATGGTGACATCTGCTATTTGCTGGCCTTCTGTACCTCCGGGTAATGCCCAGACCTGTTCGACATTGCCCGTTTTCGGGTTGATTTTGGCCACGCCTGTCTGGCCTTCGCCCTCAATATAGCCCGGTGTTTGGTCTATGCTGGCAAATGTAGCGTACAGATCGCCCTTATGTATCACCATGCCAAAGAAGCTGCCGAACTCGTGCTGCTTGGCTTCAGCAATTTTGGTCGGGCCTGTGGCATCCATTCGGTAAATACCGCCCGATACGACGGACCCGAAATAGAATGTGCCATTTGTGTCTGCGGCGATGCCTTCAACAAGCTCTATATCTTCAGGCAACAGAAATCGGGTTAGGGGTGTGCCCACCGGGGTTTTGTTTGCGGCGAATTGGTCTGTCAGATTTCTGGCAGCATCGGCGTTCAGACGGTTTGCAACAGAGAGCTTTATTCCGTCGGCAGGCACAATGCCCATGGCAGCATATTGTCTTGCCGCTTCTTCAGCGCGGACAGCGTTATCGGTTTCGGCGGCAAGATAGGCCACATACCCCAAAAGAAGCGGATTGTTTGGGCGGTGCTTTAGCGCCTCTTCCATATGGCCTAGCGCTTTTTCCATGTCGCCTGCCCGGAAGGCTTCAACGCCCTTGTTGCGCGCAGCCTGGCTGGCCTCGTAGGCCTCTTCGGTTTCAAGAAACATGTCGCTGGCGGCGGCAGAAAGCGCAGCCAGTGTGACGCAAATAAAAATGCCCAGGATGTGTTTCATGAACGCATCCTAGGCATGATTGTTTGGTTCGCCAATAGGCCTTTGGTTATGCCCGGCGTTTCATCGTATCGAAGCCACCAGCGGATTTAGGACGCCCACCTTTTGGCCCGGCCTTTTTGGGGCCAGCTTTTGCGAATGTTTTCTTGCCTGCCGGCTTGCCTTTCTTGGCAAATGGCTTTTTGCCTTCGGATTTTTTGCCGAACGGTTTGTCGCCGCCCGGTTTCTTGCCAGAAGGTTTGTTGCTGTCAGTTTTGCGGCTGAATGGCCTGTCGCCAGTGCTCTTTCTCGCGGGCTTGTCATGATCCGCTGTTTTCACAGGATCCCATGATTTTTCCGTGCGCTTTTGGGCAGGCTTACCAGACTTGGCGAAAGGTTTCTTGCCAGCCACCGGGCGCTTGCTTTTCTTGCCTTTGGCATCGCGCGCGCGTTCTGCAGGGCGGCGGTTCTTGCGGGCAGGTGCTTTCTTCCGGTCCACAACAGGCTGTGGGAACGGGTGGTCTGCTTCTTCCTCGATGCGCTCCTTGATCAGGCGCTCGATGGCGCGGAGGAGGCCCATTTCTGATTTGCAGCAGAAAGTATAGGCTGTGCCGCTGGCGCCGCCACGGGCCGTACGACCAATACGGTGCACATAGCTTTCCGCCTCGAGAGGCACATCGATGTTGAAGACGTGGCCAATGTCTTTCACATCAATACCGCGTGCAGCAACGTCGGTTGCCACGAGGAAATCTGTGCGGTCACCACGGAAACCACGGATAATCCGCTCGCGCTGGCGCTGTTGTTTGTCGCCGTGGATGGACTCTGCCTTTAGGCCTTCCGCATCCAACAGCTCGGCCAGTTCGTCGGCCTCGCGTTTTGTGCGTACGAAGATCAGCGCCTTATAGACACCTTTTTTCTCGATCATATGCATCAGAAGCTCATGCTTCTTCTGGCGCGGTACAAACATCACCTTGTGGGTGAGGTTATCCGCAATGGTTGCTTCCGGCGCGATCTGGATATGTTCAGGATCGTTCAGAAGGGTGCCTGCAAGTTCGCGTACACGCTCGTTCAGCGTGGCGGAAAACAGAACGCTCTGATGTTCCGTGCGGATTTTGGCAGCGATTCCGCGTACGTCATCCACAAACCCCATATCCAGCATGCGATCAGCTTCATCGAGTACGAAGTAAGTGACTTCATCGAGATAGATGTTGCCGCGTTTCATGTGGTCGATCAGACGGCCGGGTGTTGCCACCAGAATATCAACACCGCGGCGCAGAATGTGTGTTTGCGTGCGGTATGGCGCACCACCAAAGATGGTGCAGTTCTTGAGGCCAGTATGGCGGGACAGGACTTTCACGGTCTCTGAAATTTGGATGGCCAGCTCCCGCGTTGGCGCAAGGATCAGTGCGCGAGGCATGCCGGGTTTTGGCTTGTCCTGGTAGGTCATCAGGCGCTCAAGCATTGGCAGCACGAAGGCAGCCGTTTTGCCGCCACCGGTTTGGGCGACGCCGATTACATCATTACCCAACATAAGGGTCGGGATCGTTGCACTTTGGATTTCAGTCGGGATAGTAAAACCCTGGTCCTGAACAGCAGCCATCATCGGCGCGCTCAGGCCGAGCGTGGTAAAGTCAGTCATTCAATTGTCCTAACACGGTTAAGGCGCTCCATTTGGAGTGCCATTCAATATTCGGCTGAACGCCTTTTCCTTAACCGGGCAGGAGGCCAGAGTGACCTAGTAACTGACTGGGTGTGTGCGACATCGCACGGAAACTTCGTTCAATCGGTGCCCTAAACAGTCGGGCGCTTTCGCGCATCTTTGCGCGCTACGGGCCTTTAGGGCTCGTATATCGGCGCGCTATATGATGGTTTTTGCGCCAAGAGTCAAGCAATGCTTTGATGGGAAGAAAGGGCCTAGCGGCCTGATTGTGCGGCTGGGAGGGCCATGGATGAGGCCCCCACGATCGGGCCGTGGCCATATTCATCCTGCAGCAGGATAGCCACATGATCGGCGCCAGCAGCCAGGCCGTCTGCTGTTTTCAGCGTCAATGTGCGGGCATCGCCTTTCCAGTCAAACGCGACGTCGGATGCGCGCACGACATTGGTATAATGCAATACGCGTCCCCGGTTTTCACCGTCCCCGATCTGGACTTCAGCATCAGCCAAATACCAGACGATGCGAACTGATACCATGCCCTCGATCTTGGTCTCCGGCAGGGATAAAAGCAAATTGCCGTCAGGCGTTTCGGAAAGGTCAAACATCAGGTCCTGGCGTTCTGTTGCTCGTGCCTTTTCAACAGAATTGCGTACCTTTTCAGGCTTTGACCCGACACATTGGAGGTTGCCGTCCAATATCATTTGCGGTGTGAATACGCCGCCTCGGCCAAGGCGCTTGTTATAAGCGGTTTGGCGCATGGCATTGTGGGGATGAGCAAATGTGTCTTCCCAACCAAGCCGGTCCCAATAATGCACGGGCCAAGACAATGTGAGTATACCGGGCCGGTCGCGCAGGCTCTTCAGCGTCGCGTCGGCAGGAGGGCAGGATGAACAGCCCTGGCTGGTAAACAATTCAACCACGGTAAGGCGCGGGCTGTCACCCTGTGCGCCGGCTGTGGCGGACAGTAGCAGCCCCGTAAGTGCAATAACCAGAATTTTAATACCGTACTTCATACTTAAACCGTACCGACTGACGCTTTCACTTGCCAATCACCTGTGTGTGAAAACCTGTAATCTCTATGCCCTATAGCGCAATTCTCCTGCACACGAAACCGGCTTTGTCGCGCTTGGGTAGTGTCACGTGCAGAAAGTTGCAGCGCGTTTGCTATGGCAATTGAAAGGCAGGCTGAGGGCTGGTTTTCCGAGTGCTTTGCCTGCGCCTGGTCGTTTTGCAAATCTTCAGTGATCTAAAAGCAATGATTTAAGGCGTCAAAACAGGTCGTCAAGGCCCAAAAACTGGCCGAAATCATACGTTTTTCGCGCGGAACCATCTTGCATGCCGAGGCATGTTGAAATAGTATGCGCGCCGGCCCGCTTTTCCCTTGTTCGGCAGAAAACACTGCCGTCCGGGTATCAAGCTTCATCTAACACTTTTTTGTCAGGATAGTCATGGGTTTGTACACCGAATATTTGAATGAGATCGAAACTCGCAAGAACCAGGGATTGAATCCGAAGCCCATCGAAGACGGTGCGCTTGTTAAAGAGATTATTTCCCAGATCAAGGACCTCAGCAACGAGCACCGCAAACAGTCGCTCGATTTTTTCATATACAATACCCTGCCAGGCACGACGAGCGCTGCCGGTGAAAAAGCGAAATTTCTGAAAGAGATTATTCTGGGCGATGTGGAAGTGGCAGAGATCACCCCGGATTATGCCTTCGAGCTTCTCTCGCATATGAAAGGTGGCCCGTCCGTTGAGGTGTTGCTTGACCTTGCGCTTGGCGATGATGCCGTTGCCGCAGCGAAAGCGGCAGAGGTTTTGAAGACCCAGGTGTTCCTATATGAGGCGGATACAGACCGGCTTGCCGATGCTTTTAATTCGGGCAGCGCGGTGGCGAAGGATATACTTGAAAGCTACGCACAGGCTGAATTTTTCACCAAGCTTCCGGACATTGATGAGGAAATCAAGGTTGTAACCTACATTGCCGCCGAAGGTGATGTTTCAACCGACCTGCTTTCGCCAGGCAATCAGGCACACTCCCGTTCTGACCGAGAACTGCATGGCAAATGCATGATCTCAGAAGAAGCACAGGCTGAAATTCAGGCGCTTCAACAGCAGCATCCTGATGCACGTGTGATGCTTGTTGCCGAAAAGGGTACGATGGGCGTGGGCTCATCGCGTATGTCCGGCGTGAATAACGTGGCGCTCTGGACCGGAAAACAAGCCAGCCCTTATGTGCCTTTTGTGAATATTGCGCCGATCGTTGGTGGTACAAACGGCATTTCACCAATCTTCCTGACGACGGTGGGTGTAACGGGTGGCATCGGCCTTGATCTGAAAAACTGGGTCAAGAAAACGGATGCCAATGGCAAGCCCGTGTTGGACGCCAATGGTGACCCGGTTCTTGAGCAAGTGTTTTCGGTTGAAACCGGCACTGTCTTTACGATCAACACCAAAACCAAGAAGCTATATGATGCGTCTGGCGAAAATGAGCTGGTGGATATCTCCTCTGCGCTCACGTCGCCGAAGGTGGAATTTATCAGGGCGGGGGGCTCCTATGCGGTTGTCTTTGGCAAAAAGCTGCAAAGCTTTGCGGCAGCGACTCTCGGCATTGAAGCGCCATCCGTTTTCGCAGCTTCCCGTGAAATTTCCCATGAAGGCCAGGGCCTGACTGCGGTTGAGAAAATCTTCAACAAAAATGCTGTAGGCGTGGCACCCGGCAAGACACTGCACGCGGGCTCTGATGTGCGCGTGAAAGTGAATATTGTCGGCTCGCAAGACACTACAGGCCTGATGACATCGCAGGAACTGGAAGCGATGGCAGCGACGGTAATTTCTCCAACGGTCGATGGCGCTTATCAGTCTGGTTGCCACACCGCATCTGTATGGGATGTGAAAGCACAGCAGAATATTCCGAAGCTGATGAGCTTCATGAACAAGTTCGGCCTTATCACTGCTCGCGATCCAAAGGGTGTTTACCACCCGATGACGGATGTAATCCATAAAGTGCTCAATGACATCACAGTGGATGACTGGTCTGTGATCATTGGTGGTGACAGCCATACTCGCATGTCCAAAGGTGTGGCCTTTGGTGCAGACTCCGGCACTGTGGCGCTTGCGCTTGCAACTGGTGAAGCAACCATGCCGATTCCGGAGTCCGTGAAAGTTACCTTCAAGGGTACCCTGAAGGACCATATGGATTTCCGCGATGTAGTGCATGCCACACAGGCGCAGATGCTTAAGGAATTTGGCGATAACGTCTTCCAGGGCCGCATTATCGAGGTGCATATCGGCACGCTGCTCGCTGACCAAGCCTTCACCTTCACGGACTGGACGGCCGAGATGAAAGCAAAGGCCTCCATCTGTATTTCTGAAGACGAAACACTGATCCAGTCTCTCGAGATTGCCAAAAGCCGTATCCAGATCATGATCGACAAAGGCATGGACAATACGGCGAAAACCCTTCAGGGCCTGATCGATATCGCCAACAACCGTATCGCAGAGATCCGGTCTGGTGATCGGCCGGCACTTCGCCCTGACGATAATGCCAAATATTTCGCCGAATTTGTGGTGGATCTGGACCAGATTGTCGAGCCGATGATCGCTGACCCTGATGTGAACAATGCCGACGTTTCCCGTCGTTATACCCACGACACCATTCGACCGGTATCCTACTATGGCGGTGACAAGAAGGTGGATCTTGGTTTTGTTGGCTCCTGTATGGTGCATAAGGGCGATATGAAAATTATCGCTCAGATGCTCAAGAACCTTGAGAAGCAGGGTGAAGTGAAATTCAATGCCCCGCTTGTGGTTGCACCCCCAACCTACAATATCGTTGACGAATTGAAGGAAGAGGGTGATTGGGCCGTCCTGCAAAAATATGCGGGCTTCGAGTTTGACGATGCCGCACCAAAAAATACCGCCCGTACAGAATATGAAAACATCATGTATCTGGAGCGCCCGGGCTGTAACCTTTGCATGGGCAATCAGGAAAAAGCCGCCAAGGGCGATACGGTGATGGCAACCTCTACGCGCCTGTTCAAGGGCCGGGTTGTGGAAGATTCTGACGAGAAAAAGGGCGAATCGCTTCTGGCGTCCACGCCGGTTGTGGTGCTTTCCTCAATCCTTGGCCGCACGCCAAGCATAGAGGAATACACTGCCGCGGTTGATGGTATTAACCTCACCAAATTTGCACCACCACTGGGCAAACCACCGGTAACGCATCACTAATTCAGGTTATCTGACAAGAAAATATGCTGGCAGCGCGATTGGCGCTGCCGGCCCATCTTCCGCCTTCAGAAATCACAAAAAGTCACCATTCTGTTCACTGGATTGCCTTATTTCACCGCGACATTTGCTGTGTTGAAATAAGGAAAAAACCAATGACAGACTTCACGGCAGCAGATTTCTTTCTATTTTCAGTTTTGATCGCCTGTACGGTTGGCGGTTTCTGGTACGCACGTGCTCAGGCGAAAAACACGCAGGGACTGGGTGGCTGGAAAAACTGGTGAAGGGCTTCTTTGCATGGCTTCTTTTGGGTGTGTTCACCTGTTGGCCGGCGCAGGCATCAGGATACCCTTGGCTTGAAACAGCTCCTGAAACCGACACGACGCTGATCGCACGTTACCCCGCACCGCGTGGCTTCCGCCGAATGCCGGTGGCGCCGGAAAGTTTCGCTGAATTTCTTCGCTATTTGCCAGTTAAACCTGAGCACAGTCCCCTTAGGTATTTTGACGGAAAGAAGGTTGTCTGGTCCCAATATGCAGGCGCCATCATTGATCTTGATGTGGGTGGCCGCGATCTTCAGCAATGCGCCGATACACTCATCCGGTTATACTCTGAATATCGTTTTTCTATTGGCCAGACTGATGCGCTCACCTTCAATTTCACTTCGGGTGATGCCTTCCCCTACACAGACTATTTGAAAGGACGCCGTCCTGTTGTCGAAGGCAGAAAAGTATCGTGGCGTGTAAGTGAGGTTCAGGAGCATGGAAGAGAAGCTTTCTTAGGCTGGATGAATATTGTTTTCCAGTATGCGGGGACGGCTTCACTCGCCCGTGATTTGCCTGAGGTCAAACTCAAGGCCGCCAGAATTGGTGATCTCTTTATCGCACCAGGATTTCCCGGACACACCGTGATGATCGCCGATATGGCGCTGGACACATCCGGCAAGCGAAAAGTCCTGCTGGTTGAGGGGTTTTCACCAGCACAGGACGCCCATGTGCTTAGAAACCTGCTGCCTTTCTCTAGTGGCGACTGGTATGATCTCGAAGATGGCAAAGACCTGATCACGCCGGTCTGGCGTTTCACACCAAATCAACTTCACCGTATGAAATAGTACTGAGACTGATCGCGAGCGTCTTGGTAGGTTAACTATTGGGGCGGTTTTAGCATGTCACGCAGAGCACCACTCTCGGACAAGTTTTTGAGTTTGCTATTCACGTGCCCTATAAGGTTTTCGATGCCTTCACCAGGCCAGCACATGACGCTTTCTTCCAGTTCCAGAAGCACAAAATCCGGATCGAACGCAAACTCGTCCATCTCCCCACCGGCTGCCAAAGCCATATCGTTGTCGTAGGCATATATCTGGTCAACACGCCCCCTGAGAAGGAGATTGAGCGCCTCCGACGCCGACCCAACCTTTACGATATTGATCGGCCCCAAGGCTTTGGTGTGGAAACGCAGGTCAAACAACAAAACCTGGTCGACCGCTATTTGTTTTCCAGCCAGGTCTTCAATTTTGTGGACTGGTTCGGATCTCGGCCCCCCAAAGGCATGAACCTTCAATGTATTGAATGGTCTGGATATATGAAGGGAATACCAGTCTGCCTCAGTAATACGAGTGTTGGGTGGGAGGCTATGGCCAGGGCCGCTTACACCACCAAAGATACAGTCATATTCGCGCCTAAGCCACCGGCGTGGGCCCCTGTATCCGGGAAGAATTTCAACGTTTATCGATTGATCTGCATTTTCAAGGAGCAGATCCAGAAGCTGATTGTATGGCAGCGGCTTTCCAGCTTCAAGAAGACCGGGCATTTCCTGTGCTGCGATTGTTATGCTGTTTTCCGCAATGGCAGGTGTCTGCCTTGAAGCAATCAAGACAAGGCCAATCAGTGTTGCATAGAGAAGCTTCACGGGCCTAGTTATCGGATTCCTCCGCCTGAATTGAGAGCGCATGGATCTGTGCTTTCATCTCTTCTGCCAATACTTTCATCACCATGCGCTGACGGGCAAGCCTGTTCTGGCCCGTGAAAGCTGCGCTTTTGATCACCACCCGGAAATGGCTTTCGCCGCCATCCCGATATCCTGCGTGGCCACGGTGGCCTTCGGACTCGTCAATCACCTCAAGGTATGTTGGTGAAAGGCTGTCATGCAGTTTTTTTGTGATCAGATCAGTGACTTTACCCATAAAAGACTTACTTTCTCTTTACTGGTGGATGAAACATTTTCGTGCTTTACCACGGGATTGGGGTTGACGCCATGCGTCCAAACGCCCACTGGTAATGCAAAACCTCATTCTTTAGAATGGTTATCAAAAGAGTTTTGACAAGCAATACGTAAGAGGATGCCCTGTATGAGTGCCGTGACCGCTGAAAAACTGCCAAATATTGCGCTGCCTGAGAAGAAGGTTTCTGTGCGCGAGGTGTTTGGTCTGGACCTCGACATGGAAGTACCGGCTTTTGCCGAGCATAATGAACATGTGCCTGATGTGGACGAGGCCTATGTGTTTGATCATGACACCACACTGGCGATCCTTGCGGGTTTTGCTCACAATCGCCGTGTGATGATCCAGGGTTATCACGGTACGGGTAAATCCACCCACATCGAACAGGTAGCGGCGCGCCTTAACTGGCCGACGATCCGTGTGAACCTCGACAGTCATATCAGCCGGATCGATCTTGTGGGCAAGGATGCAATTGTTCTCAGGGACGGCAAGCAGGTTACAGAGTTTCAGGAAGGCATCCTGCCGTGGGCACTGCAAAGCCCGACAGCGATCGTGTTTGATGAATATGATGCGGGCCGACCCGATGTGATGTTTGTGATCCAGCGGGTGCTTGAAGTTGAAGGCAAGCTTACGCTGCTGGATCAAAACCGCGTAATCCGCCCGCACCCGGCGTTCCGTATCTTCGCGACGGCCAACACTGTGGGGCTTGGCGATACCACCGGCCTCTATCACGGCACGCAGCAGATCAACCAGGGTCAGATGGACCGCTGGAACATTGTGGCAACCCTGAATTACCTGCCGCATGACACGGAAACAGATATCATTCTGGCGAAAGAACCAAGCTACAACACGCCTGAAGGCCAGGAGATTGTCTCCAACATGGTGCGTGTTGCCGACCTCACTCGCACAGGCTTTATGGCGGGCGATATTTCAACCGTGATGAGCCCACGTACGGTGCTGACATGGGCGCAGAATGCTGCGATCCTTGGCGGCGATGTGGCGTTTGCCTTCCGGGTCAGCTTCCTCAACAAATGTGATGAAGCCGAGCGCACGATTGTCGCGGAATATTTCCAGCGCTCCTTCGGGACGGACCTGAAGGAATCAGCATCCAATCTGGTGATGGGCGGCGCGGTCTAGGCTGTTCTGGAGTATCAAACTCATGGCAGATGGCGGTCAATCGGCAAAAGAAGCGTTCGAGCATGCGCTCGCGGCGACAACGCGCGCCGTTTCCGAAGATAAATCCCTTGAAGTAACCTTCACGGCGGACGTGCCAGGGCTTGTGGCTTCTGAAGCACGCGTGCCGCACCTGCCGCATACGCCTACAGTGCGTGATGTGGCCGAGGTGCGGGGGCAGGCTGATGCGCTTGCGCTCAAGCACCGTCACCATGATGCGGGCCTGCACGGCAAGCTTGCACCGGGCGGCGCGCTGGCGCGAGCCTTGTTTGACGCAGTTGAAAATGCTCGTTTCGAAGCCATCGGCGCCCGCCAGATGCCGGGCATGAAAGCCAATCTGGCTGCCTTGTCTGAAAAAAGGGCGCTTGAAAATGGCCTTGGCCGGCCAACCGACGACGAGACATCGCGTCTTGCCGATGTGCTTGGGCTTTTGGTGCGCGAACGCCTCACGGGCAGCCCGCCGCCTGAAAGTGCTTTAGTGGCAGTGGAAAGCCAACGCAAGTGGCTTGAGGAAAGTGTCGGGCACCTTCTGGACCAGCTTGAAGTCAAGTTTGAAGATCAGCGCGCTGCGTCTGTTGTGAGCCGGACGATAATTGCCGAACTGATCGGTAACAATGAGGGCGAGAAGTCAGAGGAAGATCAGCAAGACGAGCCATCTGACGATTCACAGCAGGGCGCACCCGACAGCCCCGACGGTGAACCCGGTGAAGATCAGGAAGGGGATGCGGACGGCGCCGAAGCTTCTGATCAGGATGAAGGCGAAACCGCCGAAGACGAAGCCTCATCCGAAGCGGCGATGGACGAAATGGATGATGGCGAGGCCGAAGCAGGGGAAGGCAAACACGAAGGCACGATCCCGTGGCGTCCCAACAGGCCACTTGATAACCTGCCAGACACGCCCTTCTACAATATCTTCACAGAAGAATTTGACGAGATCATCAAAGCTGAAGAACTGTGTGATCTGGAAGAACTTGAGCGGCTCAGAAAGTACCTTGATCAGCAAATGGCGCACCTCTCAGGCGCCGTGTCCAAATTGGCGAACCGGCTGCAGCGCAGGCTTCTGGCGCAACAGCGCCGTCATTGGCAGTTTGATCTGGAGGAAGGCCTGCTGGATAGTGGCAGGCTGGCGCGTGTGGTGTCCAATCCGATGAAACCGCTTTCCTACAAACTGGAAAGCGACACCGAATTCAAGGATACGGTTGTAACGCTCTTGCTGGATAATTCCGGGTCCATGCGTGGCAGGCCGATCTCAATCGCGGCGATTTCCGCTGACATTCTGGCGCGTACGCTTGAGCGCTGTGGTGTGCGTGTGGAAATCCTCGGTTTCACCACCAAAGCCTGGAAGGGCGGCCAAAGCCGCGAGAAATGGTTGCAGGCGGGCAGGCCCAAAACGCCTGGCCGTCTGAATGACCTCCGGCATATAATCTATAAAACCGCGGACGCGCCATGGCGCCGGTCTCGCAGGAACCTTGGTCTCATGATGCGGGAAGGGCTTCTGAAAGAGAATATCGATGGCGAAGCGCTTCTCTGGGCGCATAACCGGATGATGGCGCGCACGGAAGAACGCCGCATCCTGATGGTGATCTCCGATGGTGCGCCGGTGGACGACAGCACGCTGAGCGTGAACTCGGGCACCTATCTTGAAAACCACCTCAGGCAGGTGATCAAATGGATCGAGAACAAATCACCCGTTGAGTTGATCGCGATCGGTATCGGGCACGATGTCACACGATATTATCAGAGGGCTGTCACCATCCTTGACGCTGAACAGCTTGGCGGCGCCATGACTGAGCAGCTGGCTTCGCTGTTTGAGGAAACGCCGCCAAAACCCCGGATGATCAGATAGGCTCATGAAAAAGCACCGCAGCAATATTCTGCTTGGACTGTTTCTTGGCACGGGCGTCCTGTTAGTTCTTTTTAGTGGGCCCCTGCTTCGACCAGATGTTGGCGAAGTCCTGGCAAGTGCGGCCGACATTGAGGTCCGTGCCGTACCTGTGCCCTTGAACACAGAGCGCCCTGCAGAACATGCCGTTGGCAAGCTTTCCTATCTTGGTGGCTGGAGCCTGACATCAGCTCACGACAGGTTTGGTGGTCTGTCTGGCCTGGTGGTGAAGGATGGGCGATCTGTTGTCGCTGTTACCGACCAGGGGGACTGGTTTACGGCCGATTTCAACCCAGGCGCCGGAACGATATTCTCTGGCGCGACGCTTCGACCGTTCGAAGCCGATATGCAAGACGCCAGCAAAGCAGCTTATGACGCGGAATCGATAATCGCGCTTGGTGACGATTATCTGGTGTCGTTCGAATTCATGCACCGCCTGATGGTGGCTCGCCCTGACGGTACAAATCATGTTTGGAAGAACAACTACCATATTGATTATGGCGCCCTTGCCGACAACAGCGGCCTTGAAGCGATCGTCTTGACAGCTGACAACAAGTTGCTCGCTTTTGCTGAACGGGGAAAAGATACCCTTGGACGTCAGAAAGCATGGTTGGTTGATGACGCTGGCGCTGTGGATCTCTATTTTACGCCACCGCCCAATTTTGCGCCGACGGATGCTGCCCGACTGCCGAATGGGGATATACTGTTGCTAACGCGCTTTTTCTCGCTCGCGGACGGCAATAAGATCAAGCTTTTACGAATAAAGGCTGAAGATATTCAGGCTGGGGCCACGCTCCGGGGTGAAGAGCTGGCCCATATGGAGCCGCCCTTTACGGTTGATAATATGGAAGGGCTGGATATTGGCGTAGCGCCAGACGGTTCGGTGGTTGTTTATTTGGTGTCAGACGACAACTTCCGCGCGTCCCAGCGTACACTTTTCATGGTTTTCAAGCTTGCCGAATAACCAAATAAAAACGCCGCAGCATCTCTGCCGCGGCGTTTTCTGAAACTGTTGCTTTGCCTGCTAGGTCTTAGGCAGCAGCTTGTTTCTTCTTGATCTCTTTCTTCAGCTTCAGCGCGTTGGCAGACAGGTCTGCATCGCGAGCTTTCAGAAGGAAATTGTCCAGACCGTCGTTGTGCTCAACGGAACGCAGGGCATGCGTGGAAATACGCAGGCTTACGGAGCGGCCGAGTACGTCGGACATCAAAGTGGCTTTAGTCAGGTTTGGCAGAAAGCGACGACGGGTTTTGTTGTGTGCGTGAGACACGTTGTTACCAGTCATTACTTTTTTGCCAGTCAGTTCACATACGCGAGACATGATCGTTATCCTTGTTTTTCTGCCGGTCTTTAATGGCCCCGGCGAATCTTTATGACCAAATATCGCTAAGACCTTTTGGCTTTAGCAGGCGCGTCTTTAGGCGATTCGGGAGGGTCGGTCAAGCCTTATTGGCGGATTTCCGCGATTTTCGTGAGTCGTTGGCGTGGATATACCATCTGAATAGCGGGGGTCATAGATCTGGTCTGTTCTTCGCGAAGTTCAGGTTGCGCTCCAGAAGCCAGCCAAGGGCGATCAATTGATCTTCCCTGAACATATTGCCCCACAGGGTAATGGCGTGGGGCACCACACGGTCTGGTCCCGCCTTCATGGCGGCACCGGCGAGCGGTACGGTGGGACGTTCTTCCATGCCCACCGGGATCGTGAGGCTGGGGGTGCCTGCATAGTTGGTGGCTACAAGCATGTCGCCTGCGAAGTTCGGGCACACGATGATGTCCACATCGCGGAATTGGCTTGCCATTATCTCCATCACCTTGCGGCGGAAGCGGGTAAGCTGCATATATTCCACAGCGGAATGAAAGCGTGCCGCGCGGAAGGTGCTGGGCCAGGCGCGAGCCTCTTGCCATGATAGTTCTTCATCACGATCGGTGAGAGTAAGGTCTTCGAATGCGGCTGCCGCCTCAACCTCAAGCGTACCCAGAAGCGAGCTATAGGGCAGATCGGGTAATGAGATTTTCACGAGCTCGAAACCAAGCTCCTGGATTTGGTTGAGCACATGACGATCGCTATTGGTGGCTTCGTCGCCAAACCAGGCCGGGTCATAGCCTACGCGCAGGTTTTCGCCCACCGCCGCACGGCCGTCATAGTGAAAGCCCCAGTCGTAGGAGCTTGGGTCCCCCACGTCGCCGCCATTGATTGCCTCAAGCACCAGGGCTGTGTCTTCCACACCGCGGCAGATGGGGCCGATTTTGTCGAGGCTCCAGCACAGGGCCATAGCGCCCGTTCGTGCGACGCGACCAAAAGTGGGTCGTAATCCTACTGTACCACAGCGGGCAGACGGGGAAACGATAGACCCCATGGTTTCGGTGCCAATCGCGAACGAACACAGGGCGGCAGCGACCGCTGACGCCGACCCGGCGCTGGAGCCTGATGAACCTTCTCCGATATTCCAGGGGTTACGTGTGATGCCGCCAAACCATTTGTCGCCGTAAGCCAGCGCACCGAGGGTGGTTTTACCGAGAAGGACGGCACCCGCTTCCTCAAGCCGCCGGGTAACCACGGCATCCGTCATGGCGATGCGGTCTTTATAGGGTGCAGCCCCCCATGTTGTCGGGGTGCCTGCGGTGTCCAGCAGGTCCTTGAGGGCATAGGGAATGCCGTGCAGGGGGCCTTTGCGGCGGCCCGAGCGGATATCCACGTCGGCCCTGTAGGCGGCTTCTCTGGCGCTATCTGCCAGCAACGTCACAAAACACTCCAGCGCCCCCGCGTGTGCCTGGATGCGACCAAGGTAAATGTCCGTCAGGCGGCTTGACGTAAGCTGCCCTGTCCCAATCCAGTGGCTTTGGGCGGCCGTGGGGGCAAAGGCAATATCATCAGGTGCAGCGGGCACAGGGCCAAAATCATCGGCTCCCAAGGCCACATGATTGCCCTGTTCGTGATATTGTTCGCCCTTGAGGCGGGGGTCGAACACAAGGGCTGGGGCATCATCATTCTCGAAAGCCACGCCAGCGCGGCGGGCCCGCACACGGTCCAGCATATTCTCCAGTTTATCAAACAGAAGGGCGCGTTCTTCAGGGGTGTATTTAACGCCCAGCGTGCGCTCGGCAGGCGCAATATCCTGCGGGCGCACCTCACCTGGCGCCCCGGGGGCAGCCTCCTGCCCGAGCGCAGCTCCGGCAAGCGTTGCACCGCCAAGTGCGGTGGCACCTTTCAGGATTTGACGCCTGTTTATGTCTTTGGTCCGGCTCAATGGTCAGGTTCCCCAGCTGCCACAGTCCTGATTTGATCTTTCATTTCAAGAGTCTAGCGCGAGAAAGATGAAGGTTCAATTAATCGCTAAAATGCTGTCCTATTATTCCATTGTGTCATGCTCGCGGGTTCTTTAAAACTCGGGCCCGTTCTTTGTTCCAACAGGCGTACCCAATGGCTGGCATCATCAAAGCAGTTTTAGGCCCTACCAATACGGGCAAGACCCATTATGCGGTGGACCGGATGATGGGCTATGCCAGTGGTGTCATGGGCTTTCCGCTCAGGCTGTTGGCCCGTGAAGTGTATGACCGTGTAGTAGCCATCAAGGGCAAAAACCAGGTGGCGTTGGTGACGGGTGAAGAGCGGGTGGTGCCAGAGGGTGCCCGCTATTTTCTTTGTACCGCCGAAGCCATGCCCCGCATGGCGGCTGTTGATTTTGTGGCGATTGACGAGATCCAGATGGCGGCTGACCCCCAGCGTGGGCACGTGTTTACCGAGCATCTGCTGCATAGCCGGGGGCGCCACGAAACGCTTCTGTTGGGTGCAGAAACCATGCGCCCCCTGATCCGAAAGCTGATCCCGGAAGCCGAAATCCTCACGCGGCCACGCTTTTCCGAACTGAAGCATATCCGCCCCGCGAAGTTGCGGGCGCTGCCACGTCGGAGCGCCATCGTCGGTTTCTCGTCATCAGATGTGTACGGCATGGCAGAGCTGATCAAACGCCAGAAGGGCGGGGCCGCGATCGTGATGGGCGCGCTGTCCCCCCGCACGCGAAACGCGCAGGTGGAAATGTATGCGTCTGGTGAAGTGGATCATCTGGTGGCCACGGACGCCATCGGCATGGGGCTTAACCTGGATATCGGGCATGTGGCTTTTGCGGGCCTCCAGAAATTTGATGGCCGTACCTTCCGGGACCTGACTGCCGCAGAGGCCGCGCAGATTGCCGGGCGGGCCGGGCGTTTCAAGAAAAACGGCACCTTCTCCACCCTCGGCGGGGGTGGTGAAGCGATGGACCCGATGATGATCGCCCAAATCGAAGAGCATGAATTTGAGCCCGTAAAACGGCTCTTTTGGCGGAATCACCGGCTGGATTATGGCACGATTCCCCGACTGATCCGGTCATTGGAGGCACCCACAAGCACCGATGGCCTGCACCGGGTGCGAGATACAGTTGATATGATGGCGCTGAAGGCTTTGGGCGCCGATACCAAGATTGCGGACTTGGCCAGCAACCCGGAATCTGTGGAAAGGCTTTGGAATGTTTGCCAAATTCCGGATTTCAGAAAACTGAGTGTTGATGATCACACCTCGCTTCTCCGTAAGATTTATGTGGATCTGATGGGCCCGGCGGGCACCATTCCGCATGACTGGGTGGCCCGGCAGGTGAAGCGGCTTGACAATACAAGCGGTGACATAGATACGTTAGCCGGTCGAATCGCCAGTATCCGTATATGGACATATGTTTCGCACCGGAAAGGCTGGCTTCGCGATGCGGCCCATTGGGCCCATGTAACGCGCAGTGTGGAAGACCGTTTGTCGGACGCGCTGCATGAAAAGTTAACACAGCGATTTGTGGATCGCCGCACGGCGGTCCTCATGCGCTCGCTTAGGCACAGGGATACGCTTAGCGTGAGCATTGATAACGAGACGAACCAGGTTTCTGTCGAAGGACACGAAATCGGCGAACTGAACGGTTTCTCCTTCCGCGTGGAAGCGGCGGCAGCACCGGACGAACAAAAAACCCTCAAGGCAGCAGCAGAAACAGCGCTTCAGGCGGAATTGACCCGCCGGGCAAAGCTGTTTGCAAATGTGGGCTTCAAAACTCTTTCCTTTGATTTCTCGGAAGGCCTTGCGGCACCGAAAGTCATGTGGGAAGGCGCACCGATTGCCACTGTGCACGACAGCGGCGCGCTGTTTGCGCCGCGTGTGAAGCTCCTGGCATCCAGCTTGCTGCAGGGCGAGAACGCCGATCTTGTTATCGAGAAAACGCAGGAATGGCTTGATACCCGCATTGCTGAAAAGCTTGAGCCGCTGATCAAACTGGCTGAAGAGCTGAACGGTGATACGGAAGCGCCTGAAGGCGCGGCACCGCTATCGGGCCTTGCGCGCGGCGTTGCTTACCGCCTGCTTGAGAACTACGGCGTGATGAAGCGTACCGATGTTGACGGTGACCTGCGCCAGCTTGATCAGGATGCACGAAAAGGCCTGCGCCGGTTCGGTATCCGTATTGGTGCTTCCTCGCTTTATATTCCGCTGATCCTCAAGCCGCATGCGATTGAGCTGCGCCTGATGATGTGGGCAATGGCTGGCAAGCTGAGTGGCCTGCCGGGCCTGCCGACGCCGGGCATGGTGTGGGTAGATACTGAAGCCACGGCGCCAAACACTTTCTACGAACTGGCGGGCTTCACCGTTGTAGGTAAAAAAGCCGTTCGCATGGACATGCTTGAACGCCTTGCCGATGCAGTGCGCCCGCTGGGCCAAGGTGGTGACTGGTTCGAGGTAACGCCCGAGATTATGGGCCTTGTTGGCCTATCTGGCGAAGATTTTGCCGAAGTGATGGCTGCGGCGGGCTACAAACATGAAGTCCGTCAGGTGCCAGCACCTGCGAAAGAAGAAGCCACTGTAGAAGCAGCGCCTGAAGGCGAGGCATCCACTGATGCTGCACCGGAAGCCGACAAGGCTGATGAAGCAGCGGCAGAAGAGCCAGCAGAGGAAACTCAGGCAGAGCAAGCGGAAGCAACCGAAGCTGCTGCAGAGGCACCTGCAGAGGAAGCTACAGAGGCCGCAGCCGAAGGCGAAGCCGAACTGGTTGAGCGCTATTTCTTCTCTTGGGCACCAAAGCGCAAGGCACGCCCACAAGGTGGCCGCCCGCAGGGTGAGCGTAAGGGCGGCGGCAAGCCGGGTGACAGGAACCGTGGCAAGGGCGGCGATCGCCGTGGTAAAGGCGGCAAGCCTTCGGGCCCACGCACCCACACCGCGCGCCCACCAAAACGCGAAAAGCAGGCTGATCCGGATTCGCCTTTCGCGGCGCTTGCGGGCCTCAAGGAA
>JABXIS010000020.1 GCA_013372975.1 Alphaproteobacteria bacterium
CGACGTCCGCATCGGTCATGATGATGATCTTGTGGTAGCGCAGTTTTTCCACGTTGAAGTCTTCGCGGCCAATGCCGGTGCCAAGCGCGGTGATCAACGTGCCGATTTCGGTGGAAGCCAGCATACGGTCAAACCGGGCGCGTTCCACGTTCAGGATTTTACCACGGAGCGGCAGAATCGCCTGATTCTTCCGATTCCGGCCCTGCTTCGCGGATCCTCCTGCGGAATCACCCTCCACGATGAAGATTTCGGAAAAGGCCGGGTCGCGTTCCTGACAGTCGGCCAGCTTGCCGGGTAGGGATGCGATATCAAGCGCACCCTTGCGGCGGGTCAGCTCACGTGCTTTTCGCGCAGCTTCCCGCGCAGTGGCTGCGTCGATAATTTTCTGCACAACAGCGCGGGCTTCGTTCGGATGCTCACCAAACCACTCCAGCAGCTTCTCGTTCATCAGGCCTTCAACGGCCGGGCGAACTTCGGAAGACACCAGTTTATCCTTGGTTTGGCTGGAAAATTTCGGATCCGGAACTTTTACGGATACCACTGCCGTCAGACCTTCGCGGCTATCGTCACCGGCCAGCGACACCTTGGCTTTTTTGGCCAGGCCGCTTTCATTCACATAGTTGTTGATGGTTCGCGTCAGGGCCGCGCGGAAGGCGGCGAGGTGCGTACCGCCGTCGCGCTGCGGGATGTTGTTGGTGAAACACAGCACATTCTCATGATAGCTGTCGTTCCACTGCAGCGAAATCTCCGCAGTGATGCCGTCTTTTTCACCCATGATGGTGATCGGGTCGCCGATCTGGCTTTGTTTGTTGCGGTCCAGATATTTCACGAATGCGGTGATACCACCCTCGTAGAACAGGTCCACTTCCTTCACGTCAGCGTGCCGGTTGTCGCGGATCAGGATATGCACGCCCGAGTTCAGGAAGGCCAGCTCGCGGTAGCGGTGCTCAAGCTTGTCAAAATCAAATTCGATGAATTTGAATGTGTCGAGGGAAGGCATGAAGGTAACGGCTGTACCCTTTTTGCCTGCGGCTTCGCCTACCACAACAAGATCATCAACAGGTTCGCCTTTTTCAAAGCGCATGAAATGTTCTTTGCCGTCGCGCCAGATGCGAAGCTCAAGCCAGTCAGAGAGTGCGTTTACAACAGAAACGCCCACGCCGTGGAGACCGCCAGAAACCTTATAGCTGTTCTGGTCAAACTTGCCGCCTGCGTGAAGCTGGGTCATGATCACTTGTGCGGCTGACACGCCTTCTTCTTCGTGAATGTCGGTTGGAATGCCGCGACCGTTATCGGTAACAGTACAGCTGCCATCCGGGTTGAGGGTCATGGTCACCAGATCACAGTGGCCTGCAAGCGCTTCGTCGATTGCGTTGTCGGAAACCTCGAACACCATATGGTGGAGGCCAGAGCCGTCTTCGGTGTCGCCGATATACATGCCCGGCCGCTTCCGCACTGCATCAAGGCCTTTCAGAACCTTAATGGAATCTGCGCCATATTCAGCGCCTGCATCTTCCGGCATTGTTTCTGGTGTATCGGTCATGTTGTCACTCATACCCTCAAGATCCTAACTTCTCAGGTGTGCAGGGGCTGGATCGTACCATCCTGCACATCAAAAAACTCTGCCCGACCTTCAAGCCCGTTAAACAGGCTTTGGTCGGTTCCTGTGAGCCAGCATTGGCTCCCTAAACTGGCAAGCGCTTCAAAGAGCGCCCGGCGGCGGCTTTCATCCAGATGCGCCGCCACTTCATCCATCAACATAACCGGCGCTAGGCCCTTTTGGGCCGCCTGCAGCCTGGCGTTGGCAAGCACCAGCGCGATCAACAGCGCCTTCTGCTCGCCGGTGGAACATAATTCGCCGCGCATACCCTTGGGAGCATGGGTGACGATCAGGTCCGTTTTGTGCACGCCTTCGGAAGCCCTTCCCGATCGTGCGTCCCGCTGCCTTGATGCAACGAGTTTGTCTTTGTAGGCGCTTTCCGCCTCTGTGGCCGCGGCGCCCTCTGCGATCAGGCCTTCAAGCCAGCCATCAATCGCCAGTTCAGCCTTCGGGAAAGGCCCTTCGTCAGCCGCCTCCAACTGCCCCGCGAGTTGCCCGGCAAAATCAAGCCGGGTAATGGCTACGGCGACAGCATGTTCGGCCATGCGTGTCTCAAGCGCCGAAAGCCACGCAGCATCCGCACCCACGCCCCGCTCGGACAAAAGTCGGTTGCGTTCCCGCATCACCCGCTCGTAGGCGCCGACCTGACGGCTATGGTCCGGATAAAGCCCGAGAACCATGCGATCGAGAAACCGGCGCCGCGCCGATGGGCCCTCGATAAAAAGGCGATCCATCTGGGGCGTCAGCCATGTAACCGACCAGCGCTCGCCCAGCACATTGCTGTTTGAGGCTGTTTCGCCGTCAATCCGCACCAGCCTGCGGCTGCTTTCAGCGGCCTCAAGCCCGGTACCAACCCGGATGCTTTCCCCCTCGAGCGAAAGCTCCGCTGCCACGGCCCATGGGCCCTTGGCATTCTGGTTTGTCACTTCCCCAAGCGCCGCCCTCCTGAGGCCACGCCCGGGGGCCAGATAGCTCAACGCTTCCAGCACATTTGTTTTACCGGCCCCATTGGGACCTGCCAGCACCACCAGAGGATGAACCCCTGAAGGTGAAATTTTTGCACGGTCATAACAGCGAAAATCTGTAAGTGTCAGGCTGGAGACATATATGCCGCACTCCAGTGCGGCAGGTTCAGCCATGGCTTAAACCTGCCTCATGGATACGAATGTCAAATATGCCGGTCATTGCTTGACTGTATTCGCTGTTGGCTATCCGTTAGACGCGCATTGGCATCAGAACGTACAGCGCACCTTCATCAATCATGTCGCGCAGGACAGTTGGGGCAGAGGGGTCTGCCAGATATACCTGCACTGTCTCGCCTTCGATCTGGGCCAGAATGTCGAGGAGGTAACGGCTATTGAAGCCGATCTCGAGCGCATCCGAACCATAGGAGGCTGCCAGTTCTTCCGTTGCAGTGCCGCTGTCGGGGCTGTTCACAGACAGCGTAAGCTGGTCTGCCGCGAGAGAAAGTTTCACGGAGCGTGTCTTGTCCGAGCTGATGGTGGACACCCGGTCTGTTGCTTCAGCGAACAGGCGGCAATCCATCTCGAGCATCTTGTCGTTGCCCTCTGGAATTACACGGCTGTAGTCCGGGAAGGTGCCATCGATCAATTTTGAGGTAATCACAGCACCATCAAAGGCAAACCGGATTTTGGTATCGGAAAGCGACAGGTTGATGTTGCCTTCAAACTCGTCGATCAGCTTCCGAACCTCACCTACGGTCTTGCGCGGCACGATAATGCCTGGCATGCCCGCTGCACCTTCAGGCACATCCTGCTCCACCTGTGCAAGGCGGTGGCCGTCAGTGGCTACCGCACGCAGGCGCTGGCCATCTTCGGAGTTGGCCACATGCAGGTAAATACCGTTGAGGTAATAACGGGTTTCCTCGGTGGAGATAGCGAAGCGGGCCTTGTCAATCAGGCGCTTCAGTTCCTCCGCGGGCAGGTCAAAACGGTGCGGCATGTCGCCGTCGTTCATCACCGGGAAATCATCCTTGTCGAGGCACGCGAGCGTAAAGCGGGACCGGCCAGCTTTAACAACGAGGCGGTCACCATCTTCGAGGGTGAGCTCGACTTCACTGCCGTCCGGCAGCTTGCGCA
>JABXIS010000027.1 GCA_013372975.1 Alphaproteobacteria bacterium
CCGGCATGTATATCGGCGGCACCGACGAACGGGCATTACACCATCTGGTTGCCGAGATTCTTGATAACTCCATGGATGAGGCTGTGGCAGGCCATGCAAGTCGCATCGGCATGACGCTTCACGCTGATGGATCATTAACAATCAGCGACAACGGACGCGGTATCCCAACAGACCCTCACCCCAAGTATCCGGGCAAGTCTGCGCTCGAGGTGATTCTTACCACCTTGCACTCAGGCGGTAAGTTCAGCTCCGATGCTTATGCCACATCCGGCGGTTTGCACGGCGTTGGTATTTCTGTAGTAAACGCCCTCAGCGAATGGACGACGATTGAAGTGGCGCGGGACCGAAACATGTGGCGCCAAAGTTATGCACGCGGCAAAGCCACATCAGGCCTGGAAAACCTGGGACCAGTTCAGAACAAGCGCGGCACCACCGTTACCTTCATGCCTGACCACGAGATATTTGGTGATAAAGCCAAACTGAAGCCTAACCGTCTTTATAAGATGGCGCGCTCTAAGGCATATCTGTTTCGCGGCGTCGAAATCCGCTTCAAATGCGCGCCCGAGCTCATTCTGGAAGGCGATGACACGCCAACCGAAGCAACACTGCATTTCCCGGGCGGCCTGGCTGACTTCCTCGGCGACACACTCAAGAAACGCACTTGTGTTACGGAAGAGCCGTTCTCAGGCTTCGTGAAATTTCCAGATGAAGCGGGGCAAGTTGAATGGGCAATCCAATGGCCTGAATTTGGTGACGGTTTCTGCAACAGCTATTGTAACACCATCCCTACCCCGCAGGGCGGCACCCACGAGAACGGCATGCGCAGCGCAATCTTGCGCGGCCTCAAGGCCTACGGTGAACTAACCAATAACAAGAAGGCTGGCAACCTGACATCCGAAGATGTCTGTGGCACCTTCTGCGCGATGCTGTCTGTTTTCATCCGCGACCCGCAATTTCAAGGACAAACAAAAGACAAGCTTTCCACGCTTGATGCTTTTCGTCTGACAGAGAACGCCGTTCGGGATGCATTCGATCATTGGCTGGCCGACCACCCAGACCGGGCAAACAGCTTGTTGACATGGGCACTGGACCGCTTGGAAGACCGACTTCGCCGCAAGCAGGAACGCGAAATCAAGCGCAAAACTGCGGTTGGCAAACGTAAGCTGCGCCTGCCCGGCAAGCTGACGGATTGTTCGAGCGAATCTCCTGAAGGCACAGAAATCTACATCGTGGAGGGTGATTCCGCCGGTGGTTCTGCAAAACAGGCGCGGGACCGTAAAACCCAGGCTATCCTGCCTATTCGCGGCAAGATCCTGAACGTTGCTTCTGCGACGCGTGATAAAATCGCGGCCAACCAGGAAATCAGAGACCTCATTCAGGCACTGGGATGCGGAACCCGCGAAGGATATGACGGCGCGGCCCTACGATATGAAAAAGTCATTATCATGTGTGATGCGGATGTTGATGGCGCCCACATCGCGACGCTTTTGATGACCTTCTTTTTCCAGGAAATGCCGGGCCTCGTTCGTGACGGTCAGCTGTATCTTGCAATGCCGCCCCTGTATCGCATCGCCCAGTCGGGCAAGGTTGCCTATGCCCGCGATGACGCCCATAAAGACGAGTTGATGGAAACGGAATTTAAGGGCCGCGGAAAAGTCGAAATCAGCCGCTTTAAGGGCCTGGGTGAGATGCCTCCCGCACAGTTGAAGGAAACCACCATGGCACATGCCAACCGGACCTTGCAGCGCGTCACCCTGCCCGCAGAATATGCCGAACGTTCTGATGTTAACCGGCTCGTAGATGACTTGATGGGCAAAAAGCCTGAAAAGCGCTTCGAATTCATTCGTGACAATGCGGCGGATATCGACCAGCTTGATATCTAACGGGCCAGCAAATCCTTCAGTGCCTGTGTAACAACTTCCGGCGCCTCTAGGGGCGCCAGATGGCCGCAGTTTTCGATCTCGCGAAATTCCGCACCGGAAATGGCTTGCGCCATATCCTGATGAACGCTTGGTGAAGACAAGACATCTTGAGAACCACACAACACCGATACCGGCACAGAAATCGCGGAAAGCAATTCGGTGCTGTCTCGCCGCCCCATAATCGCCTTCTGGTGCCGAATAAGTACATCAGGCCCCAAATCCTTCGCCATGGTGGCCATTAATGGCCCGTCTCGATCCACGTGCGCCGGATAAAGAGCCGCCTGCACATACCCTTCAATGAACTGATCAAATCTGCCCGCTTCAGCCAACCGGATGGCTTGCTTACGTTTCTGGTGTGCTTCCGGGGGGTCTGCATAGGCATTTGTACCTACAAGTGCCAGATGGGTAACACGCTTTGGTACGCGTCGAACGATTTCCAGCGCCAGATACCCGCCCATGGAATTGCCTACGAGTGCGAAAGCCGGAGGCAAAGAAGCAATCACCGAGACCGCCATATCTTCAAAACGATCAAACGTGGAAATATCGGGCACGATGACAGGTAGTTGCCCATTGAGCGCATCAATTTGGTGCCTGAACAGTCTACTGTCACATAAAAGCGCCGGTAGTAGCACTAAAGCTTCTGTATTTACCGCCATTTTCCCTTTTCCCGGATTGACTTTGACACAGGCCTACCTATGCTGCGCCAAAATTTGTTTTGTAGCAATTGGTAGGATACGCATGGGTTTCGACCTTCTTGGACTGAGTGAACCAACTTTGAAAGCGGTAAGTGAGGCTGGCTATACAGAGCCAACCCCTATTCAGGCGCAGGCTATTCCGCAGGTTCTTATGGGCCGCGACGTCCTTGGCATTGCGCAAACAGGTACAGGCAAAACAGCCTCTTTCACCCTGCCCCTGATCGATATCCTTTCAGAAGGCCGCGCCCGCGCGCGCATGCCACGCTGCCTCATCCTTGAGCCAACGCGTGAACTTGCGGCACAGGTTGCAGAAAGCTTCGAAAAATACGGCAAAGAGCACAAGCTGACTATGGCGCTTTTGATCGGTGGAGTGAATTTCGCTGATCAGGAAAAGCTGCTGGACCGAGGTGTGGATGTGTTGATCGCAACACCTGGCCGCCTTCTTGACCATTTCAGCCGTGGTAAGCTCCTGCTGACAGGCATTGACATCCTTGTTGTAGACGAAGCAGACCGCATGCTTGACATGGGCTTCATCCCGGACGTTGAGAAAATCTGTGAGTGCATCACCAAGAAACACCAGACCCTGTTTTTCTCGGCGACCATGCCGCCGGTGATTGAAAAACTGACCAAGCGCTTCCTTGATGACCCGAAGATGATCACTGTGGCGCGCAAGTCGGCAACAGCGCAAACCATCGAACAGAAGCTGATCACTGTTGGCCCGCGCGACAAGCGCAAAGCCCTCAGAAAGCTTCTGAAGGACGAGCCAATCAAAAACGGCATCATCTTCTGCAACCGAAAGGTTGATGTGAAAGAGGTCTATAACAGCCTCGCTCGCCATGGTTTCAATGTGGGCCAGCTGCACGGTGATATGGAACAGTCGGAGCGTCTTGAAGTGCTGCGACAGTTCAAAGCCAACGAGCTTCAGCTTCTGTGTGCATCCGACGTGGCAGCACGCGGCCTGGACATTGCAGACGTGAGCCATGTGTTCAACTTCGATGTGCCAAGCCACGCCGAAGATTATGTGCACCGGATCGGCCGGACAGGCCGTGCAGGCCGTAAAGGCAAGGCTTTCACCATTGCCACCAAGTCGAAGACCGACACCAAGTTCATCGATGCGATCGAAAAGCTAACCGGGCAGCAAATCCCGCGTGGTGAGAAAATCAATCTCGAACCGCCAAAGCCGCGCATCGCTGCAGACGACATGCCCAAAAAACCTTTTGTTGGCATGGGGCCGCATATGCCTGCCTTCTTGGCACGCCCAGTTGATATAAAGCGCAGCAAACGCGACTAAAATTTGCCATGGCAGCCACCTGCGCTAAGTCTTGATCAGACAAGACAAAATGCGGAGGCCGCCATGCCAGAATTTGATACTCTCGATTTCGATATTACCGAAGGTTTGGCCACGATTACCTTCAATCGGCCGGATCGCCTGAATGCCCTCAGCGGCCAGCTCAAAAGTGATCTCCTTGAAGCCCTTCGGTTCCTTGGCCGGCCTGACAGCGGCGCACGTGCGCTGTTGATTACGGGCAAGGGCCGTGGTTTCTGTGCAGGCGCTGATCTGGCCGAAAGTGGCATGAGCGAAGATCGCGACCTTGGCGCCAGCCTTACTGACACCTACCACCCGTTCCTCACTGAACTTGCCAACCTTAAAATACCTGTTGTCAGCGCAGTCAACGGCGTGGCGGCAGGCGCAGGCATGAGCATCGCCATATCGGCCGATATCGTCATCGCTGCCAAATCAGCTTATTTTTTGCAGGCCTTCGTCAACATAGCCTTGGTGCCCGATGCGGGCAGCACCTACATCTTGCCAAGGCTTGTCGGCCTTTCGCGCGCACGGGCAATGATGATGCTGGGCGAAAAGCTGCCTGCTGACAAAGCTCTTGAGTGGGGCCTTGTATATGATGTTGTTGAAGATGAAGCCCTGTTAGAAACAGCGACAACGCTGGCGAAAAAGCTGGCCTCTGGCCCAACTGTCGCACTTTCGGGCATACGGCAGTTGATGGCCCAGTCAATGAATAACGACTATCAGGCCCAGCTGGCGGCGGAGGCCTCGGCCCAGCGCGTTGCCGGGCGATCTGCTGATTGTATCGAAGGCGTGATGGCCTTCCTGCAAAAACGCCCAGCCGACTTCAAAGGCCAATAGAAAGCAAGAAATGGCGATATCCTGAAATCGCCACTTTTCAATCCTATCAGGAGGCGCTAAAACCAAATCTGCACTAGAGAACATAATAGAAACAAAAGGGAGCAGCCGTGCGCAATCCGCTCGCGATAATCGGTCAGGTCGTACTGGCATCTCTGGCTGAAATTGGCAGCTTGTCCCGCTTTGCGGGAACCGCCATCAGCCATATCGTTAGGCCCCCGATCTATTGGCGTCTTATTCTCAAGCAGATGTGGCTTATTGGCTACAACAGCCTGCCGGTTGTTGGGCTTACTGCCCTTTTCACTGGCGCCGCACTCGCACAGCAGATTTATGTGGGTGGCAGCCGTTTCAACGCAGCCTCAGTAGTGCCAGGTGTTGTGGTGATTGCTATTGTTCGTGAGCTTGGCCCCGTGCTCGGCGGCCTGATGGTGGCTGGGCGTGTCTCCTCTGCCATGGCAGCCGAACTGGGCACCATGCGCGTGACCGAACAAATCGATGCACTCGTCACACTTTCAACAGACCCCTTCAAATACCTGATTGCGCCGCGCCTGATTGCCGCTGTGATCACCCTGCCCCTTCTGGTGCTTGTCGCCAATATTATCGGTGTATTGGGTGGGTACATGATTGGCACCGGACGTTTGGGCCTTAATGAAGGCACTTACCTTCAGGTGACTGTTGATTTCCTCGAACGCGCCGATGTGATCTCGTCGCTTGTGAAAGCAGCCGTTTTCGGCTTCTTCATCGCCTTGATGGGCAGTTATCATGGCTACCACAGCCGGGGCGGCGCACAAGGTGTGGGCAAAGCCACAACAAACGCTGTTGTTTCCGCCTTCATCGCAATCCTTCTGGCCAATCTGATCATCACCGTGATCGTGTTCGGGGGGACAGGCGCATGAGCATAGAAATGATGATCGAGCTTAAGAACGTTCACAAAGGATTTGGCCCCAAGAAGGTGTTGCAGGGCATTGATCTGGCGGTACCCAAGGGTGAATCCCTTGTCATCATTGGCGGTTCGGGAACCGGAAAGTCGGTAACACTCAAATGCGTTCTGGGCATTCTTCAGCCGGACCAGGGCGAAATTCTGGTCGGTGGCGAAGATGTTACCAAATTCTCCACCGGCGCGCGCAAACGCATTCTCAGCAAGTTCGGCATGTTGTTTCAAGGCGCCGCCCTTTTTGACAGCCTGCCTGTTTGGGAGAATGTCGCCTTCGGCCTGATCCAGGGCAAGGGAATGAACAAAAAAGACGCTCACGAGATCGCGATTGAGAAACTCCGCCGCGTGGGTTTGGGTGCCGATGTGGGGAATCTGTCTCCTGCAGAACTGTCCGGCGGCATGCAAAAACGCGTTGGGCTTGCGCGCGCCATCGCAACAGAACCGGAAATAATTTTCTTTGACGAGCCCACCACGGGCCTCGACCCCATCATGGCTGACGTGATCAATGATTTGATTGTCGAATGCGTGAAAGATCTTGGGGCCACCACCATGACCATCACCCATGATATGGCCAGCGCCCGCAAAATCGCAGACCGGATCGCCATGCTCTATCACGGCAAGATTATCTGGGAAGGCACCAAGGAAGAGATCGATCAATCCGGTAACGCCCATGTGGATCAGTTTATTCACGGCCGTGCCCAAGGCCCTATTGAAATGGAATTGTTGAAGCTCTGATGGCAAAAGTTCAGGTATCTTATAACTGTCGGGATTGCGGCGCTGTCTATCGGCGCTGGCAGGGCAAATGCGAAGACTGCGGCGGTTGGAACACCATCGAGGAAAGCAAGGGCGGCGCCACATCCGGGGCACCAAAGGGCCTTACGGGCAAAAAAGGCCGCGCCGTCAACCTTGTATCGCTGGATACACCACTCAAGGAAGCCCCGCGCCTGATGACAGGAATTGGCGAACTTGATCGCGCCCTCGGTGGTGGCATGGTGCCCGGCAGTGCCATCCTGATTGGCGGCGACCCGGGCATTGGTAAATCCACATTGCTTCTGCAGGCCATGGGGCAGCTTTCCCTCAAGGGCAGCGACTGTATCTATATTTCGGGCGAGGAAGCCACGGCACAGGTGCAAATGCGCGCCAACCGGCTGGGTCTATCGGGTGCCCCGCTTAAGCTTGGCTGCGAAACCAGCCTCCGCGATATTCTCACAACCCTTGATGAAGCACCGCCAAAGGCTGTTGTCGTTGATTCGATTCAGACCTTGTTTGCCGACAATGTGGAATCGGCCCCGGGCACAGTAAGCCAGGTACGTGTTTGCGCCCACGAACTGATCAGTTTTGCCAAACGTAAGGGCACAATTGTTCTGATCGTCGGCCATGTTACCAAGGACGGCCAGATCGCCGGTCCTCGCGTGTTGGAACACATGGTTGATACCGTTCTCTACTTCGAAGGAGACCGCGGGCACCAGTTCCGAATTTTGCGTGCGGTCAAGAACCGCTTTGGCGGCACCGACGAAATTGGTGTGTTTGAAATGACGGGTGCTGGTCTCAATGAAGTCACGAACCCGTCTGCACTGTTTTTGGCTGACCACAATAGCCGCGAACCCGGATCTGCCGTTTTTGCAGGTATTGAAGGTTCTCGCCCCGTTCTGGTTGAGGTTCAGGCGCTGGTGGCGCGCTCAAGTGCTGCAAACCCTCGTCGGGCGGTTGTTGGCTGGGACAGCGGGCGCCTCGCGATGGTGCTGGCTGTATTGGATGCGCGCGCGGGCCTCGGCCTTGCGGGCTGCGATGTCTATTTAAATGTAGCAGGTGGCCTTAAAATCTCGGAACCCGCTGCCGATCTCGCGGTTGCGGCAGCCTTGATTTCCAGCCTTTCCCAAACACCGCTCCCGGATGAGACCGTAGTCTTTGGCGAAATCAGCCTCTCAGGTGATATACGCTCGGTTTCCCAAACAGATGCACGGCTTAAGGAATCTGCCAAGCTTGGCTTTGCAAAAGCCCTAATGCCGAAAGGCAAAAAGGTCGGAACCAAGGCCATCACACAACAAAACATGGGCCATGTGGGTGATCTTGTGACACAATTCTACCCAGATGGCGTGTAAACTAGCCCAATTGGAGAACACCTTTGGATATCGACGCTAATACACTGACAGCTTTTGATGTCGCCGTGCTTGTTATCGTGGGGCTTTCAACTCTCATGGCTTTTGGACGTGGCTTTGCAACGGTTGCATTGTCTTTTGCCGCATGGGCCGGTGCTTTGATGGGCACAGTGTTGGGCCTTGAATTTGCCAAGCCCTATGGACGGCAGCTCATTAACCAGACCGAACTGGCAGACTTTGTAACGGTCGTCGTTCTATTCTTCCTGATCCTCTTCATGTTGAAGCATGTCGCTGAATTCATAGGTAAAACCATCAAAGACAGCCCTGTGGGTTTTCTGGACCGGTCGCTGGGAGCTCTATTTGGCCTGTTGCGCGGCCTAGTGATTGTCTCTATCGTTTACCTTGGTTTCTCCAAGCTCTATGGCACCGATGACCAGCCCGACTGGGTGCGCGATGCTCGCCTCCGCCCGTTAGTGGCCTGGAGTGCAGAAATGGTTGAAGGTTTCGCGGCTGATGCGCTTGGCAAAGACCCAACTTCTGTGGGTAGCGATTATCTGGAGCGAGCTGCAGATGCTGTTCCAAGCCAGTTCATCAACGAAAAACTTGAGGAACAGGCAGCCAAATATATAGAGGAACAACGCAAGGGCCTCGATGAGCTTGTTGAAGAGATTGAAGAGAAGAAGAAAGAGAGCGGCAATTAGGCCGCTCTGCTTCATTTCAGCGCAATAATTCTGTAAAGTTTGTTTTAAAGCTAGGCAGCGACGCCATCAGGCGATATATGGTGCGAGCAACAAGACACCAATTAGCCCCATAATGCAGGACCAAAGAATGTCTTTTGAGCCAGCCAAATTTACCACCAATCCTTTTGACGATGACAAGCTGCATGAAGAATGCGGCGTGTTCGGCATTTTCGGCACCCTGGACGCAAGCGCCCACTGCGCCCTTGGCCTTCATGCCCTTCAGCATCGCGGCCAGGAGGCCGCAGGCATCACTGCCTTTGATGGAGATAACTTCTTCACCAAACGTGTTCTTGGACATGTAGCTGACAATTTCACAAGCCAGGATGTGATCGATAGCCTGCCAGGTCATGCCGCAATCGGACATACACGCTATTCTACCACAGGCGATACTGTTCTCAGAAACTGTCAGCCGCTCTTCGCAGAATTCGCGTCGGGCGGCTTTGCTGTTGCACATAACGGCAACATCACCAACGCTGCACATGTTCGCAAATCGCTGGTACAGCGCGGTTCGATCTTCCAATCCACATCGGATTCGGAGGTAATCATCCACCTGATCGCAACCAGCCGCTTCCGCACTTTGATGGACCGATTCATCGATGCCCTCCGCCAGATCGAAGGTGCCTATTCGCTGGTTTCCCTCACCAAGGAAGGCCTTATCGGCGTGCGCGATCCACTGGGCGTACGCCCGCTGGTGCTTGGCCGATTGGACGACGCCTATATCCTGTGTTCCGAAACATGCGCGCTGGATATTATTGGCGCCGAATATGTACGCGATATCGAAGCCGGCGAGATGGTGATCATCACGGAAAGTGGCATTAAAAGCCACAAGCCTTTCCCAGAGGAAAAGCCACGTCCCTGTATTTTCGAGCATGTGTATTTCGCACGCCCTGACAGCTATATGGACAATATGAGCGTCTATGAGGTTCGCAAGCGTATCGGTGCAGAGCTTGCGCGCGAGAACACCGTTGATGCTGACCTGGTCATTCCGGTGCCAGACAGTGGTACTCCAGCCGCAATTGGATATGCACAGGAAAGCGGTATCCCATTTGAGCTCGGCATCATCCGTAACCACTATGTTGGCCGGACATTCATTGAGCCATCTGATCAGATTCGCCACTTCGGCGTGAAGCTCAAGCACAATGCCAACCGCTGGCATATACAGGGTAAGCGCATCATCCTCGTGGACGACAGCATCGTTCGCGGCACCACATCAATGAAAATTGTGAATATGATGCGTGAGGCCGGTGCCACGGAAGTACATATGCGCATCGCTTCCCCGCCGACGGCCCACAGCTGTTTCTATGGCGTGGACACGCCGGAGCGCAAAAAGCTTCTGGCCGCCCAAATGGATGTGGAGGCCATGCGCGAGCATATCAAGGCAGATTCGCTTTCATTCCTTTCCATTGACGGTCTTTACCGCGCTGTGAACCAGCCCAAGGGTCGCGATAACAAATGTCCGGCATATTGTGATGCCTGCTTCACTGGTGATTATCCGACCTTCCTGACCGATCAGACGGAAGCTGAAAAGGATGAAACCCAGCTGTCCAGCATCGCATCTACGGGCTCCGGAGCTTAAATTATGAGTAAACCTCTCGAAGGTCGCCTGGCACTGGTAACAGGCGCTTCTCGCGGTATTGGCAATGCTGTTGCTCTTGCGCTCGCTGAAGCGGGCGCTGACATTATCGCTGTGGCACGCGCACGCTCTCAAGGTGCGCTTGAGGAACTGGACGACAAGATCCGCGCCATGGGCCGGAATTGCACGATTGTTCCTTTTGACCTTCGAGATTTTGACGCCATTGATCGGCTAGGTGCTTCCATTTACGAGCGCTGGGGAAAACTGGATATCCTCGTGGGCAATGCAGCCATTCTGGGTCCAATTTCTCCGCTTGGGCACATTACGCCCAAAGATTGGATAGAGCTTCTTGATATTAACGTAACAGCGAACTGGCGCCTGATACGATCACTGGACCCGCTGTTAAAGCTTTCAAAGGCTGGCCGTGCGATATTTGTCACTTCTGGTGCCGCCGGCGGCCACTATGCTCATTGGGGTGGTTATGCCGTTACCAAGGCTGCCCTTGAAGAACTGGTAATGACCTACTCTGCCGAATCTCGCATCACTGGCGTAAAAGTGAATATGGTCAACCCCGGCCCAATCCGCACCAGCATGCGGGCGAAAGCCGTTCCTGGTGAAAACCCTGAAACGCTGCCAACACCTGATCAGATTGCGCCGCTGTTTGTGGAACTAGCTGATCCAGAGTCAGAAAAAAGTGGCGAGCGCATCAACTTCTACGATTGGGCAGGTATCGAACGCGCTTGATCGAAACGCAATCCAAAGAAAAAGGGAGTGCCATCCGACACTCTCTTTTTTTGTCTCTGGTCAACCGGGTTACCCTGCCATCTGCTTCATGGCCTCAGCCATTTCTTCTTCCGATACCTCGCGAACAAAAGTCGCCAAAGTCCAGTTGTACCCAAAACCATCCGTTACAACTGCGGTACGGTCGCCCCAGAACATGTCTTCAGGATCGGCAATTGCTGTCATACCCGCATCAATCGCCTGCTTGAACACAGCATCCACATCATCGACATAATGATAAAATGCCGTTGCAGAAACGGTCCCTTTGGCTGGAGGCGTGCGATCCCCTCCGTCATAGGGATCAGACAGAAACATCATTGAATCGCCTACTTTAATCGCAGCGTGCATGATCAGATCTGTTCCTGGCAGGGGCATAGCCATCATCTCTTCAGCACCGAGCGCTGCCTTGTAAAGGTCAATTGCCTGTCGTGCGCCCTCCACAACAAAGTGTGGTGTAACCGAATGAAATCCCTCGGGTTTCTTGCTCATTTTATATCCTCTCTTGTCGTACTCGGGTTTGGGTTATTCGCTTGCCAGATACACATCCAGGCAATTGAGGCTGGAGGTCCAGCCGCCATTATGGTCATCACGCCAGTCCTGATTCTCGAACACAGTTTGAACCAGATTCAGGCGGCAACCAGCTTCAGTTTCAGTAAACGTCAATTCAACTTCAGTTTCATGACCACGCACCCCGTCATTCGTCCAGGCCCATGTGAACACGAGCCGCTTCGGCGGATCGATCACCAGATACCGGCCAGAGACGTGATATTGTTCGCCAGCGCCATTTTCCATCACAGTGAACCAGACGCCGCTTTCAACAGTGTTCAGCTCTAGACGGGCAACATGCATGCCCTCCGGCCCCCACCAGGCTGCTACCTGCTCAGGCTTGGTGAAAGCGTCGAAAACACGCTGTGGCGTGGCCTTGAACACCCTTTCCATGCGCAGGGTTCTGGTTTCAAGGTCCATCTCTGTTGCTGTCGCTGTGCTCATTATTTCTCTCCCTCTTCCTCGTCTGCGAGGAAAGTTTCCAAACGGTCAAAACTATTGTTCCAGAAATCGCGATATCGGCGCAGCCAGTCTTCAAGGGACGAAAAACACTCGCGCCTAAGGCGACAGTAGCGCCACTGTTTCACTGTGCGTCGTTCAATCAGCCCCGCGTGCTCCAGCACCTTCAGGTGCCTCGAGACTGCGGGTGGCGACATATCAAACGGCTCGGCCAGATCCCCCACAGGCAATTCCCCTTCGCTGAGCAATTTCTCCACGATGGCGAACCGCGTTGGGTCCGACAAGGCGGCGAAAATATCTGGCATGGCGGGCGATGTCATAACGGCCTCATTTCACAAATTATTTAATTAACATATTTGTTAATTAATATACACGTTCGGTCAAGACATAAAAAAAGCACCTGATAAATCAGATGCTTAAAACACATACCTTCGTGGACTTGGTAAAAGACTCGGCTTTATCCGTCCCTTTGATGAAACTTTTGCAGAAGCGATTCCACGGCTGCAGACACCGTCGTTTTGCCGTCGCGAACATCACTTTCCACAAGCTCGTGTGCAGCCTTCACGTCCACATTGCTATAAAAGTCAGCAAGCAACCGGTCCTTGATCTGGCTTTCAAGCCACATAACGCGCTGGTCTTCACGGCGCTGCGTTCTTTCGCCCGACGCCTCCATGATACGGCGGTGTTTTTCAATCCCTGCCCACAACTCTGACACGCCCGTACCGGTCAGGCCAGACACGGTCACCACAGGTGGGTGCCAGCTTGGGCTGGCGTCCGTCATGATATGAAGCGCCGATTTATATTCCCGTACGGCCTGTTTCAGCTTCTTCTCGAAAATATCAGCCTTATTGACGGCCACCATGTCGGCCAGTTCAAGAATACCCTTCTTGATGCCCTGTAGCTCGTCCCCCGCGCCCGGCAGCATCAATACCAGGAAAAAATCCACCATATCGGCGACCATGGTCTCGGATTGCCCGGTACCTACGGTTTCTACCAAAACAACATCAAAACCAGCGGCTTCAAGGACAACCATGGTTTCGCGGGTTGCCCGCGCCACGCCACCCAGCACCCCTGCGCTGGGGCTTGGCCGAATGAAGGCGCCCGGATTGGCAGACAGTTTCTCCATCCGGGTCTTATCACCCAGAATGGAGCCGCCCGTGCGCCCGCTGGATGGATCGACCGCTAACACGGCGACACGTTTGCCTTCATCTTCCACAAGCCAGTTGCCCAGCCCTTCGATAAAGGTGGATTTCCCCACACCCGGAACGCCAGAGATGCCCACTCTTTGTGCCCCGCCCGCGTAAGGCAGCAGCTTATGAAGCAGGTCCTGCGCCTTCTCCTGATGGGCCGGATTGCGACTTTCGATAAGGGTGATGGCACGTCCGATCAGCGCCCGGTTTCCTGCCCGGACGCCCTCGAACAATTCATCTACTGTGGGTTGGCGCACTGGCGTAACCACAAAGCCCCCTATTCCGCTGCCTGCCCGTATCCAAGACGGACATTCAGTTTTTCAATGAGCTCACCTGCGGCGTCGGCAATCACTGTACCCGGAGGGAAGATTGCTTCTGCACCGGCTTTATAAAGTGCGTCATAATCCTGCGGCGGGATAACGCCGCCAGCGACAATCATGATATCCTCTCGCCCCAGCTTCGCGAGCTCTTCCTTGAGCGCCGGCACCAGCGTCAGGTGGCCTGCTGCAAGCGAAGACGCCCCGATGATATGAACATCATTTTCAACTGCCTGACGGGCTGCTTCCTCTGGTGTTTGGAACAAAGGTCCGATATCCACATCAAAACCCAGGTCAGCAAAGGCCGAGGCAATCACTTTTTGGCCGCGGTCATGGCCATCCTGCCCCATCTTGGCAACCAGAATGCGCGGACGGCGGCCATCACTGGTCTCGAATGCGTCCACAAGCGCGTGAACTTTCTTCACAGCAGGGTTATTCTTGCCAACTTCCGCTTTATACACGCCTGTTACCGCCCTGATTTCCGCCTTATGGCGCCCGTAAACCTTTTCAAGCGCCATGGTAATTTCGCCCACAGTCGCTTTCGCGCGTGCCGCATCAACCGCAAGCGCCAGAAGGTTACCCTCGCCTGTATCAGCGGCCTTGGTCAAGGCTTCAAGCATGTGACCAACTTCCGCTTCATCGCGTTCAGCCCTCAGGCGTTTCAGTTTTTCAAGCTGCGCGGCGCGCACGGCACTGTTATCAACCTTCAGGACGTCAACCTCTTCGGTTTCGTCCAGCTGGTATTTATTCACACCCACTACCGTTTGGCGGCCGCTGTCGATGCGGGCCTGCGTACGGGCTGCTGCATCCTCGATCCTCAGTTTGGGGATACCGGCCTCAATGGCCTTGGCCATACCGCCCTCGGCTTCCACTTCTTCGATATGCGCCCATGCTTTGGCTGCCAAATCGGCTGTCAGGCGTTCAACATAATAGCTGCCACCCCAAGGATCAATGATACGGTTTGTACCGGTTTCCTGCTGGATAAATAGTTGGGTGTTTCGGGCAATCCGCGCAGAAAAGTCTGTTGGCAGCGCAAGGGCTTCATCAAGCGCGTTTGTGTGCAGGCTTTGTGTATGGCCATGTGCTGCTGCCATTGCCTCAATGCAGGTACGGCTAACGTTATTGAACACATCCTGTGCGGTCAGTGACCAGCCAGATGTTTGGCAGTGCGTACGCAACGACAGGGATTTCGGGTTCTTGGGGTTGAACTGTTTCACCAGCTTTGCCCAAAGCATACGCGCAGCGCGCATCTTAGCCACTTCCATGAAATAATTCATGCCGATGGCCCAGAAAAAGCTCAGACGGGGTGCAAAAGCATCCACATCCAGCCCAGCTGCAACGCCCGAACGGATATATTCCACGCCGTCAGCCAATGTATAGGCCAGCTCAAGGTCGGCGGTCGCGCCTGCCTCCTGCATGTGATAGCCGGAGATGGAGATGCTGTTAAACTTGGGCATTTTCTCAGACGTGTAGGCGAAAATGTCTGAGATGATCCGCATAGAAGGCGCTGGCGGAAAAATATAGGTATTCCGCACCATGAATTCCTTCAGGATATCATTCTGGATCGTGCCCGAGAGTTTCTCTGGCCCAACACCCTGCTCTTCCGCCGCAACGATATAGAGCGCAAGAATTGGCAAAACGGCACCATTCATGGTCATGGATACTGACATCTGATCAAGCGGAATGCCGCTGAAAAGTGTGCGCATGTCATAGATGCTGTCAATCGCCACACCCGCCATACCAACATCACCCACAACGCGCGGATGGTCGCTGTCATAGCCTCGGTGGGTCGCCAGGTCGAACGCTACAGACAGGCCCTTCTGCCCTGCAGCCAGGTTTCGGCGGTAGAAAGCGTTGCTATCCTCTGCCGTCGAGAAACCCGCATATTGCCGCACTGTCCAGGGACGCTGCACATACATGGTTGGATAGGGACCACGCAGGAAAGGCGCCAAACCAGGCCGTGTATCGAGGAAATCAAGCCCCTCGACATCCTCGGGGCCATAAGATGGCTTGATCGCAATACCTTCAGGAGACTGCCAAGCATCGCCAGCATCGGCTGCCTCTGATGCCACTGGCTTGAAAGCGACATTGGAGAAATCAGGAATCCGGCTCATGCTTTTTCTCCTGCAACAACATGGGCTTGCGCCAATACTTCGAGCACATCACATCCCATAAAGATGAAGTCTTTAACGCCTGCGTCCTTTAGCTCATCAGCATTTGCCGGGCGACCAGCAAGATATACATATCCGCCGGCTTCTGAAAGCGAGCGCACAAGCGCCTCAGCGCGTTGCGCATATTTGTCGTCGCTGGAGCACAGAACAACAAGCTTGGCGCCGGACGCCTTAAATCCATCAGCAACTGCCGTGGCATCGCCGCCAACACCCACAACCGCCTTTATGCCCCCTGCTTCGAAGAAGTTTTTGGCGAATGTGCTCCGTGCCGTGTAATCCGCTGCCGTACCGATGTTGGCAAGATAAACAGACGGGCGCTTACCGGCTTCTTCAAGGCAGGCATCGCTATAATAACGCAATTTCTCGAAGTCTTCTGCCAATCGGTGGAAAGCAACAGCAGCAACTTCTTCACCTGCTTCGGCAATATCCGCAGGTTCGGACGGCATCTCTCCAACATTCGAAATTGGCTTTTCGTCAATGTCCGGGAATTCGGAAACGCCGGTGACAGCGTCCTTGCGTTTGGCAATGTTCATGCGGCGCATGTTCCAAGCGTCTTGCATATCCGCCTGTATAGCGCCTGTACGAAGGCCTGCCAAAACACCGCCATTAGATTCGATTTTCTGAAAATATTTCCATGCCTTATCAGATAAATCTAATGTAATAGATTCAAAAGCATAAGACCCTGCTGCCGGATCGGAAACGCGGGACAAGCCGCTTTCTTCCTGCAGGATAATTTGCACATTGCGCGCAATGCGCCGGGCAAATGCACTGGACATACCAAGCATGCTGTCATGCGGCAGCACACAAATTGTGTCTGCACCGCCAACGCCTGCCCCAAAGCATGCAGCTGTTGACCTGAGGATATTAACCCAAGGGTCTTTCACGCTGACCATCCGCAGAGAACTTACCGCGCTCAACGCCATAGGGGCGGCTTCAGAAACGCCACATTCTGCCAGAACAGAAGCCCACATCAGGCGCGCCGCCCGAAACTTCGCTATCGTGAGGCTCACGTCAGCATCAGCCGCCATGGAGAAGCTGATTTGACGGGCGGCGTCGGATAGGTGCATTCCAGCATCAACCAGCACTCGCAGGTAGGACACACCGGTCGCGATCAACAGGCCCAATTCCTGGGCTTCTGTCGCCCCTGCCATATGGTAAGGGCCACTATCGGCGGTGAAGGTGCGGATATTCCAACGGCCTTCTTTCACACGGTTGGCAATCGCAGCGGCCTTCTCAAGCGCGGCTTCTGCCCCTTCTATAAGGCGACCTGTTTGTGCAAGTGTACCCAATGGGTCAACGCCCAGGCTTCCTTGCACATCTGCCTTGCCGTAGCTCCTGCCCTCAAGCAAGGCCAGCATCGTATCCGCGCCTTTGGCATATTCTTCGCCCGGGATCAGGGTGAAGCTGGCCATATTCAAATACACACCCTCAAGGGCATCAACGCACTTTTCAGCTGGAATACCAGGGAAGCGGCCGGCCTGAAGCCTCAGAGCAATACCGGTCGCGCCGCGTTCAAGGTCTTCGATGATTGCAGCATTTGTGGCGGCCACATCAGGGTTCCAGTGCGGCACAACCATGCCCCACTCACCATTTTTCAAGGCAGGTCGCGGAGCGGCAGCAGTGTCAGTCTGCGTATAAAGGCCTTTGATGCCGATTTCATCATATGTGGAAGAGGTCATCACCCTGTCAAAATCGCGCCCGCCAAGGGCCTTTTCCACAAGGCCACGCCACATTTCATCTGACGCGGCCTCGAATTCGCCAGCCAATATTAAAGCTTTGTCCGACATAAAAACCTTCCCACTAAACAGCGCTGACGAGCCTTACGGTCGCCAACACAAGAAACATCCCAAATACTATACTGAGAGCAGCTTTGGGCAATCTGTGCGCCACTTTAGCACCAACGGGCGCCATAGTCACAGATGCAAGCGCTACTACCAGAACCGATGGCATATGAATGAACCCCGCCATGCCGGCAGGCAATCCATCCAGCCCCCAGCCGCCGACAAGATACCCAATGCCCGCAGATACACTGATCACCAGGCCAACCAAAGCCGCCGTGCCAACTGCACGATGAATTGGCACACTATAGAGGGTCATGTAAGGTACCGAAAAGCTGCCGCCGCCAATCCCCATAACCGCAGAAAAGAATCCGATCAGTCCTGGGTTCAGCATACGGAACACGCCACGGGGCAATTCTTTTCCCAGTGACAATCTATCGAACGGCAGAAACATCTTTATCGCAACAAGAGCGGCCATGAATGCGAAGAAATAGACCAGTTCGACGGTCTTAAGGCCTTTTGCAAGAAAAGTACCCGCAAGCGACCCCAGGGCTACAGCCCACCACCAGTCCTTCACGATACCCCAATCAACCCCGCCCTTGCGGTTATGAGCCCAAACACTGGACATATTGGTCGCAATAATCACCGTGAGCGATGTGGCAACTGCCACATGCATGCGCCATTCCAATGGAACGCCAAGCTGGCCAAGAGCAAGAAAAAGCGGGGGGATCGTCACCATGCCGCCGCCAACACCCAGGAGACCGGCCATAAAACCCGCGACCAGACCGGCACCAATCAATGGCAATGCATATACGATCAAGTCTTCCAAAAAGGCCTCCCTTGTTGCTGCGCAACATGATTGGCATGCACTTTACTGCGGTGCAACAAAATCGCAAGAAAAGAAAACGGGCCAGCGACAAGCACTGACCCGTTCCATTGGTCGGAGAGACAGGATTTGAACCTGCGGCCCCTACACCCCCAGTGTAGTGCGCTACCAGACTGCGCTACTCCCCGACAGTTTCATGCATTGCTGCATGCTGGCTGGCGCGGACTATAGCTTTCGAATATTCGCGGCGCAACACGGTTTTGAAAAAATATCACCCCTCCCGAAGAACGGTTTGCCGAGCCTGAAATGCGGCACGGGCCGAATGCCTGTAACGCATGGGCGAATTCAGGTAGCGGTTGAGCGCAGCCAGCACAAGCGTACGGGTTTTATCCGACACCACAGGCAACAAGGCCTCTACCGCGCAGATCATCTTCAACCGGTGGACACCGTAGATATATTCCCCTGCATCCATATCGAATAGCCGGGCTTTTTCTTTTGCCAGAAAGGCGGATACATCGGAAACCTGCCATTCCGCCCAATCCTTCGGTGTCACGAACTTGGCGTTCCGGCCGACAAAACAAGCCATCTGTATCAGCGCTGATTGCCAATATTTCGGTTCCTCCAGAGCATGGCTCCGGGCGGCCTCCGCAAAGGTAATCGCGTGAGTGAAATCCAGCCATCCGACGTTTTGCGCAATCGGCTGCTCCACCACATCTTGTCGCGCAAGATCAAAATGCAGCATATTCAGGGCGTTGGCGGCCAACAGACTGTCGAACAGCTCCTCGGCATGCGCCAGTGACGCTGCAGTTGTGGCCATCGTCTTCCTGACAGACTGGCCGCTGAAAGCCTCCGCACCCGGTACCGGCACGTTTCCTTTTTCGACCTTCAGATAATCAGAAAAACTCCTGAACTCGGGGATAAGGTCCTCCCGGGCTGACAGGCACAGGTAAGTCGCCAACTGAAGAGAAATTGTTTCCTCAATGTCGGGGCCAAGCTGATCAACCAGCCGCTCCAGTTTCAGGGCATAGATGGCCTGATGGCCAAACCCGCCATAGTGGCTGAATATAAAATCCAGATAGGCGGGTTTGATATTGGCGAAGCGAAGCCCGGCTGCAAACGCGCCGCGCACCTTCGCCAAAGCAGCGCTGCTGTTCATCGCTTCGACATCGGCAATGAAACCTGCAGCATCCCAGGGGGACACCGCACCGCCCGGTTCCAGCCCGAGGCTGAACAAGGCATCCCAGGAAAAATGTCCCAGGGCTTCCAGGAAAGCCACAAGGCGAAGCTCATCATCCTCCCCAGCAAGATCAATCCAATCCGACAAGCCCGCATGTGCATGTCCGAAACCACGTTCAAAACGTGGCAATGACCACCGGACAACCCTCCGCGCAGCCTCTTCAAATGCCACACCGGCCTTTTCAAGCCTGCTTAGGGACCGAGCAATTCTCTCATAGTCATGCTCCGCAAGCGCTTCATCCAACTCTACGAAAGCACGCGCTGCGACCTCTTCCGGGGGAGGCGGCGTCAGATCGATCCAGATATCACCGTCTCTATGGTCTATGGGGTAGGTATTAACCGGGTCCCTGCCCTGTACCGCCTTGCCTGATTTGAGGTTAAACGACCAACCATGCCAGTTGCAGGCAAGGGTGCAACCGTCGTTCAGCGTCCCTTCAGACAAGGGGTAGCCCTCATGCGGGCACCTGTTGTTGATGGCAAACAGGCCTTCCTCGGTTTGAAACAAAGCGATCTGCTTGCCATCCACCTTTACAACATGGCGGCCTTTTTCCGCGAGCTCTGGAATATTTCCCAGATTGAGCCAGTGCTCTCCTTCTCGCCCGTATTTCGCGTCCATGTTTTTTCTCCTCGCTGCTGCAACTCAGACCTTATCCGTCCGTATTCTACCCACGCCAGATCACCGCCCATGTCGGCCTCCTTTTCTAAATATATTTCTTTATTAATTAGGATGTATGCCTTTCTCTTGATTTATTCAAGACATTTCTTTAATTAAAAACCTGAAGGAGACGACATGCAAACCACACGTGAAATCATTCTGACAGAATTGAAAAGGCGCGGCAGCGTACGGGCGGATGAACTGGCCACATCGCTGGAACTGACCGCGATGGCCATTCGCCAACATCTGTATCAGCTTCAGGAAGAAGGTGCTGTAGTCTGTCGGTCTGTACCCTCGGGCCGTGGAAGGCCTGCCAAATTCTGGGAACTAACAGAAAAGGCCGATGTCTACTTCCAGGATGCCCATAGGGATCTGTCGCTCGACCTGATCTCCAGCATGCGCGACCTATTCGGCGAAGAGGGCCTGAACAAGCTGGTCAGCCACCGGACAGAAAAACAACGCGCTCGGTACACAAAAGCATCGGAAGACGCCTCCTCTATCAAAGACAAGCTTACAATCCTGTCAAAAGAACGCAGCCGCGAAGGCTATATGGCGGAAGTACAGGAAGGCGAGGATGGCACCCTTTTCCTTGTGGAGAACCACTGTCCGATCTGTGAGGCGGCCAAGGCCTGCAGCGGCCTTTGTAATCAGGAACTTAAGTTGTTCAAGGAATTGCTCGCGAATGATGCGGTAGTCGAGCGCACTGAACATGCGCTTCAGGGCGCAAAACGCTGCGCCTACAAGATAACACCCAACCGAAAATGATTGGCTACCCGAGCCGTGCGCGCAAGGCCTTCAAGGATGCGAGAACCTCTTTTAGGTCTTTCTCCGCGCCGTCACCCTGCTCTGCTACTGCCACGTGTACCGCCGGCGGCTCCGCCGGTTGATCCGCCTGAAACGCCTGGGGTTCAGCAACAGATGAAGGATCCTCCATCTCAAGCGCTTCATAGATGGTTGTCTTAACACCTTGCGCCTTGAAGAGCTTCTGTACGCCCCTGATCGTGTACCCATCGGCATGAAGGAGTTTCTTGATCGCCATCAACAGCGTGACATCGTCGGGGCGGTAGTAGCGCCTGTTGCCGCCACGCTTCAAAGGTTTGATCTGTGTGAATTTACTTTCCCAAAACCGGAGCACATGCTGTGGCAAATCTAGTTCATCTGCCACTTCTGAAATAGTGCGGAATGCTTCGCGGCCTTTGCCACCTCTTGGGCGCTCAAGGCCAGACGCCATTTCACTCACAACCGGCTCCTTCAGGTAACAGGTAAGTCGTTCTAGCCGTTGATACGGTCTTTCATGACCTGGCTTGGCCGAAAAACAAGAACACGTCGGGGATCAATTGGCACTTCCTCGCCCGTTTTGGGGTTACGCCCCATGCGGCCATTCTTTTGGCGAACCAGAAAGCTGCCAAAAGAGGAAATCTTGACGTTTTCACCGCCAACGAGGCAATCAGAAATTTCACCAAGAACGGCTTCAACAAGATCAGCAGATTCATTTCGCGACAGTCCGACTTCTTCATAGACTGCTTCAGTAAGATCAGCACGAGTAAGTGTATTGTCGCTCATATATGCCCCCTGATGGTGAATAGGCAAACTACCTGCATAGAAAAAAGCTAAAGCAAGGATTTGAACGAGTCAACGCAGCAAGCGGCTTTTAGTCAATATTTAGAAGGGTTTATATTAACGTTCTTAACTTTTGGCACAGAAAAGAGGGTTTCTGACGCCAAAATACCACAGTTAAGCTGCTCCGGTGGATGCCTCGTCGTCAACAATTCGCTGCAGGTCTTCGCTGATCAGGCGAATCAGATCATTCTGAGCCATATCAATGGCAGAGGTTACTGCCGAGGCAAAACCGTGCGCATTGGCGCCACCGTGACTTTTCATCACCAATCCATTGAGGCCGAGGAAAACGCCACCATTGTGGTTGTTTGGGTCCATATGATCTCTGAGTGACCGAAGGCCATGACGCGCCAAAAGATATCCCATCTTTGTCATGAATGATGAACGGAACGCGCGGCCTAGCAAATCGGTAACAAGCCTGGCAGTTCCTTCGGCAGTTTTGAGCGCGACATTGCCTGTGAACCCGTCGGTTACAACAACATCGACCTCACCCTTCGCGATATCGTTACCCTCTACGAAGCCAACGAAATCAAGCGGCAGATGCTTTGACACGCGCAGTACGTCGGCTGCAGCCTTGATACTGTCTTTGCCTTTGAGATCCTCAACGCCAACATTCAAAAGCGCCACCGTTGGTTTGCTCAAGCCCAGAACAGTACGAACGTAGGCCGCACCCATAATACCAAACTGCACAAGGTTGTTGCTGTCACACTCAACATTCGCGCCCAAATCCAGCATTACACTCTCGCCGCGCAAGGTAGGCAGTGGCGAAATCAAGGCTGGGCGATCAATCCCCGGCATCGTCCGCAACAGGAATTTTGCCAGCGCCATCAAAGCACCAGTGTTGCCTGCTGAGATCGCTACATCGGCTGTACCGTCCTTCACAGCCTGAATGGCAAGCCCCATCGAAGACTGACGCCCCTTCCGCAAGGCCTGGGACGGCTTCATGTCTGAGGAAACGGTATCTGTTGTATGGTGCAGCTTGCTGGCTGCCTTCAGTTCCGGATCTTTATCCAGAAGCGGCGCCACACGGGCTTCGTCACCATAAATCAGGAATTTTGTTCCCGGAAAAAATGTTCGCGCCTGAGCGATACCATCGATAACCATGTCAGGTGCATGGTCGCCCCCCATGGCGTCAACGGCGATTGTTATGTTTTTTGCCACGAATATTTATCCAGTCTAACGCATTGTTATCGCAAGCCATTATATAGCTTTGTGCACGTCCCTCAATGCACATTACAATCATGCTTACAGGCAGACCATAGCGATTTTGTTTTTTACTTCAAGATTCGTCGCGTGTTTTCGCGAGAACAGCAAATGGATTGGGGCGCTCCAATTCGGGTTCATTGACAGTGATTCCGCTTTTGCTTCCGGCTGAAAGCTCCACGCCTTCCGCACGGGGATAGGGGTTCATCGAAATCGACAGGGTTTGGGCCAGGATTTCGCCGATGGGAATGATTTCCCCTTCAAGAGCGTCATACTCAGGGGCATCAGCATCCAGATACACCCCTTCCTCATCCATACGGTCTGCCATTTCCGGATCAACAAGCAAAAGCTCGAAGTCTGTTTCCAGTTCCTCGTCCACGGGCGCAAGGGTTGCGATACATTTTTGCGTAAATTGGGCGGCAAGCTTCCCGGACACCAGAACCCCTTGCTCGGGCCCCTTATCCTTCAGAACAAGACTTCCGGAAAGGGCCGAAACAGAAACCAGCTCGAATCTCTCGGCCACCCGTTCCAGTTCCTCCGGCGTGCCAGCTAGCTCAAAAGTTTTGCCTTCCTTGTCCAGGTCGGAAATGGCCACTGTAGCCGCGAGGGTCAGAGTATCAGTCATTTGAATTATCCTTCACTACCGCTACCTCCGGAAAGTCAAACCGCGATTCTAACACGTCTGCAATCGGATAGCTTGCCAATTTCTGCAGCGTTTGAAGCGCATAAGAGGCTAGGCAATTGGCAAATTCCGCGTCTTCGCGACGGTATACATTCTTTGCAATCACTTCCGAAAGCGAGGATTGCGGCGCATCTTCAGCAATTGCTGCAGTATAGGCCTTCACCCTGCCCAGCCATGCCGCACCCATCTTTTTGACTTCCTTGCCAACAGACATATCACCCACACCCAACTCTCGTAAGGACCGATCCATATCTGCAATCAGCGCCTCCTGAATGAAGCGGCGTGCCTTTTGGTGATCCTCACCTTCACGCTCCAGCCTTCTGTCTACCAGAAACAGATGCAACAAGATCATGTCAAATCGGCCGTCTATCGTGTCAGCGACCGCGAGCTGCTCATAAAAAACGGGGTTTCGCGCCTGCCCAACAAGCTTGCCGTATAGCTCGTAGGCCTGTTTCTTCTTATGGAATGATGGAAATAAACGCGCAAACATGGCGCCTCCTTCTTGTTGCCGCAATCCCCAAGTAACAGGGACGGAAGCAACCCATATAAACAAAAATTAGGGCGTGCTCTAACACGGAGCCTTGCGCCGCGCAACGGTGGCCGTTATTAAAGCACAGGAAGTTTGTCCGCCGAGAGCGGGAAAGTAGGGATATCTCATGAAATCAAACGCGTTTGCAGCTTCATCCAAAGCCATTGCCCTGTGCCTAGTAGCGGGCACAATGCTTGCAGGCTGCGGTAACTCTCGCATGGTTCGCGGCTATATTTTTGACCGAGAGCTTGCAGACGCTATCCAGCCAGGCGTTGACAATCGGCAATCCGTGGAAGCGACCCTTGGCACACCAACGGTTCGCGCAACGTTTGATGACCAAACCTGGTATTATATCTCTACTACTGTGCGGGTTCGGCCGGTCTTCTGGCCTGATGCCAAGGCACACCGCGTGATGGCAGTTGCTTTCAATGATGGTGGCGTCGTTCAGGATGTTAAGAACTACGATCTCAACGACATGCGTGATGTTGATCCTGTGAATGACAAAACACCAACCAGAGGTCGTCACCTCAATTTCTTCCAACAGATTTTTGGCGGTGTCGGCCGCTTCGGTGGTTCCCAGCCTGTTGGTTCACAAGGTGGTTCCCGCGGCCCGAACGGCTAAAAGAAAAGCTTTTTCGGATACAAAAAAAGCCCCGGCAATGCCGGGGCTTTTGTCTTTAAAGCGATCTCTAGTGCGCCAGCATTGCCAATAGCAACAGCGCCACAATATTGGTGATCTTGATCATCGGGTTAACAGCAGGCCCTGCTGTATCCTTGTAAGGATCACCAACCGTGTCACCTGTCACTGCCGCTTTATGGGCCTCAGACCCCTTACCGCCATGATTACCATCTTCGATGTATTTCTTGGCGTTGTCCCATGCGCCGCCACCGGCAGTCATGGAAAGAGCGACAAAGAGGCCACCTACAATTACACCAAGCAGAAGCGCACCAACGGCCGAGAAAGCCGCGCCCTGCCCTGCAATCGCATTGATCAGGAAGTAAGTCACCACAGGCGCCGCAACAGGCAGCAAGCTTGGAATAACCATTTCCTTGATCGCAGATTTGGTAAGAAGGTCAACCGAACGAGCATAGTCTGGCTTTGACGTACCTTCCATGATGCCCGGATTATTGCGGAACTGCTCGCGCACTTCTTCCACAACTGCACCACCGGCACGACCAACTGCTGTCATGCCCATCGCACCAAACAAATATGGCAACATGGCACCAAGGAACAAACCAACCACCACGTATGGGTTGGAAAGCCCGAAGTCCACTGTCACATCTGAGAAATAGGTGTTCAAGTCAGCTGTATAGGCCCCGAACAACACCAATGCCGCAAGGCCTGCTGAACCAATCGCATAACCCTTGGTCACTGCTTTTGTTGTATTGCCTACGGCGTCAAGCGCGTCAGTGCGGTTGCGCACCTCTTCATCAAGGCCTGCCATTTCAGCAATACCGCCTGCGTTATCTGTAACCGGGCCATAAGCATCAAGCGCCACAACCATACCAGCCAAGGCAAGCATCGCTGTCGCGGCAAAGCCAAGGCCCAGAATACCAGCAAGCTGGTAGGCGACGATGATTCCAGCACAGATGACGATTGTCGGCAATGCAGTGGACTCGAGAGAAATAGCCAGCCCCTGGATCACATTGGTGCCATGGCCAGTTTCGGACGATTTTGCAATCGACTGTACCGGACGGTAATCAGTTCCAGTGTAATATTCGGTAATCCAGATAATCACACCAGTTACGATCAAGCCAATCAGGCCACAATAGTATAGGTCACGACCAGTGAATGTGGCTGCGGCCGTTTCAAACGTGCGTTCCATGTCACCAAGCGCCCACTCCATGGCGAACCACATCACCACAGCAGATAGCACCGCTGTTACGATAAAGCCCTTATAGAGTGCGCCCATGATCGACTGGCTTTTGCCAAGTTTCACAAAGTAAGTGCCGATGATTGAAGTGAGGATACAGCCGCCACCGATAATTAGCGGCAGTTGCATGATATCTGCCGCGCCCATTTTAAGGAACAGAGCCGATAGAACCATAGTGGCACCAATTGTTACCACATAGGTTTCAAACAGATCCGCTGCCATGCCGGCACAGTCACCAACGTTGTCACCAACGTTATCAGCGATTACCGCCGGGTTCCGCGGATCATCCTCTGGGATGCCGGCTTCCACCTTGCCTACTAGGTCAGCACCAACGTCGGCACCTTTTGTGAAGATACCGCCGCCAAGTCGGGCGAAAATGGAAATGAGCGACGCGCCGAAGCCAAGTGCTACAAGAGCATCAATAACTTTGCGGTCTGTGGCTTCAATGCCCATTGGCCCTATCAAAATATAATAGTAGCCAGCTACTGCAAGAAGCGCGAGGCCTGCTACCAACATGCCTGTTACTGCACCCGAACGAAATGCAATAGTCAGGCCTTCTTGCAGGCCTGTACTGGCCGCCTGTGTTGTCCGGACGTTAGCCTTTACGGAAATAAGCATTCCAATATAGCCCGCCACACCAGACAAGATCGCGCCGATCAGAAAACCAATTGCGGCCAACTGCCCGAGAGCCATAAAAAGCCCAACGGCCACAACCACGCCTACAATAGCGATGGTACGATACTGACGATTCAAATAAGCTTGTGCGCCTGCCTGAATTGCCCCTGCAATCTCCTGCATTTTTTCGCTACCGGCGCTAGATGATAAAATAGACTGACGCGTTACAACGCCGTACAGAACGGCTGCAACGCCGCATGCAATCGCGGCGTATAATACTTCCATGGGATACTCCCTCCCTTGAACCAAACCCAAGTACCTTTGAGCTTTACCGGGCGGAAATACTCCCCACACGTCCGCCCCGCTCATTCATTCTAGTAGACAAACCCCTAAAACTCCTGACAACAGGTTGGTCGGTGTTAACCTTAGGAAGCATTTTTCTGTGTTGCAACCATCTTAAAAAACAAGAGCTGCCAAATTACATCTGGCAGCTCTCTCGAATTCTCGTTTTGAAGAGGCTTTAGTTGGATAATCGCATAGAATTCAGGATTGCAACATTTTGAACAATGTTGCTCCCCAAAACGCTATTGGCCCGCGCTTTTAAAACTGAAGAGACCTTCTCATGATCCAATTCAAGGGGCGAATCCTCGCGCATTAAATCATTCTGGCTGATCGCAGCAATGAAAGCATGCTGTAGCTGTGTTTCTGACCTGCGAATGGTAATTTGATTGTCGTCGCCACGCACTTCTACAGCCAAATCTATAAAATAATTCCCAATAAACCGCCGGCTGTTGCCTGAGGTCAGATATATGGGCACGGCGATTCTCTCAAACCTGATGGAATGAACCGGCCCCTTTGGCTTTACTTCTCGGGCTTCTTCTTCTGATGCCGGAACCTGAGTATTGAAATAATAATAACTCAGGCCGCCGCCAAGAGCGACCCCCGCAAGCAGGCCGAGCACCAGAAATACCTTACTAGAACCGCCCCCTTCAGAGCCTGCAACTTCATCCTGCGACATATTCTTTGCCTCTATGTATTTGAAAAATGGTCAAATCCGCGCTTTGCAGCTTGCACCAGCTTGCCGTCCGGATCAACCAATCGAACACCTTCACCCTCTTCCACACGCCCAACACACGTAACTGCCACATCATGGGCATTGGCAAGGGATGATATTTTGCCTGCCATAGGCTTGGGGGCGGTAAAAACCAACTCATAATCGTCGCCACCAGAATAAATCAGATGCCGCAGCGCCGGAGACTGTCGCACCGCATCAGCCGCGTGATCAGAAATCGGCAACAACTTCTCCTCAATGCGCACGCACACACCGGACCCAATGGCGATATGCCCAACATCAGCCAGAAGCCCGTCCGAAATATCTGCACATGCGGTTGCTATTGTGCGTATTGCTTCACCAAAGGAATTGCGCGGGGTTGGCGTGCGGTACCTTTCTGCCAGATAGGCATCCGAAGCCAAAGCTCCTTGCACTACTCTCAGACCAAGCGCTGCGTCCCCAAGCGTACCGGTTACATAAATATCATCACCTGCCCTTGCAGTCGTACGCCGCAGCATGCCACCTTTGGGCACATATCCGAGGGCGGTAATCGAAACCGTAATTCCACCCAAAGACGCCGTAGTGTCGCCACCTGCCAAGGCAATGCCTGACCGCTCCTGCATTGCCTTCAGGCCGGATGCAAAATGGCCCACCCAATCCCCGGGTTTGTCTTTCGGCACACTGATACCAAGCCAATATAGCGCTGGTTTGGCGCCTTTCGCGGCAAGGTCTGACAGGTTTACAGCAAGGCATTTCATTGCGATCGAGGCCGGCGCTTCATCGCCAACAAAATGAATACCCTCGACCAATAGGTCTTTTGTCACAACAATGTCTTGGCCCTCAGGCGAGCTGAAGCAAGCGGCATCATCTAAAAAGCCGAGCCCCTCAGGCCCGGCAAGCGGGAGGAAATACTCGGCAATCAGATCAAATTCGCCAGACATGCGATCCTGTCAATTTGAATAAAGCTAGCGAACGGCCTTCGCAAATTTGTCGAGAACACCGTTCACAAAAGACGCCTCAGCACGCTCATAAAAACCGTGGGCCACATCAACATATTCGTTGATGATCACAGCCGTTGGGACGTCAGGGCGCGCTATTAGTTCGTACCCTGCAGCCCTGAAAATAGCGTGAATAATATTTTCAAGACGATCAATAGACCAATCAGCCGACAAGCAGCCTGCAAGTGTACCATCAACCTCTTCACGGCGCTCCCAGGCACCCAATACTACGTCGCCAAACATATTAACGTCCGCCGGAACATACTGGTCACCTTCGATCTCGGCCCCGAGACGGTGATTTTCATATTCTTCGACAACAAGTTTTGGTTTGGGATCGTCTGACATGGCCAGTTGATACAGGGCCTGCACAGCTGCAAGACGTGCCGCACTGCGTGGGCCGCCTACTTTGGGTTTTCCAGCATTCCCTGCCATTATTCTACTCCAAAACTTTCTTTAAGGCCGATCATCGCAAGCGCGGCTTCCGCGGCACCAGCCCCTTTATTCTTCTGATCGCGCTTTGCACGCGCCCAAGCCTGGTCCCAATCTTCAACCGTCAGGATACCGTTGCCAACGGCAAGATTGTCTCTCAGCGCCAAATCCATCAATCCACGTGCACTTTCACCGCACACATAGTCATAGTGTGTGGTTTCGCCGCGGATCACACACCCGAGGGCCACATAGCCATCAAAATGCGTCTTTGTGCCAGCGTGGGCAAACTTGATTGCGGCCGGAATTTCCAGCGCACCAGGAACGTCGTAACGGTCCCAAGTGCAATCTGCGGCCTCGATGGCTTCAATAGCGCCCGCCGCGAGTTCGTCTGCCAGATCGGCATAAAATTTTGCTTCTACGATCAGGATATGAGGCTTTCTCGCCATGTCTTTTCTTTCTGTTGGTGGCCGCGAACGGCCCATGACGACTAGGCGTCAGGAATCTTGCGCTGTTCTACGATATCAAGGCCATATCCATCAAGGCCAACATAGTGATTAGGGCTGTTTGAGAAGAGAATCATATGCCTCACGCCCAAATCCAGCAAGATTTGTGAACCGAGCCCAATGTCCTTAAGCGCGCGTTCCTTGCCTTCTTCTTCGTTTGAAGTTCCTTCAAGAAGCTCAGAAGGCCGAATAGCGATCTGGCCCGGGAACAGAACCACAACGCCATGCCCATCATCTTCGATCGCGCTCATTGCCCGCTGAAGTTGGCCACTGCGAGGATGGGCCATGCCCAGAAGGTCTTCAAACGGATTGAGCGCGTGCATGCGAACAGGCGTTGGTACGCTGCTATCGATATCTCCCAAAACCAAAGCCACGGTTTCACGGCGATCAGCGGAAGAACGATATACAACCACTTTCCAGACCTTGCCACTTTGGCGCTCAAGCGTGCTTTCAGACGCCCGCTCTACAAGCACATCATTCCTGAGGCGATAGGCGATCAGATCACGGATTGTTGCAACCTTGAGGCCATGCTCTTTTGCAAAGGGAATCAGATCCGGCAGACGGGCCATTGTGCCGTCATCTTTCATGATTTCACAGATCACCGCTGATGGGTTCAGACCCGCGAGGCGAGAGATATCAACCGAGGCTTCAGTATGACCGGCGCGCATCAGCACACCACCATCCTGTGCCATCAGGGGAAAGACATGGCCTGGTGTTGCCAGATCATCTGCCCCCTTCGACCCGTCAATCGCAACAGCAATCGTATGCGCACGGTCTGCTGCTGAAATGCCTGTAGTAACGCCCTGCTTGGCTTCAATGGATACTGTAAAGGCTGTTTGGTTACGCGCCTGGTTATTGTTGCTCATCTGCGGCAACTTCAGTTCTTCTACCCGCTTGCGTGTGAGCGGCAGGCAAATCAGGCCCCGGCCATATTTAGCCATGAAATTGATCGCCTGAGGCGTCGCCATCTGCGCAGGGATAATCAGGTCGCCTTCATTTTCACGATCTTCGTCGTCCACAAGAATGTACATTCGGCCATTTCGGGCGTCTTCGATCACATCCTCGATGGGGGAGAGAAAACTTTCAGACACTGGACTAACCCCTGCTCTGCAAGCGCGAGACATATCGCGCCAAAATATCAAACTCGACATTGACAGAATCACCCGCCCTGCTGTTCCGGAAGCTGGTAACGGCTTGCGTGTGCGGGATCAGGTTGATGGAAAAACGGGTTTTAGCCCCTTCATCCTCAACGGTGTTAACTGTCAGGGAAGCGCCATCAATGGTCACACTGCCTTTTTGGGCAACAAATGCACCAAGTTCGGCTGGCACTGCGATATCCATAACAACGGATTCGCCCACCTTCTCAAAACGAACAATGTCGCCTACACAGTCTACATGCCCGGTCACGATATGGCCGCCCATTTCGTCACCCAACTTCAGGGACCGTTCAAGATTGATCTCGCTACCTGCCTGCCAGTCCTGCAGGTTGGTCACCCGCAGACTTTCAGCCGACACATCGACAGAGAACCAGCCATCATTTTTATCTGTCACTGTCAGGCAAACACCAGAGCAAGCAATTGACGCACCAATTTCGACAGTTTTCATGTCGAAGCTGGTTTCGATAACGAACCGCTTGTCGCTATCGCCCTCCACAGACCGCACTCGGCCTACATCTGTAACAATTCCGGTAAACATGCGCCTGAGTTACTCCGCCTTCGAATAGGATGCAAGCATATCCGGCCCCAATTGCCGAACTGATTTGAGATTAAAGTGGGGCGCATTTGCCAATGAGGCAAGGTCGAGCGTACCAATTGCCGCACGGCCATCACCACCAAGCGCCAATCCAGCCTGAAAATGCTCGATGGCGTCCGCCAGACCAGCCTTCAAAAAAGAGGCATGAACCTGCCCTCCGCCTTCCACCAGAATTCTTGTGAGCCCGCGTTCTGCAAGCTTGTTCAAAACTACAGGAAGGTCGCGTGTGGCGCCGGGCACCAGTTCAACACCCATTTTTTCAAGCGCCTGTTCTTTCGTTGTGTCGCGTTTGGTATGAAACACAATCGCACCTTGCCGCGCCACTTTATGGTCGGGCGTAATTCGGAAGCTGCCATCCAGTATGATAGGTGTAGGCGAGCGGTCATTCAGGCCAGGGACCCTGCAATCAAGCGCCGGATCATCTGCAATCAGCGTTCCGCTTCCCACAAGAATACCGTCATATTGTGCGCGCAGCATATGCCCAAATTGGCGGGCCTCCCCGCTGGTTATCCACTTGCTTTCCCCCGATGCCAGCGCTATGCGCCCATCAAGGGAGCTGGCCAGCTTCAGTGCAATCAGCGGTCTGCCTTGATTTACCTTGCTGAGGAAACCTCTATTCAGCTCATAGGCGGAATCAGCCATAGCACCGACTTCTACATCAATTCCTGCAGCCTCCAGCATTTCGACCCCTTTACCGGAAACACGCGGATCTGGGTCCTTGATGGCAACTACGCAGCGCGCAACCTGCGCATCGATCAAGGCCTGGGCACAAGGCGGTGTTTTTCCTGTATGGGCACAAGGTTCCAGCGTCACATAAGCGGTTGCGCCAACCGCCGCATCGCCTGCGGCTGCAAGGGCAACTGTTTCTGCGTGGGGGCGGCCGCCTGGGTGCGTCCAACCGCGCCCTACAACACTGCCTTCTTTCACAAGGATACATCCAACGGCAGGATTGGGGGCCACAACGCCAAGGCCGCGCCGGGCAAGCCCGAGCGCGGCGCTCATAAACTTCAAATCTTGATTTGTTACAGCCACTGGCGGTTCCTAATCAGGTTTCTTCGCTGAAAACCCCATCCTCTTCCGTACCCGTCATCTTCCCAAGGAATTTCTCGAAGTCAGATGCTTCCCGGAAATTCCTGTATACTGACGCGTAGCGCACATATGCGACCTGATCCAGGCTCTCGAGCCCCTCCATTACAAGGCGACCGATCTGCTCTGAATCAATTTCGTTTTCACCCATTGATTCCAACCTGCGCACGATACCGTTGATCATACGTTCAATTCGATCCGGATCCACAGGGCGCTTACGCAGGGAAATATCCAGAGAGCGCTCAAGCTTCGTCCTGTCAAACGGCACGCGGCGACCGCTTTTCTTGATAACTGTCAACTCACGGAGTTGAACTCGTTCAAATGTAGTGAACCTTGCACCACATGCAGGACAAAACCGCCGACGCCTGATCGACGACTTATCATCTGTTGGCCGGCTATCTTTTACCTGTGTGTCTTCGTTTTGACAAAACGGACAACGCATATCGCCCCCTACTCCCCTGATTTAGCCATTCTTGTGGTGCAGGCCCAGGGGCCCACACCATCTTGTATCGGACCTTAGCCCAATTCGCTATAGATTGGGAAGCGCTCACATAGGTTTGCTACCTTTTTACGAGCCTCATCTTCCGCTGCTTCATTGTTCTCAGGGTTTGCAGCAAGGCCATCCAGTACTTCTGTGATCATATCGGCGATCTCGATGAACTCCGCTGTATCAAAGCCACGAGTTGTGCCCGCCGGAGTACCAAGGCGAATACCAGACGTGATAAATGGCTTTTCGGGATCAAACGGCACGCCATTTTTGTTACAGGTCATGTGCGCACGTTCCAGCGCCTCGTCTGCCGCCTTACCGGTCAACCCCTTCGGGCGCAGATCAACAAGCACAACATGAGTGTCTGTACCGCCAGAGACGATATCAAAACCGTTCTCCTTCAGTCGCGCAGCAAGTGCCTTGGCATTTTCAACCACTTTCGCTGCATATTCCTTAAACTCAGGACGAAGCGCCTCGCCAAAAGCCACTGCTTTTGCAGCAATCACATGCATGAGAGGGCCACCCTGAAGGCCCGGGAATACAGCGGAGTTGATCTTCTTGGCGATATCTTCGCGGTTTGTCAGGATCATACCGCCACGTGGGCCGCGAAGTGTCTTGTGCGTGGTTGTTGTCACAACATCGGCATATTCGATCGGATTCGGATGAGCGCCACCAGCAACAAGGCCCGCAAAGTGCGCCATATCAACCATCAGCAGCGCATCAACGCTATCCGCGATTTCACGGAAGCGTTTGAAGTCAATCACGCGCGGGTAGGCAGAACCACCAGCAATGATAACACTTGGTTTATGCTCCAGCGCCATCTCAGCCACTTGATCATAATCGATGCGTGCATCTTCCCGGCGTACGCCATATTGAACCGCATTGAACCACTTACCTGACAAAGCAGGCGCCGCACCATGTGTCAGGTGCCCACCAGCATCAAGGGACATACCCATAATTGTGTCACCTGGTTTGGCTAGCGCCAGCATAACTGCACCATTTGCTTGTGCACCAGAATGAGGTTGAACGTTTACAAATTCAGCGCCAAAAAGCTGCTTTGCACGTTCAATCGCCAAATTTTCAGCAACATCTACATGATGACAACCTTGGTAGTAACGGCGACCCGGATAGCCTTCGGCATATTTATTTGTGAGCACAGAGCCCTGCGCCTCAATCACAGCGCGGCTTACAATATTCTCTGAGGCAATCAGTTCGATCTGTCCCTGCTGGCGTTCCAATTCGCCAGTAAGCGACGCCATCAGATCGGGATCAGTGTCCGCTAGGTGAGAGGAGAAAAAACCTGGTTGGGTAAAGCTGGTCATTGTTGTTTGTCCCTACGCACAAAAGGAAAGAAAATACTCAGTAGTTTAAGCGCCCAATTTGTCGACACGTCTTTGGTGTCGGCCACCTTCAAAATCAGTGTTGAGAAATGCATCAAGGCAATCCAGCGCAGTCTCAACGCCAACAAGACGTGCACCAAGAGCCAGAACATTGGCATCATTATGTTGTCTTGAGAGCTTTGCCATTAGCCCAGTCTGACAAAGAGCCGCACGAACCGCCGGGTTTCTGTTTGCCGCAATGGAAATCCCGATTCCCGAACCACAGATTAGAACGCCCCGAGACGCCCTTCCGCTCTCAATCGCATCGCCCATGGCTTGACCAAAATCGGGATAATCAACTGATTCAGGGCCGTTAGTGCCCAAGTCCAACACGTCAAATCCACGTCCAGACAGTTCTGCCTTAAGGGTGTCTTTCAACTCCACACCAGCATGATCACAAGCGATTGCTATTGTTTCGGATGCCATTGTTGCCTCTCTGAGATAAGCCGCAGCTGTGACTCTGCAGCAGAAAACGCGGCTTGATTATCATAGATTTCGCGCCAACCCAAGAAGGCAAAGGCATCTGCAAGCAAATTTCAGTAAATCTATAGATAAGCTTCAGTATTACTTCGATGCGATAAAATTAACCATTTATTAACAATTAAATTGTGAAAGAACAACTTTTTGATGTTGTAATCATCACAGAAATACGGCAATAAACGACCGACATTTAAGACTATTGGAGCAAATAATTAATGTCGGACTATGACATAACTTCAACTTCTGGCGACATGATGCTGGGATTGGTGACTGACATTGTTGCTGCCTATGTTAGCAATAATGAAGTCGCTTCATCAGACCTGCCAGAGGTCATCAAGACCGTACACTCGACGCTCTGCAAACTGGATGGCAACCGCTCCGGGCTCAATAGCAACCAGCAGAAACCAGCGGTACCGATCAAGAAATCCTATACCGACGACTATATTGTTTGTTTGGAGGACGGTAAAAAACTGAAGATGCTGAAACGCTATCTTCGTACACGCTTCGACATGAGCCCAGAAGATTATCGTGCTAAATGGGACCTGCCACTTGACTATCCAATGGTTGCGCCCAACTACGCCGCAAAAAGATCTGCTTTTGCCAAGCAAATCGGCCTCGGCAAAAAGAAATAGTCTTAGCTTGTTTTGCTGACCCAGAAGGGCTTGTCACCTAAGTGAACAGCCCTTTTTTAGTGGCTGCTGCGTTTCTGGCCTCTTTCTCAAGAACGTATTTGAGTTTTCGGACAGCGATAGTCTCGAGCTCTCGCTGACTGGCCTTGGGATCACCAACGATACTGACTTCCCGCCCCGTGCGGGTGCAAACAGCGCTTACCCGAACGACGTTCCCCACAGGTATAAATTCTACAATGAATTCACCGGATTGGTGGGCCATGAACGGCTCCTGTTAGCCAACCGCGCGCTTCAGGTTCAATCGCGCCCAAACCTCGGAAAGCGCATCAACCAATGTATCCATCACATTGTCATCATGAAGCGGGCCTGGCGTGAAGCGCAGGCGTTCCGTGCCTCTTGCAACGGTCGGATAGTTGATCGGCTGTACGTAAATACCGTACTCATTCAAGAGAATGTCAGACACATCCTTGCAAAGCACAGGATCACCAATAAACACCGGCACGATATGGCTCTCGGATTCCATCACTGGAAGGTTGGCCGCAGCCAACCGCGCCTTCAATTTCGCGGCGCGCTCCTGATGCTGTGCCCGCTCACTTTCGCTTGATTTCAAATGGCGAATACTGGCCAGAGCACCTGCCGCCAGAACCGGGCTGAGTGCTGTAGTGAAAATAAAACCGGAAGCATAGCTGCGAACAACGTCCACGAGCGCCTTGGACGCCGTAATATAGCCGCCCATTACGCCAAAGGCCTTCCCGAGCGTACCTTCAATGATTGTCACACGATCGGCTACATTGTCGCGCTCTGAAACACCGCCACCACGTTTGCCGTAAAGGCCAACGGCATGCACTTCGTCAAGATAGGTCATGGCGTTATATTTGTCAGCCAGATCACAGATTGCGCCGATTGGCGCAATATCGCCGTCCATGGAATAAACAGATTCGAATGCAATCAGCTTGGGCGCATCAGGATCAGACGCCTTGAGCAGCTCTTCAAGATGCGCCAAATCATTATGACGGAAGATATGCTTCTTCGCGCCCGAATTGCGAATGCCCTGGATCATGGATGCATGGTTCATCTCGTCGGAATAAACAATACAGCCGGGCAGCAGCTTGGCCACCGTTGAGAGCGTCGCCTCATTGGAAATGTAGCCGGACGTAAACAGAAGCGCCGCTTCCTTGCCATGCAAGTCAGCAAGCTCCTGCTCCAGGAGCACGTGATAATGGTTGGTGCCTGCGATGTTGCGCGTGCCCCCCGCTCCGGCGCCCGTTTCATCCAGCGCCTTGTGCATGGCTTCAATCACTACGGGATGCTGGCCCATGCCAAGATAATCGTTAGAACACCAAACGGTAATTGCCCGCGCGTTGTCACCTGCGTCATGACGCAGGGCACGAGGGAAGTTCCCACGCTCTCGCGAGATGTCAGCAAAAACACGATAGCGGCCTTCTTTGCGTACGGCCTCGATTGCGTCTGCGAATATCTTTTTATAATCCATCAGGGCAGTCCATTTGATTTCAATACACCGGATTGTATCGGCGCGCCCTTCTTAACGCAATGCTACATGCTACGTCTAGCGGCGAAATTGTCGCACATAGAAATCGCCTGTGTCGATTTAGACGTCAAAGGCCAAAATGCAATTTGTCCGACCAGAAGCGTTCAAGGTTCCGCAGATTCTTGCGCAAATTCTTGAGTTCATCATGATTGATAAGGTCATCCTGCATCAACTCTTCAAGATGTCGCTTGTAAAGCTCATCGATCAGTTCGCGTATTTCATAGCCTTTGTCGGTAAGGGAAATACGAACTGCGCGCCGATCGTAATCTGACCGTTCATGGCGCAGGTAACCCATTTCAACCAGTTTTTTCAAGTTATAGGAGACGTTCGAACCCTGATAATACCCACGGGTTTTAAGCTCGCCCGCAGTCATTTCATGCTCACCAATATTGTGCAAGAGAAGGGCCTGCACCGGATTCAGGTCATTACTGCCGACATGCTCAAGATGGTTCTTCAACACATCGAGTAATCGCCTGTGAAGACGCTCAACCAAGGAAAGAATATCCAAAAATAGGAACTTTGGATCGTTAAAATCGTAACCGCTCATGGTAACCTGCCTGACTTTTCGAGAAATTTTCATCGAATCTTTCGAAAAACAATGTGATCTACAAGTCCTAACGCTTTGTTAAAGTTAAAATTTGATGGAAATCACATCTATATTTATGCCGTCTGCGACATTCTGCTGCAAGTGTTATCAATTTTCTGCCAAATCGTCATCGCTTTGACTATGATGGCATCGGTATTAGTAATTTTTCTACACAAGGGACCACATCATGACCGTACGTTTCCCCAACACCCGCCTGCGCCGAACTCGCCAGACTGACTGGTCGCGCCGGATGGTTCGTGAAAATGCTGTCACGATAAACGACCTGATCTGGCCCATTTTTGTTCGCGAAGGAAAGTCGGAAGTTGAGGCCGTTTCTTCAATGCCAGGTGTTAACAGATTGTCAGTTGATGAAGCTGTCAAAGCGGCAATAGAAGCCAAAAGCCTTGGAATTCCTTGTATTGCCTTATTTCCTAACACGCCATCAGGGCTGCGGGACGAGCGGGGCGACGAAGCATTGAACCCAGACAACCTGATCAATACTGCCATGCGCGCCATCAAAGACGCTGTACCGGATATAGGCTTGCTGGCTGATGTGGCACTTGATCCCTACACCAGCCATGGTCAGGACGGCCTTGTAGAAGATGGCGTTATCCTGAACGATGAAACCGTGGGCATACTTGTCCAGCAAGCCGTTCTTCAAGCCGAAGCAGGGGCCGACATCATTGCTCCCTCCGACATGATGGACGGAAGGATCGGCGCGATCAGAGAGGAACTGGATAAAGCAGGGTTCCAGAATGTTCAGGTTATGGCCTACAGCGCCAAATATGCTTCTGCATTCTATGGCCCCTTCCGCGACGCGGTTGGCAGCGCGGGAACCCTGAAAGGTGACAAAAAGACCTACCAGATGGACCCTGCTAACCGGGCTGAAGCCTTGCGTGAAGTGGAGCAAGATATCATCGAGGGCGCTGACAGCGTGATGGTGAAACCGGGCATGCCCTACCTGGACATCATCCGGGATGTAAAAGATACCTTCGGCGTGCCAACCTACGCCTATCAGGTGTCCGGCGAATATGCCATGCTGATGGCAGCAGCACAGATTGGCTGGCTGGAACAGGACGCAGTAATGATGGAATCACTTCTTTCTTTCAAGCGTGCCGGAGCAGACGGCGTACTTACCTATTTTGCGCCAGCCGCCGCAAAGCTGTTGCAAGGCTGATAGAACAACGGCGGAATGGAATCGGAAGCACAACATAAGCTTTCACACGGCAAGTTGGCCATGGGCACGGTTCAGCTTGGCCTGCCCTATGGCATTGCCAACACACACGGCCAGCCAAGTACCGACGAGGCAGCCGCACTTGTTCAAGCGGCTATTTCCTCCGGTATCACGCTTTTTGATACGGCCAGAGCATATGGCACTTCCGAACAACGGCTCGGGGCGTCCATATCAAGCGCACAGAAAAAAACGGTCACTATCAATACGAAACTTTCCCCGCTAAGCGAGCTTGAAGCAGATGCGACGGCTCCGCACGTCCGCGATGCTGTCATCGCAAGCGTTGAGGCATCTTTGAGCAATCTCGGGCTGGCTTCCCTGCCTGTGTTGCTTTTGCACCGCTGGGAGCATTTTCATGCTTATGACGGGCTGATATGGGACACACTGTTGGCATTGCAGGCATCGGGCACCATCGGCCGGCTTGGTGTTTCGGTATCTACACCTGAAGAAGCGCTGGCAGCACTCGACGTAGAAGCAATATCTTACATCCAGCTTCCCCTCAATTTATTGGACTACCGCTGGCGCGAGGCTGGTGTTGACAAGAAATCGACAGAGCGCGGCGATGTAACGATCCAGGCAAGGAGCTGCCTTTTGCAGGGATGCCTGGTTTCTGATGCAGCCCTCTGGCCTGATGTTGCCGACACTGACTGCACAAAGATTGCCAACCTTATACAATCGATGGCTGACCAACTTGGCCGCGCCAGCAAGGCAGACCTGTGTTACGCCTATGTTCGCTCCCTTCCCTGGGTGGGCAACATTGTGGTAGGCATGGAAACAAAGGCGCAGCTTGAAGAAAACGTCACATTATTTGATACCCCATTACTGACAGCACGCCAGTTGGAGCATTTGGAGCAATCCTTTGCCGGACTTGCGAGCGAAACCCTTTTGAACCCGGCGCTGTGGCCCAAATAGGCGGATTTCCCATGAACCCTTCAGTCGCGACATTCTCCCTTGAAAACCGCATCATTCTCCTGACTGGTGCCGCTGGATTATTAGGCACTCCGATGGCAAGGCAGATTGCCGAAGCTGGCGCCCATGTTATCCTGAACGGCCGAAGCAAGGAGAAATTGGAAAACCTCGCAGAAGAAATCCAGTCAGCGGGCCATTCCTGTACAGTTATGGCCTTTGATGTCAGTGACGAGGCGGCGATCGACACGGCGGTCGTGGATATCACAAAAAAATTTGGCAAGTTGCACGGTATTGTCAACAACGCCTATGCAGGCCCAACCGGGAATGTTGCAAGCTCCACGCCCCAACAAACGCGCGATAGCCTCAATTACAACATCACCATGCCCTTCTATATTGTGCAGCAATGTCTGCCGCTTTTGAAAAAGGGTAGAGAAGACGGCTTTTCCTCCGCGGTTGTGAATATTGCGTCCATGTATGGTGTGGTAAGCCCCGATCCTCGCATCTATGGGGATAGCGGTTTCAACAACCCGCCTTTTTACGGCGCGGGCAAAGCGGGCTTGATTCAGGTTACGAAATATCTGGCATGTCACCTAGCGACCGAAGGTGTGAGGGTGAACAGCATCAGCCCTGGCCCATTCCCGCCAGACCGTGCAAAAACGGACCATCCAGAGTTTTATGAAAAATTGCGCCTGAAGGTGCCAATGGAACGAACCGGCCAACCAGGGGAAATATCCGGCGCTGTTCAGTTCCTGCTCTCAGATGCGGCTAGCTTTATCACAGGCATCAATCTGCCGGTAGACGGGGGATGGACGGCAAACTAGGGCTGCTGCGTTTCACCTGTCTCGCCCTCACCTGCTTCTGCCTCTTCTTTAGGCTTGGGAAATTCAACCATCATATACTGCAGGTTTTGTTTGCTGCTGCCCATCTGCCAGCGAACACCAAACTCATCAGGCTGATAATAAATTGGGGCCGTGTTACCGCTGTTTTTGTTTCGGCCAGTGCAAGAACGGCTAATCTTGCGCGCCACGCCATCGGCAAACCCCCGAAATGCCTGATCAGCCAGCGGTGTGTCGTCCGCCCAAAACAGCTCCGCAGTTTCATTGCACTGTGCATACAGGCCAATCCACATGGGCAGATTGCGCATTTCCGGGAAGTTCAAAATCAGGAAATAATGGGTCGTTACGTCTTTTACCGTAGCCAACTGGCCTTCACGACCATCAATGATATAGCCTTTAACCATCCGGCGCGCATGTTCCCATGTATGCGGCGGACGGCCATAGAATTCAAAAATCTGGTACTTGCTGCCAGTCGCCGAGTCCGTCTGCACAGATCCAATCGGTCTTGCGACAGCTGTGCCTGTTTCGTCGACGCCTTGCATGAAGGTCATCATCACAGCCATGGTTGCACCGATAAAAGACATAGAACCTCCGCTCGCTTCTGTAACAGTTCGTTTTATGTGCCACAGAATTATAGCAAAGGGAACGCTGTATGGCAGATGAACGGACTAGTTATCTACTTTAGGGCTGCGTGCCAGTGATTTGATGATGCCGCGCATTGTGTGAACTTCCTGCCGGTTATAGGCTGCATTCTGCACAAGATTACGAAGCGTTCGCCTCAGCGGATCGCGGCGATCTTCCGAACGGAAATAGCCGCGTTTGTCCAGCTCTGTTTCCATATGTTCCATCAACCCCAAAAGCTCTTCTTTGGTGGCCAGGCGATCATCAGATGCCGGCTGGTAGGCCGGTGTTGCATCCGCATAGGTATGGAATTCGTAGGCTGCCAGAATAACAGCCTGCGCAAGATTGAGGCTGCCAAAACCGGGATTTACCGGTACGGTCAGCACGGTGTCGGCCAGCACTACATCGTCGTTGGTGAGGCCTGAGCGCTCCGGCCCGAACATGATGGCGGGTTTGGCATCCTGCCCCAATTGTGCGTGTAGTTGCGCCGCCATCTCGCGCGGAGTTACCACAGGCTTTGGCATATCCCGGTCGCGCACGGTGGCGGCATAAACGTGCCCACAATCCGCTACAGCATCTTCAACCGTGACATAAACCTTGGCTTCGTCAAGAATGATATCAGCACCAGAGGCAGCCGGGCCTGCCGCCGGGTTTGGCCAACCATCGCGCGGGGCCACAAGGCGCATTTCCGTGAGGCCGAAATTGAGCATGGCGCGCGCTGCCTTGCCAATATTTTCGCCAAGCTGCGGCCGCACCAGAATGATGGCTGGTTGCTTTTTACTGCTTGTCATCAGTCAGCCTTGCGCCATTTCACGCCGTCTGGGCCAACCTCCAGGCCCAAACCAAGCGCCACCGCCTCATCCCTGAGGGCATCGGCTGTGGCGAAATCCTTTTCGGCCCGCGCGCCATTATATTTGGCTGTGTTGGCATCAATCCAGGCAGCCTGTTCGTCAGTGAAGCTCTGGAACCAATCTGAAGCTGCTTGTGTCAAAAGCCCCATGAATTGCGCACCGGCCTTCAGCTCTGCCGCTGTCTCGGGTGCCGCCAGCGCATCAAGTGCGGCAATAGCCTTAGGCGTGTTCAAGTCATCCGCCAGCGCGTCGATCACACCGGCAGGCACCTCTGCCGCAGCCTCGACGCCGTCCGTCAGGCGATACCAGCGATCAAGCCTGCGTTTCTGTTCGCGCGCACTATCCAGCGAGAAATCCACCGGCTGGCGATAATGGGCGGTTAGAAGGCTTAGGCGCAAGGCCTCCCCCGGATGATCCTTGATCAGGTCATGAACCGTATGGAAATTGCCAAGCGACTTGGACATCTTCTCACCGTCCACCGTCAGATAGCCGTTGTGCATCCAGTATTTTACAAACTGCTTGCCGTGGGTGCATTCGCTTTGGGCAATCTCGTTTTCATGGTGCGGGAAAATCAGATCCTGCCCGCCTGCATGAATGTCGATTGTTTCGCCCAGATGCTTTTCAATCATGCATGAGCATTCCAGGTGCCACCCTGGGCGGCCCCTGCCCCATGGGCTGTTCCAGCCAACCTGATCCTCGGTTGATGGTTTCCAAAGCACGAAATCGGCAGCGTCTTTCTTGTAGGGTGCCACTTCGACCCGCGCACCTGCTACCAGCTCGTCCCGGCTGTGGCGCGATAGGCGGCCGTAATTATCCATGGAAGGGACGCTGAACATCACATGGCCTTCAGCTTCGTAGGCATGACCCTTTTCAATGAGCACCTGCATCATGCGGATCATTTCACCCAGATGCTCAGTCGCCTTTGGCTGGATCGTCGGGTCCATGGCACCCATGGTGGCCATGTCTTCCTGATAAATCTTGGTATAGCGATCTGTGATGGTTTTGATGCCAACGCCTTCAGCCTTGGCGCGTTCCATGATCTTGTCCTCAATATCAGTGATATTGCGGGCATAAGTTACATGGTTTTCGCCATACACGTGGCGCAGCAGGCGGAACATTACGTCAAACACCACCACAGGGCGGGCGTTACCAATATGCGCATAGTCATAGACCGTCGGCCCACACACATACATGCGAACGTTTTGCGGATCGATGGGTTCAAAAACCTGTTTCTCGCGCGCCAGCGTGTTGTAGAGCCGAATTTCGGTCATTGCTGCCCCCTTATGCGTTCTGGCCGGAAAGGCGCGCAACAACCTTGTCACGGCCGATCAGGGGCAACAGCATCGCCATATCAGGGCCATGATCCTGCCCTGTCAGCGCCTGACGGAGCGGCATGAAGAGCGCCCGGCCCTTGGCGCCTGTTGCTTCCTTGATTGCACCAGTCCAGGCCTGCCAGCTGTCTGCTGTCAGGTCGCCCGCAGGTAACAATTCAAGGGTTTTCGCGATATGATCGGCATCCTCAATCTTTGGGGCGATCGGGCCATCGATGATTTTCTTCAAGTCTGCCACATCAGCCAGCTTGTTGATGTTTGGCTGCAGCGCAAGCCACATCTCTTCAGACACACTTTCAAGGCGGTCTGCCACCGCCGCATAAGGCGTGGCATGCAAAATCTTGGCGTTCAGCATATCAAGGTCAGCCGGGTCCAGTTTGGCAGTGGAACGGCCAAACTTGCCAAAATCGAACCCTTCAATCAGTGGCTTGGCGTCGAGAAACGGCTCAATCGGTTCAGACGTGCCAACACGTGCCAGCAGGCTTACGATTGCCATTGGCTCAATGCCTGCCTCGTCGCGGTATTCTTCGATCGACATAGCACCATGACGCTTCGACAGGCCTTCACCGCCCTTGCCTGTCAGCAGTGCAAAGTGCGCCATCTCAGGGGCCTTGCCACCAACAGCTTCAAAAATCTGCACCTGAACAGCCGAGTTTGTGGTGTGATCCTCACCGCGAACGATATGGGTGATGCCGTAATCGATGTCATCCACCACGCTTGGCAGCGTGTAGAGGAACGAGCCATCCTCACGGATCAGGATCGGATCAGACAGCGCCTCAAGGTCGATGGATACATCGCCGCGGATCATGTCTGTCCACTCTACGCGGGCTGGTGTCTCCAGCTTGAAACGCCAGTGAGGGCTGCGGCCCTCGGCTTCAAACTTTGCCTTGTCTTCTTCCGTCAGGTTCAGCGCGGCCCGGTCATACACTGGCGGCTTGCCGCGGCCCATCTGGATCTTGCGCTTCATATCCAGCTCATCGGCTGTTTCATAGCAAGGATACAAGCGCCCTTCGGCTTTCAGCTTTTCAACCACTTCATTGTAGCGGTCAAAGCGGTCAGACTGTTTGAATGTTTCGTCCCAATTGAGACCAAGCCACTGAAGGTCTGCCTTGATGGCTTCTTCATTCTCAAGCGTGGAACGCTCGCGGTCTGTGTCGTCGATCCGCAAAACAAAGGTGCCGCCCTGCTGCTGTGCGAACAGCCAGTTCACAAGTGCAGCGCGAATGTTTCCTACATGCAGCTTGCCCGTAGGAGATGGGGCGAAACGAACCTTTACAGTCATTTTTAAAATCCAGTTATCTGTGCCCGAAGGCCTATTTGTTTCTGCGGGCGCTTCTGAACCCATTTGTGATGGGGTAGCGGCGATCCCGGCCAAAATTCTTGCGGGTGATCTTCACACCCGGCGGCGCTTGCCGCCTTTTGTATTCGGCGATGTACAGCAGGTGCTCGATCCGTGCAACCTCTGATGCGCTGTGGCCACGCTCGATAATCTCGTCGACGGACATTTCTTCGTCCACCAGACACCGAAGCATATCATCAAGCGCCTCATATGGCGGCAGGCTGTCTTCGTCCTTCTGGTCTTCCCTGAGTTCCGCAGTTGGGGGCTTGGTGATGATGTTATCCGGGATCACCTCACCTCCTGGCCCGAACGCGCCTGTGGGCACATTCTCGTTCCGCCAGCGCGACAGGGCAAATACATCAAGCTTGTAAACATCCTTCAGAACGCTGTAGCCGCCGCACATATCGCCATAAAGCGTGGCATAACCCACTGACATTTCAGACTTATTACCCGTGGTCAGCACCATCTTGCCAAATTTATTCGATAGCGACATCAGGATCAGCCCCCGCAGGCGTGACTGGATGTTTTCTTCTGTGGTGTCTGCCTCTGTGCCCGCAAATACATCCGCAAGCATTGTGTCGAACGCCTCAACACCCGGTTTGATGGCAATCACGTCATACTGTGCACCAAGCGCCTGGGCACACTTTTCCGCGTCACCAAGGCTTTCGCCTGAGGTATATCTGGACGGCATCATCACACAGTGCACTTTATCCGCCCCCAGGGCATCCACCGCCACGGCGGCAGAAAGTGCACTATCAATCCCGCCAGACATGCCAAGGATCACGCCAGGGAAACGATTCTTCTCCACATAATCCTTCAGGCCCAAAACCATTGCCTGATACATATTCTGCCAATGATCGGGCGCCGCCGCCTGATGCGTGGTCTCACACACCAGCGCTGTGCCCTCACGCCGCCAGTTTGTCAGCAGTTCGTTTTCCTTCCAGAAGTCCATCTGCACGGGAACATTTCCGTCCGCCGCCATCACGAAGCTGCCGCCTTCGAAAACCAGTTCGTCCTGCCCGCAAATCTGGTTGCAGAACACGAGGGGCAGTCCGGCCTCATCCACGCGGTTACGAGCATGCACTTGCCGTTCAGGGTGTTTGTCCAGCTCAAACGGGCTGCATGTGGGCACCAGCAGGATATCCGCCCCTTGCGCCTTCAGGCTTCCCGTTACCGCCGGATACCACATATCCTCGCAGATCATCACACCCAGCTTGAAACCCCGGAAGTCCATGGGGCCTGCAAGCGCACCGGCTGCAAACACGCGCTTCTCATCAAACACACCATAGTTTGGCAGATCATGCTTGTAGCGGATATCGGCAATCTCGCCGCCTTCCAGCAAAAAGACTGCATTATGCAGTGTATCGCCATCAAACCACGGGCTGCCAACAATCAGGCCGGGATTTCCTTCGCCCATTGTTAGATTGGCCAAGTCTTCCACGGCGCGCATGGCGCTGCGCACGAAAAAGGGTTTCAGCACCAAATCTTCAAGCGGATAGCCGGAAACAGAAAGCTCTGGCGTCAGTACCAGATCCGCCCCGGCGTCCACAGCACGGCGATATGCCGCTTCAATGTTTGAAACGTTTGCTTCCAGCGCCCCCAAGGCGGGGTTCATCTGCACAAGATATATGGATAATGTTTCGCTCATGACGCGCTTTTACCCTTGTTGTGGCGGCGGGACAAGACAAAGTAAATTGACGCACAATGCAATCCTGCTTGTCAGCTATCGCCATTCTGTTACCTTGTGCTCCCGGCTCGATTTTCAAAGGAATTATTTATGCCGGACATTTCCACCCTTCTTCTGTTTTCTGCTGCCAGCCTGGCTCTTACCGCCACGCCGGGGCCGGATATGCTGTTGATTGCCTCGCGCAGCGTCAGTCAGGGCAAATCTGCGGGCTTCCTTACCTATGCAGGTATCGCCGCAGGCTGTTATTGCCATGCGCTGATGGTTGCCTTCGGGCTGGCCCAGCTTTTCCTGCTTGTACCCACCGCGTTTGACATTGTGCGTTTTGCGGGCGCGACCTACCTCATCTATCTGGCGTGGCAGACGCTGCGGTCAAAATCAGCTAGCGCAGATACAACAGTCGAAGTGCCGCGCCACCGCAAACGCCGTATCTTCAGCGAAGGGCTGATCACCAACCTCCTCAATCCCAAGATGGCGCTTTTCATGCTGGCCCTGTTCCCCCAGTTCCTGAACCCGGAAGCGGGGTCAGTGGTGATGCAAACCCTTGTTCTGGTCACTATCCTCAATGTTGTGGGCCTGGTCGTGAACGGCACAGTCATTCTTGCAAGCGGGCATCTGCGCGATCGCCTGGGTCGTGGTGGAAGCTTTGGCAACTGGCCCAAATATCTGCTCGCCAGCGTATTTGCAGGCCTGGCTCTCAGGCTCGCCTTCACAAGCCGCAGCTAATCCAAAAGAAAAAGGCGCCACCCCGGGCGCCTTTTCATTCTTGCCTGCCAGTCTGATCAAGCAGCGGCGTTTTTGGCCAGCGCTTCGCGCTCTTCCTTCAGGGCTTCCGCCAGCAGGAATGCCAGTTCAATCGACTGGCTGGCATTAAGGCGCGGGTCACAGTGGGTATGATACCGCGAGGACAGGCTGTCTTCCGTGATCGCCACGGCGCCACCGATGCATTCCGTTACATTCTGGCCGGTAAGCTCAAGATGGATACCGCCCGCATAAGTGCCCTCAGCCCTGTGGCAGGCAAATACCTGACGCACTTCCTTCAAGACCCGGTCAAACGGCCGTGTCTTGAGGCCACTTGTGGATGTTTTGGTATTGCCATGCATCGGGTCACACGACCAGATCACCTTCCGGCCTTCAGCTTTCACGGCCCGCAGCAACTTGGGCAGATATTCCTCAACCTTGTCCGCCCCAAACCGAGTGATCAGCGTCAAACGCCCTGCCTCATTGGAGGGGTTCAGCTTGTCGATCAGCTTCAGCAGGCCATCAACCTCGGTAGTGGGGCCTACCTTGCAAGCCACAGGGTTTGCGACACCGCTCAGGAACTCCAGATGGGCGCCATCTAGCTGACGAGTCCGATCCCCACACCACAACATGTGAGCTGAAGTATCATACCAATCCCCTGTCGTGCTATCCACACGGGTAAGCGCCTGCTCGTAACCTAGCAAAAGTGCCTCGTGGCTTGTGTAAAAATCAGTGCCCTGAAGCTGGCGCACATCATTTGGATTGATGCCGCAGGCTTCCATGAAGGCAAGCGCCTCACCGATCCGGTCTGCCAACTCCTGATATTTCTCACCAGCGCCTGACTTGGTAACAAAATCAAGGTTCCAGCGGTGCACAGACACCAGATTCGCATACCCACCCTGCGCAAAGGCGCGCAACAGGTTTAGCGTTGCTGCAGACTGGCTGTAAGCGCGCAGCATGCGGTTCGGATCAGGTACGCGGGATTCCGCGTCGAACGAAGGCCCATTGATGATGTCACCCCGGTAGCTTGGCAATTCCACACCATCTATCGTTTCCGTATCGCTTGAGCGCGGCTTGGCAAACTGCCCAGCCAGACGACCAACCTTCACCACAGGACAGCTTGCCGCAAACGTTAGTACAACAGCCATTTGCAGGAGCACACGGAAGGTATCGCGAATGTTGTTTGGGTGGAACTCGGCAAAACTCTCGGCACAGTCACCGCCCTGAAGCAGGAATGCCTTGCCTTCCGCAACATCGGCAAGTTGGGCTTTCAGATTGCGTGCCTCGCCCGCAAACACCAGTGGCGGATAGGATGAAAGCTCTTCTTCCACCTTCTTCAGCACTTCCTTGTCGGTGTAATTCGGCACCTGAACAACAGGCCGGTTTCTCCAACTATCTGGACGCCACTCACTCATCACAATACCCTCAGCTCGTTTGCACATTCGTGCAGGAATATTTCAATTATCTGCCATTTTCAGCAATTTCATAAGCCTTCATATATGTCAGCTCATGTATCGATAGCAAGCCATAACGGCCTTTTTCAGCCATTTCTACTGTTTCTTCTGTAACAGTCTCTGTCATCAGATGCCCCCGATCATTTCTTGCCTTTGACAACAGCCATGCTTTCTTTACATAGGGTACCGAATATCCAGATAAACAGAAAATCACCAAATCGCCACCGGGGGCAACCAGCATGACACAGTTTGCAGTTCAGAAAATCATCTTTGATCTGGATGGAACACTGGTTGATTCCGCGCCCGACCTGCACGCGGCTACAAACCATGTTCTGACACAGATAGGCCGGGATACCGTATCCCTTGATCAAGTCAGACATATGGTGGGTTATGGCGCACTGAAGCTTATCGAACTGGGCCTTGAGGCCACCGGCGGCATGGAAGATCACACTGCAGAAGGCTTACGCCCCCTGTTTCTTGATTTTTACGGCCAGAATATCACAACTCATACCAGACCTTTTGAAGGGGCCCTTGACCTTTTATCCCATCTGAAAAATGAAGGGTACGCACTAGCGGTTTGTACCAACAAGCCAACCGTCCTTACGTCGCCAATCCTGCAAAATCTGGGCATGACACCATTTTTCGGCGCCGTGACGAGCGGCGATACCTTCCCGTTTAGAAAGCCGGACCCACGGCATATCATTGAAACAGCCAATTTGTTACCTGGAGATGGCCCAATATTGATGGTGGGTGATAGTCGACCAGACATCGACGGAGCAAAAGCTGCATGCGCACATTCAATTGCGGTGAGTTTTGGATATTCACAGTACCCAGCTGCCGACTTGGGCGCAGACACTGTCGTTGATCACCTCGCTGACATCGCCAATCTTGTCAGCCGCGCCTGATCGCCTTCCTGAATAGATGAGCCATCAGCAAAGGCAACGGCATACGTAAATAGTGGCTGCGAACATACAGCAGAACACGCGCCAAGGGTGCCGCGCGCCCATTCTCAACCATCGTTTCAATAGACAGCCGTAAAACTTTGGAAATATTAGATTTATTTACAATCACCATAACGCCGAAATAGCGTTTCAACGCCCAAAGAGCAATCTGTACAGGCGACATCACATTTAAAAATGCAGCTCTGCTTTCCAGGCTGTCCCTTTCCTGGACTGAAAGGTCATTGAATAGATAAAAAAGCTCCAACAAACTGCGTGCAGGGGTTTCCAGCGCACCGTCGGCAAATATATGAATTGCCGAATGAATAAAGCGATCAACGGGCGCAAACACCAACAAATTCCCATCACCAACAGGACTTGCATCGGCCATCATCGCCAGATGATCGGGAGAAATCCGCGCTGTTCGGGGAAGTAGCCTGTGGTGCACATCAATGATGGTGCGCCTCTTACTGTGCCTGAGTGGAGGCAACTCATGCATCCAATCGCGATAATATTTCTGGTCATAGGGGTTAGCTGTGGAAACTTCATCTTTCCAACCAGCCTGCCGCAACAGCTTTTCGGCCTCTGGTAGATCTTCTTCTTTTACCAGAATATCAATATCACTGACCCGTCTACCAATGCCTGCCAGCAAGTCTTCGGCGACATACGCACTCCCCTTCAGCAGGACCACTCTGATATCGGTCCCTAAAAGCGCCCGCTCAATGCGCTCGGTTTCGAACTTGAGCATACGCTTGTCATATGCACTTCGTGTAGCAGCATTTTCCAACAAAGTTTGCAGGCGCTTGTTATCGCTCGCAGAGGCCACGGCTGCAACCTGGCCCAGTATATGACCTCTTTGCGCCCAGCTGACAAAATCGGAGAGCGCCTTGGCATCAGTGGGCAATGGCGTCAGCCCTGAAGCGAAACAGAAGAACTGCCTCACTCGCTCATGGGGGTTCTCAGATGTTGCCATTTCAACCATCTACAGCCTCCCAGAGGTCTTTCACCAACATCAGACTATCTTCTGTGTTGCCGTAGGTGATTTCATATGCCTCAACACCGTCAAGCATTTGCATCAACGCATGAAACGCCGGTTCACCTATTACCTGATAATTGGGCGAGCTTGCGATCAATTGCATTGCGGCATCGGCAATATCCATCTTTTCCACTGCAGGGGCAGCTTCAGCCTGAAAACGTGGAAACAGGATAAGTTTGGCTTTCGCAGGCAAATTTGCCGTCTCCAAATCGCTCTTTCTTAGGCGGCGATAGGCAATATCCCCCTTAGGCGTACCAGTGAGCCGATCGCTTACCTGATCGGCACCAGCAAACACCCTGACAACATCAATAGACTGGTTTTTCAATGATACAGGCCTTGGATAGGCCAATAGAAAGCTTGTTTCCGCGCACAGGATTGCGAATTCGTCAGACAACAGGCGAAAACCTTCTTCCATCAAAGCCGCGGTCAGGGTGCTTTTACCGCCGCCTGAACGGGCTGCAATGACAATCCCACCTTTCTGGTCTGATACTACGCCGGCATGAAAAATTGCCTGCCTGAAGCTTTGAAGGGCTACACAGAGATTCATGCCCATTTCCAAACATAGCGGCCCCAATTTCACCGGTAAAGGAACCGCTGGAAAGTAAAACCCCGGATCCGCAACGATTTGTCGCCTGATGTAGCGCCGCACCAAATTTGGCGCCCTTACTTCTAGAGAGAAGTCTACTAATGCCTCTTCCCCAACAAGTATGCTGCAGTCCTGATACATATCAGTCAGGAACTCCCGAACTCCGGCATCTTTTGTCGATAGCGCCGTAACATAGGGGCCGAGATGCAGATACAAGCGGCCTTCCGATAGAAGCCTCTTCACGGTTTCAGGGGGAAGGTCACTTAGCGCAACGTTTTTCATGATTGCACTAGCTCCAGAAGCCCAATTTCATCAAGCTCGCCAAACAAACGACGTACCACACCTGCGGGGCATTCGGCTGCATCTACCCCCATATATGCTGGAAAGTCTCGAATGATTTCATTCATGGACCGTGGCTTTTCCGATAGAAATTCGATCATCGCCATCGACACGAGGTTGAATATATGGGTGGTGCCAGACTGCCGGTTATAAACAAACGTGGTATCTCCAAATGAATGGGTCACCATATGGTTCGTATAAACACCCCAAAGCCAGTGGTCGTTATTTGGGTTTGCTGAAACAGTCACTGTCTTACTGATATTCAAGATACGTCAGGATTGACGTGAGGCAGGATATCCCGGGAAATCCACCATCATTCCCGTATGTATCGATATACTGGCTTGCCAGCGCCAGATAGAGACCCTTGGCGCCGGTCAGGCTCCAATTACCAGAACTGTTCAGGTAATCGGCAGGGGTGATGTTGGTGTTGCTGTCAATTTCGTAAAACCGATAGCATGTGGTCCAGCCCTTTTGAGTATCGCATGTGTCAGGACGAAATTTGGATGGTGCAGATCCATTTGGAAACACAAAATCAGCCTGTTGCCTGAACTTATCGATATCAGAAACCTTCAGCTCACCGCTTTTTTCGCGGACCCCCCTACTTCCGATCCAGGCCCTGCCATCGGAATCAACAAGAATATTTGATGTCGTTGGAATAACAAACGAACAGTCCAGCGCAGAATGGACAGGCTGAGCAGCAGATGCTTTCAAGGTAAGCACCATCGGTACGCCTGCGGCGCCCAACCTCAGCAATTGCCGACGACGCTCTTGAAATTCTTTTTTATTGTCCTGTTCGACCACGCAATACACTCCCAGGCTTTATCCGCCCCAAAGGACAATACACGCTGCTCAGTAAACGGTTATCCCGCCATAAGGCCTTCCGTAAAAGGGCGCGCTGAATGATTATTGATATTCCAGGTAATTGAGAATTGAAAGGAGGCATGAAATACCTGGGAAACCACCATCATTGCCGTAGGTATCCAGATATTTTCCTGCAAGGGCAAGATACAGCCCATTTGCACCGGATAAGTTCCATGAGCCATTGCCGCTCAGGTAATCTGCAGGTGAGATCGTGGTATTGCTGCTGATCTGATAAAATTTGTAACAATCGGTCCAGGCGCTGCCACCATCGTCGTCGTCGCCCTTGCCTTTTCCTTTGCCTTTGCCACCATGCTGATAGTCATTACCGGAACCGCTGTAAGAATTCCCTCTGTTTCCTGGCTCGCCGTCTTCACCTTCTTCTTCAAACCACGGTGTATTGCGATCAGGATCTGCCTGGCAGCTTCCCTGATCATCATTATCTCCGGTGGGTTCGTCATAATCGTTCCCCCAACCGCAGTCATTGCCCCAATAATCATCATCATCACCCGTACTACACTCATCCGGGCGAAACTGATCTGGGGCAGAACCTGAAGGAAAGACGAATTCGGCGTTCTGCTTGAAGCTCGTGACATCACTTGTCTTCAATTCACCGGAGTTCTTTTCCTGAATATCACCGTCCCCGATCCAGGCCTTGCCATCAACATCTACGAGGATATTCGTTGCACTGGGGATTACAAACGCACAATCAAGCGCAGAATGAACTGGCTCCGTTGCCGACGCCTTCAGCGTCAGGACCATGGGGACGCCGGCCGCACCCAAGCGCAGCAGGTGACGCCGCCTCTCAAGAAAGCCCTTATCCTTTTCTTGCAGTTTAGCCACGACCAAGTCTACTCCCGCGTTCACTAATCCCAGTTCACCATCTATATTTAGCGCAAATTAGATTAAATCCTACTTAACAGGCTTTTTGTCGCGTGGTCCAGAGAGAAAAACACACAAGCCCCTTACATTTCATTGGTTTTGAAGCTTTTTCCCACGGCAATAAAACATTCACAAAAATGTAAATTATGTCATTTAAAGGAGTGCAGAGTTTTATCTGATGAACAAATTGTGGCGAAAGCGCCGGAGACTTCTATGGCACCCCAGTCAAAAGCTTTCATGAGCTTGTTGAACGAACGCACGGTTGCGGTTGCAATTATATTTGCGGTCGCACTCCTTTGGTCTGTGGGCCAGATCACCTTTCTATCCGGTGTCATTATCGCAGCAGTTACCGGAGTTACCTTGCTTCAACTTTCGCTGAAGAGACGTTTTGAAGAGCTGGAAGCCCGCCGAAAGGCTATTCAAAAAAGGAAAAAGGACAATCGGACAACAACGGTTTCCATTCGCGCCAAGGCCCTTGATCTGTTGCCATCCCCTTTTCTTTTGATCGACTCCAATCATCAGATTGCTGTAGCAAACGTGGCAGCCAGAGAGTTGCTGGGTAGTGAAATCGTGGGCAACGATGTTTCACTTTACCTGAGACAGTCGAATTTTGTGGCTGCGTTGGAAGCAACGCTTTCCGATCCCGATGCCGACCTGCAGGTGATCCGTTACACTACAAGCAAAGACAGAAGCTTTGATGTGACCGTGGCCGCCGTGCCGCAGATGAAGTCGGATAGAAATGGTCCTGAAGCAATGCTCTTCTTCTATGAAGTAACCAGCTTGATAAGGGCTGAGCAAATGCGCGCGGATTTCGTGGCAAACGCAAGCCATGAATTACGTACTCCGCTCACTTCAATCCTTGGGTTCATTGAAACTCTGATTGGGCCTGCGGCTGACGACATAGAAGCCCACGGCAGGTTTCTCGGTATCATGCAGACAGAGGCAGAGCGCATGGTGCGCCTGATCGACGACCTACTATCATTGTCACGCATCGAAATGACCCGCTATGTGGCCCCCGACATGGAAGTGGACTTGTCGAAACTTATTGTGAATACCGTCAGCACACTGCAGCCCCGCGCTTCAGACAGAGGTATTACATTAAAGTCAGACATTCCTTCAGGTCTGCCTTTGGTGAGAGCTGATGGTGACCAGTTAACCCAGGTATTTATCAATCTACTGTCCAACGCCGCCAAATATTGCGATCAGGATAGCAGTGTGCATGTTACTGCGGCCCCTGCCTTGCAGGAAGGCTGGATACATTTGACGATTCGCGATGAAGGCCCTGGTATCTCTGAAGAGCACCTTGGACGCCTGACTGAACGTTTTTACCGTGTGGATACAGCCCGGTCGCGCAAAATGGGCGGCACGGGACTGGGCCTCGCAATCGTAAAACACATTTTGTTACGCCATGATAGCGCTCTCGAGATCAAGAGCGAACTGGGCAAAGGCACGACCTTTGCTTTCAAGCTTCCTGTCGCAAAAATCAATAACGCATAATTGTGTCATCTTGCTGTAACAAACAGTCGCTAATTGTCCCATCAGCCGACTGGTACCACACAAATACCAGTCAGTTTGATGCACAAAGACAATGCCACACTGTAATGTGGCCTGGAGATCTAAGATGAAAAAATTTGCTGCTGCAGCCGCACTGCTTACCGCTGCTACACTGGGTACCACGGGCGCGGAGGCACAGTCTCGCGATCAAATCCGTATCGTGGGGTCTTCTACCGTATTTCCATTTGCTACTGCGGTAGCTGAAGAATTCGGCCGCACCACAAGCTTCAAAACGCCAATCGTAGAGTCCACTGGCTCCGGTGGCGGCCTGAAGCTTTTCTGTTCCGGTGTTGGCACAAACCACCCAGACATCACAAACGCGTCCCGCCGCATTAAAAAGAGCGAAGTTGAACTTTGCGCGAAAAATGGCGTTGCCGGCATCGTGGAAGTGAAAATCGGTTACGATGGGATCGTTCTTGCGGCTTCAAAAGACGCTGCACCAATGCAACTGAGCCTGCGTGATCTTTACCTCGCGCTTGCTGCAAAAGTTCCAGCGCCAGGCACTGATGGTGGCGAAGGCAACTTGGTTGACAACCCATACAAGACCTGGAACCAGGTGAACGCGGCACTGCCAAACAAGCCAATCGTTGTGCTGGGCCCTCCTCCAACTTCTGGTACGCGGGATGCTTTCAACGAACTCGCAATCGAAGGTGGCTGTAAGACTTTCCCGGCGATGAAAGCCATGAAAAAGTCCAACAAGAAAGCCTACAAAGCGCTCTGCCGCGGTATCCGCGAAGACGGTGCCTACACTGAAGCTGGCGAAAACGACAACCTGATCGTTCAGAAGCTTCAAACAAACAGCGAAGCAGTTGGCATCTTCGGCTTCAGCTTCCTTGACCAGAACGGTGACGTGATCCAGGCATTCCCGATTGCCAAGAAAGAAGGCGGCGATTCGCAAGCGCCTACTTTTGAAGCCATCGCTGACGGCTCCTACCCGATCTCGCGTTCGCTGTTCTTCTATGTTAAGAAAGCTCACGTAGATGTTGTTCCTGGTATCCGTGAGTATCTTGCTGAATTCACCAGCGACAAAGCAGCTGGCGACTTTGGCTACCTCGCAGATCGTGGCCTGATCCCACTGCCAGCGGAAGACCGCGCCAAATACGAGCAGGCAGCAAGCGCCCTCGAAAATTTGGTTCTTGACTAAGGCGGGTTAAAACCTGTTAAGGGGGGCAGCCGGCGACATGCCTGTTGCCCCTTTTTCTAACCAAAGCTGATGTATCGCTTCATATAACCCTGTTAGGCTATCTTATGACGAGCACCGCAATTTTCCTGAGTTTGATCCTGCTTGCCCTTGTGGCGTTCGCGTTGACCCGCCAGAAGGCATTGGTGAGCGCAGGCGGCGACCCTGCCAAACTTCATTCCCTGCCTCGTCATTATGGCTATTTCGCCTCGGCATGTGTGATCCTGCCGGGCCTGCTTGCCTTCTCGATCTGGCTGATTTTCGGCAAGTCTATCATCGAGGGCCTGATCCTCGCGGGCCTGCCGGAGAATGTCTATCAGGAAGGTGTGGACAATGCCGCGCTGGTGTTGAACAGAATTCGCCTGGCCATCGAAAATACGGTCGCTGTCGAAAAAGATCCTGACATCCTGGCGGCCGCACAGCGTTTCAATGACCTTTATATCAAAGGTCTGTGGGCGACATTTGCCCTGTCCATAAGCTTCGGCCTGGTTGGCCTGTACCTGGCTGCCAACCGTACCCAACCAGATTTCCGTGCTCGTAACAAATTCGAGCGCATTCTCCTGATTGCCCTTGCCATTAGCTCCGTTCTGGCAGTTGCAACCACCCTTGGCATTGTTGGCTCGCTCCTCTTTGAAAGCCTGCGCTTCTTTCAGGAAGTATCTCTTGTCGAGTTTGTTTTCGGCCTTCACTGGAGCCCGCAAACAGCCCTGCGTGCAGACCAGGTAGCCTCAGCTGGTGCATTCGGCGCCGTTCCGTTGTTCGCAGGTACACTTTTGATCAGCCTGATTGCCATGTCTGTTGCCGGTCCAATCGGCCTGTTGGCTGCGATTTACCTGACCCAATACGCAAGTGTTCGCATGCGAAAGGTGGCAAAGCCTGTGCTTGAGATCCTCGCTGGTGTTCCAACCGTTGTGTATGGCTTCTTTGCGGCACTGACAGTGGCGCCTATGTTCCGCGATATGGGCATTGTGCTGGGCCTTGATATCGCAAGCGAAAGCGCGCTGGCGGCAGGACTTGTCATGGGCATCATGATCATCCCGTTTGTATCGTCATTATCAGACGACGCAATCACCGCAGTGCCAAAGTCTCTCAAGGACGGATCGCTTGCCCTTGGCGCGACGCCCTCAGAAACCATCAAACAGGTTGTTCTCCCGGCAGCCCTGCCCGGCATTGTGGGCGCCTTCCTTCTGGCAGTAAGCCGCGCAGTGGGTGAAACCATGATTGTGGTGATGGCTGCGGGCATGCAGCCAAAACTGACAGCAAACCCACTTGAAGCAGTGACAACTGTTACGGTTCAGATCGTGGCCCTGCTGACAGGTGACCAGGAATTCGATAGCGCCAAGACACTTTCCGCCTTTGCGCTTGGGCTTGCCCTTTTTGTTTCCACCATGGCGCTCAATGTGGTTGCCCTCAAGATCGTTCGCAAATATCGCGAAGTCTACGACTAAGGATTTTCGATGTCTAAAGAGACAACAGAATTCAAGCCAACTGATTGGCAATCGCCTGAGATGAAGGCTCGCATCAAGCGCCGGTACAGGAAAGAAAAATCCTTCCGTGTGATGGGCTTTACTGCGGTTATTATTGCGGCGCTTTTCCTTGTAACCTTGCTTGGAAAAATCAGCAGCGATGGTATTTATGGCTTCTTCCAAACCAGTATTGATCTGGATGTGCCGTTTAGCGAAGCTGTTATTGGCAACCCACGAGACATGGACGCCGATGCATTCGAACAACAGGTGATGCGCACAAACATGCTGCGCCTGATCAACGATGCCCTTGTGAAAGAATTCCCGGAGGTTAAAAGCCGCCGTGACCGGCGTGAGCTGATCCGCATGGTGAGTTCAGGCGCCCGTGCGCAGCTGCGGGATATGCTTTTGGCCGACCCGAGCATTGTTGGCACCACCCAGCGGGTTCGTCTTCTGGCATCTGACGATATCGATCAGGTTCGCAAGGGCAAGATCAACCCTGAAGAAGCCGAGGCAAATCGCAAGGTTAAAGACAGGGAGCTGGCGTGGTATAATAAGCTGGTAGAGGAAGACCGTATCAGCCTGAACTTCCATACAGCTTTTCTTACACACGGGGATTCTCGTGATCCTGAGATGGCCGGCATCTGGGGCGCCACCGTTGGCTCGGCTCTAACACTGGTTGTTACCCTTGCAATCGCCTTCCCGATTGGCGTTTTGGCTGCAATCTATCTGGAAGAGTTTGCTCCGAAAAACCGCCTGACAGACCTTATTGAGGTGAACATCAACAACCTCGCTGCCGTACCGTCCATCGTGTTCGGTTTGCTTGGCCTTGCTGTGTTCCTGGGTGTGATGCACCTGCCACGATCAGCCCCCCTCGTTGGCGGCCTGACACTGGCCCTTATGACACTTCCAACCATCATCATTGCATCGAGGGCGTCTATCAAGGCTGTCCCGCCCAGCATCCGCGACGCGGCCCGTGGCCTGGGTGCTTCACCAATGCAGGTGGTTTTCCACCATGTAGTGCCGCTTGCAATGCCTGGTATTCTTACAGGCACCATCATCGGCATGGCACAGGCGCTGGGTGAAACCGCCCCTCTCCTGATGATTGGCATGGTGGCCTTTATTGTGGATATCCCGGGTGGCGTAACCGATGCGGCGACCGCCCTGCCCGTTCAGATTTTCCTTTGGGCAGATAGCCCCGAGCGGGCATTCGTTGAGAAAACATCGGCAGCAATTATGGTATTGCTGTTCTTCCTGATCATGATGAACGGCCTGGCCATCTGGCTACGCCAAAAATTTGAGCGGCAATGGTAAGATGCTTAAGATGGCAACAGAGTTTGAAAATATGACCGACGTACGCACTGCAAAAATGTCTGCAAAAGATGTTCATGTCTTTTATGGCGACACCCATGCGGTCAAAGGCATTTCACTTGACCTTCACCAAGATGAAGTGACAGCCCTGATCGGCCCGTCCGGATGTGGTAAATCCACCTTCCTGCGCTGCCTGAACCGCATGAATGACACGGTTACCACATGCCGGGTTGAAGGTACGATTACCTTGGATGGTGAAAACATCTACGATCCGAAGATCGACGTTGTTCAGCTTCGTGCGCGAGTGGGCATGGTTTTCCAAAAACCAAACCCATTCCCGAAATCGATCTATGACAATGTGGCCTATGGCCCACGTATTCATGGCCTGGCACAGCACCGCACAGACCTGGATGAGATCGTAACCACAGCGCTCGAAAAAGCGGGTCTGTGGAATGAAGTGAAGGATCGCCTGGATTCACCAGGTACGGCGCTTTCCGGTGGCCAGCAACAGCGTCTGTGTATTGCACGCGCCATCGCGGTTAACCCTGAAGTGATCCTGATGGATGAGCCGTGTTCGGCGCTAGACCCAATTGCGACAGCAAAGGTTGAAGCCCTGATCGACGAACTTAAGGGCCGCTACGCTATCGCAATTGTGACCCACAGCATGCAACAGGCAGCCCGAGTTTCTCAAAAAACAGCCTTCTTCCACCTTGGTGATCTGGTTGAACATGGTGATACCACCGAGATATTCACCGCACCGAAAGAAGAACGCACGCGTGACTATATTACAGGCCGCTTCGGTTAAGGAATAACAACATGAATGACCATATCGTAAAAGCCTATGACCATGAATTGCGCGATCTGCGCGCAATTGTCAGCCGTATGGGCGGCCTTGCTGAAGATCAACTTGTCGCTGCCATGCAAGCATTGGCAGAGTTTGACACGGAAAAGGCCGAGATAGTCCGCAATGCTGACAAGCAACTGGATGCCTTGGAGATCGAGGCGGAAAAAGCTGCAATTGTGGTATTTGCGCGCCGTGCTCCTGTGGCCGATGACCTGCGGGAAGTGGTTTCTTCCTTGAAAATGACAGGCTTGATCGAACGCATGGGCGATTATGCCAAAAATATCGCAAAGCGCACACTTGCTGTGTCAGAAATGGGCCCTGTGGCTGTTCCTCAAGTATTGGACCAAATGGCAAAAGACGCCAGAAAGATGATCCAGGACGTGATGGATGCCTATGTGCACCGTAATCCGGATTTGGCAATGGCTGTTTGGGAGCGGGATGAAGCGCTTGATAACCTCCACAATTCGGCTTACCGCACCATTCTTGCACGCATGATGGAAACGCCCGATAAAATCGGTGTTTTGACCCATTTCCTTATGATCGCCAAAAACCTGGAACGCATCGGCGACCAGGCAACCAATGTGGCCGAACAGGTTTACTACACGATCACTGGCGTGATGCTTGAAGAAGCCCGCCGCCCCAAACATGACCTGACAAGCACTGAACTCGTTACAGAAGAAAACTTGGATAACGAATAAGGGCAGCAGCCCACCAGGGAGTAGACGACCGTGAAAACACGTATCCTGCTGATCGAAGACGATGAGAATATCACCGAACTCGTACGCTATAATCTCGAGCGCGCGGATTATGTTGTTGAGGCAGTTGCCGACGGTGAAGACGGCCTTTACAGGGCAAGCGAAGAAGCGCCTGATCTGATTCTGCTGGATTGGATGCTACCCAATCTTTCTGGCCTTGAGATATGCCGTCAGCTGCGCCGCAATGCTGAAACGCAAAATATCCCGATTATCATGCTGACTGCGCGCGCAGATGAGCCAGATCGCATTCGCGGCCTTGAAACAGGTGCTGACGACTATATCTGCAAGCCTTTTTCACCAAAGGAACTGATTGCACGCATTCAGGCCGTGTTGCGTCGCCTGCGCCCTGCCCTTGCCGGCCACGAGCTCAGCTTCGAAGACATCAAGCTGGATAGTGTGTCTCACCGCGTTACACGAAGTGGCAAACCGGTTCAGCTTGGCCCGACAGAATACCGCCTTTTGCGCCACTTCATGGAAAATCCGCGCCGGGTATTCAGCCGTGAACAATTGCTGGACAGTGTTTGGGGCCACGACGTGTATGTGGAACCGCGTACCGTTGATGTTCACATCCGCCGCCTGAGAAAAGCAATCAATGCCGAAGGCGCACAGGATTTCATCAGGACTGTTCGCTCTGCGGGCTATTCACTGGACAACCACCAGTAACACAAAACCTACATTTGCGCTGAGCTAGCTTCCAGCTTGCTCAGCGACCGCTCAAGCATCAACACATTCCAAAGCGCTGCATGGTGGTCCCTGTGGGCCTGCAAATGCTCTTCCACCATCTCCGACAAACCTTTTCGGTCAATCAGTCCGGTATCCAGCAAAATTTCGCTGGTGGCTAGTTCCTGCAACATGGGCGCCAGCTCTTCACGCATCCATTGCCCAGCCGGTATATTAAAGCCCTTTTTCGGCCGATCGATAATTTCGTCAGGGATCAGGCCCCTGACAGCTTGTTTCATGACGGCTTTGCCCGACCCATCTACAATCCTGCTATCGGGAGACAGGCGCAATCCCCATTCCACAAATTTATGATCCAGGATAGGCACTCGCACCTCGAGGGAATGGGCCATGCTAGCCCTGTCTACCTTGGTCAGGATGTCGCCGGGCAGATATGTGTGCATATCAATATATTGCACAATGGAAAGTGGATGCGCACCTTCGGCTTCCTGAGCCAATTCCTTGAAACGATCATGCGGGTGATAGCCTGCAAGATGTTTGCGCATCTTGTCTGTGTGCAACCTCAACCGATCTCGGTCCGGCATCTTGGAAACTGATTGAAAATAGGCCTCTGCAGACGTACGGGCCAAGGCTTCAAATGTAGATTTTGCGCGCACATATTGAGGGGCCCAATCCATCTTGGGATAAATACGCGACAGCGGGCCAAAGAAGGCACGCCTAACCCCTAGTGGCAGGGCAGAGCGCATGCGCTCTTCCATCATATGGAATTTATACCGCCGGTACCCACCAAACAGTTCGTCACCGCCGTCACCGGACAGCGCAACCGTCACAGTTTCCCGCGCCAGGGCACATACCCTGTAGGTTGGCAGTGCCGACATGTCCCCAAACGGTTCATCGTACAAATCAGGCATGGTATCAATGAGGTCACTGTCGTGTGCAGAGACCAGACGCAGCCTGTGATGGGTGCCAAAATGGTCCGCCACAAGCTGAGCATGGCCACTTTCATCAAAATCGGGCATATCCGAGCCCACGGAACAGGTCTCTACAGGCTGGCTGCTGTTACGGCTCATAAGGCCCACGATCGTACTGGAATCAACACCGCCTGACAGGAAGGCGCCCAAGGGTACATCCGCAATCATGCGCAGTTTTACGGCCTCCTCCAGCCGCTCCAGCAATTCCTCTGGGTCTTCTTCCCTTAGCGGCGGTGTAACAACGTCCACATTCCAATACCGGCCAAGGTCTTGTTTGCCTGTGCTCTGATTTACAGTGATGGTGCAGGCTGGCGGCAATTTATGGATATTCTGCAAAATGGATTTTGGATCAGGTACATACCCAAGCGCCAAATAGTCTTCCAAGGCATCAAGACGAAGTGACCTGCCCACACCCGGATAGGTCAGAAGCGCCTTCATTTCGGAGGCGAAAAGGAAGGTTCCGTCCGGCAAACTGCAATAATAGACAGGCTTGATGCCAAGCCTGTCACGCGCGACGAATAGCTCTCCGGTCCGGTTATCCCAGATCGCAAAGGCGAACATGCCCCTCAACCTGGTCACACAGTCCCTGCCCCATGCCAGATAGGCTGTAATCAATACCTCTGTGTCGCTGTTTGTCCTGAAGCTGTAGCCAAGCCCTTCAAGTTCGCGCCGAAGATATTGGAAATTATAGATTTCGCCATTGAAGGTCAGGACAACGCCTTCGTCGTCGCTCAGCATTGGCTGCACGCCGCCAGCAACGTCAATGATGGAAAGCCGCCTGTGCCCAAGGGCAACGCCCTGCCCCCAGAAAAATCCGTCAGCATCAGGGCCGCGGTGTGCAAGCCTTGTATTCATGCGCCTAAGGGCATCCTGATTGACAGGCTTACCACTTGATAACAAAACACCTGTTATGCCGCACATAGGCTCTCTTTCCCATTTTCCAAAGGCTGCCACAGCAGCGACCCTGGCGGTATTTCCTTCAGGAATTGACGCAATATTTCCCTGGCGCCAACGTTATCATTTTGTATGTCCGCAGCAATAGCCAATGTCTGCACATCAGCCGTTACGCCCTTCAGTCGGACCATGGCCAGAGCAACCTTCATCGCCAGGTCGCCAGAAACAAACCTGCCATCGACAAAATAGGTGCGCCAAAGCAGCTTGCGCCGAGCGCCCAGCCACACGATGTCCTCGGAGAAGGACACGCCATCGATCGTTTGATCTGTCGCCCCCTGGCCACCAAGCACATCCCACTCTTGTCCCAAATAGGAAATGGGCACTTTCCGGGCACGATGGCCCAGCCGATCAGGGCCGTACACACCCGTAGTGCCCTTTATGATGTCGGCATGCAGTCGATAGCTCCATTCAGCAACCCCATCGGCACCAAAACTTGATCTTCGTTCACTGATGTCTTTGACGCTCAACAGCCTGATATCGTCTCCGCCAGCCGGTAATTGCCGGAAGCTGAACCTGTCGCAAACAGGTCTTACCAGTTGGCTTTGTGTCATGAAGGCGTGCGACCATACGCCCGCCGCCAGAGGCAGAAAAACCACTGGAAGCACCAACATCAACGCTTTGAGATCAATGGATTTTTCCATTTCCCCCGGGCCAACCGGCACGGGCGAAGGTGATTCTGGAACAGCTATTTCCCTGTCTGAAAACCTGTATGCAATGGCAATCTGCAGGATCAGTATGATGCTCAGAAAACCCCAGCCGTAAAGGATGTGGTCAAGCCCTTTGCCAAAGGCCTGTCCTGATGCTTCCGCAATCAAGATGGTGGTATAAACCCGAAGGATATTGCCTACGATGGGCATAAGGGCCGCGACCAGTAGAAAGGCGATCCGTCGCTTCCAGCTCTGGAACAGCAGATGACACAGAAGGACGCCTAACACTATGCTGGTAAAAAGGAATTTCACGCCAGCGCAGGCCCGCGCCACCTGATAAAGACCACCGGAGAGCTGGATCAAAACGCCATCAGCTGTAAATTCCACGCCCGTCGCACTTAGGGTCGCTATCACCGCTTTCGCCGTCACCACCTGCAACGGGCCGACCAGCTGCTCTCCCAAAGGGATCATAAAAAACAGGAAAGCCATCGGGAATCTGATAACCCGGTATGCCTGTAGCCCCATAAAGGTAATCGCAAATGTATTAATTAGGGCTACAAGTGAAAAATGTTGAATCACCCTTGCTTCAGCTGCCGCCCCTATCAGCCATAGACTCGTGAAGCCGAAAATAATTATGGAGCCCGGCAGCCAAGTCCTCATTGGCACTTGGTCCAGTTCCTGCCACTGTCTCTGGATCAACCAGATAACTACTGGCGGTACCCAAACCCCATGGCTGAAGGCATCAACCGTCCAAACAAGGTGCCAAAGATGCCCTACGGTATCCGACCAAGCCAGCAGCACGAACAACACCGCCACGGAGAATTGAATTAACTGCGGACGGATCTTAGGTATTTTCATTTCCTATCCCCCGCCATTATCTCTGCAACCAGTTGGTCAAGCATCGTCAAACTACCGGACCACTGATAACACTTTTCTATCTGCTTTCGCGCTGACCGGCCGATCTTGGTGGCATCAGAGGGGTGGGTCAGAAGGTGAACCACTTCTCCTGCAAAATTCAGCGGTTCTCTTGCTACTATCAGATCTCTGCCTGGCTCAGCCTCAATCCCTTCTTTCGCATCCGGCGTAGCGACAACTGGCTTTGCCATAGCCATGCCCTCAAGCACTTTGTTCTGGATACCACGCGCGGTCTGCAGTGGTGCAACGACCACAGCACTCTCTCCGATTTCCTGCGCCATATCCTGAACAAACCCTAACACTTCCACATTGGCGCCTGCCAATGCGGCTACACGCGGATGAACGGGCGCTCCAGCGATGACAAACCGGGCATCTTTGCATTTTTCAATTACCAGTGGCCAAACATTGGCAACAAACCACTCAACAGCTTCAATATTAGGCTGATAATCCATTGCGCCAGTAAAAATGACTCTGTTCTGGTATACAGCACTGGCAAACCTGTCCGCTGAAAAATGGTCAATGTCCACGCCGTTTGTAATTGCGCAAACATTTGTGCCTGAGGGAGTTCCAAGTACGGATTGTGTAAACAGCGCCGCCTCGTCGCGGCTGACCAATATGGTGTGGCGTGATTGAAAGGCGACCTGACGCTCAAATTTGGCAAGCAATCTTGCTTCGCGCCGATAGATCCAAGACATTGGAAATCTGGCAATCTTGGAATATTGCGCCCACTTGGCGCTATCCACATCAACCAAATCGGTGATCACTGGGATATGTGAATGTCGACTGTCTATCAATGTTGCGACTGCACCTGAAAAAAGAAATATCAGGTCAATCTCTCCCGCATCCAACAAACCATCAACATATTGTTTAAGTTGATGTTTTGGATAAGCCGAAGTTGTCAAAGGCTTCCCACATAAAAGCCCCCATAGCATGCCAAGCTTCTGACGAAATGCACCGGCAAATTGCCACCCCACCGTCTCACACCGTTCTTCCAAAAAACTGACATATTGTCGGTCTTTGGGTGTGTCCACGTAGAATCCCGCATGCACGGTGTGGTTCTGGAGCAAATGCTCTAGAAAGGGCCAAGACCTGATCTTGTCACCTTTATTGGGTGGGTAAGGAATTCTGTGAGCCAGAAAAAGAATGCGAGCCATTGCCCCCCCTAACCCAGGTGTCGTGCAATTGGTGGCCCCAACCTGTTTGCAAGCCAGAGAGGGAGACGTTTCCATACCGAAATCATCGCCTGATACCTTGGGTTCTGAGGAGAGTGATCAGGCAGCCCCCCTCCTTCCGGCAGGAAATATTCATAGTGAAGGGGTTGAGGGTCAAAACCCCAATTTTTCTTGAATTTATAAGGCCCGGAATCAATCTTGCTTCGTCCGAAATCGAAGGTATTTTTGCCTAATGAAACCGCTTTTTTCATCAAGTCATAATACATGAATTCGTGGGCATGAAGCTGTCTCGCCAAGGGCCCTCCCCCCGCATAGTAGGGAAGAACAGTATCATTGTGCAGAAAACTGAACAGGCTTGCAGCGGGGCGCCCATGCGCGTCACAGGTTACCTGAACGAGAACATCTTCAGGAAACGCATGAAGCATGGTTTTAAAAAGTTTCTTCCCAAAAACAGGTGTTCCAAGGTTTCTGACTGATTGACTGTAGAGGTGATAAAAAGTTTCTAGGTCCCCATTCCAATCAGTAGACAAGCCTTTGCTCAATGACTTGCGCACAACAGCTCTTTGTTTTCTTGGTATGGCGGTTAACAGCTCGTCATCGGTCTCGCCTTTGAGTTCCTTGATAAAAGTGGCCGCACTTGGCGGTTTTTCATACCAACCCTGCATGTTGGTATGCCTTGCCACTCGTGTGCGGTATTCCAAAAAATCCCCGCCCACACTTTTCATTAACTTTTGGGCTTCGCAATCCAGAGCCTTTAACGCTTCGTCTTCAACGGCCAACGGCCCGCCATAAACGCCAAACATGTTAGAAATAACTGCATTTCCAAAAAGGCGGCTGCGCCTGATGCTCAATGGTAGGACACCCACAATCGCACCATCTCTTTCAGCGAAGAGAAACCGGCCGACATGCCCTGCACCCTTTTCAACAACAGTCTTCCATCCGGCTCGATGACAAAATGTGCCGTCAGGGTGTTGAATGACAAACCTGTCCCATGCGTCGAAAGTATTTGGCTGCAGCAGCTTGATAGAGAGTGTCACTATTCTGCCCTTCCATCTCGAAAGGACGAGAACGCAGGGCTGAATATATCTATCATTTTACCCCATGAGTGCAGTTTCAGGAGTTTCTCAACTTTAGCTGCCATATGGGATTGGCCCGTATAGTGTCTAAAACGGGAGAGCCAGGGTGCATGGTCAACAAAAGGCTGCTCTGGGTCAACCTCCCAAGGATGCATATAGAAAATCGCTGGCGCACCTGTTTGGCAGCCTCCGCGTTGAAAAAGAAAACGCCCTAACCAGTAGGGAAGCAATCGGAAGTATCCACCACCGGAGGCGGGAAGAGGCCTGCCCAGTGCCTTAAACACCGTCATTGGCACCTCAAGGACACGCTCTTCCCCAATAGGCCAAAAAGGCAGCCTTGGCGCTTCCGGCATACCATAGTGATCTGATTTCATGGGATACAGGCTTGAGGAATACCTAAATCCGAGCTCTTCCAGACATTCGTATGCCCACCATGTCTCTGGCGTAAGTGAAAAGCTCGGTGCCCTATATCCAATGACCTCTGCCCCTATGGCATCTTCGAGTTTTGCCTTTGCCGCATGAATATCCGCAAACAGAGAATCTCTATCCATCGTAAAAAGACGGCGATGATCGCTTCCATGGCAAGCCACCTCATGACCAGCATTGTGAATAGCTGAAATCAATAGAGGGTGCCTTTCAGCAACCCAGCCAAGGCAGAAAAAAGTTGCCTCGACACCTTGTTTGGCAAGTATTTCCAGGATGGTATAGGTCTGCCGCTCTACACGGCTTTCGAGACGGGGCCAGTCTTCTCTATGCAGGGAGTTTTCAAAGGCGCCAACCTGAAACCACTCCTCAACATCAACGGTGAAGGCCATTTTTTCGCCGAATTTTGTGTCCGGGGAAACAGGAAGAGAAAGATCGAGACTAGCGTCGCCCTTACTTGTCATCCTTCGAACCGCCACCGGCCAACTGGGCCATCAGGTTTGTCAATTGCTTCAAAGTCTCATCCTGAGACTTCATCATATTCTCGAGTTGGTTTAGCCTGTCTTCCATCTCTTCCTTTTCCTTGCCCCCCTGATCGCTGCCAGATTTTGCGGCACTTTCTAAAGGAATAGATGGATCATTCTGGCGATTTACCGGTCTAGAGGCAGGCCTCGGTATCGCAGAAGACGTCGGCGTTACTTGCCGCTGGTCACTTGCCATGTCCGAGATCACTGCGCCGACGGTCTCGCCGTCAATGGTATGAACTTCTTCAAGTGCACCATAGAGAAGGATACGCGAACACAAGGTATTCAGCCGGCGTGGAACACCTGCACAGTGGTTATAGATTGCTTCAACAGCATCAGCCGTAAAACACGGGTCATTATCCCATCCCACCAAGCGCAAACGGTGTTCGATATAGCCCGCAAGCTCTTCTTCTTCCATTGGCTCCAAGTGGTGAGTGGCAATAACGCGTTGGCGCAATTGCTCCAGCTCTGGCGCGGAAAAAATACGATCTCGAAACTCAGGCTGGCCCACGAGAAAGCTTTGGAGCAAAGCCTTATCACCTTCCTGGAAATTGGAGAGCATACGCATTTCTTCAAGCGCGGCGTTTGATAGGTTTTGGGCTTCATCCACAACCAACAACGCACGACGGCCCATCCGAAATTGTTCGCGAAGATACTTTTCAAGGCGCGCAAGAAGCTGGCCTTTGTCTTCTGCCTGCGCATCGAGGCCAAATGCTGCGACAACACTGCGCAAGAGATCCTCAGCGCTGAGCTGAGTACTCACAATCATTGCTGCGATAAATTCGTTTCTATCCAACGTCTCGAATAGATGCCGCACCAGTGTGGTTTTACCGGTACCGATATCTCCGGTTACGATAATGAATCCCTCACCTTGGTTCAGGCCATATGTCAAATAGGCCATCGCCTTCTTGTGCGTGCGAGAACTAAAATAGAAACGAGGGTCAGGCGTTAGCTGAAAAGGCCTACCCTGCAGATTGTAAAAACTTTCGTACATACCGCTTTAAAATGTCCCTCTTAGATACAGGGTCAATGCATTCTCCTCCAGATCCGCGCCTATCTCGTTAGAATGGCGTGTACTGTGAGTAAAATTCGCCGCTACACGAAAGTACCGTGAAAGCGTTTTTGACCAATCCAAGCTCCCCACATAGTAGTTATCTATCCGAACATTATCCTCAAATCTACTACGACGATAGCTGATTGTGCCATTTAAGTTAGTATTTTTATTGATTTTGTGCTTGAAGCCGCTCGAAAGTCCCCAAGATGCGGCCGTTCCAGAGTTATCGTCAAAAGTGCGCCACTCCATATTTCCATTGAGATAAAGCTGCGTTCTCTTATGACGCCAGGTCAGGATGGCCGTGGCATTCCTGCGGCGGAAGTCGACATCCGAAAGAGAGAAACTTGGGTCTGTTTCGTCAATCGGCAATCCTTGACTGTCAGTAATGCCTTGCTGGTCGTTGAAGCTGTATGACTGAAGATTGTCGTTCAGGACAATCGCGTTTGAAGTCAGTGTATCGGTGTAGTTGGCAACGATATCCAGCCTCGCCGAAAAGAAATGCTGAAGCCTTGCGGTCCAGGTTTCGCGATTTCCCTCTCGTCCTGTTTTTACCATCAAATCCATTTTTGCGCCGGGTATGAAACGAAAACCGGCTTCCCAACTGAAGCCATCTGCAGCCAATTGAGTTGACTGAAACCCGTTCCGGCTAAAGCCGGCAGTACCAAGAAGGGAAAGTCGCCGACCAAACTTCAGCGTCAGATCCGCGCCCAAAGCTTCATTCTTGTATTCCTGGACCTCAAGGCTTCGACGGGTTCTCTGGCTACTGCCAAACAAGCGCCATTCAAAGTTATTGAAGCGAGCGCCCGATCCCACACTTGCCCGCAACTCGTGCGTTTGCGTATCAGAGAAGTTGGTTGTCAATGTATCATCATTCAGATTATCAGCTGGGCTAAGCGTTAAGCCATAGCGATAGCTGATGCGCCAATCAGCCTGACGCCGCAAAGTCCCCTTCAAAATAGCGGACCCTGTATAGTTTTGCACAAGGCGGCGGTTGGAACTTTTGTTCGCTATGCTCTTGGAAAGGCTACCGCCACGATCCAGAAACACCTGTCTTAGGCTTGCTCTGCTATTTACCGAGAAATGATCTTCCCACAGCTCGGCATCCAGCGTGCCAAAAAGGCTGTGCCGCGATTCCTCAGATTTGTCTTTGGTGAAATAGAGATAATCGTATGAATAATCGACTGCAGCCCTCAACCGCCGCCCTTCCACACGAGTGTTCAAGCCCGGCGCAAAATTTAGCACAAGATCAGGCGTGCGACCGGATTCTGTAAGCAACGAGTTGTCAGAAAGCGCCAGCTTTGCTTCTACACGAGGATCAAACCAGATATGTTGTGCATGAGCGGCAGGAAAGGTCCAGCATAATGCCGAAGCTGAAAGCAATGCCAATATCGTCCGGTTTGAAACTGTCCGCAGCTCCTGCCCCACGCAGCCCCCCTACCGGCCACCGTAACCATAGTAAGACGCAAATTTCTTGTTGCTGCCACTATAGCGCGTTTTGTTGAGAAGCAGATTGATGTGCTCACAAGCGCTGATCATGCTCAGGCTTTCCTTGATTTGAGGCTCTGTTGTTTTTTCTGCCTCAATAACAAAAATTGTTTGCCCCATATATAACGCCAGAACAGAGGCCGCTGAACTCGCCAGAACCGGCGGCGAGTCAAAAATTACCAAACGATCAGGGTACCTGGTTCCAATTTCCTTAACGATCTTCTCCATCCGCTCACTGGCGAGAAGCTCGGTTGTCAAATTATGTTGCCGGCCGGCAGGCAACAAAACCAAGTTCGGAATATTGGTCCTGATAAGACAATCACCAATTTCAATGTTTTCGTCAGCAACTACGTCCATTAGCCCCCTGCCGCCACTGACCCCCAGACGGTTTAGCACTTCTGGCTTGGAAAAATCTGCATCAATAAGAAGTACGGTGGTGTCTTGTTCCGTTGCAATCGAAAGCGCAAGGTTGATCGCACAAAAGGACTTTCCCTCCCCCGGGTTGGAGCTTGTCAACAAGACCACATTGCCATTCTCAAGGCGTCTTTCATCCTTGCTGAACGCATTCAAAAGAATTGAACGTTTAATGATCCGGAATTCTTCTGACATTAAATTTGGCGGCATGTCAGGGGTAATATATCCGGCCTCTCTCAGCGCCACGAGATCAATTTCTTGTTCCTCTCGCTTACCCGCTCTGCGCCCGGAGCCAATCGTTGACCGCGTTTCAACTTTCGAGGCAGGAACGGCCTGCACAACCTCTGGCGTACTCTCAACAGAAGTTTGCTGCCGAGCCTCTTCTTCCGCAAGACGCTTAGCTCGTCTCGCCGCTCGCTCTTCAGGACTCAGTGCTTCAGGGTTACCAATTCCGACTGCTAACTTCTTGTCCGATGCACCCGGTTTGTTCTCTTTTGCCTGCGGGGAATGAGTACCCGATTGCCCAATGCCACGAAAGGCCTTCTTTTCTTCTGTAGAAGCCTGTTCAGAACTAAGCGAAGACGGATCTGGGCGCTGCTCCTCTGGTAGGCGTGGTTGCCCGATCCCTCCCACAGCACGGGCTTTGCTGTTGACGCCAACCTTCTCCGCAGCGCGTTCAACAAGCGAGCCTGCGGACTTTTTCTCTTTGTCCTTTTTTGCTGCGCGTTCAATCAGATCCATAAAATTTACTCACCACACTAGCCCGCCGAAGGCGCACCGAAGATATCAAATACCAACAAAGACATAAATATGATCAACAGAAGGAGCGTACCGCCCGCAAAGGCCAGCAACTCGATACTGCGCTGCCTGTTTTCCTCTTCGGATAGGGACTTGGTAACGTTGCCAAGAATAGGCATATCGAAATGTGCCCGCAATTGGTCAACAGTGATCACCACCGGCCTGAGTTGAGACAAAATCAATGCAACAGCAAAACCAGAGATCAAGGCTCCAACGAATGATCCTGCGAAAAACAGTAGCCTTGGCGGTCCGCTAGGACGCTGTGGCGTGATAGGTTCCTCGACAACGCGAAGAGACAAGGCCTCGTCAGTAGCTTCAACATCTGCCTGCAAATCAAGGTCTTGTTTTTGCTGAACAAATTCTGTGTACTGTTTCCGCATTGAAGCATAGTCGCGTCTCAGGCGGCTTTCCTCGGCTTCAATCTCCGGCACCCGTTTCGCCTTCTCTTCCATCTCGGCCACAGATTTCCGCTGCTCACTTTCACGTTGCTTAAGCGTCTCAAGCTCAGTTCGCACCTGAATGATTTGCAACATCAACTGTTCGTACAGACGGTTTGGCGTTTCTGTTGTCAGATTGGAATTCCGGCCGGCGTCGGCAGACCCCTGAAGTTCCTCTGCCAAAGCAGCCTGTTTGTCTTCCAGTTCTGCTTTCAAAGAGTCAATTTGGCGTGTCACGTTGAGCACGTCAGGATGGCGGTCTTTCAGGCCAAGCACCTTCAACTGGTCGTATTTCTTTTCGAGGTCAGCAATCCTGCCTTCAAGAGGGTCCTGATCCGCCCCACCTCTTCCGCCACGGCTAGAGCGAGCTTCACGGATCGTAGGCGGTACATTCTTGATCTGGTCGGATAGGGTATCCAGGGTAACCTGACTTTCCGCAATTAGGTTACTGGTTTTGCGCCTTTCCGCCTTTGCGGAATCAAGCCGCTGTACAAAACTGCCGCCACTACCGATATATTCGATATTATCCTGCTGAAATTTGGCGACTGCCGTCTCAGCGTCAGAAAGCTTTTTCGCATATTCCTGAATCTTCTGATCGATAAATTCACGCGCACTATCTGACTTTTGTCGGCCATCTTCCGTATTCCGCTCGAGGAAAAACGAAAGCAAATTGGCCACAACGCGCTTGGCAACCTCCGCACGTTGACGATCACTCAGTCTGGCATCATCAATTTCATACTGAATTCGAAACATGCCCTCATCCAGCGGGATAATGCGGATACTACGTGTCATATCCGCGACAAGAGCATCCAGATCACCATCTGTCCTTGCAAGCTGGTCAAGGTAGTCAGATCGGCGGATAATTTTTTCCATATTGGGGCGGGTGACCAGCGTACGCCGGACGATATCAACCTTCCGCATCAGGTCAACATTGATGCCCATATTCTTGGCAATTGTTGGCAGCAAGGTTTCTGTATCGACAAAAATCTGTGCCCGGGCCTCATATTTGTAGGGCATCGTTGCAACCAGGGCCCAGCCCAGCAGGCTGATAAGCCATGTTGTCGCAAGCATATACCAACGCTTACGCCAAATGCCATAAGCAAGTGCCTTAACCTGTTGGTAAACCTCATGTAAGCCCGATTGCGCTACGGCCATTTCTTTAACTCCAACACCCCCAACAGCCTGTTCCTAAATCACAGTATACTACAGAATGCTCTCAGGGATAATCAGTACGTCACCCGGCAGTATTTTCACATTAGCCGAAATGTCACCATCCTTCAGCAATGATTCAATCTCAAGCCTGTATTCTTTCTGCTCACCATCTTCAAAACGTATGAGCGTGGCGCGATCTCCCGCCGCGAATTCAGTCAATCCGCCAACCTGGATCATAACATCCAGCAGCGTCATATTTGCGCGATATGGAATAGCTTGTGGACTTGCCGCTTCACCGACCACCCTGACCTGTTGGGAGAAAGGGCCGAAGAAGGCTTGTACCACCACTGTAACGATTGGCTGTGTGATGTACACGCCAAGCTGCTCTTCGATATCTCGAGCAAGTTCGCTAGGGGTCTTTCCTGTCGCAGGCAGGTCTTCAACCAACGGCATGGACATTCTGCCGTCAGGGCGAACCGTGACACCGACTGAAAGTTCCGGGCTACGCCACACGTGAATGCTCAACCCGTCTCCTGGCCCAATCAGATAGTTAGGCCCAGGCCCCTCATCAGGGGGCACAAATGGTGCCGCAGGCAACTTTCCGTGACGGGCGCATCCTGCCATCAGGATCACCATAGAAACGATCAATAATATCTTGACGAAATTGACGCTTTGCACAGCCTCACCATTCCTTCGACTTTTCCACAAATAGCCTAAAAATCAGCCACTTGCAGCCAATATGCCAACTAGTGATCCGTGAAATCAAGCGGTTTGTTGGGTTTTTGGAGCAACACCATGCCCTAGAAAATCAGTTTTTTCGCTACTGATCATCATCTTTGACCGGAGGTTTGAACCTTTTGTCTGTTTCCTCACCCGTAAACTCCGCCAAATCATCATTTTTCACCATCCAATATATCAGGTAGGCAATGAAAAGGCAGAAAAGAACAAAATATATAGTATCCATATACTTAGCTCCTATTTTTTAAGCAATGAACGTTGCCAATCATAGGCAGATTTCACAATTTCGGTTAGATCATCATGCTTCGGGCACCAACCCAGTTCAACTTTCAAAGCATCAGAATTGGCAATGACCGACGGCGCCTCACCTGCGCGCGGCGCCCCCCAAGAATATGGCACTGGCAGGCCCGATATAGACAATAGATTATCAAAAACATCCAAAACACTGTAGCCGCGGCCATACCCAAGGTTGAAAAGCCTACTCTCGGTTTCCTCCGCCAACAGGTATTTCAGCAGGGCAACATGCGCGTCCGCGACGTCACATACATGAATATAATCCCGCACACCCGTGCCATCATGCGTCGGCAGGTTATTACCAAAAACAGTGATTGGGTCGGCATTGCCCAGCAGCGCATCAATCGCACGGCCGATCAGATGTGCAGGGCGTTCAAGATATTGACCATGACGCAACTGGGTATCAGCCCCCGCAACATTGAAATATCTGAAAATTCCGTATTTCAAGTTGCTAGCAGCAGCGACATCCATCAGTTGACGCTCGGTAAACAATTTTGACCAACCGTAAGGGTTCAAGGGAGATGCTGGCCAATCCTCATCAACCGGGGATTCTCCCGTTGCACCATAAACAGCAGCAGTCGAAGAAAATATGAAAACATTTACGCCTGATCCAACGACAGCTTCCAGAAGAAGTCTGCTGGCGTCGGTATTATTACTGTAATATTTCAAAGGATTAGAAACTGACTCATCTACTTTTATCGACCCTGCAAAATGCAAAACCGCCCCAACGTCGTGACGTTTGATAATGTCTTCAACCAACGCTTTGTTTTGCACTTTCCCTTCATAGAAGTGCGTCGCGTCATGCATCGGCAATCGCCGACCTGTAGACAAATCATCAAGAACGCAGACTTCAAAACCATAATCCAATAAACAAAGGACCGTCTGGCCGCCGATGTACCCGGCGCCGCCAGTAACCAAAACACAAGGCTTTTCAGCGCCCATTTCTTTGTTTCCCCATCGCTTTCTGCGTGACGCGACCAAAAATTTTGGCCTGCCCCAATGACGTTTCTTTCCAATCAAAAGCCTCAGCATAGGCACGCACATCGGCTCGCGAATACGAAGCACCTCTTATACTGGCGACGGCGTTAGCGTACGCCTCGCCAGTTTGCTCGGCAACCAACCTGCCCGCCTTTTGATCTTTTACCAAATCGAGCGCGCCATCAACTGCACTGGCGACAACAGGTGTGCCAGTTGCCATCGCCTCAAGAAGAACGTTGGCCCAACCTTCTCTTTCCGAAGGCAATACCAAAACATCAGCGTCGCCCAGGACTGCAGGCATACGTTCTGGCGGGACTAGCCCCAGGAACCTGACAGAATTCCCCAAGCCCAGCTTCTTTACCAATTGCCGCAAAGCTTCCTCTTCAGGGCCTCGCCCAACGATGTCCACTTCTACATCGCCCAGTATTGCTGCTGCCTTCAAAACCAGGTCCACTCTCTTTCTTGGAATAAGCCAACCCGCAAAAACAAGCTTAAATCGCCCCCCCTGCTGGCGCGGAGAAAAAGCGAAACGATCAGTATCTACACCATTTCTAAGCGTCGTGATTTCCGTTTCGACCCCCATTTCTTCCAGCTGCGCTTTCAGCGAATTGCTAACGGTAACAATGTGCGCCGCATCCTCGCACGCAGAGACTATTCGCTCGCGAAATCCAGGCATTTGCGCGATCTCGGAGACATCGCTTCCACGGGCTGTCAGGACTACTGGCTTGTTTAGCTTCTTACCCAGCATACTCGCCGCCACGCCGTCCGGATAAAGATAGTGGGCATCTATAACATCCGCCTCAAATCCCGCGGCAATGATCTTTCGCACTGATTTCAGCATGGCACGATAGAGGAACCAAGGCGTCAACCTTGCACCTATCTTGGGAATTACACCAAAGCGCGGATGGTGAACCTCGAGGCCATGTCGGGTTTCAATATTTGGGACACGCGCTACTTCACCATAGCGCCCAAAAACGGAATGCCGCAAAGGGAACCAGGGAACCGGAGCTACAACCTTGGCAACCACATCAGTATCGTTGATCAAGTGCCGTAGCCTATTTTCAACGAAGACACCAAATCCTGGCTGAATAGAATTAGGATACAGACTAGATATTGTTAATATTTTCAATATCTTGTTCCAGAAAAATAAAGCATCAGTTCAGCAATCCGATTTGACGCTTAGCTTCACCTGCATCCGGGAAATCAGGATCAAGGCGCAGAGCATCTTGGAATTCCTTGAGGGCCTCTTGTCGTTGCCCACGAGCAAGATATGCCATGCCCAAATGGAATTTATATCCGGCCACAGCCGGCGCCCGCCTTGTTGCTTTTTGCAGAGCATCGATTGCCGCAGATGTATCCCTGCGAGCTTGCAACATAATCCAACCATAGGCATCGAGGATAAACGGATCTTCAGGCCGAATAAGGTAAGCTCGCTCGATAAGCGGTATACTGTTTCTGTTACCCAATTCCATATAAGCCTTTGCCAGCAATGCCGCTACCTGTGCGTCAGCTACACCTGATCTCAAAATAGCTTCATACTGTGCGGTTGCAGCCTGTTGCCTACCTGTCTGCTGGTATCGGGTGCCCAGCGCCATTCTGGCATCCCTATTGGCCGGGTTTCGGTCAACAAAATTTTCAAGCACGCGAACGGCGTCGAACTTTTCCCCACTCGCGTCAAGGGCATTGGCAAGTCCAATCGCCAAACCACTGGTATCTGTCACCTTCAGAGCCGCCCTATAGGCAATGATCGCCTCATCAATGCGGCCTGACGCAAGCATCAAGTCCCCAACAACGCTTGGCCTGACATCCGCAGGGCGTTTCGCATCAACAAGTTCAGGAAGCCGGACAAGTGCCTGATCATAGCGCTCGCCCAAGGAATCCGAGGCAAAAATATACCAGTTTATCAGGTCGCCATCAGGCTTGTTGCCGCCTGCCTTTTCTGCACGCAAGAAAGATGATTTTGCACCGGTATACAGGCGTGTTGCCAATAGCGCGCGTCCAAGCAACAGGTGAGCCTCACCATTGTCCGGATTGAATGCCACAAAACGAGAGAGCGGCCGAACTGCGACACGTGCCTCATCAAGCCCTAAAAGAAGCAACCCCATTCGCCTGAGAATGTCTGGCCGGTCGGCAGCCATAACCGCAGTATCCTTGGCTTGCGAAATGGCGTCCGAAGTCTTCCCTGCACCTGCCAGGGCTTCAGAGTAGTCTGCCCAAACATCAACAGAATTGGGGATAGCTCGCACCGCATCATTGAAATAGTCAACAGCCTCTTCTGCACGCCCAAGCATCAACAATACCCTGCCCAAAATCGCCTTGGCGCGCGCATCGTTAGGTGATTGTTCCAGCAAGCCCTTGAGGTCAGCCTCTGCCCCACCCAAATTCTCTAGTCTTATTCGCACTAAGGCCCTGTTGCGCAATGCAGTGAAATATTGCGGGTTACGGTCATAGGCCTGAGAGAAGGACTGTTGGGCCAGTACGAATTCGCCCCGCGCGTAGGCCAAAGACCCTTTCATATTATACCCGAGGGCTCGTTGCGGCGCTATCTGGATGATCTTTTCGATCGTAATAGCAGCACCATCAATATCTTTTTCCCGCATCTGCATCTCGCCCAATATTGCGAGACTACGAACATCAGCAGCATTATTGCTCACGACTTCGGCCATTGCCGAAATACCTGCTTGCTTTTGTCCTGAAACAAACTTTGCCAATGCCAGCTTCGCAGGAACGTTTGAAACGATTTCTGTTTCTTGGTCACTGCCAGCATCACTTAGGCGTTGATAAAGCCTTTCCCCTTCTTCCGTGCGCCCAAGCTGCATTGTTGCCGCTGCGGCAATAGCCAAAGCTTCAGCATTGATAGGAGCATCCGGGGCGATTACAGCCTTCAAAATATCGAGCGCCCTTTGCGGCTGTTTCTGCCTCAAATATATGCCAGCCAATGCCAATTTGGCTGGCAAATTCCCAGGCTTCGCCTTGTGCACTTTGGTTAGCAGAGATTCAGCAAGCGAATCCTGACCCAATTGGTAGGAAACCAATCCCCTGACAAACGTGGCAGGTAGATAATTTTCAGTAACCGTGCGCGCATTGTTAAGCAAAACAGCGGCTTCTTCGTACCGCTCCTGACTAGCCAATATCGCGCCTGAAAGATATTGTGCCATCGGATGCCTCGGCGCCACAGCATAAATCGCATCGAGGTGAATTTGCGCTTCTTCCGTCCGATTTTGGTCGACTTTCAGAGATGCCAATTCAATATTCGCAAGAAGGTTTTCTGGAAATAGATCAAGCGCGCGCTGGAAATACGCTTCAGCATCGACAAATTCGCCCCTATAGCGCGCGATCATGCCCAGGGTGTACTGAACCATCGTATTGTCTGGAGCCACCTCCGCTGCATCTGTTGCATAGTCAGCAGCAAGGGCAAGGTCTTGTTTTTGCAGTGCAAGCCTCGCCAACCCAAGCATCGCTTGATAGTTGTTCTGATCGATCTCGCGCGCCTGATGATATTGCCTGTCGGATTCACCGTACTTGGACAGAGCAAAATTCGCATCGCCGAGAACAATTGCCGCCGCAGCCCTCATGTCATTGGGTATAATGACACCACGTAGTGCACCTATGGCCTCAGCATATTTTCCCTGCAAGAGCTGGGATTTGGCAAACGGAACCGCGGTTCTGGCATAATCGGCTCCTAAACGCCTTGCTCGCTCAATCGCAGCTTCTGCGGCAATGCCTGCACCGGTTTCCATGTATGCTTGCGCCAATTGTAGGTAGCTTTCGGCGCTGGCTTCCCCACGAGAATGCAGCTTTTCGATCGCTTCAATCGCATCATCGAACCTGTTCCCTGACAAAAGGTCCGATATCGCCGTCGTATCCTGCGCTACCAACGGGCCCGATGTCGTCGCAAGAAATATTCCTGCGCAAAGGCTGGCTTTAACACTTTTTACTGCCGTGAACTCTCGGGTGGCTGGAAAAAATCGCATAAGATCACCGAACTCCAGAAGGGAATAGGATTACACGTACGGTTTGAATGATAATCAACAGATCCAGAAACAAGGAATAGTTTTTGATATAATATAGATCGTATTCAAGCTTTCGCCTGGCATCTTCAACGGAGGCCCCATAAGGGTATCGAATTTGGGCCCAGCCTGTTATTCCGGGCTTCACACAATGACGTTCATTGTAGAAGGGTATTTCAGCGCCAAGTTGTTTCACAAAAAAAGGCCGTTCAGGCCGCGGCCCGACAAAACTCATATCTCCCCTCAGAACATTCAATATCTGAGGCAATTCATCAATACGAGTACGGCGTAAAAACCCGCCAATAACGGTGACACGAGGATCTTTTTCCTGGGCCCATTGAGGAGCACCAGAACTCTCTGCATCGATTTTCATGCTTCTGAATTTAAAAAGCTTGAATTCCTGCCCATCAAGTCCAACGCGTTCCTGTAGATAAAAAACAGGTCCTCTGCTGGTCAGTTTAACGAGTAGGCCAGCAACGACCATTATCGGGCTTGTAGCAACGACAAAAGTAAGGCTAACCAACAGATCCAAAAGTCGTTTTGCGGCACGTTCAATCTGTGAACCGCCGCGAAACCCATCGGAAAACACAATCCACTCAGCCTTCACCGACGAGACATCGACATACCCCCGCATCTGCTCAAAAAAGGCCAGCTTATCCTTGACTTCGACACCCGCAAGCTTGCAGGAAATAAGCGCTTCCAAAGGTAGCTTCTGTTTGTGATCATCCGTCGTCACAATAATCATTTCAATATGATTTGAGAAAACATACTGATCGAGAGACCCTATATCTTCCAACTTTACTGCATTCGATATGTTTGCATTGTCATCAGACAAAGCCACCGTTCTCACAATATTCAGGCCAGATTCCCGAGCGTCGGAAGCATACTTCAACAGGTTCTCGGCTGTTTCCCCTGCCCCCAAAAGCAGAACCCTCCGGCCCAGTATTTGGGGGCTTCCGAAAATCATAAACAAGCTGCGAACAAATAAAATTGCCAAACCACTGAATATAATCGCCAGCGCAAGGATTGAACGCCAAAAAGGCAGCATCGGGAAAAGATATAGCAGAGCGGAACTAACAACCGCAGTTGCCGCCAGCCCTACAAGCAAGCGAACCCAAAAAACCCTGTAATCAGCCAGGGACTCCGACTGATAGACACCGACCCCCAACAAAGCAGGCAAACACACACCGGCGAACAAAACTTTCGCCGCCCATGCCGCCCAGCCAACACTTAGAACCAGCGGCAAATCAGAGAGAAAGTATCGAAACAGTTCAGCGCCGACAGCACATAGCAACAACAACACAAAGTCTATTGAAGCCAATGCAAGCTTTATCGGGGACACATAATGACGAAAAATCCGGACCATATAGCTCGGGCCTTACCCACCTCAATCTTTCCCCCACACAAGACAAACCCTAAGGTCAGATGGATTATTCTTCAAGTTATTGTTGTCTATTAAGAACTTAGTGTGTGAAGTCTTTACCTTTGCCGGCTGCTTTTGCTTTCCCGCATGAGCAAAAGTGAACAAATATCGTCCATCATTGAAATGGCCAAGGCATTGCCACACCCCGCACCAGCAGCAACAGGAAATGCGAAAAGGCATTCTTTACCCATGTGGCGCCAAACTGCCTTCTGAGCAGAAGACCCACTTGCGGGCAAGACGTGATCTGTGGCTCCGCTGCGACATGCCTCTAGCACCGCACACGCGGCCAGCCCAGCCCAGCCATCTACCAAAACAGGAAGCCGCCGGCTTCGGGCGGCAACAATTGCGCCCACGGCGGCCGCTATCTCCCGTCCACCCAAAACTCTGAGGTTCTCAAGCGGTGAAGCTGCGGGATATTCAGCCAATAAAGCCCGAACACCATCCATGTCATGTTGCTGCTGAACGTCAGCGATTTCCAGCAGATCCAACCCCAGGCAGGCTGCCACCACGGCCAGAGCCGACACATCATTTCCCGGAGCCATATCGGAGAGCCCTAGCAGGTCTCCACCCGACGCAGTCGCTTCCATGCCAAAAGCAACTGCTGCCATACAGTCCTGCTCTGCCCACCCTGCTTTCAAATCATGTGGTATTTGCGGCGCCAGCTCAATTGCGCGCAGCCCTGTGCCCTTGCCCATGCACAAAACATTGACTGGTGCGGCACCTTTTGCTGTTTTTGCAATAAAATCAATAGATTCAGAGCTATTTCCTGCACCTTCGTAAGCGGAAACCAACACGCAGATATGCGCCTCTTTTACCTTTGGGATACCTGTTCCCTGCCACGTGCCAAGCCACGCAATTGTATTCGCGATACCATCATCCGTAACGCAACCACGCTCGGCCAAGGATGTCCTTATCTTCTTTTCACCACAGCTGTCCGCGTCTGGTAACTGGTCTATAATGGATTGAAGGTCATCAAAGGGCTGGCCCGTTAACATTGTGTTATTATCCGATATGTAAAATTTCAGACTGATGGTGAAGTCGGCCATCAATAGGCTAGAACTATTGGATTTGCTAGAAAAAACCCGTTTCAAATAGCAGATTTTATTGTATTAGATTAAAGTTGAATAAAAGTTTGTCGTAGCTAGGAAGCGCTTGATGTTCAAAAGCAATAGATCAGTTGTCATCTCCACACTGCTTACTGGTACTGCAGTAGCAACCGGGACATTGATATATGGTGCCTGGCAGGAAGACGACACGCTCAGCATTTTGGACGATACGTTACCACCGGTCATTGGTGACAGGCTTCTTCCGCCGCCGGCAACCTATGTAATGACAACTCCGCCTCCCGTTGAGATACCTGGTATCCGGCGACTGAGAATTGTTCGGCCTGCCTTGCGGGACGCCACCCCCGCCGCAGGCCAGCAGGCCGCCGCAGCACAGGAAGACGACTTTTTCCTGACGGGTACCCGAAGCGCTGACCTGATCCGGTCGCCGGTTGAGGCACGCATCGAGACATTTCCAACTGTTTCACTTGAAGAGGCGGCTGAAGGCGCACTTGCGGTCGACGAATGGGGCTTTCAGGTCGTTCAATCCTACCTGAACCAGGCTCTTGGCGATTCAGATGCGCTGAAGGCACGAATGGATGCCCTTCTGGGAAAAATTGAAGAAGCCGCTGGAGATTATGATCTAGCGACAATCTCGGATGCCGCAAACCTGATCATCGAAGCGGGCGCCAGAACGCACTGGACAGCCTTTATGGCGCCATTTGTATTGGACGAAAACTTCAAGCTGACAGATGGCGCAATGGGTTGGGATTTGGGGCCTTCTGCAAGTACACCCTATGACAAATTCACACGGGTCAGTTCAGAGAGCAAGATGCTCGTTGGGCAGGATATGAGTGACGAGGCAGCCGCGGCTGGCCCCTCTATCCTCTCTAATGGTGTACGCAACGTTGAACAGTTTGTTGCCAATAACGTGCCGAACGGCCGATACAGAGTGGTTGTTCTCACGGCGCCGCGCCCTAATGGTCAATCGCCGCTCTATCCTTTTGGAGTCGATGTGAAACGGAATGGCGGCAAGGTTAACATGGTTGACACTCGCGCCACCGATGATCTGGTTCCGGTGATGAAATTGTCAACAACTGGTCCGGACAGGCTTTCCTCCGGGTCCGGTGGTGGGGACGCAGCAGCCGTTCTGCAAGACATTCCTGACATGACCATTTCTGCGTCTGCGGGTGGGCCACTTTCGTCATCTTCTGACATGTTCGCCTCTGCAGACCTTAGCCTGGGCGCTAGCCCCCTTGGTGCGGTTGGAACATCGGTACTCGGCTCGATTTCGCTTCAGTCGATTTCTTCGATGGAACCGTTTCTGCAGGCAGAGGGCGGTGGTGGTGGCGCGCCCGCGACAGGCCACATGCTTGTAACGCGGGTGGAAGTTGTTGACGGCACATTGCGCATCAACTTCAGGCAGTTGGGCGGACAGGATACCTATATCACGGCAGTGATCATCTATCCTGAGCCGAATACAGACGTTGAAGAAGAACTGGCTGAAGAAATTGCCGAATTCATCGAACGCATTGCACCAGCCGCAGGCGAAAACATTACAGTTGAAAGCGTGCTGGAGATCGAGACCCCTATCATTGATCCGGTGGCGGTTTTCGCAGATGCATCAGGTGGCTTGCCAACTGAGGAAGCTGCAGCGGCCACACCAACACCTGCGACAACGAGTGAACCAGAGCCCGAGCCAGAACCGGAGCCAGAGCCCACCGAAGCCCCGACAGAGGATCCAAACGATACACCGGCCCCGGAAGTTGAGACGCCTGATGACCTGACGCCTGATATTGGCGGACCTTCCGAGCCGACACCTGAGCCG